>NZ_JBKFEE010000001.1:0-1008907 GCF_046503825.1 Asticcacaulis sp. W401b
GAGCGCATTCCGAAAAGTGTGCAACGGTTTTGGCTTCGCCGAACTTCGTTTCGGAATCAAATGCGGGATAAAACAAAGCATGAGAGCGGAGTTTCGGTTCAACCTGAACGAAATCCGCTCTAAGGCTGCGGGGTTGACGCCGGGGTGACGCGCCCGCTGCGCTCCAGCTTGCCCCAGCCGACCGCCAGCCCGCGCCCGGCCGAGGCCAGCGCCTTCAGCACCACATAGTACATGATCTGACGATAGACGAAGCGTTGCGACAGCAGCCAGAAGACGGGGTAACGCTTTTCGCGTGGCTCCAGCATGTAGGCGATCCAGCCGCACAGGGCGTCGATGGCCACAAACACCGTCCAGTAGATCAGCATACGCTCCAGCGTGCCATCGGTCTGGTTCAGTCCGTGCTGACTGATCGTCCAGGCGGTGGCGGCAATATTGATCAGCAGGGCCAGATCAATCAGCGGGGAAATCACCGAAAAACCGATCTGGAAAATCCACGCCTGCGGCAGGCCGATACGCGCCAGCCCCTTGGGCTTGCCTTCTTTCAGAATACGGCGGTGCTTCCACAGGCATTGCAGCGTGCCGAAGGCCCAGCGGTAGCGTTGTTTGATGAGGGCGGCGAAACTTTCGGGCGCTTCGGTCCACGCCACGGCGTCCTGATCATAGGCCACGGCCCAGCCGCGGCGCTGAATGGCAATGGTCAGGTCCTGATCCTCAGCCAGCGTGTCGTGCGGATAGCCGCCGACCTCTTCGAGCGCCGAACGCCGCCACGCCCCAACCGCGCCCGGCACGACCATCATAGCGCCGAAGGTGGCCAGCGCCGAGCGTTCCAGATTCTGCGCCGTCACATACTCCACGCCTTGCCAGCGGGTGACGAAGTTAAAGCGGTTACCGACCTTGGCATTGCCTGCCACCGCGCCGATCTCAGGCCGGATGAACCAGCGCACCAGCCGCGCAATGGTTTCCGGTTCGAACTGCGTATCGGCATCGAGCGCGATGATGATTTCGCCTTTGGCTCTGGCGATACCGTTATTGACCGCGGTCGCCTTGCCGGCATTGGCCTGAGTGATCAGGGTGACCCGCGGTTCGTCCGCAAAGGCGCGCGCCACGATGGCGCTGGTCTCGTCTTTTGAGCCGTCATCGACCACGACGACTTCGATATCGACATCGACGCTGGTCAAAACGCGGCGCACCGAGGCTTCGATGACGCGGGCTTCGTTAAAGGCGGGGATGATGACGCTGACCTGCCGCGCATGGACAAAGTCGGCGATACGGCCGTCATCGGTTTCGGAAGGCGGGTCCATATGACCGCTATAGTCGGCCCAGATGGCCATAACGCTGAGGATGATGGCGCGCAAAACCCCCAGAACTATGGCGGCGATAAACAGCCATTGCAGGCCAATCGCCCCCCAAGCCAGCAGCATGAACACGCCGACATCGAAGCGCACGGCGGCCAGATCACTCCCCGACAGTGTCGGCATGGCCTGCGCCGCCGGCAGATCGGTCAGGCCGCTCACGGTCGTGAACTGATAGCCTTGCGCCTTCAGGGCCCGGATGATGTGCGGCAGGGCGTCAATCGTCTGCTGACGATCACCGCCGGAATCGTGCATCAGCACGATCTGACCTGAGCGGCAGTTGTTGACGTCTTCTTTGCAGGCCTCGGACGCGGCACTGGCGGCCCCGTCCGCGACGCCTTTCAGGACATTGTCGATGATGGCCTGCACGCCCGGCTTTTGCCAGTCTTCGGAATCGACGTGCAAACCGACGCTGGTATAGCCCATCTGCTGCCCCAGCAGGGCAGGGGCCAGTTCGTTTTCGGTCGTGGGTTCCGCATCCCCGAAATAAGGGGCGCGCAGCCAGCGCAGGGAGCGCCCCGTATAGGCTTCGACCACGCGCTGCGTCGAGTTCAGTTCCACCCTGGCCCATTCGGCGGGGATGTTGGCCATGTTGGGGTGGGTATAGGTGTGGTTGCCGAGTTCGTTGCCCTCAGCCAGCATGGTCTTCAGAAGGAAGGGGTGACCCAGCGCCTTTTCCCCAATCACGAAGAAGGTCGCGGGGACGTGTTCGGCCTTCAGGATTTGCAGCACCTTGGGCGTCCACTTCGGATCGGGACCATCGTCGAAGGTAAGGGCGATATAACCGGGTTTGAAACCGGTACGGCGCACCACATAGGGGGTGGGCAGGGTCTGATAGACCTGATTTTGTGCCATACGCTGGGCGTCAAACTGGACCGTGCGGCGCCCAAAGGTCGGGGTGGCGCTGATGCGCAGGATTTCGCCCGCCCCTTCGACATCTACATTGCCCGCGGGTTTCAGCGTCGTCAGATCAGGCGTGGTCTGGCCCTGAAAATGCGCAAAATCCTGCCAGATGCCAGGGTCTTCGGAGCCGAGATGCCACAGGGCGACGCCATAGGCATCGGTGGCGTGAACGGCCAGCAGTTGATTCCACGCGCTGACGGCATCGAGCATCCACACTTCGTGATTGACGCCGTTTTCCTGATAGGCAAAGCCGCTGTTGCCGGTCGCGCGGTCGAAGGCGACGGGGGCTTCGGAATCGTGGGCGATCAGCCAGGCATCGCCCACCGTCAGGACCGTGGTGCCGAATTTCGACCAGTCGTAGGCGTAGTTGCCGATACAGACGATGGCCTTATCCGCCGGGACGGCCTTCATGGCTGCCGCCAGACGCCCCTCGAACCAGTCTTGCGCGGCGATCGGGCCCGCCTTATCGACCATAGAATGCTGATCATAGACCATCAGGAACAGCTTGTCGGTGACCTGCGCAAAGGCGGACAGGTTCCAGTCCAGATCATCGACGGGTACGGTGGCGGTGACGGAATATCCCTTGGCCCCCAGACGCGCGCGGGCCTCTTTCAAAAAAGCGAGATAGGGTTTGAGGGCGGCAGGCTCCAGATTTTCAAAGTCGAAAACAACACCGCCTGATTTCTCCTGTCTTAGGGTGTCTTCGATCTGCGCCAGCAGTTGCGTCCGGGCGGCGACATTGGTCAGCAGGCGATGCGTGTTTTCGCGTTCAAAGCCTTTGAGCGAGGTGTTCTGCACCATGGTCAGCAGGACGGGCGGCTTTTTAGCGGCCGCCAGCACCTTATGAAAACGCACATCCGGCTGATAGTTAAAGGTGTTTTGCGGGCCAGAGACGCTGGCAAAGGCCCCGATCACCACGTCCATGTCGCTGGCGTGAGATTCAAAGGCCGTGCGGCTGCCGTCATCCCAAGGCACGTAAAAGCCGATGATTTTCTGCGGCGTATCCGCGTGACGGGTCAGGTTGCGAAAGCGATACGGATGGCGCGCATCGTGGGTCTGGAAGGTCCAGCGCGACGCATGTGAGACCTCCATATGCAGGTCGAGCTGACGCGGCACCGGCACAAACAGGATGGACAGGATCAGGCCCAGAAACAACAGGGTGGCCGCCGCCGCCAGCGCGATCACGCCCATCAGCGTGGCCTTGTTGCGCTTGCCTGACGGATCATAAAAGACCGGTGTTTTCATCTTAACGCACGCTTCAAAAAAAATGGGGTCGCGTTGCCCGAAAGGGGATACCGGCGCGGAATGCGCGCGCTTCGTGTCAAAATTGAGATAACTGCAATCGATTTTATAAACGCCGTTTGCGTTTTTGGAATCACCCACAGTTTGAGGCTGCCGCAGGCAACGGAAACCGATTACCCTGACCGTAGAATGTCGTGAACTCCGGCCAAAGACGGCGGGGAAAAAACGAAACAGGGAAAACATAATGCCATACCGTCTTCATCGCCGGGCGATTCTGAGCGGCCTCATCAGCGCCGCAGCCTCTCCCGTGCACGGCGCGCAAAGGCCTGCGCTGATCCGGGTGACGACTCTTGATCCCGAAGGCCCCGGATCATTGAAGGCGGCGCTTGACGCCAAAGGTCCGCGTCTTGTGGTGTTTGAAGTCGGCGGGGTGATTGACCTCAATAAAACCACTCTGGTCATCCGCGAGCCGTACCTCACCCTGGCCGGGGAAACCGCACCGTCACCGGGGATTACCCTGATCCGGGGCGGGATCAGCGTCCAGAGCCATCATGTGGTCATCCGGCACATCGCCGTGCGCCCCGGCACCGCCGGTATGCCGGAGCGCTCAGGCTTTGAGCCGGACGGCCTGTCCTGCACGGCGGCGCACGACGTCCTGATCGACCAGTGCAGCTTTACCTGGGCGGTGGATGAGGCCCTGTCGGCCTCAGGGCCGCGCTTTGAGGGGGCAACACCGGACGATTGGCGGCGCAACACGTCACACACTATTGTGTTCAGAAACAATCTGATCGGCGAAAGTCTTCATCACGCCAGCCACGCCAAAGGCCCGCATTCGATGGGCTCTTTGCTGCACGACAATGTGACGGGGGCGCTGCTGATGGGTAATCTCTATGCCCACAACAATGAGCGCCATCCGCTAATCAAGGGCGGGGCGCAGGCGGTCGTGGTCAACAATGTTTTCGTCAATCCGGGCTCGGCCTGCGCGCAATATACGCTGGTGGAGGACCAGTGGAAGGGACGAGACCCCATTGCCGGTAAGCTTCTGCTGCGCGGCAATGTGATGCGCGGGGGCGTCAATACGCGGCCCAATCTGGGTTTGCTGAAATTCGGCGGGGCCGGTGACCTCGATCTGCACGCCGCCGACAATATCGCCACCTATGCCGATGGCCGCCCGGCCCCGATGATCGCCTACTATCAGGCGCGGTCGGATGGCTATGAAGACACTGCCCCCTATCGCCCCAAGGCGTGGATTCGCGCCGTGCCCAGGGAAAGCCTGTGGCCGCAGGGCTTAACCTTACGGCCCGCCGCCGACATCGAAAGCCATGTCTATCGCCGCGTCGGCGCACGACCGTGGGCGCGCGATCCGATCGACGCCCGCATTATTGCGGAGGCGCAGGCGGGCAAGGGGCGCATTATCAACAGGGAAACCGACGTCGGTGGCTATCCGCAGCGCACCGCGACCCGTCGCGCGTTTCACGAGTCGTACCTTATAAAGTAGAGATCAGGCCCGGTCGCGCAGAAACGCCTCTACCTCCGCCGCCGTCGGGGCGGCATCGGCCGAGCGGCGCGTCACCGAAATAGCCGAGGCTGCCGAGGCGTAGCGCATGGCCGACACGTAGTCGTCGCCAAGGACCAGCCGTGCAGCCAGCGCGCCATTGAACACGTCACCGGCACCCACCGCATCCACCGCTTCAACCTTGAAGGCCGGCAGGCGGACCAGTTCACCGTCGATCAGACCGGCGCAGCCATTGGCCCCCAGCGTCGTAATGACGGTTTCCGCCCCATGCGCGCGCAGGGTCTGCATGGCACGGATCAGCGACTCATCATCCTGCCCGTCTATGCCGGTCAGTTTGGCCAGTTCCGTCTCATTGGGCGTCACCACCTCGCACAGGGGCAGGAGGTCAAAGACGCCGCTATCGACCGGGGCCGGGTTGAGAATGGTCTTCACGCCGTTCGCCGTGGCGATTTCCAGCGCGGCTTTCAGTGTATCGAGCGGCGTTTCAAGCTGCACGACCAGCGCCCCGGCCGAAGCGATCAGCGCCTCGACGGCTTCGGCATGGGCGGGTGTCAGGCGGGCATTGGCCGCTGAGGAAACGACGATCATGTTCTGACCATCGGGCGCGACAAGAATATTGGCCATGCCGGTGCCGACACCCTCCAGCACCACCACTGAGGCGTCATCCACGGCACGCTTTTTGAGGAAATCGCGCGCCATGCCGCCGAAATTGTCGTCGCCCACGGCGCCGACCATACGGGTGTTCACACCGGCGTGCGCCGCTGCCACCGCCTGATTGAGCCCCTTGCCGCCCATGGCCACCGCCGTATCGTGGCCCATGATCGTCTCATTGGGTTTGGGCAGGGCATCGACCCGGATAAAGAAGTCCACATTGATCGAGCCGAGGACGAGAATGGAGGCGCTCACGAAAATCCCTTTGGTTGACACCGGCAGCGAGGCAGGTAATTAAACGTTTCACAAATCGGTCTATAGACTATGTCTGTAGACAGTTGGCCTTGCGACAAACACGGCACTGATCTAAGCCTGATCCGCGCGTTTTGCCAAGTCAGGGCAGGGCGCTCCGGCTACTCATTTTCAGGAAATCCCATGCGTTTCCCAACTCTTGCGGCTGCGCTGGCCGCTTTGGCCCTCAGCAGCACCGCCTTTTCGGCGCAGGTCTTTGCGGCGGCTGAACATCCGCCCGTACCGGCAGAAGGCTTCTATACGACCTCTGACCTGCGTAGCGCTGCCGATCTGGCACTGGCCGATCAGGCCGCCAAAAAGCGCGTGCTGTTCGTGGTCGATATCGACGATACCATCCTGACCGTACCGCAGGATCTGGGGTCCGAGGCGTGGCTTTCGGAACGCATGGCGGCCATTAAGGCCCGCACCCCGGCAGGCCAGACGCCGGATTACGAGCCGATCTTTTACGAACAGGCCCTGTGGTATCAGGTGACGAACATGGTGCCGACTCAGGCCGATGGTCCGGCGGTGCTGGCCGGGCTTCAGGACGCCGGGATTCCCGTCTATGCCCTGACGGCGCGTGACCCGAACCTGCGCGGGCAGACCGAACGTGCCCTGTCGCGGGCGGGTTATGACCTGTCGAAGGCGCCCGATTGTGCCAAACCTCTGTGCACCCGGCGGGGGCGTTTGCGCGACAGCGAAATCCGCGCAGCCGGCGCGGCGCTGAAGGTCACGCTGAGCAATGCCGCCTATAAGGATGTGACGGTTCAGGACGGTGTCATGATGGTCGCCGGTCAGGACAAGGGCATTATGCTCCTGCTGCTGATGGGCAGCCTGGGTAGGTTCGATGCCGTCTATTTTGTCGATGATAGTCAGCGCAATATCGACAATATGGTGCGGGCGGCCAAGGTCACCAAAACCCCCCTCTATATCTATCGCTACACCGGCGTCCTGCCCAAGGTCGAGGCGCTGCATAAGGACAAGGCGCGCCTCAGCGCCGCTGATGCCGTGTCGGATGCGACCCGCACCGTCATGTGCCTTCAGGTGCAGTCCGACCTTTGCACCTATACCCACACGAGCGCAGACCCTTCGAAATGAGTAAGATGAAGATTATTTTCGACACCGATCCGGGCATAGACGACGCCATGGCGCTGGCCTATCTGGGGGCACAGCCGCAGGCCGAATTGCTGGCGCTGACGACCGTGTTTGGCAATGGCGGGGTGGAAATCACCACGCGCAACGCCCTCTATCTGACGCAGCGTTTCGGCATCAACGTGCCGGTCTATCGTGGGGCGCATACGCCGCTGGTCCTGCCGGCGCCGACGCCCGCGCCGCACGTGCATGGCTATGATGGTCTGGGCGACATCGGCGCTTTGGAGGGATTTAATGCCGACCCGCAGGCGACCTTTGCGCCGCAACGCATCGTCGAGCTGATCCGCGAATTTCCGGGCGAAGTGACGCTGCTGGCCGTCGGGCCACTGACCAATCTGGCGCTGGCGCTTGACCTTGATCCCGAAATCACCGGTCTGGTCAAGGAGGTGGTGATCATGGGCGGCGCCTTCGGCTGGGGCCCGCGTCGCGGCAATGTCTCGCCCGTGGCCGAAGCCAATATCATCAATGACCCGCACGCGGCGGACAAGGTCCTGACGGCCAACTGGCCTTTGCGTGCTGTGGGTCTGGATGTCACCACCCAATGTATCCTGTCCACCGCGGCGGCGCGTGAGCTGGGCCGCACGGCGGGTGAAACGGGGCAGTTCCTGTTCGACATCTCGCGCGGTTATGAAAAGCTCTATACGGAGCGCGACGGCTTTGCCGGCTGCGCCATGCACGATGTGGCCGCCGCCATCGCCGTGTTTGAACCGCACCTGTTCGGCTATGCGCGCGGCACGGTCCGCGCCGTGACGGACGGGATCGCCATCGGCCAGACCATTCTGAAAGAAGAAGGCCGCAGCTTCCCGCCGGGGCCCTGGGACGATCTGCCGGTGCAGGCCGTCTGCCGCGATGTGGATGTTGAGGGCGTATTGAGCGCCTATCATTCGGTGCTGAGCGCCCACTATGGCGGGTTGAAAACCGCAGTCTGATACCCAGGGTCGTTGCCAATGGCTCTGGGTCTGAGGACCCTTTGCGAAATTTTTAGAACGGCATTGCGTATATCGGGACATGAAGTTAGCATAAGCGGACAAAATCAATCATAAGGAAGCGTCCGCCTATGACTCCCAACCCGCTGATCGGCGTCTTTTTTCACTGGCTGGGCGGTCTCGCCTCGGCCTCCTTCTACGTGCCTTACAAGAAGATCCGACTGTGGTCGTGGGAGATATTCTGGCTGACCGGCGGCATTTTTTCGTGGCTGATCGCGCCGTGGATATTTGCCTATTTTCAGACGTCTGACCTGTTTGGCGTGCTGGGCGGGGCGTCCCCGACCACGTGGTTCTGGTGCGTCTTCTGGGGCCTGTTGTGGGGCTTTGGCGGCCTGACCTTCGGCCTGACCATGCGCTATCTGGGCCTGAGCCTCGGCATGGCGGTGGCGCTGGGCCTGACTACGGTGATCGGCACTTTGGGCGAACCCATCTTCACCGGCAAGATCATCGGTTTGATCCAGACGCTGAGCGGGCAGGTGACGCTGTTCGGTGTGCTGGTGGTGCTGGGTGGTATCGTGCTGGTGGCGCGCGCCGGGCATGCCAAGGAAAAGGAAGTCACCGAAGTCTCTGAAAGCCTGAAAGAGTTTAATCTCACCAAGGGCCTGCTCGTGGCGGTCTTTTGCGGCATCATGTCATCGTGCTTTGCCTTTGGTCTCGCCGCCGGGGCCCCTGTTCGCGAAGCCTCAGCCGCCGCCGGAACCGGGCCGCTGTGGGTCGGGCTGCCGGTTCTGTGCATGGTTTTGCTGGGCGGTTTGACCACAAATCTCGTCTGGTCCGGCTATCTGATCCTCAAGAATAAATCGGCCTCCGAATGGGTGGGCAAGCCGCGCGCCGCTGCCGAAGACAAGGGCAAGATTCCGCTGCTGGTCAACTATCTGCTGGCGGCGCTGGGCGGCACGCTGTGGTATTTCCAGTTCTTCTTCTACACCATGGGTGAAAGCCAGATGGGCGAATACGGCTTCTCGTCTTGGACGCTGCACATGGCCTCGATCATCCTGTTTTCGACCCTGTGGGGCTTCGCGCTGAAAGAATGGGCAGGAACTTCGGCCAAAACCAAGGCGCTGGTCTGGGGTGGCATCGCGCTGCTGGTCAGCTCGACCGTGATCATCGGCATCGGCAATATGCTGGCCGGGCAGGCGGCCGGACACTGAGTCAAAGCGGAATGACTTTCGATGGAGTCGTTCCGCTTCAGAAACCACAGATTACACAGATCACACAGATTTTCCGTGTTTGTGTCCCCAGCACAGGCGCGTATCGCCTTTCTGTGAAATCTGTGAAATCTGTGAAATCTGTGTGATCTGTGTGATCTGTGGTTTAAACAAAACACTCAAAAATTAAAATCAATCCAGTTGGTGATGAGGATGCGTTTAAGTCTTCATCACCTTTTCTGATTTGTCGATTGAGAAATTATCACACTTAAAACGCGAAAACGGTTTGGACAAAATAAAATCGTTAGAGTAGGAATAAAGGGCGCTTCTGGCGTATCCTGCCTCCCGCGGTGCAGTCTCCCTGTACCCCTCAACGAAGGTGACTTCCCATGTCCGTCAGGCCGTCTGCCTCGCCGACCGTTTCGCCTTCGGCATCGTCACAGATGCCGTCGCAACTGGTGTGGTATGCGCGTTGCCCGACCCTGACGGCCATGGGTCTTTTGGCGCATCGCGGCGTGTTGCAGCGGGAATTTCGACGCGATCCGGTCAATTTCGTCTCGGTGCGCGAAACCTCTCTGCCGTCGGTGCGGCAGGGCTATCTCGATCATTCTCTGGCCAATCTGGTGCGCGAAGGCGATGCGGCCACCGCCCTGTGGTCCTATGGCCTGAATGAGCGTTCGCGGCTTCTGGCTATCGGGCACACCTGGCATACGGTGCTGGTTGTGGCGCCCGCGCGGTCATCCCTCAGCGACCTTGCCCACCTCAAAGGGCGCACGCTGGCCCTGCCGCGCGAAGCGGGCAGCTTTTCGCCGGCGCGGGTGCGTTCACTGCGCGCCTGGGAAAGTATTCTGGACGTCAGCGGTCTGAAACCGGCCGACGTGACCTTCTTCAATATTGTCGCCGGGCACCCGTCCACGCCCTTTGGCGACATCGCCCGGCGTGAAATAGAGGCGGTTATGAGCGGTCAGGCCGATGCCGGTCTGCTGTTCGGGGCCAAGGGGATCGAGCTGGCGCGCACGGCGGGCCTGAAAATCGTCCATGCGTTTGAGGCGGCGGATATCCGCAGCGATGCCCGCCTCAAAGGGCTGGTCGAACTGCGCACCCTGACCATCGACTATCCGTTTCTGGAGGCCAATGAGGCGATCGTGTCGCGTCTGGTGCAGGCTCTGGGCGGGGCCGCTGACTGGGCGCGCAGCTTCCCGAAACAAGCCCTGTCGCACATTGCCGAAGAGGGTAAGGTCGAGGCCGACGACGCGGTGCGCGCCTATGGTGACTTTATTCCCGAAAGCACCGCGCTGGGGGCCGAAGACGCGCGGCTGGCGGACATAAAAGGCCTGCTCGACTGGCTGAAACCGCGTCAGGCGGTGCCGGAGACGCTGGACCTAAGCGACTGGAGCCGTACCGATCTCCTGACCGCCAAAGAGGCGTCTCACAGGATCAAAAGCTTGAACGCCGTCGCCTGATCTATCCCCTTTATCAGCGATGGCTTCGGGGTGACGCGGTGTTGATCTGACACCACCGCGTCGCCGAAAAAGGCCCGGGAGTGGTGCCCCGGGCCTTTTTCTCGTCTGCACCTGCCCTTGACAAGGCGCACGGCGCACCGCCTAGTTTATCTGTTGTTCTGAGGGGATGTCCATGCGCCGACTGTTGCCCGTACTGACCGTTGCCCTGATGGGGTTATCTATGCCCGCTATGGCCGAGCCGGACTATGTTGCCGCCATCCGCGCCGACTATCAGAAGGACCTCGGGGCTATGTGGGACTGGTTCCACCGTAACCCCGAACTGTCCATGCTGGAGAGCAAGACCGCCGCGCGCATGGCTAAGGAATTGCGTGCTACCGGGGCTGAGGTAACGGAAAAGGTCGGGGGCACGGGCGTGGTGGCGGTGATCCGCAATGGTCCCGGCCCGGTCGTCATGCTGCGCGCCGATATGGACGGCCTGCCGGTCAAGGAGGCCTCCGGCCTTGCCAACGCTTCGACGGCGAAGCAGGTCGGCATGGACGGCGTTGAATATCCCGTCATGCACGCCTGCGGTCACGACACGCACATCACGGCCATGGTCGCCACGGTACGTCAGCTTCAGCGGCTCAAGTCGCAATGGAAGGGTACGGTCGTGGTGGTCATCCAGCCGGGTGAGGAACGCGTCATGGGGGCCAAGGCCATGCTGAAGGATGGGCTCTATACCCGCTTCCCCAAGCCCGACTATGCGCTGGCCTTCCACGTCAATTCGCAAATGCCGACGGGCAAGGTGTCGGCGTCTGAAAACATCCAGTATTCCTCGTCTGACTCCATCGACATCCACGTGCATGGCGTCGGCGCGCACGGGGCGTCGCCGCATCTGGGCAAGGACCCGGTCTATATCGGCAGCCAGATCGTTATCGCCCTGCAAGGGCTGATCAGCCGCGAACGCCCGCCGCTGAGCCCCGGCGTCATCACGGTCGGGGCCTTCCACGCGGGCAGCAAGCACAACATCATTTCCGATGCGGCTGAGCTTCAGGTAACGGTGCGCGCCAATGATGAGGTGACGCGCGCGCAACTGGTGGATGGCGTCAAGCGCGTGGCGGTCTATATGGGCCGCGTTAACGGCCTGCCCGACGACAAGCTGCCGGAGGTCAATGTCGTCGAAGGCACGCCGACCACCATCAATGACCCGGCACTGGCGCGCCGTCTGAACGGAGCGATTGCCGCGGCTCTGGGGCCAGATACGGTCGTGCCGTTCCAGCAGATGGGCATGGGGGCAGAGGACTTCGCCTATTTCGTTCAGCCAGACCTCAAGGTGCCGGGCTATTATTTTGCGGTCGGCGGCACGCCTCAGGCGGCGTTCGATGCGGCGAAAGCTGGCGGCCCGGCGGTGGCTTCGCACCACTCGGCCCTGTTCAAGATCGACCCGGAAGCGACCATTGTCACCGGGGCATCGGCTATGACGGCGGCGGCACTGGACCTGCTCAAGCCGTAATACCAAGGGTCATTGAAAATGACTCTTGGTATTTCATTCGAGACTGTCTCATGTCACTGACACATATGAGACAGTCTCGTGTCTTCAACGGCCGGAGGCGGTCAGCCTCTTCGGCCGTTGGTATAAGGCAGGTGGCTCTTGACTCCTCACCCCGCACGCGCTTTGTGCCGGTTTCAGGAGTAACGGGATGAGCAGGATGACACAGGTGCCGCGCGACTGGCTGATCGAGGCGGTGCGCCGCATCGAGGCGGATTTCAACCGTTCCTCCGACACGCACCTGATCCATCATGAGGTGGCGGCGTTTCCGGGGGTGCACCTCTATTTCAAGGACGAATCCTCGCACCCGACCGGCAGCCTGAAACACCGGCTGGCGCGCTCGCTGATCCTCTATGCCCTGTGCAATGAGTGGATCGGGCCGCAGACCACACTGATCGAGTCGTCATCGGGTTCGACCGCTGTCTCCGAGGCCTATTTCGCGCGCCTGCTGGGGCTGCGTTTTATCGCCGTGGTGCCGAAGTCGGTGGCGCAGGCCAAGATCGACGCCATCCGCTTTCAGGGCGGCGAGGTGCACGGCGTCGATGACCCCAATGCCGTCTATGCCGAGGCGCAGCGGCTGGCCGATGAAACCGGCGGCCACTATCTCGATCAGTTCACCTATGCTGAACGGGCCACGGACTGGCGCGGCAATAACAATATCGCCGAAAGCCTGTTCAGCCAGATGACCGCCGAACCCTTTCCGGTGCCGAGCTGGCTGGTGACCGGGGCCGGGACGGGCGGCACCTCGGCGACCCTGGGGCGCTATATCCGCTATCGCCGCCTGCCGACGCGGTTGTGTGTGGCCGACCCCGAAGGCTCGGTCTTCCATCGCCACTATTATGACCGCAGCGTCCAGATGATCGACCGTTGCGGTTCCTGCATCGAAGGGATCGGCCGCCCGCGCGTCGAGCCAAGCTTTATCCCGTCGCTGATCGACCGCATGGAGGTGGTGACAGACGCCCAGTCAATCGCCGCCGTGCGTCGGTTGTCGGAGCGTCTGGGGCGGCGCGTCGGTGGCTCGACCGGTACCAATCTCTGGGCTTGTGTGCGTCTGATGCAGGAAATGGCGCAAAAGGGCGAGACGGGCTCCATCGTCACCATTCTCTGCGATGGCGGTGAGCGCTACGCCGACACCTATTATAATGATGCGTGGCTGTCGGCGCGCGCCATAGACTGGCGCACGCCCTATGCCGAACTGAAAGCCATCCTTCAGTAGATCAGATTGTGATACCCAGTGTGACCGTTCCGGTATAGCCGTTTGTGGTGTCGCCGGTCAGGGCAATGGTCTGAGCCGCCAGTTGTGCGGCCGTGTTGTCGGAGAAGACATTGTCGGTTGAAAACGAAATGGCCGCCAGATTGCTGATCGAGGCGCTGTAACCGGCCACGCTGTTATAGACCGTCGAGCAGACGGTGCGGTCCAGCGCGAACTGGCTGGTCTTGATTTTGTTGGCATAGGAAGTGGCCGACGCCAGACTGGGGTAAACCTCGACGTGGATGTGCGGCATACGGCCGGAGTAACAGCCGGGAAAAATGGTCGTAAACGTCACCTGACCATTGGCGTCCGTGACCTGAATGCCGCGCAGATAGTTCTGGGTTGTCGCACCCGACGAATAGAGCGAATAGAGCCCGTCGCGAGTGCAATGCCAGATATAGATGACATAGCCAGACAGGGCTGCGCAACCCAGACCGGAATTGACCAGCGTAAGGGTCAGTTTGAGCGGCAGACCCGGCGCGGTGCCAGAGGCTGACCCCACCGACGTGCGGATGTCGGAGCGGTTGATCCCGGAAAGGGCCAAGGCGTTGATGACGCTGCCCGACACGGTATTTGAACCGTCGCCCGGATAGGGGCCTTCGGTTTCGGTGGGGAAGGTCGTGCAGGTGCCGCTGGATGAACCGCTGCTCGATGCACTACTGCTGGAAGATGACGCACTGGAAGACGATGCGGAACTGCTGCTCACGCTTGTGGAGGTTGAGCCACCGTCGCCACCCCCGCCGCACGCCGCCACAGAACTGGCCCCGAAGGCAAAGGTTCCCAACATACCCAGCGTTCGGCGACGGGAGACAAACTGGATAAGGTCCTGAAGGCTGCCCTCGTCCTTATGATGGGGCGCTTCGGGGCGGTCGGAATGTGTCATGCTGTTCCACTTACATTGATGAAGACTGACCTCATCAGTGACGGTGGATTACGGCGAATCTTGATATCTGAATATTTCCGGACGGTTACACAGACGCCAGATCATTATGATTTCTGGTAGAAACATAATGAACTGGATTTTTGTTTAGCCCCTCGCCGGGCGATGGCTGCGCCACCTTGGCCGCCGCCTCAATGGCGGCTTGAGCGGAATGATTCCACTAGAAATCATTCCGCTCTAGGTGCGCGCGCGGCAGCATGATATCGGCAATACCTCGCTCGCCGCCCGCCTTGGACAACTGCACGACAACGTCGATCAGGCCGGACGCATAGGCGATGGTTTCGGGACGGGACAGGGCCATGCCGGTCTGCATCACCATCAGAGCGATCTGTTCCAGCGCGCCCTGCGGCGTGTTGGCGTGCACCGTGGTGAAGGAGCCGGGGTGGCCGGTATTGATGGCGCGCAGGAAGGTCACGGCTTCGGCACCGCGGATTTCGCCGACGATGATACGGTCCGGGCGCAGGCGCAACGACGCCTGCAACAGGTCGTTGACCGTCACCTTGGCTTCGCCCAGTTCGCCCTTGACCGCCACAAGGCCCAGCGCGTTCGGTTGATGCACGGCGATTTCCGGCGTGTCCTCGACCAGAATGACGCGCTCCTCATTGGGCACAGCGCTCAAGAGCGCGTTGAGGAAGGTCGTCTTGCCCGAAGAGGTGCCACCCGAAATCAGGATGGTCTTGCGCTCGGTCACC
Source organism: Asticcacaulis sp. W401b (assembly GCF_046503825.1). Lineage (NCBI taxonomy): Bacteria > Pseudomonadati > Pseudomonadota > Alphaproteobacteria > Caulobacterales > Caulobacteraceae > Asticcacaulis > Asticcacaulis sp. W401b. The sequence goes on from NZ_JBKFEE010000001.1 coordinate 15,117, forward strand.
GCCTGTTTGAGGAAGGCGACCGGATTGGCACGGGCGGCGCGCTGTTCGTCGGCCGGATTGCCATAGGCCGGGGCGCGGATAGGCCCGCGATCATAGGCTTCCAGCGGCCGGTTGACCATCAGGTGGCGGCGGATGGCGATGGCCCAGTGGCGGCGCGTCGCGGGTGGACCAACGATCTGTACGCGCTCACCCGACGGCAGGGTGGCCGCCAGCATGGGGTTTTCGCGGTTGATACCCTGATGGCTGATGCGCGCGATCTGCGCCGCCAGCCGGTTGAGCAGGCCGTCATCGATGTCGGGCGCGTCGAAGCGCTGCATATGCGGCTGACCGCTGATTTCGACCCACACTTCACCGGGGCGATTGACCATGACCTCGGTCACTTCGGCGCGGTCGAGCCACTGCCGGAAGGGGGCCAGATAGGCCTTCAGATAGACGCCTTCGGTCGGTAGGACTTCGGTCATAGCGAAAAGTCGAGATCGCGGGAAACGAAGACCTGAATCGGCGTGCCCTGCGCCACGCGCACGGTCGGCCCGATCTTGGAATCCGCCTGAAGCGCGGCGGTGGCGGCGTTATTGGCCCCCTGCGCCGTGCCGATGACGATGGTGTTGCGGTCGCCACTGCTCGACGAGTTGGCAAGGCCACCGATGATCGACAGCAGCATGGCCGAGCCGAAGCGCTTGAAGAAGTGCGTATCGACATCACCCGTCTGACCCGCCTGACCGAGATTATCGGTCGAAGGGTCGGTCAGGACGATGGCCGTGCCGTCCGGTCGGATCAGGCGCGTCCAGGTGATGAACAGGCGGTTTTGCCCGCTTTGCAGACCTGACCGGTAAGACCCGATCAGACGCGAGCCGCGCGGGATCAGGACGCGCGAGCCGTCAAAGCTGCGCACATCACGCGACACCAGTGCGCGCGTATAGCCGGGCAGGTCAGAATTGAGCGCCGTTTCCAGCACCGCCGGGATCAGGGTCCCTTGCGACACGGTGCGCGACGGCGTGGTGATGCGCGTGGCGCGCACCTGACGTGTCGGGTCAAGGCTGGTCAGGGCGGCCACCGAATTGCCATCCATCACATTGCCTTCGGCCTTTTGTGCCGGGGCAGCGGCTTGAGCGGCATTGGCCGCCGGATCGGGGTCGGGGGCCGAAACGTCGTAGATCAGAGCATTGGCGCGGGCATTATTGGCGTCGGCCACAGGGGCGGCTCCGCCCGCCTGAGGCGGTTGCGGCTGGGCTACGGGTGGGCCTTCGGGCAGGGCCACGGGCGGCAGTTCGACCACCGTGCCGTTCTGACCCGACGGCTGCGGCGCGGGTTGCGCCGGTTGCGCCTGCGGCGGCCGGGTTTGCGCCGCCTGACGGTTGTTGTTCATGAACACCAGAGTGAGCGCCCCCAGAAACACGGCACCCATGATGCCACCGGCCAGCACCAGACTGTCTTTCAGGGTCGATTTCGAGGCCACCTGCGGCAGGGCATTGACCGAGGCAACGCCAAGGTCGGAACGGTCGAGGGTTTTGCGCGGATCGCTTTGCGGATCATGGGAGGGGAGACGGGTCTTCATACTCAGTCCTCCTTGCGCCCGAACCAGCCGGTCCGCTTTTTCGTCGTGGCGGCCGCATCGGCCTTGCGCAGGGTTTCGGGACGCGGCTGCGGCGACAGGGCGTCGAGCGCCGGCGGCACATAGGCGTCATTATAGACCGTGGCCGTCAGGTCGCCGCGACGCAGGACAAAGGCCGGGCCCACCTGTTCGATGACGATAAAGCCTTCGCGATAGCCGAAATTGACCAGAGTCTCCTTGCCGTCCAGCACCGCATAGATGGCCGGAAACGGCACGCCTTCGCCCCACATCAGATAGGTCGATTGCCCGTCATCGAACAGGCGCATCGGCACCAGAGACGGGTCTCCGGCATAGGTGTAGCTGGTATTGCGCTTTTCCGGCAGGGTGGAGACGGGCTTGGCCGGGGTCGCCGGTGCGGCGGCGGCCTTTTCGGCGGCTTCGCGGGCCTCTTCTTCATCCTTGGGGTAGGTGAAGCGCAGATCGTAGATCACCTCCCCGCGTTTGCAGGCGGCGGCGTCCTTGGTGCGCAGTTCGAAGGCATAGGTGCGGCGGTTGGTGACGACCGACAGATTGGTGAAGGCCCCGCGCTGAAACGGCTTCACGAACATCAGATTGCCGCGCTTGTTGGGTGTGGCCTGCCACTGAGCGGCATCACCCACGGCGACATTCTCGATCCTTTCGTTGTCGGCGAAGGTGATCATGGTCTGAAAGCTGACGCAGGTATCGAGGCGGATAACCTCGCCATCGACATAGGTGATGGTGCGGATGCGGCTGTCCTGCGCCTGAGCGGGCGCGACGGCGAGCAAAGGCACGGCGATCAGCAGGGAAAGGGTAGAGGCGAACTTCATGAACCGGGGGCCTTTGAAAGGGGCGTCGGGGTCGGGGCGGTTTTGGCGGAGGAAGAGGCGGGGGCGGCAGAGCCGGGTGCGGCGCGGAACCTTTGGCCCAGCCCCTGACGGCGCGTCACGCCGCCGGACAGTTGCCCCGCCTGGGGCGTCGCGGAGAGGGTGGTGGTCACGGTCTGCACCCGCGTGTCGCGGCTGGAGCTGCGGCCCCCGACGGCGGCAGACTGGCTGTTCTGCGTGATAAGCGTGGAGCCTCCGGCAGCGGCGATCACAGCGGCCGAGGTCACGGCGGCGGCCTGCACGTCGGCGGCGCTGTCGCCGCGCCCGCGCAGCGGGTTCCAGTTTTTGACGATATTAAAGGCCACCACCATCAGCATGATAAGGAAAGCCGCATAAATCACGGAACCCATGAATAAAATGACGATCGGCTGAATGTCGCGCACCGTTTGCATGGGGTCGCCGGATATGGCCAGAATGGCGGGCGTCAGGAGCGCCAGAGCCGCTGAGCCTCCGAGCGTCACCAGCATGGGGATAAAGGCAAACCCGATCGAGGTTCTGAGCCAGCCTTCGAACAGGCCGCGTGTCTGGGTAAACAGGGCAAACACGACAAACAGCGGCCCCAGGGCCAGCAAAAGCGTCAGGATGAGGCGCGACAGGACCAGCACACCGACAGTGGACAGCAGCAGGATCAGGCCCGAACTCCACAACATGTCCGAGGCCGACGACTTGCCATTACGGATGGGCGGGGCGATGGGCTGCGGGTTTTGTACACTGGGGGCCGCGCTCGCCGCAGGGGTGGCCTGCGACGTCTGTTCAAACGCGGTGGCCGCATCGGCAAAGTGCACGAACAGCACGTCGAGCCGCTTGGCAAAGGCGGCGCTGGCCCCCTCATTGGAACCGGTTAGCGCAGCGGCGATCTCGTCCGGGCCGCGCGTCAGCAGGTTATAAACCACAGTCTGATAGGCGGGCCAGGCCGTCACGAAAGTCAGGACCAGACCAATGGCCAGCACCTTCGGCGTCATGGTGGTCAGAGTCAGGCGCGTGCGCCCGGTGATCAGTCCGAAGGCCAGAAAGGCGATATAGAGGGTCAGGCAGATGGTCAGGGCCGTGCCCAGATAGCCGCCAGTGCCGAACAAACGCCCGAAGCTGTCTTCGACCACGCGCCCGATCTGACAGTCCACGCTCATCAGCGCGCCTGAAATACCCGTATCGCCGCTGAGCGGCATGCCGGGACAGGTAGCGGGCGGTGGCGGCATCATGCGGATACACGCTCCGTTTGGCCAAAGCCGGGCCACGGCGTGCCGGTCAGGGCTTCGAACCATGCCGACGGCGCGTCGCCATGCGTTTCGCGCAGTTCGTCCAGTTTGCGCACCGTCGATTCCCGTCCCGACAGCAGGGTCAGGATTTCCGGCGTCCCCGACAGGTCGAGACGCGCCACGACCGAGTGGTTGCCGTGCTTGACCAGAAAGGCGCGCGAATGCGGCGGCAGGGCGCGCACCAGACCGACCTCATGCGCGCTGAGGCCGAAGCCTTCGCCGTAGTCTTCGAAACGCGCGCGCGGATTGGGCATGAAGATCTGCGTCGCCGCCTGCTCGATAATCGCCGAGGAGATGCGGCTGTCGAGGGCGTCACCGGCGCTTTGCGTGCCGAAACCGAGTATGGCGTTACGCTTTCTGAGCGTCTTCATCCAGTCGCGGATGCGCGCGGCAAATACCTCATCGTCCAGCGCCTTCCAGCCCTCGTCGATCAGGATCATGGCCGGGGTGCCGTCCAGACGCTCCTCGATGCGGTGGAAGAGGTACATCATGATCGGCCCGCGCAAGATCGGTGCGTCGAGGAACTGCGTCATGTCGAAGCCCAGAACGCGCGCCGACAGGTCGAGCTGATCCGCCTCGTTATCGAACAGCCACGCCCATTCGCCCGACCCGACCCACGGGGCCAGACGCGCCGCCAGATCGGTCTGGCTGGGGCGACGGAAGCCCCCGAGAAGCTCCTGAAAATAGCGCAGGCGGCGATAGGCCGGGGCCTGCGCGTACATGGCGTCGATGGCCGAGGCGATGATGGCCTCGTCCTCCGGCGGCAGGGCCGGGCCTTCGCCGGCGATCAGTCGCGACAACAGATCGCGCAGGAAGCCGCGATTGATAGCGCTGTCGGGCAGTTGCAGCGGGTTGAAACCGCTGGGTTCTCCGGCGCGCAGGGTGGCGTAGTGGCCGCCGATGGCGCGGATGAAGATTTCCGAACCGCGATCCTTGTCGAAGATGATGGTGCGCGGGCGCGCCTTCTGGGCCTGCGCGGCGAGGAAATTGAGCACCACGGTCTTGCCCGATCCCGATGGCCCGATCAGGGTGAAGTTACCGAGGTCCGAGGCGTGGAAATTAAAGAAGTAGGGCGTGGCGGCGGTCGTCTCAAAAACGGTGATGGCTTCACCCCAGTGGTTGCCGGTGGCCTGACCCAGCGCAAAGCCGTGCAGGCTGGCCAGACCGGCGAAGGCCGAGACCGAAATCAGCGCCTTACGCGCGATGTAGGCCTCATTGCCCGGAAACTGCGCCCAGAAGGCCGGTTCGAGATTGATGTCTTCGCGGACCGCCATCGCCCCCGTATCGGCCAGCGCCGAGGTGACCTGCGCCGCCGCCTGATCGAGTGCGCTGAGCCCCGGTGCGCGCACGCACACGCTCAGGTGATGCTCGCCCAAAGCCGTCTGCCCGGACGCCAGTTCATCCTTGGCCGCCATCAGGCCAGCGCGTAGCGTAATGCCGTCATCATCGGCGGCGCGCAGACGGCGCAGGGCCAGATTGACGCGCTCCAGTCCGATTTGACGATCCACGAACTGAAAGCTCTGCGACACGGTCATTTCATAGGGCAGGTGCAGCAGGGCATCGAGCATCCCCGGCGCAGCCTGCGGCGGATATTCCTTCACCGAAATGAGCGCGCCGAACGATTTATCGCCGCCCGCGCTTTTCATTTCAAAGGCATCGACGCCAAAGCTCAGGCGCTGATAGGGCAGGTATTGCCCCACATCGTCGCGCGCCAGCGGATCGGGCTTGAGCACCGGGCGCATTTCCCCGTGCATCAGGGCCGACAGCAGTTCCAGCGGCTCCGAACAGCGGCCGCCGCGCGTCTCATAGGAGGTCAGAAGCCGCGGGCCATAACGCCCCAGCGCCGCCATCAGAGCGTCGCGCGCCGCATCGAGGTCGCGCAGTTCCGCCCCCAGACCGTCGCGATCGGCTCCGGATTGCGCGCCAAACAGCTTGCCAAGGCTTTCCGACAGACCGGCCTTACCACGCGCGGGGCGGCGCAGAATGGTGATAAACAGGTCGTTGACGAACAGTTCTCGCGATTGCAGGCGGTCCTGCCAGCGCGCATTGATGTAACCGGCAATAGGGTCGTCGTACTGACCGCTGCTGGTCACCGAGACCTTGCGGCGCACGATGTGGTGGTGCAGCACCAGCCGCGAATCCCCGATGGCGCGCAGGGCGCTTTCCCGCAGGGCGTGCAGGCTGTTGAGGTCGGTCGTATCGGCCGTTTCAAAACCAAAGCCGTCGATATAGAGGGCCTGCATCAGCGACCCGTCGCGCAGGGTAACCGTGTGGTCATTATAGAGATGGGCGTAGGGCAGGCGATCACCGATCCGCTGCTCCCTGGCGCCCAGACTCATGACTTGCCCGAACAGGCCGTTACTCATGCGAAAACCTTACGGTAGATAGGAGTTGCAGCGCCAGAACTTGTAATTCCGGATGCGCGGGGTGCGGCTCACCTTGGTGAACCACAGGTCGAACAGGCGCGGCTCACGCAGGCAGGCCAGATAGCCGACCGCGTGAACCAGAAGCGCAATCCCCAGAGCCCAGAACGACCGCGTGACCAGAAAGGCCTCGGTGGTGATCATGAAGTTGAGGATGAAGTACGAGTAGGTCACACCCGCAAACATTTGCGGTTGGGTAAGCGCCCGGAAGATGGGCGCCTTGACCAGAGCGACGGTCTCTTCGCTCATGCCTCAGCCCACGGCCGTGCGGATGCCCGCCACGATGGTGGCCGCGCCGAACAGGATGAAGATGCCGAGGATGACGGTGGCCCCGAAGCGCCAGTTCATGCGGCCCGACAGCATCATGAAGCCGACGGCGGCCACGGCGATCACGGCCACGGCGGTGGCGACATTGCCGAGCAGCGTGCCCTGAATCCAGCCGAGCGCATTGACGATCGGGCTGGAACCGGCGGGATCCTGCGCAAAGGCCGGAGACGCGGCCAGCAGGGGCAGGAGGGCGGGCAGGAATTTACGGACGTTCATGGGTCTATCCTTACGAGCAGGTCTCGGTCGGTTGAGGATCGGTCTTTACGCTGAGCCGGTCAAGGCTTCGGGCGACATAGGCCTGGGTTTCGGCATAGGGCGGCACACCGCCGTGACGGTTGACCGCGCCAGCCCCGGCATTATAGGCCGCCAGCGCCAGATCAATGCGGCCGTCAAAGCGGTCCAGCTGACGGCGCAGATAGGCGGCACCGCCGAACACATTGCCCTGCGGATCAAAGGGATCGACGCCCAGTTCGGCGGCGGTGGCGGGCATCAGTTGCATCAGGCCGATGGCCCCGCGCGGCGACACGGCCTTGGGGTTAAAACCTGACTCCTGACGAATAACGGCGATCAGAAAGTCGGCGCTGAGATTATAGCGTTCGGCGGCGGCCTCGATGACCTCCTGATAGGGCAGGGATGTCGCGTGAACGGTCGCGGGCGGTACGGAGGCGCACAGGGTGTGGTAGTCGCCATTGTCGGCGACCTCAAACACCTGCGCAGCCACGGGCAGAGCGGCACAGAGCGCCCCCCCCATCGTTCCCGCTGCTGTCAAAACTGCCCGCACGGGCCGCTCCTTGCTCACACTCTGTACCGCGCCCTGTATCGCGTCACACCGGCACCGATCCGGCGCTGGCGTCCTCTGGTCAAGCGGCTCTAACAGTTAAGTTTGTCAGATTTGTTACGCCTGTCCGTCAATGATCCTTGCACGGAGAATTTTTGCGATTCGCCGTCAAAGTCAGCATACACCGCGCGGTCGTGAATTTACAGGAAGCCGAGATTGGGCTGTGAGAAATTGCGCAGATTGGGGAAGATGGTGTTGAGGTCGGTGTCCGACACGCCGAACCAGCGCCCCAGCGTCGCCGCATACTGATCAACCGAGGTGGTGGGTATAAAGGAAGCTCCCACCATGTTGGGGTTGGAGAAGCCGGATACGTCCATGCCCACCGTCGGGAACTGCCCGTACATGTCGCCGCCCTTGACCGCGCCACCCATAATCAGTTGCGGACCGGCCCAGGCGTGGTCGGTGCCATCGCCATTGGTGTTGAAGGTGCGCGAGAAATCGGACGCCGTAAAGGTCGTCACATTGGCGCGCATATCGACGCCGTTGATATTGGCCAGCGTACTGTCGAGATAGCTCATCGCCTGAGCCACCTTGGCGAGGTTGTTCGACTGATCGCGGTTCTGGTTGTCGTGGCTGTCCCAGCCGCCCAGCGACACCATGAAGACCTGACGCTTGACGCCAAAGGCCGGGGCGGCGGCGATCATGCGGGCGACGGTGCGCATTTGCAGCGCCAGACTGTTGGTTTCGGTCGCCCCCGTCGCCGGATTGGTGTAGTTGGGCGGCGAAGGCACGGCGGTGACGACGGCACGGCTGAACACTTCGTTGACGACGCTGGCTGCCCCGACCGAACGCGCATTGATGCGCCCCAGATCATTGGCAAAGTCCGACGCCGTGACGGTGTCATTGATGATGGTCTTAAGTTCACCCGGCGCGGCGGAGGACCCGAACAGGGTTGTTGCCGTGGTGCCATTGACTGTCACCGCCGGGGCGGCATTGGTCGAAAGTGGGTACTGCACCACGGACTGCCCGGACAGGAACACCGCCGTCCCCCCCGCCGTAATGGCGGTGAAGATGGTGTTCTGACCATTCATATTCATCAACATATCGCCCATACGCCCGCCCCAGCCGGTGCGTGCGCCTTCTGCGGCCCCGGCCTGCCAGGTCGATTGCTGGTCGTTATGCGAGAACAGGTTGGCGGGCAGGGGCACGCTGCGGGCCTGATATTGCGCCTTAGTGGTGGGCTGGATCAGCGTGCCGACATTGGCCAGCACGGCCAGCCGCCCCTGATTGAACAGGGTTTGACAGGGCTTCATCAGCGGGTGCAGGCCAAAGGTGCGCGACGTGGCATTGGTGCCGGCCGGGATGGCCTGCGCGGTCCTGGGCGCGATGGGCAGGACGCCGCCCCAATGCTCAGGTTTGCCGAGCGCCGAGGCCCGACCCGTGACGGCATTGACCTGGCCCACAGGTGTGGGCGCAGTGCCCACCGGCATCAGGGCAATCGGATCGGTGCCCTGATTGCGGGCGGCGAAATAGCGGCCCCACGAGTCGCTATCGGTGGCCAGCACCATATTGTTGGCGTCATTGCCGCCAAACAGGAAGACGCAGACCAGCGCTTTATAGTCCGGGGCGCTTTGCCCGGCGGCGGAGCCCACGGCGGCCAGTTGCAGGCCGAAGGAGGTGGCTGTGGTCAGGCCGGCAAGGCCAGCCCCAAGGCGAAAGAAGGCGCGGCGATCGATCTGGGAGGTCATGAGTGCACCGTTCCTATCGCTGGGCGGCATATTCAGGGGAAGCCATGCCGAGGAAGATGGCGAGCTTGACCCGGTTGAGTTTGGCGGTGTCGATCTGGGCCTGAGTCCCATTGGCCGGAACATTGACGCCAATGACCGAATTGGTGATGCGCGTCTTCAGGGTCGCGGACATGCCGCCCCCGTACAGCAGCAGGTCGATGCGGTTCACGAGGGCCGCCGGGTCGGTCGCCAGCGCCAGTTCCTTGGTATAGGCTGACTTGATGTCGCTGCTGCTGCCGATGCCGGAATTGATCGTCGTTTGCATCAGGTTGATATAGGCCGCCGTCGTCACTTCATCGGCGATCTGCAATTCCGGTGCGACCTTGTTCTTGCTGCCCAGCGTCGTGTTGGGCGGCACATAGCCCGGACGGAAGAAGTTGAATACCGACGGCGACGTCATGGGCGCCTGATTGAGAGAGGTCTGGGCCGCGGTTGAGGTCATCAGCCACTTGCCGCTGGTCGAGGTCGTCTCGAACGACCGCATCCAGTGGGTCAGGCGGATCACCGGCTCGCGCAGCTTGCCATAGGTGGCGTCGGTCGAGGGGGTACGCGCTTCGCTGTCGAGCAGGATGGCGCGCACCACGGCCCCCATATCCCCGCGAACACCGGAGCCATTGTTGTTAAACACGGCGGCGACGCGACCGACATAGGCCGGTGAGGGGTTCGAGGTGACCAGACGCTGGATCAGTTGTTTGGAGATGAAGGGGCCGACATTGGGGTGATTATAAAGGGTATCGAGCGCCACCTTGACCTCGCCATTCGTATCGGCGGTCGTAGACGCCGGGATGGTGGTCCCCAGAAACGTCTTGGCCGACGTCGAATGGAAATTGTTATACGCAATCATCGGCTGGGTGTAGGCCTCAGCCACGCGACTGCCGCCGCCAAAGGTCGAGTTGGTCGGGGTCGGGTGATACCACGACAGGCCGGTGAATACCTTGGCCAGCCCCTGAATATCGGCGGTGCTGTAGGTGGGGGTGGTATTGCCGAGAAGGTCGGTCTTGGGCGTGCCGTCGGCATTCAATTGCACCAGACCGATGGTGAAAAGCTGCATCACTTCGCGCGCATAGTTTTCGTCCGGATTGCGCCCGGTGGCCGCGTTTTCCTTCTGATTGGCCAGATAGGTCAGGTACTGGCCCATGGCCGGATGGTAGGTGACGTCTTCGAGCAGGGTGCGGAAATTGCCAAAGGCATTGCGGCCCAGCATGTCGTAGTAGGAGGCCAGGGTCCGCGTATCGATATTGCTGACGTAGGAGGCGACAAAGATTTCAGACAGGGCGAACTTCACGCGCTGGCGTAGCTGGTCCGGCGATGTGACGGCCTGTCTGTAGAAGGTCTCGTAAAACTGCGTTGAGGAGAGGGTGGCATTGGCATTGGTCGTTTTCAGATCGACCAGCCGCGCATCCATTTCCGACAGGTGCGTCGGCCCCAGCGGCAGAGCCATCTGCGCGGTTATCCAGTCGCCATAGCTGGTTGCGGTGACGGAGGCAATCTCGGCATCCGTCGGGCCAAACGTCGCCTGAGCCAGAAAGCGGCTGGCCTCCGTGTTGGTCGGCTTGGCCACGACCGGAGGCGGGGTCGTTCCGCCGCCCGAGGCGTTGCCGCCACCCCCGCCGCCTCCGCCCCCACCGCAGGCCGACAGGACCAGAAACGATGCTATCACGCAGGCATGGGCGGCCTTGTCGAGACGGAAGCCTAAACGGCTGCCATCCGCCGCAGAGTGTGACACGCGCTGGCGCGTTGCCAGACGGAACACCTTGAACGTCTTCATAAAATCACGCCCCACAAGGTTCTGGCGGGCGTGATTTCTGACATCAAAGCCGATCACACCATGCCATAATAGTGTTAAGACATATAATTTTGCCGTTAACAATTCGTGACATAACGACGCTCTCTTAAAGGTTGCGGAAGTGGGCCTCACGCCACCGAAGGGGCTATCACGAGTGGAATGAATTTGACATTTGATACCCAGTTGCCGCGACCATTGTAATCAAATGTCAAATTTGAAAATTCCACTAGAATCATAAAGTTGCTAGTGGTCTTAAAGATTTTGACATTTGCCATCGAGCGTGCGGCAAGCGGTAGCAAATGTCAAAATCAGACCACTAGCCGTTCTGCACCGGTTTTGCGGTCTTACAGATCAAAGGACATAAGCCGGTAGGTGCGGCTCCATGGCAGTCGCGCAGTGAGCGAGCGCAATAACTCCGACAATTATTTTTAATAATCGTATATTTTATATTTGACCCCGCCCGCCAAGCGGGGTTACATTTTTCGCGGACGGGCACCTCGCAATTCCGGTGATGAGAGTTCTGTCCCTCTGGCGTTCGGTCCTGACGGCATTATTGACTTCCTCCGGGTTGTCAGGGCCTGCCACTCTCCGGGTTGTCCACCATCTGCCGTCCCTGGCGAGGTGGTGGACGCCCTCTTTTACGTTCGCCGACAAAGATCAGGCGAACCTGTTGCCTTAGCGCGAAGAATAACCCTGAGTATTTTTCGCGAATAAAACTCTTTTTCACCCGAGGGAGTGAACCATGACGCCATCCGCCGTTTCGACCCTGACCCGCCGTACCAGTCTGACGGCTATGGCCGCAGCACTGGCCGCGCCCGCTCTGGCGCAGGCCGCGGATACAGCAGGGCTGGCCTGGAACAGCCCGGAGGCGCAAACCACCGTTCACGAAACGCCGGACTTTCATATCGAGCTTCAGGAAACCTCCCAAACCCTCGTCTCGCTGGCCCCCAAGGGCGTGGGGGGCGGCTTCGACTTCGCCCCGCGTCACCGTTTCACCCAGCGTCTGGGCGATGGCTGCTACCGTCTGGGCGATCTCGACCTGCGTGTGCGCGCCGAAGGCGACAAGACTTGGAGCGACCATTCGACGGCCTATCGCCGCGTCAAGGTCAAGGCCCTGCCCAAGCCGAAAGGCGCTTTGGCCTCGGCGGACATCACCCCCAGCCTCGGTGCCGATATGCCGCTGAAGGTGGTGCGGACGTGGAGTGTGTCTGAGGGCAAGCTGGTCCTGCGCTTTACTCTGACGAACCCCACCCAAAAGACGATTGAAGTCGGCGGTCTGGGCATGGCCATGGTCTTCGACAATATCATCAGCGGGCGTCACCTCGATGAGGCTCATGATGTCGCCTCGTTTTACGACCCTTACGTCGGCCTGAATGCCGGCTATCTTCAGGTCAACCGTCTGAACGGGCAGGGGCCGTCGCTGCTGGTGCTGCCCGCCAGCGATACGGCGAAGTTCGAGTTGTACAAGCCGATCCTCAACACGCGCGACGCCGACAAAAAGCCGGCCATCTACAGCGATATCGAGCCGCGCAATATGACGTTCGAAGGCTTCTATAGCTGGATGACGCACGCCAAGGGCTTTGCCGACAGCGAATGGAAGGGCGTCGAACAGTGGAACACGCCCACGTCGCTGATGCTGAAGCCGGGGCAATCGACCAGCGTGGCGCTGAAATTCGTACTGTCGCCCTCGATCCGTGAGATCGAGCCGACCCTGATCAAACAGGGCCGTCCGGTCGCCGTGGGCATCCCCGGCTATGTGGTGCCGACCGACCTGCCCGCCGACCTGTTCGTCCATGCGCCCAAGGCGGTCACGGCCTTCGCGGTGCATCCGCAGGGCGCGCTGGAGGTCACGCCTGCGGGCAGCGTCAAGGGTGGCTGGCTGAAATACAGCGTGGCGGGCAAGACGTTGGGCCGCGCGCGCCTGACCCTGACCTATGCCGACGGCACGCAGCAGACCGTCCATTACAAGGTGACCAAGCCGCAAGCCGAGGCCGTGGCCGATATGGGGCACTTCCTGACCACGAAGCAGTGGTACGAAAACCCCGATGATCCGTTCAAACGCTCGCCGTCAATCATGATTTACGACCGCGAAAAGAACGCGCTGGTGCTTCAGGACAATCGCGTCTGGGTGTCGGGCCTGTCCGACGAAGGCGGGGCCGGGGCGTGGCTGGCGGCCATCATGAAACAGCTCGACAATCCGAAGCCCGAAGAGGTGCAAAAGTTCGAGCGCTTCGCCAACACCACCCTGTGGGGGCAAATCCAGACGCCGGACGGCCTCGATAAGTACGGCGTGCGCAAGTCGCTGATGTTCTATGACCCCGAAGGGATGCCCAAGGGCACCTATGATGCGTCTCTGAACTGGAAGGTGTGGTCAGCCTGGGACCGCAAGCACGCCGCCGATCTGGGGCGGTCGTACAACTATCCGCACCCGGCGGCGGCGTGGTGGACGCTGTATCGCCTCGGCCGCTACCACACGGGCATGACGGCTGGCGAAACCTGGCAGACCTATCTGACGCGGGCGGCGGAAACCATCAAGGCCATGATGAGCAAGGCGCCTTACTATACGCAGTTCGGACAGATGGAAGGCGATGTCTTCCTCTACATCCTGCTCGATCTGAAGCGGGAAGGCTGGACCGAACTGGCCGCAGAGGTCGAGGCGTTGATGAAAGGCCGCGTCGAAATCTGGAAGACGCTGAAATATCCGTTCGGCTCGGAAATGCCGTGGGATTCCACCGGTCAGGCCGAAGTCTATATGTGGATGCGCTATTTCGGCCATCAGGATAAGGCCGATGTCACGCGCGAAGTCATCATGGCCTATGATCCGGCCATCCCGCACTGGGGCTATAACGGCTCGGCACGGCGCTTCTGGGACTTCCTCTATACCGGCAAGCTGTCGCGGATTGAGCGTCAGTTGCACCATTACGGCTCGTCGCTCAATGCCGTGCCGCTGTTCGACGCCTACCGCGAAACGCCGGATGACCTCTACATGCTGCGCGTCGCCTATGGCGGGCTGATGGGCTCGCTGACCAATATCGACGCAGAGGGTTTTGCCTCGGCGGCCTTCCACTCCTTCCCGGACGCCATGAAGTGGGACGCCATCAATGGCGACTACGGCATGAGCTTCTTCGGTCACGCCGTGACCTCGGCCTCGTATCTGGTTAAACACCCGGTGTTCGGCTGGACCGGCTTTGGCGGCATAGTCAAAACGTCCGATGGCGTGATCCGTCTTGCGCCCAAGGACAGCGCCCGCCGCCGCGTCTTTATCGCTCCGGCGGGTCTGTGGATCACGCTGGATGCCGGTAAGATCGCGGAGGTCGCCTATGACAGCGTCAGCGGTAAGGTGCACCTGACCCTGGCGGCTGCCGACGCTCAAACGCCCGTCGCCTACGTGAATTTTGAAACCACGGTGAAGGGGGCCAGGCCCTATAGCCTCAAGGCCGATAAGGCTCTGGGCGCCTATGCGGTCCCGCTGAAAGCCGAACCCGTCACCATAGACCTGAACCGCGCCTGACACAGGGAAACGCCAGATGATCCGCACGACCTTTCAAACCGATCGCCGCGCCTTGCTGTGTGGAGCGGGGGCCCTGACGCTTCTGACCGCCATCGGCGGCCCGGCCGTGGCCTCAGCCCCCATCGTCGCTACGCCCATTCCGCTGACGCAGGTGCGCCTGCTGCCGTCGCCCTTTCTTGACGCTGTAGAGGCCAACCGACGCTATCTGCTGTTCCTCTCGCCCGACCGCTTCCTGCACAATTATCACAAGTTCGCCGGTCTGCCGGTGAAGGGGGAGATTTACGGCGGCTGGGAATCCGACACCATCGCGGGTGAGGGGCTGGGGCACTATCTGTCGGCCCTGTCGCTGATGCACGCCCAAACGGGTGATGCCGAATGTGTGACCCGCATCCACTACATTATTTCCGAACTCGAAAAGGTGCAGGCGGCGCAGGGCGACGGCTATGCGGCGGGCTTTATGCGCAAGCGTAAGGACGGCTCCATCGTCGATGGCAAGGAAATCTTCCCCGAAATCATGGCGGGCGATATCCGCTCGGCGGGCTTCGATCTCAATGGCTGTTGGGTGCCCTTCTATAACTGGCACAAGCTGTTTGCCGGGCTTCTGGACGCGCAGGCCTATTGCGGCATCGACCGCGGCATCCCGGTGGCCGAAAAGCTGGGCGGCTATATCGAAAAGGTCTTTGCGGCGCTGGACGACGCCCAGACGCAGAAGGTGCTCGATTGTGAACACGGCGGCATCAATGAGAGCTTCGCTGAACTCTATAGCCGCACGAACAATCCGCGCTGGCTGAAACTGTCGGAGCGGCTCTATCACCACCGGATGCTTGACCCGCTGGCGGCCCGTGAAGACAAGCTGGCCAACAACCACGCCAATACGCAGGTGCCCAAGCTGATCGGTCTGGCGCGCCTTTATGAACTGACGCAGAAGCCGCAGTATCAGACCGCCTCCAGCTTCTTCTGGGAGCGCGTCGTCAACCACCACAGCTTCGTCATTGGCGGCAATGCCGACCGGGAATACTTCTTCGAACCGGACACCATCTCGGCCCATATCACCGAGCAGACCTGCGAGAGCTGCAACACCTACAATATGTTGAAGCTGACGCGGCACCTGTATAGCTGGTCGCCGAAGGCGGCGTGGTTCGACTATTACGAGCGTGCGCACCTCAACCACATGCTGGCGCATCAGAACCCGAAAACCGGCATGTTCACCTATATGATGCCGCTGATGTCGGGCACAGCGCGCGGCTTCTCCGATGAGGAAAACTCCTTCTGGTGCTGCGTGCTGTCGGGGATCGAAACCCATTCCAAGCACGGGGATTCGATCTACTGGCAGCAGGACAAAACGCTGTTCGTCAACCTGTTCATCCCGTCAAAGGTCAATTGGGCGGCGCAAAAGGCGGCGTTCGAACTGACCACCAAATACCCCTATGAGGGGCAGGTGGCGCTGAAACTAAACCAGCTTTCGGGCACGAAGACCTTTACCGTGGCCGTGCGCATCCCCGGCTGGGCCAAAACCTCAAGCCTGCGCGTCAATGGCAAGCCGGCCCTGGCCAGGATGAGCGACGGCTATGCCCTGATCACCCGCAAATGGCGCGCGGGCGACGTGGTGACGCTCGACCTGCCGCTGGAGCTGCGTTTTGAGACCGCAGCCGGCGATGACAAGGTCGTGGCCCTGCTGCGCGGCCCGATGGTGCTGGCCGCCGATCTGGGGCCGGCGGATAAGCCGTGGGAAGGCGATGCCCCGGCACTGGTCGGCTCCGATCTGATCGGCAGCTTCCAACCCGTCTCGGTGGCCGAAGCGGTATATGTATCCAAAGGCTCAGGACGTCCGGGGGATATGACTTTCCGTCCTTTCTATGCGCAGTACGAACGCCGCACAGCGGTCTATTTCAACCGCTACAGCGACGCGGAATGGGCGCAGGCCCAGGTCGCCTATCGCGCCGAACAGGCCCGTCTGAAAGATATTGCCAACCGTTCGGTCGATGTCACGCATCTGGGCGAAATGCAGCCCGAACGCGACCACAACCTGCAAACCGGCGGCAACTCCTACCCGGTGGTCTATCGCGCCCGTAATGGCCGCGACGCCCGCACCGGGGGCTTCTTCAGCTTTGAGATGAAGACGACCAAGGACGGCAAAAACGATTCTGGCCCGCTGGTGCTTCAGGCGACCTATTGGGGCTCGGAATTCAACCGCAGCTTCACCATCGAGATCGACGGCACGGTCATCGCGCATGAGCGCCTGTCGGGCCGTCAGCCGGGCGCGTGGATCGACGTCGATTACCCCATCCCGCACGAACTGACGCGTGGCAAACAAAAGGTCACGGTCAAGTTCAATCCGCAGGAGGGGAAGACCGCTGGTCCGGTCTTTGGCGTGCGCCTGTTTACCAAGGCGTGAGAACTGCCTGTACGATTTTTACCACGGATAGACACGGATGGCCGCTGGCGCGGCCTCATGGATATTCATTGTGCGCCTGAGAAGTCCGGAGCACGCATCATCCGTGTTCGGCGGGCAAAGCCCGCCATCCGTGACTATCTGTGGCAAAAAAATCTATCCCCGCTGCGACATGCACAATTTCAATCGCTTAAGCGCGTTTTCTCACAATCTGTCCCCGCCGCGTGAACCTCTGTCATGCTGAGCCCATGACACAGATCGCCCCTCACATCCCCGCCGCCCACACCGCCGCCTATGACCGCCTGATGCGCCTTGCGGATCAGATTCTGACCGCGCTCGAAACCGCGCCGCGCCCCACCACGGCTATCGAGATTGGTCGCACCGCCCGCGCCATCATGGCCGTCGAGCGGATGTTGCGGGGGATATACACGCCACTGCTGAAGGCGAAATCGAAGCCGGTCAAGGAGGCAACTCCGACCGAAACGCCCGCTGCGTCTCGTCGTCCTCGCGCCGATCCACAGCCTCCGTCGCGCCCTGACGGGCTTAGAGAAGAGGAGACAGGCAGCCCCGTGACGAGAGGGGAGGCAGCCCCTGAACAGACAGAAGAAGCGAAACCAGAGGCAACGCCCGCGGCCTCTCCGCACGGTGAGTGGTCAAAGGCCTGGGCCGACAAACAGGCGCAGATGCGCGAACAACGCGCCGCCCGCATCGGCAAATGGCCCGACGGCACGCCGTATAAAAAGTCGGGCTGATATCTCCTCTATCGCCTGAGCACGGGGAGAAGAAGTCGGGGCTCAACCCCCCGGAAAAAACCCGACGACGGTCCATTTCACGGCTTTTCCTGTCCCGGCAACATGTTCTATACATGTTCCATGTCTTCTGCGCCCCATGACCTGTTTCAGGCGGCTGGCCTGACGCCGTCCGCTCCGACCCTGACCGCAACTCCCGAAGGGTTCAAGCCGCTGGCTGAGCGCTTGCGGCCGCAGGCCTTGTCCGAGATCGTGGGCCAGGACCACCTGCTGGGCGAAGGCGGGGCCATTGCGCGCGCCGTTGATCGCGGGTTTTTGCCGTCGCTGATCCTGTGGGGGCCGCCGGGCGTCGGCAAGACGACAATAGCGCGGTTGCTGGCGGCCAGCGTCGGCTATGAGTTTCAGCAGATTTCGGCTGTTTTTTCCGGCGTCGCCGATCTGAAAAAGGCCTTTGAATACGCGCAGGCCCGCCGCAACCAAGGGGTGCGCAGCGTCCTGTTTGTCGATGAAATTCATCGCTTTAACCGCGCCCAGCAGGACAGCTTCCTGCCCTATGTCGAAGCCGGCGTGGTCACCCTGATCGGGGCGACGACGGAAAACCCGTCGTTTGAGCTGAACGGCGCGCTTTTGTCGCGCTGTCAGGTGTTTGTGCTGAAGCGCCTCGATGATGAGGCGATGGACAAGCTTATCACCCGCGCCGAAACGCATCTGGGGCACGCCTTGCCGCTGATGGACGAGGCGAAGGAGACGTTGAAAGGGCTGGCCGACGGCGACGGGCGCTATCTGCTGACCCTGATCGAGTCTCTGGCCTCGATGGGGTTTGAGGCGCCGCTGAATAGCGAGGCCCTGCTGCAAAACCTGCAAAAGCGCCGTCCCAATTACGATAAGGACCGCGAAGGCCACTACAACCTGATCTCGGCCCTGCATAAGTCGGTGCGCGGTTCCGACCCCGATGCGGCACTCTACTGGTTTGCGCGGATGCTACAGGGCGGCGAAGACCCGCTGTACATCGTGCGGCGGATGCAGCGCATGGCCTCCGAAGACATCGGCAATGCCGATCCCATGTCGCTGATCATGACCAATGCGGCGCGCGAAACCTATGAGGTGCTGGGCTCTCCGGAAGGCGAACTGGCCATTGCTCAGGCGCTTGTCCACATGGCCTCGGCCCCCAAATCGAACGCTGTCTATACGGCCTTCAAGGCGGCGATGAAGGCGGCGAAGGACACCGCGACGCTCGACCCGCCCGAAGTCATCCGCAATGCGCCTACCAAATTGATGAAGCAACTGGGCTATGGCGAAGGCTATATCTACGACCCGGATGACCCTGACGGCTTTTCGGGTCAGAACTATTTTCCGGATGGTATGGAACGCCCGCGCTTCTACGATCCGAAAGGCGAGGGGCACGAGGGCAAGACGCGACAAAGGCTTGAATACTGGGCACAATTGCGGGAAAAGAAACAGCAGCAAAGGGGGGAATAGCTATGCAAACCGATCAGACATCTGCCAAAGGCGTGACGCCTTATGATATTGCCTTCATATCTGCCCGCCTGTTGGCGATATATGTATTCAGCCGATTGCTTGAGTTTTCGGCCGCGTTTCCTCTTTTGCCGACAATGGATGCGCAGTCGAGGGGCGTGGCGCTTGTGACCATAGCCGTTTTTTTGACGTTCATTCTCGGTTTGTGGCTGATGGCGGGCTGGATTGCCCGGCAAATTACCCCGCCCCAGCAGGCGGCTTCTGAGAGCGGTGCTGGAGTCGAGGCGTGGCAGGCTGTGGTTTTTCGCTTCTTCGGTCTGTATCTTGCCTATACCGCCATGATCCGGCTGGGGCCTTGGCTGGGCATGATCGCCACCGATATATCAGGCAGCTCGATAGTGGCCCAAGGCTGGCAGATGGGTGTGAGTGCCATCCTCAGTCTGGTGTTGGTTCTCATCCCTCATAAACTGGTCAAGGCGTTACCGAACCTGCGGGGATAGTTACATTCCCCTCTCAGCTCTGTGATAATCGCTCCCCATTTCCGGCCCATTTCACGTCCAGACTGACCTTCACGTTGATGAAGGAGACGCGCTATGTCACCGGAAACCCTGCAACAACTGGCCGTTCTGCTGCTGTGGATCGCGCCGGCTTTTCTGCCGTTTGTCATTCACCCCACCGGACCGAACCGCTTTGGTGCGCCGCACCGCACGACAGGCTTTGAGGCGGCGGTGCGCAGCGGCCTTGCGCGCGCTTTTGACTTCAAAGGCCGGGCGTCGCGCGGCGAATATGGCGGCTTCCTGTTGCTGTTTGTCGGCGTCTATTGTGCCGCCGCCCTGATAGACGGGGCCTTTGGGCTGAGCTGGCTCTACATCGCGCCGATACTGCTGCTAGTCCCCTATATAGCGGTCACTACGCGCCGTCTGCATGATCTCAATCGCTCCGGCTGGTGGCAGTTGCTGGCCCTGGGGGCGGGTATCTTCGTACTGTTTTACCTGCTGGCGCAGCCGTCAGCACAGCCGTTGCGTCAATCCCTGCGCCGTCCGGTCGGGCCGGTGCGTATGGCTGGTCATCGCTAACGAGAGGCTATAGGCTCGGCTCTCCAAAGTGAGGTGACGGATGAGCCAGGTCGTGCGGATTTTGAAGATAGGGGCTGGGATCGTCGCTGCCGTCTTTGCGGCTGTGGTGGTGCTGGCCCTCTATGCCCCCTACGAGGCCGGGCAGGTATTGCGCGCTTTGAATATCGGTATCAGCGGGCAATGGCTGGCCGTCTGGGCCGCCTTTGCGTTGGGGGCCCTGATCATTCTGGCGGCGCTGTTTGGCTCGCTGAGCGGCTCCGGCTTTCGGGGCCGTCGCGGGGCGGGCAAACGACGTGAGGACTGAAAGGCCTATGGGCAAGCGCACACGGCTATAGTATGAGCCGCGCATGACCCCGAAAAAGCAGGACAAGCTCAACCGTAAAAAGGCCTCGCGTCAGTCGCCGCAGCACAAAGCCGCCATTGCCGAGCGCGAAGCAAAGGGCTGGGCGCGCCCCGTCCAGACGCCCAAAAACCCCAAGGCCATCGACCGGCCGCTGAAACTATCTGACGAAGAGATCGTGTGGGTCAAATCCATGCTGATCCACGAAGACGGGGTGATTATGGGCTTTAACAAGCCATCCAACCTGTCGTCACAGGGCGGGCGCGGCAATTTCCATAATCTCGATGACATGCTGTGGGCCTTTGCGCGCTCGAATGGTAACAAGCCGCGCCTGCTGCACCGGCTGGACCGCGACACGTCGGGCATTATTCTGGCGGCCAAGACGCGCACCTCGGCGGCCTTTGTCGGCAATGCCATAGCCGCGCGCGATGTGCACAAGACCTATGTCTGCATCGTCGCCAATCCGCAAAATCTTGCGGACGAAGGCGTCATCGACGTGCCCCTGCGCCGCGAAGAGATCGGGCGGGAGGCCTATAGTCGCGTTTGCGCCGCCGATCATCCGGACGCCCTGACCGCCCGCACCACCTATCGCGTGCTCAGCCGTACCGACACCTCGGCGCTGGTACAGTGTGAGCCGTTTACGGGCCGGATGCATCAGATCCGCGTGCATATGGCGCATCTGGGCTGTCCCATTGCGGGAGACGTCCGCTACGGCGGCGCGCTTAGTCTGGACGGTCTGCGCGTGCCGCGCCTGATGCTGCACGCCCGCGCCATCGAGTTTCCGCATCCCGATGGCGGTCGCCGCCGCTGGGAGGCACAGTTGAGCCCGGATATTCAGGCGCTCTGTGAAGGTCTTGGGCTGGCGCAGGGAAAAAGGCCGTAAGGCTTCCCGCCGTTTACGGTAAACACGTATTGGGCTTAACGGCGCGTTAGGGATGCTTCTTTCTCCGTCATTAATGTATTTCTTATAAAATTTGCTGCAACTGTGCATCCTTTGGGGCAGAAATGACATGTTGAAGCAATCGGGCGGTCGTCTGCGCCAAAACCGCGGCCATGCGCTGAAGGCGGGTTTCTGGGGTAATACTCGCGGCAACACCCTGATTGTTTTTGGTCTGCTTGCGGCCACTGTGGTGGCGGCCGCCGGGGGTGGGGTCGAGTTCAGTCTGGCCAACGAGCAGAGCAACCGGCTTCAGGACGCAGCCGATGCAGCGGCGCTGCGTGGGGCCTTGATGGCTAAAGACGAAACCGCCGCCAAGGCCGCCGCAGACACCGTGTTCAATCTCAACCTGACAGACAGCGGCATTACACCGACATCAAAAGGCCTGACGTTCGAAACGAGTGGTTCGCACAAGACGGCGGTTTATACGGCCAGGGCCCAGATCAACACGACCTTTCTGAGTATGATGGGCATCAAAACGCTCAGCATCGGCGCGACCTCGACCGCCGAAGCCGAAATGCGTAAATCCGAAATCGCTCTGGTGCTCGACTCGACGGGGTCCATGTCGCGGGATTCGCGCATGACCAACCTCAAGGCCGCAGTGGACAGCGTTCTGGCCTCTCTGCTGGTCAATGGTCAGAATGTGTGGGACGCCAGAGTCGGTATTGTGCCGTTCGATACGCAGGTGAATATTCAGGGCGTTCCGGCCGCCGGCATCGCCGGGGAGTTCGGCGAGACGCCCTATACCTATAGCTGCACGGGCAGCAGCATGACGGCGGATCGCTGTACCTCCGTGGGGACGACGCGCGACCTGATGTGCAGCGGTGCGGCGGATGTCGCCGCCTGCAAAGCCAATGCGCTGATATATGCCTATACGACCAGTGGTGGCACCTACCGGGTGTTTGTGACCTCCTACTATTCCCAAAGTAACGGATCTTGCAGGGCGGGCTACTATTACTACAACAACTGTAATTACACGGTTGTGTCGCGAACGGACTATTATGCGACGACGACCTGGGCGCGCACCAACAACGCCAGCAATTCGACGGCATGGCCATGGGCGGACTATTACGGCCGCCCCAATAACTACTATGCACAGTATAGCGGCACGATCACCGCGACGCCGACCAGCGCCGGGGGCTATGGCTCAGGATCGACGACCACCATCAAGGGCAATGATACCATTACGGCCAATTCGGACCTTCTGGGGGTCGGCACCGACAGCTGGAACGGTTGCGTCATCGACCGTAAACAACCCTATGATGTGTCGGGACAATCTCCTATCGCGTCCAATGCCGACACCCTCTATCCGGCAGCCAAATGTGCCACCAATAACCTTTTGCCGGTGATGGGGCTGACCACGGATATCGCCGCTGTGCGAGCCCATGCCCAGAAGCTGACGCCGGCCGGCAATACCAATATCACCATCGGTGTGCAGTGGGGCATGGAGCTTCTGTCGCCGGAACTGCCGTTCAATACGGCCAAGCCCTACAGCGACAAGACCAACTACAAGTACATGATCGTCATTACCGACGGTGAAAACACGCAGAACCGGTGGAGCACCTCGGCCTCCACGATCAATGCCCGCACGCTGCTGGCCTGTCAGGCGGCCAAGGATCTGGGGATCACCGTCTATACGATCCGCGTCATGGAGGGTAATTCCGACATGCTCAAATCCTGCGCCAGCCGTCCGGAATACTTCTACGATGTAACGGCCTCAAGCCAGTTGACCTCGACTCTGGCCAAGGTCTTCTACTCGATCCAGAGCACGCGCCTGACTAAGTAGGTGATATTTCCTGATTTCTTTCAGGTATTTCCAGGTGTTTCCGTGCGCGGCATTACAGGGTTTTTGCAATAGAGCGAATCTTAAGCTTTGGCGCGTAAATTGCAGGGATAAAGCCGATACAGATACACGGATACACCATGCGCCAGCCTGACTTCTTCCGCGATCGCCGTGGCAACACGGCCGTTATGTTCGGTATGTTTTTCTTTTTGCTGACGGCGGCCATGGCCGGCGCGCTGGATTTTTCGACCGTCATTTCGCGTCGGGCCAAGGCGCAGGATGCGCTGGATGCGGCGACCCTGGCCGTGGCGATCCTGCGTCCGTCTACGGTTGAGCAGGCCAGGACGGCAGCGACCTTACGCCTCAATAAGGAACTGGGCGACAATCCGGACAAGGTAGCCATAGACCAGTTCCAATATGATACGGCGACGCGCACCTACTATGTGACGGCCAAGGGGAGCTATAAAACCTTTCTTCTGGGCGTCGTGAACATCAAGGAGATGCCTTATGAGGTGCTCAGCAAGACGATCCAGGCGGCCAATGGCACGCTGGAATTGTCGCTGGTGCTCGATAATACCTTCTCCATGAGCGATAAGCTCGATGGCACGAAAACGCGTCTGGACGTACTGAAGACGGCGGCGAAGAACCTTATCAACACCGTCATGACCGATGCCAACAAGGACTATGTCAAGGTCGCCGTCGTTCCCTATGCCAACTATGTCAATGTCGGCGTGGCCAATCGCGGTCAGACCTGGGTTTCGGTCGGCGCCGACTACACCGTGCCCAAGACCTGTAAGACTAATACGACCAAGACAACCTGCACGCCGGGAACCACGTACCCGTGTACCACCAATGTAGACGGTGTCATAAAGCCGGCTACCTGCCGGAAGGATCAGGTGTGTACAACCGTGACAGTTGCGCCTTATGAGACCTGTAGCGGTCCGACAAACTACAAATGGTACGGCTGTGTGCGCCATCAGGTCGATACCAAGACCAAGATGGCCCTGATGCCCGACCCGCTCACCGCCTATACCGGTGCCCTTGAAACCTCGCAGCAGTGCCCGACGGCGATACAGCCCCTTAGTAATAACAAAGCGACCGTAACTGCATCGATAGATGGTCTGGTTCACAGCATTGGCGGTTATCAGCCTCGTACCTATATCCCCGGCGGACTGATATGGGGCGTGAATACCCTGTCTCCGCCGGCGCCGTTCAAGGAAGGTCTGGCTTACGACGTCAAGAACAAAGAGCCGAAGAAGGTCATTGTGCTGATGACCGATGGAGCTAACACCATGTATACCGACTCCAATGGGGTAGCTGTATCGGCCGAGAAGGGGCAGGTGACGGATGCGAAGCTGGTTGCCCCGACTTACACGGTTCAGGATAATGTTTGTAAATACGCCAAGGGCAAGAATATCGAAATCTTCGTTATCGGTCTGGGGGTGACGGACCCCACCGCTTTGAGCGCGCTGAAATCGTGCGCCACGGATGCCCAGCACTATTTCGATGCCCAGAGTGCCAACGAGCTGATTCAGGCATTTAACATCATCGGTGGCAAGCTGAGCGTGGTGCGCCTGATGCAATAGCGGCGGTAGAAAAGCAGCGCTGCCTCAGATAAGCGTCTTTTCTCAAGCGGTTGACGGTGTTAAGCGAAAAGGCGGGGACTTTGTGTTCCCGCTTTTTTCGTGGGATGGATCATGAACCAGAAAATCGACTGGAGCGAGCTGTTCTTTTCGTCCACCGGACGGGTGCGGCAAACGCCGTTCCTGATCGCCCTGGCGGTGCTGGTCGGGCTGTTCATGATCTATGACTCGGCCATTACCGGCGCGCCGCGCGTGCTGACCGGGTGGGTGGTCTATCCAGCACTGCTGTTTTGTGCCGCGTGCGTGTTGTCGAAGCGTTTGCACGACCGGGGGCGCTCCGGCTGGTGGGCGGCGGTGATCCTGATTGCCTTTATGATGGTGTGGCCACGCCCGGATAACTTCCTCGACTTTGTTGGCGCATTGGTGCTGCTGTGGGCGGCCATTGACTTGGGCGCGATGCCCGGCGAACGAGGGGCGAACAGGTACGGGCGTTCCACGCGATTTGCCGAGCCCATCGAGGCGGTTTGACGGTTATTCGCGCAAGTCCACCGGCCCGAAGCGTTCGATAAATTGCTGACGCAGGGCGTAGTCCACCTCATCCATCGTTACCGGCAGGCCCAGATCAATCAGGCTGGTTACCCCGTGTTCCGAGATGCCGCACGGCACTATACCATTGAAATGGCTGAGGTCCGGCTCGACATTCAGGCTGATGCCGTGAAAGCTGACCCAGCGGCGCAGCTTGATGCCGATGGCCGCGATTTTATCTTCGGGAATAGGGGTAATCCCCCGGTCGCGCCGTTCGACCCACACGCCAACGCGCCCGTCACGGATATGACCTTCGACATTGAACTGCCATAGCGTGCCGATGATCCAGCCTTCCAGCGCCTTGATAAAGGCGCGGATGTCCTTTGTACGCCGGTTGAGGTCCAGCATCACATAGATCACCCGCTGACCGGGGCCGTGATAGGTGAACTGCCCGCCGCGCGCGCTGTCGAAAACCTCGAACCGCTCGGGCTCCAGCAGGTCTTCGCGTTTGGCCGACACGCCGGCCGTATAAAGCGGCGGGTGCTCGATCAGCCAGATCAGTTCGCGCGCTTCGCCCCTGAGGATGGCTTCGACGCGCGCCTCCATCGCGGCTACGGCGTCGGGATAGGACACCTGACCCGCAGAGACGCGCCATTCCGGCAGACCGTTCTCAGGGTCTTTCAGGAAAAAGTCCGGGGACACAAAATCGGGCTGAGTGTCATCGGAATCTGCGGGGCTTAACCTGTCGTTCAGCATGTTCGGCCATTCTGCGGCGGATGGGGGAGGGTTCTTCCCTATCGTGTGATGCGTTTAGAAATGCATCACACTCAGGGATTTTGGTTGGTAGCGCAATTTTTCCGAAAAGTGGTGCCCACTTTATCGGATTGCGCTCTATATGGGCATTCAAGGGATCAAGTCGAGCGTGTCGTCTCAGGTCAATTCCGTACCGGTGGAAATCTCAGTGCTTCTGGGGCGGTCCGTCCTGCCGATGCAGCAGCTTCTGCGCATGGGCCGCGGCGCGGTCATCCCGCTGGACGCGCGTGAACACGATGAGGTGTGGATACTGGCCAACAACCACCCGGTGGCGCGCGGCGAAATCCAGATTTTCGAAGAGAAGATCTCGATCGTGGTGACCCGCCCGGCCAATGTCTATGACTTTATGGCCCTGGGGAATTAGGGTCCGGACCCAATAAGCGGGTTTTCATGGGTGGGATGTTGTGATTCACTGCCTCGTCCGAGAGGTTGTGAGATGGCTGATTTCTTTTGGTTTTCCGATGCGCAATGGGAGCGGATCGAGCCCCTGTTGCCGACTGATGTACGGGGCAAGCCGCGTGTTGATGATCGCCGGGTTCTGAGCGGCATCGTCCATGCACTGCGTTGTGGTGTCGCTGGGCGGATTGCGCCGATATCTATGGGCCGAAGAAGACGCTCTACAATCGCTTCGTCCGCTGGTCCGAACGTGGCATATGGGAGGGCATTTTCAGCGCGCTTGCGGGTGCCGAGGATGCGCCGGATCGGCTGTTCATCGACAGCAGCTGCATCAAGGTCCACCGCTGCGCGGGAGGGGGAAAAGGGGGGCCTTGGCTCATGGTATCGGCCGCACGAAGGGCGGACGCAACACCAAACTCCACGCCCTCTGCGACGCGAAGGGGCGTCCTCACGTCCTGCTCCTGACACCCGGCAACGTCCACGATTGCAAGGTGGCCAAGCTGTGCATCGAGGCCCTGCCGCCCTCCGCCGAACTTGTCGCCGACAAAGGCTATGACAGCCAGGCCCTGCGTGAATGGCTCGACGCGCGCGGTACCGAGCCCATCATTCCGCCGCGCAAGAACCGCAAAATCCAATACGAATACGACAAGGCTATCTACAAACAGCGCAACGTCATTGAGCGCATGTTCTGCCGTCTAAAGGACTGGCGTCGCCTCGCCACACGCTTTGACCGAAACATCAAAAACTTCTTGAGCGCCGTCGCACTCGCCGCCGCTGTTATCTGGTGGCTGTAGTGAGTCCGGACCCTAGGCCCCTCTGCTCTGCGTCTTTCTGTTTGCCTCACACGCTTTGGCCACTAGCGGCCTCTGCGAACCGTTGGCAAGTGAGGGCAGGTTGAAACCGGTATTGGCCTTGTCCGGTTTTGTGTTAGCCTGTGCAGGCAATGTTAGCGGTTGCGAGGACCGGTATGGGCAAGGCCACATTCAGTTTCGAGATAGAGGCCGATTTAAAGGCGGCGTTCAGCGCGGCGGCTAAAGCCGAAGGGCGCGCGGTTGATGATGTGCTGAGCGACGTTATTCAGGACTATCTACAGTCGCAGGCCGAAGACACGGCCTATCAGGAATGGGTCTCTGCTCAGGTGCAGGAAGCGCTCGACGACCCGCGCCCCAATATACCGCATGCCGAGGTTATGGCACGTCTGGACGCTGAGATCGCAGGCTTGAAGCGTGGGGCCTGACGTCTATGTCGTTGAGTGGCGTCCACAGGCTGCCGACGATCTGATTGAGATAATCCGTTATATTGCCAAGGATAAGCCGGAGCGCGCCATCAGTTTCGGACAGGAACTCCGCGTACGGGTGGAACAGTTACAGCTCTTTCCATTGCGGGGCCGAGCAGGGAAGCTGAAAGGTCTGCGTGAGCTGATTGTCTACCGCAATTACATCGTCATTTACCGTGTCAAACCCCAATCGCGGTATATCGAAATCATGCGGATTATCCATGCGGCGCGGCAGGGGTGTTAATTCTGGCTCTTTGTGATCGTCTTGTCCGGGTCATACGCTTTCGGCGCATCAGGCCATGATCCCGAAAATGATCCGGCGGTCATTAACCTGCGCAACCCCATGCGATAAAGGAAAAAGGGTTCTATCCGCCGCATCTGCGTCTCGCTTTAAAGAAACAAATTACTCATCGCCGCATACCTCCATGCTGTGAGTGAATCTGCCCGGCTAACTTTAGGCAACCATTTAATAGGTCCTAAGCCTCAATAGACACGATCGCGCGTTGACCGGGCATGAAGGCCCCCTCTTTGTTGCGCCATTCGAACTCGATATCGACTTGGCAATTTAGGGTTTTTGCACAGCGGAGGATAATGTTTACAGCGTCTTCAGCCGATACTCCTTGATAGGAAAAGTTATGCTCTCGGAGGTATTTATATCCTTCATCCTCCTTCTGCCCCTCGACAACATTCGCCCCTGACAGGCGACGCAGGTCTGAAACCGATGAGGCGTGAGCAAATACATTTTCAAGCGCCATACGCACCAAAGAATCCCACGTCATTTTGAGGGGCTTTTGACCTGCGAATTGCGCATCGAGCAATTTAGTATGAACCAGAGGCGGGATTTGCGCGGCACTATATCGTGTCACTCCGTTGGGTTTCGGTGCCTCCTGATCAGCCGGGGCATTCAGCATCGTTTCGTATTGGTCAATGAGGCGCCCAATGACCGTGGCGGGCGTATCGACGAACGGTATGGCCAGCTTCTGGAGTCGTACATAATCTGAATCTGCAATCTCAACTTGCCTCATAAACCCCTCCATAATTTCATATATCCATAATTTCATAAAAATTGATATATGGCAACAAAAAAAGAGCGGGTCGTGAGACCCGCTCTTTCCACATAAGACTCGAAAATTCTTCGAAGAACCGCTTCGAGAAAAATTTTCTCGTTATGGACCTTTGTCCACGTCCCGATCCGTAGGATCGGGACGTGAGCCAAATTAGAAGTCCATACCGCCCATGCCGCCCATGCCGCCGCCGGGCATAGCCGGGGCCGCTTCCTTCTTCGGGGCTTCGACCACGGCGGCTTCCGTCGTGATCAGCAGGCCCGACACCGAAGCGGCGTCTTGCAGAGCGGTACGCACAACCTTGGCCGGGTCGATGACGCCATCGGCGACCAGGTCCACGTACTTTTCGGTCTGAGCGTTGAAGCCGAAGTTGGCGTCATTCGATTCCAGCACCTTGCCGACGACGATCGAGCCTTCGACGCCCGCGTTTTCCGAGATCTGACGGATCGGAGCCTGCAGGGCCTTGCGCACGATGGCGATACCGGCGGTCTGATCGTCGTTGTCGCCGGTCAGGTCGGCCAGCTTCTTCGACGCCTTCAGCAGAGCCGTACCACCGCCCGGAACGATACCTTCGTCCACGGCCGCGCGGGTCGCGTTCAGGGCGTCATCGACGCGGTCCTTCTTTTCCTTCACTTCGACTTCGGTCGAGCCGCCGACGC
Source organism: Asticcacaulis sp. W401b (assembly GCF_046503825.1). NCBI lineage: Bacteria > Pseudomonadati > Pseudomonadota > Alphaproteobacteria > Caulobacterales > Caulobacteraceae > Asticcacaulis > Asticcacaulis sp. W401b. The sequence goes on from NZ_JBKFEE010000001.1 coordinate 44,511, forward strand.
GGATGACCGCGACGCCGCCGGCCAGCTTGGCCAGACGCTCTTGCAGCTTTTCCTTGTCGTAGTCCGAGGTGGTTTCTTCGATCTGTTGCTTGATCTGAGCCACGCGGCCTTCGATTTCCGCCTTTTCACCGACGCCATCGACCACGGTGGTGGTTTCCTTGGTGATCGTCACCTTCTTGGCGCGGCCCAGCATGTCGAGGGTCACGGTCTCAAGCTTGATGCCGATGTCTTCGGAGATCACCTGACCGGCGGTCAGGATGGCGATGTCTTCCAGCATGGCCTTGCGGCGGTCGCCGAAGCCCGGAGCCTTCACGGCGGCGACGCGCAGGCCACCACGCAGACGGTTGACAACGAGCGTGGCCAGAGCCTCGCCTTCGACGTCTTCGGCGATGATGAGCAGCGGACGGCCCGACTGAACCACGGCTTCGAGGATCGGCAGGATGGGTTGCAGGGTCGAGATCTTCTTGTCGAAGATCAGGATGTACGGGTCTTCGAGGACCGCTTCCATCTTGTCCGGGTTGGTGACGAAGTAGGGCGACAGGTAGCCGCGGTCGAACTGCATGCCTTCGACGACGTCCAGTTCGGTTTCGGCGGTCTTGGCTTCTTCGACGGTGATGACGCCTTCGTTGCCGACCTTGGCCATGGCGTCAGCGATCATCTGACCGACTTCGGTGTCGCCGTTGGCCGAGATGGTGCCGACCTGAGCGATTTCCGAGTTCGAGGTGACGGGCTTGGACGAGGCCTTGATTTCGGCGATGGCGACGGCCACGGCCTTGTCGATACCGCGCTTCAGGTCCATCGGGTTGCGGCCCGAAGACACCGACTTCAGACCTTCGACGGCGATGGCCTGAGCCAGAACCGTGGCGGTCGTGGTGCCGTCACCGGCCTTGTCGTTGGTCTTGGAGGCGACTTCGCGGATCAGTTGCGCGCCCAGATTTTCGAACTTATCGGCCAGTTCGATTTCCTTGGCGACCGAGACGCCGTCCTTGGTCGAGCGCGGGGCGCCGAACGACTTTTCAAGGATGACATTGCGGCCCTTGGGGCCAAGCGTGACCTTCACAGCATTGGCGAGGACATTGACGCCGCGCAGGATCTTGTCGCGCGCGTCCGAGGAAAACAGTACGTCTTTAGCAGCCATTTCGGGTGTTCCTTTGGTTGCGTATTATCGGGATAGGGAGGGACAGAGCGGATTAACGCTCAACCACACCCAGGATGTCGGATTCTTTGAGGATCAGCAGGTCTTCGCCGTTCAGCTTGACCTCGGTGCCGCCCCACTTGCCAAACAGAACGCGGTCGCCGACCTTCACGTCCAGAGCGACTTGCTCGCCCTTTTCGTTGCGGGCGCCCGGCCCGACAGCGACGACTTCGCCTTCTTGCGGCTTTTCCTTGGCCGTATCAGGGATGATGATCCCGCCCTTGGTCTTGGCTTCTTCTTCAACGCGCTTCACGAGAACGCGGTCGCCCAGCGGACGAAAGCTCATATGATGTCTCCGATGTTATTCAGATGAATGTTAGCACTCAGCATATCCGAGTGCTAACGCGCCCCTGAGTTAGGGTTGGTACCGGAGAGAGTCAAGAAGCGCCGCAGCGAATTCGTGTGAAATTTTTTCACCGGGCTTGAGGTGAAGTGAGAAGGTCAAACCACAGATTTCACAGATGGCACAGATTAAGGGATTCGGGCCGAAAGCCCTTCGGTTGCCACCTCACAGGCGCGAAGCGCCTATCTGTGCAATCTGTGTCATCTGTGGTTCCCTATACCCCTATTTCAGCTCGATATCGGCCACGATGGGGAAGTGGTCGGAAATGACCTTGCCCGAAAAGCTGTCGGTCAGGGTGGCAAAGCGCGTGACGCTCAGGGCGCGATCCACAAAAATATGGTCGATGGCCTCGCCATCCGTCTGACGGATATCGAAGCCGTTGAAGGTGCCGGTCGGGCCAAAGCGGCGCAGGCTGGCCACGCGGCTGTCTTTCAGCGGGCTGGTGTCGGCGGTGAAGCGCTTATAGGGCGCGCTGTCCATGCCGGTGTTGAAATCGCCCAGCACGATCAGATGCGCGCCCGGCACCGTCGGCAGGCTCAGGATCTGCGCCGCACAGTTTTCGCGCGCCTTGACGCCGACATGGTCAAAATGGGCGTTGCGCACGTCAAAGACCTGACCGCTGCGTTTGTCCTTGAGGATCAGGCGGGTGAAGGTGCGCGGCAGGGCAGCATCAGCGTCCTTCGATGGCGTGTCGGGCGTCTGACCGCACCACTGCGTCATGGCTGAGACTTTTTCAAAGCGGTCGCGGCGCCAGAAAACGGTCGTGCTTTCGCCGGCTTTCGCGCCGTCATCTCGGCCGACCCCGTAGTGGTCATAGTCCTCAAGCCCCTGCGACAGGTCATCGACCATCGGCAGCAGGGCCTCCTGCACGCCGAGCACGTCGGGCGCGAGGAAGGCGATCTGCGCCGCCATGCGCGGGCCGCGCTCCGGCCACGGCGGCACGTCCTGCGGATTGGCGTAGCGGATATTGTAGCTCATCAGGCGCAGGGTCTCAGCAGAAACCGGTGAGGCGACAAGCAGGGCGGCAGCGAGGAGGGGCAGCAGTTTCATGAGATCAGTCTAGGGCGCGGCTGGCGCGGGGTCCAATGACATTCATATGACGTCAAAGCGCGGGCGTGGTTACGGTCGCGCCCTGCTGCTCCAGTTGCTGTAAGGCCCCGCCGGGGGTGAGTAGCGCCGACAAGGGCAGCACAATCAGCGACTTACCCGGCGTCCCCAAAGCCGTGTTGATCGCGCTGACCGTCTGTTCCACAGACTGCCCCAGCATGGCCTTGGTGGAAGGCGCGCCTTCGAGGCAGGCCAGCAGGGCGGAATCCGGCGACAAACGCTGCACGGCCTTGAGGTCGCCAATGGCCCAGGCTTCGGTGGCGGCGCGGGCATTTTTTACCGCAAAGTCGATCTCATCCAGCGTGGCGGCGACACAATGCGCCTCTTGCTGGGCGCTGAAATCGTCGATGCGCCCCAGAGTCTTGGCCACCGAGAAACTACCTGACGGTCTGGTCTTCAGCTTCTGCGCCTTGGCAAAGCGCAGCAGCGTCTTTTCCGGGTCGCGCGTGGCAATCCCCGCCTTGTCATAGACGTCTTCGCGCAGGGTGGCTGCGGCCCAGATGGGCGACAGTTTTTTGTACTTTTCGCGGTCCAGACCATAGGTATCGGCCAGCGTATAAAAGCGCTTCGACAGATCGGCCGGCAAGACCTCATCCAGCTTTTTGCCCAGCGGCAGGCGGCGGTCCATCAGAAGGCGCGCACCGCCGATCAGCCCGCCCTTGGCCTCCGGTGCGGTGAGCAGCACATTCGACAGGCCGATAACGCGCTCTACGCGCTTCGAATCCCACGGTATGCGCTTGGTCATCACGGGCATGGCCCCCAGCACATAGACCTCGCTGTCGCCCTTGCGCACCCGCCACAGGGCGGGACCGGGCAGGCGCGCGGTCACCACCACGTCGGTGACCCATTCTTCGCCGTCCTTGACAGTGGCGCCTTCGCTGATCGTTTCCTGCGCGAAGGCCACGGGCGCGCTCAGGATCAGCGCAGCGAGACAAACCGATTTGAACATGGCGGGGCTCCTCTTCGGAAAGTCATTTAAGCCCTAACTCCGTGACCGCAATGGGGCACGTGCGCTCAGTCAACACCCTTTGCCGTCAGATCGGCCTCGTCGGGGAGGTATTCCATGATGTCGCCGGGCTGACAGCCGAGAAGGAAACAGAGTTTCGACAGGGTGTCGAACCGCATCCCCTTCACCTTGCCGGTGCGCAGAAGCGACATCTGGGTTTCCGAGATGCCGACCTGTGCGGCTAAATCCTTGGCCCGCATCTTGCGCCGTGCCAGCATCACATCAAGCGTTACATTGACGGGCATATCAGACGTACTGCTCCAGTTCCGCCGATAGGGCCTCGCGCGCCGCCTGAAGCGTGCGGATGCGCTGGCTTAGGCCAAGCAGGATCAGGCCCAGAGTTACAAAGATCAGGGTCAGCAGGACGTCATTTGCAACGCCGGGCTGCCGGCCGGTATTGTTATAGACCTCACGCCATATCCAAGGCGTGACGTTAAGCCCTATAGCCAGACCGCCCAGGATCAACCCCGCCCCGCTGCGGCGCAGCCCTTTGGACAGGACCGGCTCCAGCGGTCTATCCGGACGAACGCGGGCGACCATGTCGGCGGCGAACCACAGGGCAATAGCAAAGAAGCTATAGGGCAACAGCGGTAAGCCGCCCTGCAACAGCTTCAGACCGAAAATGTCAGGCCGATGGCCGATATGGGCCCACAGTTTCGGCAACTGAACGACCATCAGCAGCACCATGATCCCCATCGGCAGGCCGATCATGATTTTAAGAATAAGGGCCTTCATACGAAGCTCTCCATATCGGTTTGCAGCTTTGCCCCGGCCTGCGTAATCAGCCACAGAATCAGGCCGATCAGGCCGATGGTCAGGGGCTCGATAGCGAAATCGTAACGCAGGCCGCGAAAGCGATCCTCGGTCAACGCGCTCAGGGTTGGCATTATGAAGATGGCGGCGATGGCCCCATAGATCAGGTTTGAACCGACATCTTTCAGCCCCTTGACGACCGAAGCGCCGAAGCCTTCGCCCTTATGCAGGCGCATGAAGACATCCGAGGCCGACCACAGGGCCCACAAATAGCAGATGGGGGCCAGCAGGCTGATCCAGAAGGACGGCAAAACCATACTGATCGACAGAAGCGACACCTGAACGGACGGGTCCGGGTGCATGTCGTTCAGGGGGGCAGCCTTTTCTGCCACCAGTCCGGCGAGAAGCCCCGCGACGGCGACCTTTGTGCCTATGCCGATCAGGTCGAGCGGTAATTTGTGTGCAGACATGTGTAACGAACCCCTCCAGCAAATTAATGTTGGGGGTATATAAATTTAAGTTAAACTTAAAGTCAAGACCCGGTGAGCCGCAGGCCCAATGCCTGTTTCACCTGTCGGGCCTGACGCGCCTGATCGGTCAGGGCCCAGCCCGGCACGCCCATCAGCAGGACCGACGCCAGCGCAAAGACCAGCGTCCGCAACGCCCCGTTATCGCCGAAGGTGAAGCTCAAGGCCGCCATCAGCAGCCATCCGGCGGAGGGAACAAGCATCCAGTCGCGGCGGCAGGCGGCCCCGGTCACGGCGCTGATCAGAGCAAAAACAATGGCCAGAAACGCCATATTGGACACCGGGTTATAGGTCCCGGCGACCACATTGCCGACCGAATAGACGAAGATGCCCGCTGCGGCGAACAGCCACGCCGCCGAAACGGCCTCAGTGCGCCAGTTGGACAACAGGCTGTGCTTGCGCACGCGCACGGCGATGACCACCGTGCCGACCAGACCCGCGATGAAGTAGAACAGGCCATAGGGCAGGGCGGGCAGAAGGCCGGCATAGGCCAGACTCAGGCACAGGTGGCCTATGCCCAGAACGCCACCCCACCACAACAGGATCGGGCCACCGGCCAGACCGGCCGACTCTCCGCGCTCCATCAGTCGCCGCAGCCGCGTCAGTTCGTCGTCCATTCCGGCGACGTCCTCCGGCGACAGGGGCGGTAACAGGCTATCGAGCTTGGGGCCCTGGATCATGGCGCGCTCCTCCTATCCCAACGACCGTATGCGGTCAGCATCTTCGGTCATTGGTGTTATAATCTCTAAGCGTTACCACCGATTGCCCGAAGGTAAAGCGGAATCGTCGGGTTCTACCCGGTTGCCAAGTCCGGCCGCTTTCCGATAGTTTTGTCATGACAAAGGGAGCACAGCATGACGCAGCGGCGGCAATGGATGATCGGTATGACGGCACTGATGGGGGCCACACTCCTGCAAGGCTGTTTCCCGGCGCAACAAAAGCCCGCCGAAAACACCGAAGCGCCGAAAGCCCCGGCCAAGCCCAAGCCTCTGTACCGTGACTTGCCCGTGCCGCCGGAGTCGGTGCGCGTCCTGATCCAGACGACCAAGGGCGATATTGTGGTTGAGCTGGACGGCAAGCGCGCGCCGATTTCAACCGCCAACTTCCTGCAATATGTGGACTCCGGAAAGATGACCGACGCGCAGTTCTGGCGCGCCATGAAGTCGGGCAAGGGCGGCTTTATTCAGGTCGAAGCGGCGGGCCATCGCTTTACGCCCATACCGCACGAGCCGACGTCTCAGACCGGTTTGTCGCACACCGACGGCACGATTTCGACGGCGCGCTATGCGGTGGGCACAGCCAGCAACCAGTTCACCATCTCGGTCGGCGACATGTCCTATATGGACGCCGGGCGTGATCCGGAAGGCGACAATCAGGGCTATGCCGCCTTTGGCAAGGTGGTGTCGGGGATGGACGTGGTGAAAAAAATCCTCAACGGTAAGATCACCAAAAAGAAGATCGAAGGCGGCTGGGACGGGCAGAATCTCGAAAATCCGGTGAAGGTGCTATCGGCGAAGCGGCTGAATTAGGCGGCGGCGTCCTCGCCGTTTTTTGAGCCTTCCCCCACGCCAAAGGGGTGACGACTAAAAATCTGTATAAAATATCCCTAATCCGCCTTTATTACCAAAAAGCAACTTGACGCTCATTTGACGGGGTGATCGTCTCAGTCGTAACGGGGCGGGCGCGATGCGTGGCGTTCCGGAGCATCCTTTCATTCCGGACATCTTTTAAGGAGATACGCCGTGCACAGACGCAACTTTCTGGCCCTGACCGGCCTGACGGCGGGCAGCCTGCTCGTGCCGTCGCTTTACGGGCGGGCCGTCGCCGCCGAAGTGCTTCAGGAGACGATCGACGTCAAGGTGAAGAAGACGCTGGCCGATGCCGGTCTGAACGCCGCGACGTCCTCCGGAGCCAGCTATTGCGACGTGCGCGTCGGGCGCTATCTGCGTCAATTCGTGATCACCCGCGAAGATCGCGTCGAAAACGTGGTCAATACCGAGTCGCTGGGCGTCGGCATCCGCGTCATCGCCGATGGGGCCTGGGGCTTTGCGGCGACCAATGTCATGACCACCGAAGCCGTGGCCCAGGCCGCCAAACAGGCCGTCGCCATCGCCAAGGCCAATGCCAAGATCCAGACGGTTCCGGTCAAGCTGGCCCCCGTCAAGGGCGTCGGTGAGGTGTCGTGGAAGACGCCGATCAAAAAGAACAGCATGGAGGTGCCGATCAAGGAAAAGGCCGAGCGCCTGATCGACGTCAATACCGCCGCGCTGAAGGCCGGGGCCGACTACGTCAATTCAATGATGTTCCTCGTCAATGAGCAGAAGTATTTTGCCTCAACCGATGGCTCCTACATCGATCAGGACGTGCACCGCATCTGGGTGCCGATGACGGTCACCGCCATCGACAAGGAATCGGGCAAGTTCCGCACGCGCGACGGCCTTTCGGCGCCGATGGGGCTGGGCTACGAATATCTCGATGGCGACGCCAAACAGAAGTTTACCGATCCGGCGGGCGTCACCGGCTACGGTCTCAGCTACGACATGAAGGAAGACGCCATCGCGGGCGCCAAACAGGCGCGCGAAAAGCTGAAAGCGCCGTCGGTCAAGCCGGGCAAGTACGATCTGGTGCTTGACCCCAGCCATATGTGGCTGACCATCCACGAATCGGTGGGCCACCCGACCGAGCTTGACCGCGTTCTGGGCTATGAGGCCAACTACGCCGGCACCTCGTTTGCTACGCTGGACAAGCGCGAGGCCAAGTTCCAGTACGGGGCGGAAAACGTCAATATCGTCGCCGACAAGACGCAGTTCGGCTCACTGGGCTTCGTCGGGTACGACGACGAAGGCGTCAAGACGAAGAAGTGGGACATCATCCGCGACGGTAAGCTGGTCGATTATCAGGCCATCCGCGATCAGGCCCACATTCTGGGCAAGACGGAATCGGACGGCTGCTGCTACGCTGACTCGTGGTCGTCGGTGCAGTTCCAGCGCATGGCCAATATCTCGCTGGAGCCGGGCAAGAAAAAGCTCAGCGTCGCCGACATGATCAAGGGCGTCGAAAACGGCATCTATATCGTGGGCGATGGTTCCTTCTCGATCGACCAGCAGCGCTATAACGCGCAGTTTGGCGGGCAGCTCTTCTATGAGATCAAGAACGGCAAGATCACCCAAATGATCGAGGACGTGGCCTATCAGATCCGCACGCCGGAATTCTGGAACGCCTGCTCAGCGATCTGCGACGAAAGCGACTATCGTCTGGGCGGCTCCTTCTTCGACGGCAAGGGGCAGCCGGGTCAGGTGTCGGCGGTTTCGCACGGTTCCTCCACCAGCCGTTTCAACGGCATCAACGTCATCAACACCGCGCGTTCGCTCGGTTAATCGGCCGATTGGGAGATTACAGATATGGGCATCCTTACTGAAGCCGAAGCCAAGGCCATTCTCGACAAGGTTATCAAGCTGTCGAAGGCCGACGAATGCACCGCCACCCTGTCGGGATCGATCAACGGCAATATCCGCTTTGCGCTGAACAATGTCTCGACCAGCGGCATCATCACCAATACCGAGCTGGGGGTTCAGGTGGCCTTCGGCAAGCGCGTCGGCATCGCCACCATCAACGCCTTTGACGACGCCTCGCTGGAGCGCGTCGTACGCCGGGCCGAAGACCTGGCGAAGCTGGCCCCGGAAAACCCGGAATTCATGCCGGCCGTGGGCAAGCAGACCTACACGCCGACCAAGACCTTCAGCGAAGCGACGGCGGCCGTTACCCCGGAACAACGCGCTGAGGTGGCCGCCAAGTCGATCACCCCGTGCAAGCAGGCCAAGCTGATCGCCGCGGGCTTCCTGTCGGACGGTCAGGGCTTTGAGGCCTTTGCCAATTCCAACGGCAATTTCGGCTATCAGAAATCGACCTCGATGGACTATACCTGCACGGTGCGTACCGAAGACGGTCGCGGTTCGGGCTGGGTGGCGCGCAACCTTCAGGACGTGACGGCCTTCAAGCCGGACACCGAAATCCAGATCGCCATGAAGAAGGCCGCCGAGTCCGCCGACGCCAAGGCGCTGGAGCCCGGCAAATATACCGTCATCATGGAACCGGCCGCTTCAGCCGGCCTGATCTCGTTCATGATGAACTATTTCGACGCGCGTTCGGCCGACGAAGGCCGCAGCTTCCTGTCGAAAAAGGGTGGCGGCAACAAGCTGGGTGAGCAGGTCTATGACCCGCGCGTCACCCTCTATGCCGATCCGGCGCATCCGGAAGCCGCTGTGTTGCCGTGGGATGGCGAAGGCCTGCCGCGCAAACGCCTGCCCATCATCGACAAGGGTAAGGTGGTCAATCTGGAATATTCCCGCTACTGGGCGCAGAAGCAGGGCAAGACGGCTGAGGCTTCGCCCGGCAACCTGATCATGGAAGGCGGCACCAAATCGACCATGGACCTTGTGCGTTCGACGCAAAAAGGGATTTTGGTCACCCGCACCTGGTATATCCGTATGGTCGATCCGCAGACCGTCCTTCTGACCGGCCTGACGCGCGACGGCACCTTCTATATCGAAAACGGCCAGATCAAGTATCCGATCAAGAACTTCCGCTTTAACGAGTCGCCCGTCATCATGCTCAACAATATCGAAGAGCTGGGTAAGCCGGTGCGCGTCGGTGACGATGAATCGCCGTTCGTGATGATGATCCCGCCGATGAAGCTGCGTGACTTTACCTTCACGTCCTTGTCGGATGCGGTGTAGTTGCAACCATCCCCTCTCCCTTGAGGGAGAGGGTGGCGCAACGCGCCGGGTGAGGCGGAGGTCAAAAGACTCGGTATGCCGTCTGTGACTCCCCCCTCACCCCAGCCCTCTCCCTCAAGGGAGAGGGGACTGAATCGTGCGGCGTTTCTGTCCCTGTTGGCCGGGGGGCTGGCGGCGGCGCTGGTGCGTCCGGCGCAGGCGGCCAGCTATGATTTCTGGTTCACGCGCCTGAAATACGCCTCCGGTGACTGGGACGTCGATCAGCGTATGCCGGCCAATCTGATCACCTCCCTGATCGACTACACGACCCTGCGCGTCGATCCGAAGGAGCACGTAATCGACCTGTCCGATCCGAAGATGCTCAGCGCGCCCTTCTGCTATCTGGCCGGGCACAAGCTGGTCGATTTCAGCCCGGCGGAGCGGCGCAATTTCGAGACCTACGTGAAAAATGGCGGTTTTGTCTTTGTCGATGACTGCAATCACGACATTGACGGCCTGTTCGCCAAGTCGTTCGAGCGGCAGATGGCGACGATCTTCGGCCCGCAGGCCCTGAAAAAGCTACCCAATACGCACGCCATTTATAAGAGCTTTTTCCAGTTCGACGGCCCGCCCAACACCTCGTTTGAGCTGAACGGCTGGGGCGACGATCTGGTGCACGACTATCTGAAAGGCATAGAGATCAATGGCCGTCTGGGCGTCCTCTATTCCAACAAGGACTATGGCTGCGAATGGGACTACGACTGGCGCAACAAGCGCTTTCTGGCCGAAGACAATACCAAATTCGGCGTCAATATTGTGATTTACGCTTTGTCGAGTTGATCGCCTCATCTGATCCGAAAAGTGCTGCGGCTCAAGGTCCGAGCGGGCACTTTTCGGGATGAGGCTCAAATATGGGGATTACGGATACCATGTCGATCAGTGAAACCGAGATCAGGGAAAGGCTGGCCCGCCTGGGTCACCTGCGTCAGGCCATCGCTCAGGCCATTGTCGGTCAGGCCGATGTGGTCGAGCAACTGCTGATCGGGCTCCTGGCCGGCGGGCATTGCCTGCTGGAAGGCGTGCCGGGGCTGGGCAAGACGCTGCTGGTGCGCTCCCTAGGGCAGGCGCTGGAACTGCAATTCCGCCGCGTGCAGTTCACCCCCGACCTGATGCCCAGCGACATTTTAGGGACTGAACTGCTGGAGGAGGATCACGGCACCGGTCACCGCCATTTCCGTTTCCAGCCGGGGCCGGTTTTTACCAACCTGCTGCTGGCCGACGAACTGAACCGCACGCCGCCCAAGACGCAGGCTGCCCTTCTGGAGGCCATGCAGGAGCGCACCGTGTCCTACGCCGGGGTGACGCACACCCTGCCGTCGCCTTTCTTTGTGCTGGCGACGCAAAACCCGCTGGAGCAGGCCGGGACCTATCCACTGCCCGAAGCGCAGCTTGACCGCTTCCTGCTGCATATCCGCGTCGATTACCCGACGGAATCCGAAGAACATGACATCCTGCGCCAGACCACAGGCGCGGGCGGCGGGGCCGTGCCCAAGGTGATGGGCGCCGAGGACGTGGGGGTGCTGCAAAAGCTGGTGCGCGATGTACATGTGGGCGAAGACCTGCTGCGCTGGATCACGCGGCTGGTGCGCGCCACGCGGCCGGGTGAGGGCGCCCCGCAGGCCGTCAACACCTATATCAAATGGGGCGCAGGGCCGCGCGCCGGGCAATCTCTGGTGCTGGCGGCCAAGGCGCGCGCCCTGTTGCAGGGGCGACTGGCGGCCACCCGCGACGACGTGATGGCGCTGGCGGCCCCCGTCATGCGCCACCGCCTGCTGATGTCCTTCGCGGCGGAGGCCGAGGGCGTGGCCCCCGATACGGTCGTGGCCGCAATCTTGAGCGCCGTAAAGCTCTGAGCGCATGGTGTATGACCCGATCCCTCCGGAGGTGCGCCACAGGCTGAAAGGCCTGCGCCTGTTCGCGCGTCGCGCGTCCGGGGCGTCGGGGATCGGGCTGCACGCCTCGCGTTCACGCGGGGCTGGGCTGGAATTTGCGCAGTACCGCGCCTATGAGCCGGGCGACGAACTGCGTCAGATCGACTGGAAGCTCTATGCGCGCTCGGACAAGTTTTTCGTGCGCGAATCTGAGCGCGAAAGCCGGCTCAGGGTGTGGATCGTGCTCGACCTGTCGGCGTCGATGGGGCAGTCAGATGCGGCGAAACCCGGTTGGAGCCGCCTTGAGGCCGCCAAGGCCATGGCGGCCTGTGTCGGTGAACTGGCCCTGCGTCAGGGGGATGCCTTTGGCCTGATCACCCTCAGCGATCGCGGCGTGGCGGTGGTCGAGGCTGCGGCGGGGCGGAAGGCGCGCGACCGGCTGCGGCTGGAGCTGTTCAAATTGAAGCCCGAGGGCGGGTTTCCGTCGCTGGCGCAGTTGTCGCCGGTGTGGGGTCGTATCCGCGCGCAGGACATGGTCATGGTGTTCAGCGACGGCTTTGATGAGGGCTGCACTGAGCTGATGACGCGCCTGGCGGCGGCCGGGCGCGACGTGCTGATGGTGCAGACCCTGACGGCCGAGGAGCGCGATTTTCCGTTTCAGGGCGGCTATCGTTTCGACGATCCGGAAGGCGGGGCCGAGGTGCTGGGCGACGGCAAGGCCCTGCGCGCTGATTTCCTCAAGCGCTTTGCCGCCGCCCGTCAGGCCTTTGAGGCGCGGCTGTTCGCGGCGGGGGTGCGGCACACGCACTACTGGCTGGATGAGCCGGTGGATGCACCGCTGTGGCGACTCTTTGGCCAAAAACCATCAGGAAAGGAGACGGCCTGATGCCCGCGCTCCTGTTTCCGCTGGGACTGGCGGCCCTGCTGGCCGTGGTCGTGCCGCTGGTCATCCACCTGATGCGGCGTGACGAGCTGCGCCCGGTGGTCTTCGCGGCCCTGCGCTGGCTCGATCCGCGCCCCAAACCGCGCCAGCGTATCCGGTTCAGCGAATGGCCGCTGTTGCTGGTGCGGCTGCTGCTGATCGCGATGCTGGCCGTGCTGCTGGCGCGGCCGGTTCTGACCGCGCAGATGAGCGATAAGCCCTATGTGGCTGTGGTACCGGGGGCTGATCCGAAGGCGGCGCAGCAGGCGGCAGGGGAAGACGCCGAGGCGCATTGGCTGACGGCAGGTTTTCCGCGCTTAAGCGACACACCGGGGGCGTCGGGCGAGGTGAGCAGCCGTCTGCGGCAGCTCGATGCGCAATTACCGCAAGGGGTAAAGCTGACCGTTGTGGTGCCGCAAACCCTGCAAGGGTTGGATGCCGAACGCCCGATCCTCAGCCGCCCGGTCGATTGGCGCATCGTGGCAGGAGCCATGCCCGCCGCTCAGGCGACGGCGGGGAAACTGCCCGTTCTCAGCCTGCGCTGTGCGCCGGACCGCGCCGCCGATGTGCGCTGGTTCCGCGCCGTCTCCGCCGCCTGGCAGACGCCGTTCGAAGCCGCAGGCGCGGATGCCGCTCTGCCGCCAAAGGATCGGGTTTTGGTGTGGCTGGGCAGTGGCAACGTCCCGCCTGCCGTCAGGGCGCGGGTGAAATCCGGCGGAACGGTCCTCGTGGGGGCGCAGACGGTCTTGCCCGCGTCGCCGCAGGGGCGTGTCGTGTGGCGCAATGCGACCGGCGCACCTTTGATGGAGGCGCAGGGCGCAGGGCGGGGGCAGTGGCTGCGCCTGACGCGGCCCCTGAATCCGGCGGTTTTTCCGGAATTGCTGGAGCCCACCTTGCCGGATCAACTGGCCGCCGTCCTCAGCCCGCCGCCATCACCCGCCCGCGTCGAAGCGCGTGATTTGATCCCGGTCGTGGGGCGCTCCATTTTCACCCGCCCGTCTGAGGAATTGACGCCGTGGCTGGCCCTGTTGGTGGCGGTCTTGTTCGGGATTGAGCGCCTGCTGGCCACCGCCGCCCGCCGGAGGGCCGCGCCATGACACCTCAGCGCTTTACCGGCCCGGCGCGTTTGCGGGGCTTTCTAAACGACCTCCTCGTGGGCTTGCCCTTGGCGCAGTGTCCCTTCTTTTTCGCTGAGCGATGGTTGCATGTATCGCCTTTGGTCTTTGTGCTCGGGATTATAGCGATTACGGTGGTTATTGCCCTGTCTCGCGCGCGTCGTTTTGACAAGGCGTGGGTTATCCGTGAACTCAACCTGCGACCGGACATGGAAGACAGCGCCGACCTGCTGTTTTGCCCCGACAAAGACCTTAGTGTTCTTCAGTCGCTTCAACGTGAGCGTCTCAAAGCACGCATTTCGGCAAGCCCATCAAAACTTCGCCCAGACTGGGACTTCAACTGGCCTATGATTAGTCTTGGTCTAACGGCGCTATTGGTGGCGATATTATGCATAATCTCTGCTTTGAAAGCGGGTAATACCGACCAATCAATGATTTCGACAACGGCCATCGGCGCGCCGAAACTGATCTCCGCCGAGGTCGCCATCACCCCGCCCGCCTATACGCGGCAGGCGGCACACCGCGAAACGACGCTCGATCTCAAGGTGCCGCAAAACACCCGGCTGGTCTGGCGTTTGCGCTTTGCGCCGGACGCCGCCAATGTGCGGCTGGTCTTCCACGATGGTCAGAGCGTGGCCCTGCGCCGCGATGGCAGCGCATGGACCGCTACCCTGAGCGCCGAACGGTCGCGGCTTTATCGCCTCGCTGCCGATGGCCTGCCGGCGCAACCGCTGCATCGGCTGGAAGTCACGCCGGATGCGCCGCCGAAGGTCGAGGCTGTCCTTCCGGACCGCGCCCTGACGCTGGTCACGCCGGGCCAGACCCAGTGGCCGCTGGTCTTTGCCGCCAGCGATGATTATGGCGTAGCCCCCACCGCCGAACTGCGCATCATTCAGGCGCAGGGGCAGGGCGAAAACATTACCTTCCGCGAGCGGACAATGACCCTAAGCGGCACGGGCAGCGCGGCGGATAAGCGCTTTGCCACGCGGCTCGACCTCAAATCACTCGGTTTTGCCGTGGGCGACGACCTGATCGTGCAGCTGACCGTGCACGACAATCGCGCGCCCTCGCCGCAGGAGGTGCGCTCCCCCAGCCTGATCCTGCGCTGGCCGTCCGATCTGGGGGCCGAAAGCACGGGGCTGGAGGCGCTGGCGCGCCAGACCCTGCCAGCCTATTTCCGCAGCCAGAGGCAGATCATTATCGACATCGAGGCCCTGCTGAAGGAGAAGCCACGCCTCAAACCCGATACCTTCCTCAGCCGCTCCGACTCCATAGGCGTCGATCAGCGTCTGCTGCGCCTGCGCTACGGGCAGTTTCTGGGCGAAGAGGCTGAGGGCGAACGCGAAGCTCCGCCGGGTCTTGAAGAGGGGCATTCCGAAAACGACGGCCACGATCATGGGGGACACGATCATGGAGGGCAGGCTACGAAACCCGATGCCGCACCGGTGTTTGGTGACGGCGGCAATGTGACGGCGGAGTATGGCCATACGCACGATGAGCCCGAAGCGGCGACCCTGCTCGATCCGGAAACGCGCGCCACGCTGAAAAAGGCGCTGGATGAGATGTGGCAGTCGGAACTGCATTTGCGGCAGGGCAATCCGCAAACCGCCCTGCCGCACGCCTACAAGGCGCTGGGCTACATCAAGGAGGTGCAGCAGGCGACGCGCATCTTCCTGTCGCGCGTCGGGCCGGAACTGCCGCCCATCGACAACAACCGCCGCATGACGGGCAAGCGTGAGGGCATTGCGCCCGTGCCCTTCGCGGTGACGGCGGCCCCGTCGCCCGATGCCCCCGTCGTGGCCCTGTGGACGGCTCTGGGCGAGGCACCGGGGGCGAAGACCGATCTGCCGTTGGAGGCACTCGATCGCTGGCTGCGTGCCAATGAAGGCCGGGTCAGCGATCCGCTGTCGCTGCTGGCGGCGGTCGAGGCGGTGCGCGCCGATCCCGGTTGTGCTGCGTGCCGTCAGACGCTGCGGGGGCAGTTGTGGCGCGTCCTGAGCCGCCCGCCCACCGGTGTCGCGCGCCGCCCAGCGGTGACGGCGTCCGGTGGCCGCTATCTGGATGCCCTGGAGCGACCGAGATGACCCCGTCTGTGATCGTGGCTTTGATACTTCTCATGGCCGTGGGTTTATCCACGGCACGGCTGGCTCTGTGGTGGCGAAAGGCCGAGGCGGCCGAACGCTCCCGGCCGCGGCTTGTGATCCTTCTGGCCCTGACGCCGCTGTCGGCGGTGTTGCTGTATCTGACCCTGTTTCCGCCGCGTCTGGCCGCTGAGCCCGGCACGCTGATCGTTGCCACGCGCGGCGCGCAGGCGGTCGATGCGCAGGCGGGCGACCGCGTCGTCGCCCTGCCGGAAGCGAATGTGCCGGGGGCCGAGCGTGTGCCCGATCTGGCCACGGCGTTGCGCCTGCACCCCGAGGCGACGCGGCTGACCGTAGTCGGCGAAGGGCTGACGCCGCGCGACCGCCCGGCGGTCGAAGGGCGGGCCCTGCGCTTTGTGCCGTCAGCCCTGCCGCGCGGCGTGGTGCGGCTCGATACGCCGGAGCGGGTGGCCCCCGGTGGCGTGTTTCAGATCGGCGTGACGGTCAATGGGGTGAAGGGGGGCGTTGTCGAGCTGCTCGATCCGGCGGGCGCGGTGGTCGATACGCAAACGCAGGATGCCAGCGGTCTGGCCGTCCTCACGGGCACGGCCAAGGCGGCAGGGCCGGTGTCTTTCACTGTGCGGGTGCGCGATGCCACAAAAGCTGTGGTGGAAACCGCCGAAGCGCCGGTGTGGGTTGATGAGGCGCTGACGGCGCGGGTGCGGGTGATTGGCGGTGCGCCGGGGCCGGAGATCAAATATCTGCGCCGCTGGGCCGCTGATGCCGCTATCGACATGCAGGCGCAATTCGCGCTGGGCGGCGGTGTGGCGGCGGGCGATGCGCCGCAGCCCCTGAATGCCGCCACACTGAGCCAGACCGATCTGCTGGTCATAGACGAGCGTGGCTGGGACGGACTGGGCGACGGTGGCCGTGCCGCCGTGATCAGCGCTGTGCGCGGCGGTATGGGCCTGTTGCTACGGCCCACAGCCCTGCCGTCGGAGGCGACGCGCGCCCAGTGGGCCGCGCTGGGCCTGCGGCTCAGCGGCACCGGTGATCCGGAGACGGTGACCCTGCCCGTACCATCGGGCAGCCAGGACAAGGCCCCCACCGTGACGCGGCTCAACCTGCGCCTCGACAGCGCCGATGCGGTGCCGCTGGCCGTGGACAATAAGGGGCAGTCGTTGGGATTGTGGCGGGCCGAAGGGCGTGGGCGGGTCGGCCTGTGGAGCGTGACCGACAGCTTCGCCCTGACGCTCAGCGGCGAGGCCGGGCGGCATCAGGCCCTGTGGAGCGGTCTCTTTTCAACTCTCGTTCGCCGTTCAAATGCGGCCCTGCCGACCGTCACAGCGGCCCATGTGCATCAGCGCGTCAGCCTGTGCGGCCTGAGCGGCGCGGCCGAGGTGCTGGACCCGCAAGGCGGCGTTAGCCACCCCGTCGTCGATATGGCCACGGGGGAGGCGCGTTGCGCGGCCCTCTGGCCTACGCAGGCCGGCTGGCATGTGCTGCGCGTGACGACCTCAGATACGGTGCAGGCCGTGCCTTTCCACGTCCTGTCGGACAAGGCCTTGCCGGGCGTACAGGCGCTGGAGGCGCGCGAAGCCACTCAGGCTCTGGTGGCTGACGATGCGCGACCGGCAGAAGCAAACGGCGAGGGCCGTCGCGGCGCCGCCTGGCCGTGGTTCCTCGGGTGGCTGCTGGTCAGTGGTGTGTTGTGGGCAGTGGAACGAAGCCGTCGTCCTCTCCCCTGATCCACATCTCAGCGGCCGCGACTCATATTTTTTTCTTATGTCCATCCGGTCAGAACGAAACACAGAAAGAAGTGTAACGCCCGGATTTGTTTGGAGTCCGGCGGATGGATATATGTCGGACGATCATACCCCCAAAAACGCGCCCCACGCCGGTTTAGACCGTCAGACCCTGCATGATCTGAATAATATGTTCGGTGCGGCCAAGGGCAGCCTGCAACTGATGCAGATGCGGCACAAGGACGACCCGAAAAGCCTGCGTATTGCCGAGACAGCGTTGCAAAGTCTGGAAAACGTTCAGAGCTTTGTATTCGAAAAGCTGGCACATGTGGATAGACGCGACACCGAAGGCGGTATTTCGGATTCGCCTGAACGCATAGCGGCACGCCACGGCGTCGTGGGGTCGAGCGACCGCCACGACCTGTTTTTTGCCGCCATCGAAATGACGCGGATGCCGATGATCGTCACCGATCCCAACCGGCCCGACAACCCCATCGTCTTTGCCAATCAGGCCTTCCTCAACACCACAGGCTACCAGATGGATGAGGTGCTGGGGCGTAACTGTCGCTTCCTGCAAGGCGAGGGGACCGATCCGCAAATGATCGCTAACCTCAGCCGTGCCATACGCGACCGCACCGACATTGCGGTGGAAATCCAGAACTTCCGCAAGGACGGCACGGCTTTCTGGAACGCACTGTTCGTCAGCCCGATCTTCGACCGCGACGGCAAGCTGCTCTATTATTTCGGCTCGCAGCTCGATGTCACCCGTCGGCGTGAAGCCGAAATGGCGCTGCGTCGGGCGCAGAAGATGGAGGCCATCGGTCAGCTCACCGGCGGTATTGCCCACGATTTCAACAACCTGCTTCAGGTGATCATCGGCAATCTTCAGATGGCGCGCACCGTCACCGAGCAGCCCGATAAGCTCAATCGCTACCACGAAGCGGTGATGCAGGCGGCTCAGAAGGCGCGCGTCCTGACGCAGCAATTGCTGGCCTTTTCGCGCAAGCAGCCGCTGGAGGCGCGCGTCGTCAACCTCAACCGCGTGGTCAGTGAGTTGAATGACCTTTTGTCGCGTACCCTGGGCAGCTTTATCGAGATCGAGCTTGATCTGGACCCTAATCTGGCCAATGCCCGTATTGATACGGTGCAGCTTGAAATGGCGCTGATCAATATTCTCGCCAATGCGCGCGACGCCATGCCCGAAGGGGGGCGCGTGACGATTCGCACCGCCAACCGCTCCGGACCGGAGGGCGATCAGGTCGAATTGTCGGTCAGCGACACCGGCGAAGGGATGCCGTCGGAAGTGTTGAGCCGCATCACCGAACCCTTTTTTACCACCAAGGAGGTGGGCAAGGGGACGGGGTTGGGGCTGGCTCAGGTCTATGGCTTCGTGAAGCAATCGGATGGCGGCTTTGAGGTCGATAGCACGCCGGGTCTGGGCACCACGATCCACCTCTATTTTCCGGTGGTGTCGGGCGCCGATGATAAGGTCCCGGTGCCTGAACGCACCTCTCAGACGCGGGGTAAGGGCGAGCGTGTGCTTTTGGTCGAAGATAATCGCGAAGTGCGCGAACTGGCCTGCGCCATACTGGAGGCCGATGGCTATGAGGTGGTGGCGCGCGAAAACGCTTCGGCGGCGCTCGACTATCTCAAAGGGCCGGATGGGGTGGACCTTCTGTTCACCGACATCGTCATGCCGGGCAAGATGAACGGCGTCGCCTTGGCCAAGGAGGCGCGGCAGTTGTTTTCCGACCTGCCGATCCTGATTACAACAGGTTTTGCCGACGATGTGCACGGCCACACCAATGCGCGTGAGTTTGAAACCATCTACAAACCCTACATGCCCGATGAATTGTCCACGCGGGTGCGCGGCGTGCTGAATCGCAAGGACGATCACGGGGGCTGACCGGCTCTTTTCGGAGTGTGGCGCGAATGTCGCACCTTCTGTAAGCGCTTACATGATGAATTGACAGCGCTGTTGTAAGCGCTTACAAAACGCCAAACGACGCTGTAAGCGCTTACATAACACGACAGGGTGCAGAGTTTCATGGCGGCAAGCGTAACGCTCAATGACGTAGCCAAGGCGGCGGGGGTGTCCATCGCGTCGGCCTCACGCGCCATTAATGGCCTCGACAACGTCACCGAAGAGGTGCGTGAGCGCGTTCTGGCGGCTGCCGGCAAGCTCAAATACGTGCCGCACGGCGCGGCGCGGGCTCTGGCCATGAGCCGTACCAATACCATCGGCGTCATCCTGCCGGATATCTATGGCGAGTTCTTTTCGGAGATCATCCGCGGCATTGATGTCGGTGCGCGCGCCAGCGGTCTGCACATTCTGGTGTCGGGATCGCACGGCGACGTAAAGGAGGCCGTCAAGGCGGCGCGCGCCATGGCCGGTCGTGTCGATGGTCTGCTGGTCATGGCCCCCTATGCCGATGCCGACGACCTGTCGGGTAAGTTGCCGTTCAATCTGCCGCTGGTCATGATGGGCGGGGTGGGCGGTCAGGCCGATCTGCCGAGCCTGGTCGTTGATAACTATTCCGGCGCACTGGAGGCGGTGCGCCACCTGCGCGAACAGGGCTGCCGCCGCATCGCCCACATTGCGGGGCCGGAGAGCAATCTGGAGGCGCAGGACCGCCTGCGCGGCTATCTCGATGGTCTGAAAGAGGCGGGGCTGTCGCCGCAGGTGCTGCCCGGCGATTTCACCGATGGGGCAGGTTATGCCGCCGTACAGACCCTTCTGGCGCAGGAACAGATGCCCGACGGCTTGTTTGCCGCCAATGACATGATGGCGCTGGGGGCGACCCTGGGCCTGCGTGAGGCAGGCGTGTCGATTCCGGACGACATCGCCATCATCGGTTTCGACGACATACCGGTGACGCGCTACGCCTCACCGCCCATTTCGACGCTGCGCGCCGGGGTCTTCGACATCGGTCGGCGCAGTCTTGAGCTGCTTTCCGCCCTGATCGAGCGCGGTTCGGCGGAGGCTTCGGCCTCGGCCGCCAGCCTGATCGTGCGACCTGAACTGGTGGTGCGGGCGTCCAGCCGCCGCCGTTAAAGCGTTTCTGCAAACGCTGCGAGTATCGCGTTTTATACAAATAAAACAGTTCTTTGGGAGAACAGGATATGCTTCATATGTCTCGCACGCGGGGCCTGAGCCTCGGTGTTTCGGGCCTCGCCCTGGCGGCCGCCCTCGTCATGGCGGCCCCGGCCTTCGCCGCGGAATCCGACGCCACGCTTCAGGGCCGCGTTTCGGCCGCTCCGGCCGGCACGGTCGTGACCGCGACTGACGCCAATACGGGCGCCAAGGCGACCGCCACCGTGCGTGCCGATGGCCGCTATGTGATCGTCGGCCTGCGTCCGGGCACCTATACGGTCACCTTCCGCGGACCGGACGGCACAACGCGCACCGAGCAGGCCGTATTGCCCGTTGGTCAGACGATCGAAGTCGATGCCGACCTCGCCACCGCCGAAGCGCCGGTGCAGGAAGTCACCGTCGTCGCCTCGCGCCGCAACAATCCGCGTCAGTCGGAAGTCTCCACCTCCATTTCGCGCGCCCAGATCGAAAACCTGCCGCAGAACGGCCGCAACTTCCTGAACTTTGCCGCTCTCGCCCCCGGCGTTTCGGTTTCGAATGACCCCGAGCGCAAAACCTTTCAGGCCGGCGCCACCAGCGCCAATCAGGTCAACGTCTTCATCGACGGCATGAGCCAGAAGAATCAGGTGCTGCAAGGCGGTGTCGCAGGGCAGGACGCCTCGCGCGGCAACCCGTTCCCGCAACTGGCTGTGCAGGAGTTCAAGGTCTCGACCCAGAACTTCAAGGCCGAATATGAGCAGGCCGGTTCCGCCATCATCACCGCCGTCACCAAGACCGGCGGCACCGAATTCCACGGGACGGTGTTTGGCACGCTTCAAACCAAGGACATGATCGGTCAGCCCTATTACGAGACGGGTGAAAAGAAAGACTACAAGAACGAAGAATACGGGTTCGACATCGGCGGCCCGATCATCCGCGACAAGTTGCATTTCTATGTGTCCTATGAAGGCCGCAAAGACTCGCGTCCGACCGACGCCGTCACCATGCCGGCCGCTGACCGTCTGGGCGGCAATACGGCGCTCGCCTCAGCCCTGGCCTCGGCCTACAACGGCAGCTTCCCGAAGGACTTCAAGCAGGACATGTGGTTCGGCAAACTGACGTGGTTTGTCGATGAAAACAACACAGTTGATCTGATCGTGCGCGATCGTAAGGAAGACGATGTGCGTGGTTTTGGCGGCTTCACGGCGCAGACGCGCGGCAATACGCTCAATCAGCAGATTCAGGGTGCCACGCTGAAGTGGAAGATGCGCAGTGGCAATGTCCTCAACGAGATGTCGCTGGACTATCAGGATGTTCAGTGGCGCAACAGCCCCTTGACGACGACGCCGGCCATTACTCTGACGAACGGCACCAATATCGGCGATGTCCGCGCCACTTTTGGGGGCGTGCCCTATTCGCAGGAAAAGTCGCAGAAAAACACCACGTTCAAGAATGACATCACCTTTTCGGGTGTGGAATGGAACGGCACGCACGTCATCAAAGCCGGCATCAAGGTGGCTAAGTACGAATACGTCGCCGAAGAAAATGACCGCCGTCTGAACCCGGAATACTTCTATAATGCGGCTACCTACACGCTGGGCGGCACCAATACGCCGTATGCGGTAAAGATTGCCTCGGGTGACCCGCGCATCACGTCTGAGAACATGCAGTACGGCCTGTATATTCAGGACGACTGGACGCTGGATGAGCACTGGACCTTCAA
Source organism: Asticcacaulis sp. W401b (assembly GCF_046503825.1). Classification (NCBI taxonomy): domain Bacteria; kingdom Pseudomonadati; phylum Pseudomonadota; class Alphaproteobacteria; order Caulobacterales; family Caulobacteraceae; genus Asticcacaulis; species Asticcacaulis sp. W401b. Next base: position 66,747 of record NZ_JBKFEE010000001.1, read on the forward strand.
TCTCGGCCTGCGCTGGGATTACGAAGACAATATGCTCAACAACAAGTATGTCACGCCTCAGGCCGCTGTCACGGCGCTCAAGGCCGCTGTCGGTTTCAACAAGGCCTTTAACGTCAACGACTATATCTCGACCGGTTCCAACCGTGAATCGTTCAAGGGGGCCTTCCAGCCGCGTCTGGGCTTTGCCTATGACGTCAATGGCGACCGTGATCTGGTCATCTTTGGTGGTGCCGGTCGATATTATGACCGCAACATTTTTGACTCGGCACAACTGGAAGAACGCCGCACCCGTCTTTACGTGGCGCAGATCGACTTCAACAGCACGACCCCGTGGAACCCCGGCTATTTCGGCAATCCGCAGGCGCTGGTCGATCTGGCGGCGGCCAAGAACCTCAAGGGTGAGCTGATCCTGCTCAACAACGATGTGAAGGTTCCCTATTCCGATCAGTTCAATCTCGGCGTTCGTAAGCGCTTCGGCGATGTGAACACCTCGGTTTCGGTATCGCACATCAAGTCGAAGAACCTCTTCAACTATGTGCTCGGTAACCGCCGTGCCGACGGGTCGTGGTGCCAGTTTGGCTCACAATATGCCTGTCAGCCCTGGGGTGAGGCCAATGGTGCACCGGGTTATGGCAACATTATCGTCTCGGTCAGCGACCGCGAGGCCAAGTATAACGCGCTTTACCTGACCGCTGACAAGGCGTGGACGCCGGCCACGAAATACGGCTTCTCCGCCACCTTGACCATGACAGACGCCAAGATGACGGGTCACAATGATCAGTTCATCTTTGACTACGCCAATCCCCGCGACACCGGGTGGCACGCGGCGGAGGGCGTTGACAAGTGGCGCTTCGTCGGGACCTTCATCGTCTCAGGGCCGTGGGATACGCGTATTTCCGCGATCGCTACCCGCGCTTCGGGTGTGCCCTTTGCCTCCATCGACGATACGGGGCCGGCGCTGCGCATCATTGATGCGGCCTTCTTCCCGAAGCGTGATTTCCGTCAGGTGGATCTGCGCATCTCCAAGGACTTCAACCTGCCGAATGGTAATGTCGTCACTCTGGATGGGCAGGTCTACAACCTGTTCGATACAACCAATTATCGCTACTCCGGCTGGACCGGTGGCTTCAATAACGGCATGGGCGCGTCCTTCCGTCCCGACGATAACGCTCAGGTCGGTCCGTCGCGCTCCTTTCAGGTGGGCCTGACCTATAAGTGGTAACGCTTTCGGCGCGGTGGTTTCCGCCGCGCCGCTCCCCATGCCCAGCGGTGTCTCATCCCCTGACGCGCCGCCGGACATCTGCCCGCCAGCCTCACTTCCTCGGCTTATGCGGCGCTGACTTGCCTTATACCGGGGGCTTCTCCTCCCGTTTGGAGCCCCCGGTTTTTTTTTTGGTGTCCCTGATGGACCGCCGGTGTCACCCGCAGACACCGTGTCGAAGGGAGTTTTTATGACCTTGTCTCATCCGTCCCGCCGCGCCTTTGGTCAGGGTCTTTTTGGCCTCAGCCTGTTGCCGCTGGGGGCCTGTGCGTCTCTGCCGGGTCTTTCAAACGCGCCGGGCCATGACCCATTGTTGAGCGATCTGCACCGGCGGACGTTTCAGTTCTTCTGGGACGTGACCGATCACCGTACCGGCCTGACGCCGGATCGCTGGCCCACGCGCACCTTTTCGTCGGTGGCCGCCATCGGCTTTGCCTTCAACGCCTATATTATCGGTGCGGAGTCGGGCTATATCCGCCGCGAACAGGCGGCGGAGCGCACCTTTAACACCCTGAATTTCCTGTATAACCTGCCGCAGGGCGAGGCCGCTTCGGGCACGGCGGGCTATAAGGGTTATTTCTATCACTTCCTGCGTTTTGACGACGGTACGCGCTATAAAACCTGCGAACTGTCGTCCATCGACACCTCGCTTCTGCTGATGGGGGCCCTGTGCGCCGGTCAGTATTTCGACCGCGACACGCCTGTTGAACGCGATATCCGCCGCCTGTCCACTGCCCTTTATGAGCGCGTGGACTGGACCTTCATGATGCGCCCGTCGGGGCGGCAGACCATGGGCTGGCACCCCGAAGACGGCTTCATCAAGGCCGAATGGCGCGGCTATAACGAAGGGATGATGGTCTATCTGCTGGCTATGGCCTCGCCGACCCACCCGATTGACCCCAAGGCCTATCAGGTGTGGTGCTCGACCTATGATGAGACCTTTGGCCCCAATCACGGGGAGCCGCATCTGGGCTTCCACGCTTTGTTCGGCCATCAGTATAACCACGTCTGGATCGACTATCGCGGCATAGCCGACGCCTATATGCGCGCCAAAGGTCTGGATTATTTTGAAAATTCCCGCCGTGCCACGCTGGCGCAGCGCAACTATGCCATTCAGAACCCGATGGGGTTCAGGGACTATGGGCCGGACATCTGGGGCTTTACGGCTTGCGACGGCCCGGCGGATGTCAAGCTGGTGATCGACGGCGTCGAGCGGCAATTCCGCAGCTATTCGGCGCGCGGGCCGGGCGATCTGCACCCGTTCGACGACGGCACGATTGCGCCCACGGCGGCGCTGGGTTCGATCATGTTTACGCCGGTGGAGTCTCTGGCCGCCGCCAGAGCCATGCAGGCGCGCTACGGCTCGGATATCTATGGCCAATATGGCTTTTTCGACAGCTTCAACCCGACCTTTGTGACCGACTATCCGTCGCGCGAAGGCCATCAGACCCAACGCGCCGGATGGGTGTCCAACGACTATATCGGCATTGATCAGGGGCCGATCCTGTGCAGTATCGAAAACCTGCGCTCTGGCCTGTTCTGGCGGCTGATGAAGGGCTGCGCGCCGCTTCAGCGCGGCCTGAAACTGGCCGGGTTTGAGGCGGTGGCCTGATGCGCCGTTATCTGTCCATAGGGGCGCTGATTCTGGCCGCCGGGCTGCTGGCGATGCCTGTGTCGGCGCAAACCGCCCTGATCGCGCCGACACCGTGGACTGCGGGGGCGTCAGAGGGCGTAGCCTCAAAGGCCAGCGGCGGTGACACTGCCCGGCTGGACTATGGGTTCAAAGGGGCGGGCTATGCCTTTATGGTGCATGAGCTCGACTTTGCGGCCCCGGAAAACTTCGTCATCGACATCCCGGTAAAGGGTGAGGGGGCGGGTAACGATCTTCAGATCAAGTTCACCGATGCCTCCGGCGACAATGTGTGGTGGGTGACGCGCCCGGCCTTTGTGCCGACACCGCAGGGTGCGGTGCTGCGCATTCGCCCGCGCCATATCGACTTCGCCTGGGGGACGACAAAGGATCGCACCTTCCGGGGTGGCAAGCGCATGGAGATAGTCGTCGTCAAGACGGCCAGGGGGGCGGCCTCCGGCTGGCTGGAGGTCGGGCCGATCCGCTGGCGCGCCGAGGCTCCGGAACCGAAGACCGAAGCGCCTTTAAAAGCCGATGTGACGGCGGCGGTGGACGGTAACCCCCGCACCGGCACCGGGGCGGCGTCGGTGACGCTTGATCTGTCGCGTGTGCGCGCCTTTGGCGGATTGAAACTCGACTGGGGCAAGGTGCCCGCCCTTTATACGGTGGCTGTGTCCGACGACGGACGCAGCTTCCGTGAGTTGCGCACCGTTGCGGGTTCGGACGGCGGGACAGACTATGTGACACTGGGTGAGGTCGATGCGCGCTATGTCCGCGTCAGCGGGCAGGGGCAACTCAATGAGGCCGCCCTGCTGCCGCTGGAGATGGGGCTTAAGCCGAATGCCCTGCTGAGCGAACTGGCACGTACCGCGCCGCGTGGCGACTATCCGCGCGGCTTTACGGAGCAAGCCTACTGGACCGTGGTGGGCGTGGCGCATGGCGGCCCGCGCGCGGCGCTGCTGTCCGAAGACGGGGCGGTCGAGCTGGGGCCGGAACGCCCGTCGCTGATGCCCGTGCTGAAGGTCGGCGGCAAGCGTCTGACCTGGGCGCAGGCTACGGTCACACAGGGCATGGACGCCGAGCGCCTGCCCCTGCCGACGGTCGAATGGCAGGGGGAGGGCGTGCAGATGCGCGTTGCCCCTCTGGCCTTTGGCGAGGGCAAGGCCCCCTATGCGCTGGTGCGTTACGAGGTGCGCTCCGAGACGGCGCAGACGGTGCGGCTGGAGCTGCACGTGCAGCCGATGCAGGTCAATCCGCCGACGCAGTTTCTGACGCGGCCGGGGGGCTATGCGCCGATCCGCCGTCTCAGTCGTGACGGCGATACGGTCAGCGTCGATGATCAGCCGCTGTGGCTGCTGACGCCACCCAAGGATTTTACGGCGTCCGGCTTCCTGAGCGGGCCGCAGGGGGCCAGTGCCGCCGATACGGATGGTCTGGCCTCCGGCGTGATTGGCTATGACCTGAACCTCGCACCGGGCAAGGCGCAAAGCATCATTGTGGCCTTTCCGTTGGGCGGGCAGACAGCGCGCCCGGTCATCACCGGGGATGTGGTGAAGTGGGCCGAAGCACAGGCCGAAAGCGTCAGGGCCGACTGGCGTCAGCGGTTGGGGGATACCCGCCTTGTCCTGCCGGCCGGTGCGCCGCCCATTGCCGACAGCGCGCGTCTGGCGCTCGCCTACCAACTGATCCTGCTTGATGGGGACTGGCTGAAGCCCGGTGCGCGGTCTTACGACCGCTCGTGGATACGCGACGGGGCCATGATGTCCGAAGGCCTGCTGCGTATGGGCCTGCACAAGGAGGGGCTGGCCTATTTCAAGGCCTATGCCCCGATGAGCTTCGATAATGGCAAGGTGCCGTGCTGCGTCGATGCGCGCGGGGCCGATCCGACGCCGGAAAACGACTCCAACGGGCAACTGCCGTGGCTGGCCGGGGAACTGATCCGCTTCGGCGTCGCGCCAGCCGAGATCGCGCCCTACTGGCCGCAGGTGTCTGGTGCCATCGCCTATCAGGAAGGCTTGCGTCAGGCCAATCTGACGCCGCAGACCGAGGCGCGCTATCGCGGCCTGATGCCGCCGTCGATCAGCCACGAGGGCTATTCGGACAAGGCGGCCTATAGCTACTGGGACAATTTCTGGGCCCTGAAAGGCTATCGCGGGGCCGCGGTGACGGCACGCGCTTTGGGCAAGACGGCAGAGGCCGAACGTATCTCTGCGCAGGGCGAGGCCTTTGCCCGTGATCTGAAAGCCTCGATCCTCGCCACGGCGGCGCACTATGGACAGGACGTGGCGGCCGGAGCCGCTGACCGGGGCGATTTCGACCCGACCTCGACGACCATGGGCCTGACCTCCGGCGCGCATACGGACGACATCCCTGAGGCGCTGAAACGTCAGACCTTTGAGCGCTACTGGACGGATATTCTGATGCCCCGCCGTCAGACGCCCAACAGCTATACCCCCTACGAACTGCGCAATGTCGGGGCCTTTTTGCGGCTGAAACAGCCCGAACGGGCGCGTCAGGCGCTCACTATGTTCTTCGCCGATCAGGCCCCCAGGGCGTGGTTCCAGTGGGGAGAGGTGGTGACCGTCCCCTATCGTCAACCGTTGTTTATAGGCGATCTGCCGCACGGCTGGGTCGAATCCGACTATCTGCGCGTGGCGCTCGACCTGTTCGCCTATGAGCGGGCCGAGACGGCGCAGATGGTGCTTTTGTCAGGGTTTGACCCGAAATGGGCGGATAAGGGCGAAACGCGGCTGGAGCGGCTGCATACGCCGTGGGGCACGCTGTCGCTGACGGTCAGCAAGGCGGGTTCAGGTTTGAGAATCAATATTGACTCGGATGCCCCGCCGCCCGGAGGCTATGTGATTGACGTCCCTTCCCTGATGGGGCGGGATGCCCGAGTGCGGGTGGATGGCAAACTCGTGACACTCCAAAACGGCGAACTGATCATCAAAACGGCAAAAGCCGAGATTATTCTGGGAGATGGCGCATGAACTTCACACGGTTTTCCTCAAAAATCCTTGTCGCTCTGTTTGGTCTTTGGCTTCTCACTGCCTGCGCCAGCCTGCCGTCGGTGGACCTGCCGCGTGGTGAGACGCCCAAATCCCTGACGCTGAAAGACGGCCGCACGGTCGGGTACATGCAGTCTCTACCGCCCGACCTGAAGGGCAAGGCCCCGGTGCTGGTCTTCCTGCACGGCACGGGTGAGATCGGCACCGATGTCAAACTGACGACCGTGCACGGGCCGTGGGCCTATAGCCGCGCCAACCCGGACAAGGCGCCCTTTATCATTCTGGCACCGCAACTGAGCGAGAAGGTCGAATGGAACCCGGCGACGCTGGAGGAATGGCTGACGCAGGCCCTGAAAGGCCTGCCTGCCGACCATAGCCGTCTGTACCTGACCGGCCTGTCGCGCGGCGGGCGAGGCACGTGGAACTGGGCGATTGCCTATCCGCGACGCTTTGCCGCCATTGCGCCGGTATCCGGAGACTCGCTTTATCGCGACGGAGCCTGCGCTCTGAAAGACGTGCCGGTATGGGCCTTTCACGGCGCAAAGGACGATATCGTCCTCTATCAGCCCGAAGGCCAGTTTGCCGATGCCGTCCGCGCCTGCGGCGGTGAGGTCAACTACACCCTCTATCCCGACGGCAATCACAATGCCTGGGACGCCGCCTATGCCACCCCCAGCCTCTATGCGTGGCTGTTGAAACATAAACGTTGAATCTTTCCCCCGCAGATACCAAGGATAACCCATGACCGCTTTCACGCCCTCACGCCGGTTCTTCCTCAGGGGCGCCGTAGCCACGGCCGCCTTCCTTCCCGTCGTCGCCCCCGGCCTCGCCAAGGCCGTGGTCGCGCCGGACCCCTTTATCGAAAAGCTGATCGCGTCGCTTTCGCTCGAAGAAAAGGCCGGTCAGCTCAGCCTCTATGCCGACCTGACGCGCCCGGACTTCGGCAATGTCAATCCGGCCGCCGTGGCCCAGACCAGGGATGAGGTGAAGGCGCGCATCCGTCGCGGCGAAATCACCGGCCTGTTCAACGGCATCGGTGTCGCCGGGGCGCGTGAATTGCAAAAGGTGGCGGTCGAGGAATCGCCGCACAAGATTCCGCTGATCTTTGCCGCCGATATCATCCACGGCCTGCGGACCACCTTCCCGGTGCCGCTGGGCGAGGCGGCGGCGTGGGACGCTGATCTGGCCTACCGCACGGCGCGCGCCGCGGCTATTGAGGCGACCGCCGTCGGCCTGCACTGGACCTTTGCGCCGATGGTGGACATTGCCCGCGATCAGCGTTGGGGCCGCGTCGTCGAAGGGGCGGGCGAAGACACCTATCTCGGCAATGTGCTGGCCGTCGCCCGCGTCAAGGGTTTTCAGGGCAATGACCTGAAGGACGGGCGCAACATGCTGGCCTGCCTCAAGCACTTTGCCGCCTATGGCGCGGTGCAGGGCGGCATGGAATATGCGACGGTCGATATCCCCGAAACCACCCTGTGGGAAACCCATCTGCCGCCGTTCAAGGCCGGGCTGGACGCCGGGTGTTTGTCGGTGATGTCGAGCTTCAACGACATTTCGGGCGTGCCCGCTACGGCCAACCGCCACCTGCTGACCGAAATCCTGCGCGATCAGTGGGGCTTTAGAGGGCTGGTGGTGTCCGACTACACCTCCGAAGAAGAACTGATCCTGCACGGCTATGCCGCCGATGGGCGTGACGCCACCAAAAAAGCCATTATGGCCGGGTGCGATATGTCCATGCAATCAGGTCTTTATTTCAAACACCTGCCATCACTTGTGAAGGATGGCGAAGTGCCGCAAGCGGTGCTGGATGAGGCGGTGCGCCGCGTTCTGCGCGTCAAGAAGGCGTTGGGCCTGTTCGACAATCCGTACCGCTCGATGGACGCCAAGCGCGAAAAGACCGATGTGCGCAGCGCCGGGATCGTTGCCCTGTCGCGCGAAGCGGGTCGCCGCTCGATCGTGCTGTTGCGCAACGAAGGCAACATTCTGCCTCTGGCCAAAACGGGCAAGAAGATCGCTCTGATAGGGCCTCTGGGCGCAGATCGCCACAACCTGCCGGGCCCGTGGTCTGTCTTCCCGGACCGGGCCAAGGGCGTCACCATTGAGGAAGGCCTGCGCGCCGTGGTGACAGACCCGGCGGCGATCACCGTGGTCAAGGGCGTGGATTTCGAAGCGGCCATTCCGGGCGGCATAGACGCGGCCGTCGCGGCGGCCAAAGCCGCTGACATCGTGGTGCTGGCCATGGGTGAAGCCGAGAACATGTCCGGCGAAGCGCAAGCCCGCACCGATATTTCGCTGCCCGCGCCGCAACTGGCGCTGATCGAAGCCGTCAAGGCGACGGGTAAGCCGACCGTGCTGCTGCTGCGTCACGGGCGGGCGCTGGCGCTCACCGGCGCGGCGCGTGAGGCCGACGCCATCCTCGCGACGTGGTTCCTGGGGTCAGAAACCGGCAACGCCATTGCCGATATTCTGTTCGGCGACTACGCCCCCTCCGGTCGCCTGCCGGTCAGCTTTCCGCAGGCGTCGGGCCAGCAGCCCTATTACTACAATCACCGCATCACAGGGCGTCCGCAACTCGATCCGAAGGACATGGCCTATAAGACCCGCTACCGCGAAGTCACCAACAAAGCCCTCTATCCGTTCGGCTACGGCCTGACCTATTCAACCATTGAATACGGCCCGACCACAGTCAGTTCGGCGGAACTGGGCTGGGACGCCACTTTGACGGTTAGCGCCGAAATCGCCAATACGGGCACGCGCGACGCCGATGAGGTGGTGCAGCTCTATATCCATGACCGGGTGGCGAGCCTCGTCCAGCCGATCCGTCAGCTCAAGGGCTTCAAGCGGATCAGCCTGAAGGCCGGGGAGCGCAAGCGGGTGGCATTTACCCTCAGCCGCGCCGATCTGGCCTTCGTGCACCATGATCTGAAGCCCGCCGCCGAGCCGGGCGCGTTTAAGGTGTGGATCTCCCCTTCGGCGGTCGGCGGCACCCCGGCTGACTTTGTGCTGAAAGCCTGAATGACGCGAAAAAGCAGCGAGATAGGCCTGGGTGGGGCCGCGGTTTACGGGCTGGGTGACTTTGCCTGTAACCTCTACTGGCAAAGCCTCAGCCTGTTTCTGCTGTTCTACTATACCGAGGTGGTCGGCCTGCCGCCGGCAACGGCGGGTCTGATCTATCTGATCGCCTCAGTGTGGGATGGGCTGATCGACCCGCTGATCGGGGCGGCAGCGGACAAGACGCGCACGCGGTTCGGGGCCTATCGCCCCTATCTCCTGTTCGGCGGGCCGCTGCTGGGGCTCAGTTTTTGCCTTCTCTATTATCGCCCGCCGCTGGAAGGGACGATGCTGACCCTCTGTCTTTTGGGCACGCATCTGGTCTTTCGCACCTTCTATGCGCTGGTCAATGTGCCCTATGCGGCCCTGTCCGGGCGTATCACCAGCGATCCTGACCGCCGCGCGCAATTGTCGGGCTTTCGCATGTTTTTCGGGGCTTTGGCGGCGGTTCTGGTGTCGCTGATCACCCCGGCCTCCGGGCAGGGGGGCTATTTCCTGACGGCTGTCGCCTTTGCCATCGTCGCCACCGCCCTGTTTCCGCTGGTGTTTTCGGTGACACGCGAACCTGCGCCGCAGACGAGCGCGCCACCGCCGGCGTTGAAAGCCCTGATCAGCAGCCTGTTGCGCAATCGTGCCTTCTGGCGGCTCAATCTGGGGGCGCTGGCTTTTGCCGTCTCAGGGACGGTCCTCACCAAATCCGTCCTCTACTATTTCAAATATCAGCTACACGATGACCGCAGCGGCGCGCTGGCCCTGGCGGTGATGGGCATGGCGGGCCTTGTGGTTATTCCGCTATGGACGCTTCTGGCGCGGCGTATCGGGCGACGCGGTGTGTGGATCGCGGCCTGCTGTGTGGGCCTGAGCGGGTTGGGGGCGCTGTGGGCCATCGGCACAACCGCCGGGCCTTTCGGCGTCATCGCCTGTCTGGTCTGCGTTCATAGCGGCTCACTGGGCCTGTTCTTTGCCTTCTGGTCGCTGCTGCCTGACACAGTTGACTATGGCGAGCAGACGCTTCAGGTGCGCGCCGATGGCTTCATCTTCGGCGTCGCGGGCATGATCTCCAAAATCTCGATGGGTCTGGGGGCGGGCCTGTTCGGCTGGGGCTTAAGTCACACCGGCTATCAGCCGAATATCGCCCAAAGTGCTGCAACCCTCAGCGATCTGCGGCTCCTGATGCTGCTCACCCCGGCGCTGGGGTTTGGTCTGTGTCTGCTGGTCATGACAGGCGAGGTGCGGGCGAAATCAGCCTCCGTCTGAGTCCACGTGGCTCCAGCGGCGGCGGTCCAGATACGGCCCCTGATAGGGCGGGCGGGGTTCGACAGCGTTAAGACTGTCCGGGCTTTGCGTCGTCGCCACGCCGCCATTGCGGCAGACCGACGGGTCTATGCCGTAAAGCCCGGCAGCGAAGTCATAGACGCTGCGTTCAACCAGGGTACGGACGCTCAGCTGGATGGGCTCCATTTCGCTGAACCCGCCCGACAGGTCGAGCATGGTCCCGTCGAGCAGGGTGAACAGGCCGGGCTTTACCTCACGCCCCACAATCTGCTTCTGATAGGCGGTGACGCGCCGGATTTCCTGCGAGCGCGTGTCGATCAGGCGCAGATCAAGCGCGATATTCATCACAAAGCGCTGCGATACGAAACTGCCTGCCGGATCATCGCTGCCCGTGCCCCCGGCGCGCAGATCGACGCCGTCCGAGCGTATGTTATAGTTCAGCTCCGTCAGGCCGCCGGAAATATAATAGTCGGACCCGGCAATCTGTCCGGCATAGACCTTGCGGAAATTGTCCGGATCGTTGCCCGCCTGATCCGGCGTGTCGGACAGGACGTGGTCCATGGCGGCCTTCAGTTCATAGTCTGAGATGTCGCGGTCGCCGCGCTCCACCTGAGGCAGGCCGGCGCGCGACAGGGCCGACTGGGTGAACAGGGCGATGCCCTGCGTGATATTGGCCCCTGTGTAGAAGTCGCGCTTGCCGGTCAGGTCGTCGATACGGCCCACGGCCACACGCGGCAGGGGCTTGTGCGTGACCACAGCCGCCTGCTGAAGACAGGTCAGATCGGCGCTGTAGGGCGTCAGGTTGGGCGTGGCCGGGGCATTGCCCACAGGCTTGGCGTAGAGGCCCGTCTGCGGGTCGGCGGTGACGCTGGCGCAGGCCGAAAGCAGCAGGGGCAGGGTAAGGACCAGACGTCTCATGGCTGCACCGTTTTCAGACCGGCCTCGCTGAGGCAGGCGCGCCCATCGGCGGCGGTCCATAGCGGCGCGATCAGGTGATAGACCGAGCGTTCGACCAGTTCGCGCACCGCCATCTGAAGCGGCTCCTGACGGCTGTTGCCGCCTTGCAGCAGCAGGCCGATATCCTCGCTGCCCCCATTGAGGCGACGGTCGTTGGTGACGCCGATCACCTGCTTCTGGAAGGTGACGGTGTCCACCACCTGCTGGGTCTGGGTGTTGACCAGCCGCAGATCGACGGCGACATTGAGCACATAGGTGCGGCCGCTAATCTGGCCCTGCGCACCGGGCAGGGCCTGCGAGCCGATGGCCGCGTCGTAGCCATCGGAGCGGATATTGTAGTTCAGTTCGGTAATGCCGCCGACGATATAATAGTGAGACCCGGCGATCTGCCCGGCCAGAATGGGGCGGAAATTGTCACCGCTTTGCCCGGCGCGCTCCGGCGTATCCGACAGCAGCTTTTGCCGCGCATAGTTCAGTTCGATCTCGGCCACGGAATTGTCGAGGCGCTCGACCACCGGGACCCCGGCATAGCCCAGTGCACTGACGGCAAATAGCGACGCACCTTGCGTGATCCTGGCGCCTGTATCGAAATCGACCTTGCCCGTCAGGTCGCCAATGCGCCCGACGGCCAGGCGCGGCAGGCCGTTCAGAGACGGGCGGTGGGCGAGGCAGCGCAGGGCGGGCGTCACCGGGGTTTCATTGAGAGTCACTTCCGCTTGCGGAGGCGCTGCGGCGGCCAGACCCGGCGCGAGCGGGCCTGCGGCGCAACTCAGGGCGAAGAAGAGGCGAAGGGTGGGGGGCATCTGCGCGTATCCGGGTAGGGGTGAAAGCGGGGAGGTGTTATTCACCGGTCGTTTTGCGACCGTTCAGGACGGCGGAGACATTGCCGGAATTGTCCTGACGGCTGTTGAGAATGACCGTGTTGTGGCTGCCGCTGACCGTGACCGACAACAGGTTGCCAATTGCCGTGGCCGTGGCCGTCCCCTGCGGCGTCAGGAGACTATTGTTCGACAGAAGGCTGCCGCCGTTGGAACTCGACTGGCTGTAGCGGCTATTGGCGTCGTCGTACTGGATGATACCGTTGACGATCAGGCGGTTGCCATTGGCATCGCGCGTGGTGGGGGTGAAAGGTTGGTTTTCCAGCCGTCGGCCATTGCCATAGCCGTTTTCCAGCGCGCGCAGGTCCGAGGTCTGAGCGGCGGCGGGCAGGGCCAGTAACGGGCCGGTAAAGACGAGGCCGGTGAGAAGGACGGATGTTCGCATGTCTATGGCTCCATAACGGGAAAGAGGAACCCGCCTGCGCGGCGGGCTCCCTTCCGGATCATCAGAAACCCTTGACCGTCAGGGTGTTTCCGATAGCCGCCGCCGTGGCGTCCACCTTGCCCGCAACGCCCGCGATCGTGGTGTTGGCATAGGCATTGACCGCAGCCGTATTGACCTGGGTCGAGTTCAGGCTGCTGAAGTCGGTGGTGAAGGTGGCCGAGTTGCTGATGGCCGCCGCCGTGGCGCTGACCGACTTGTCCACATTATAGACCGTGGCGTTCAGCACCGCCGACGGGTCGTAATTGACGTACTGGGTGTTCGACACGGCACCCGACCAGTCGGCTTTCACCGTCGCCGTATTGGCAATGGCGGCCGAAGTGGCGCTGACATCGCCCGTCACATTGGTGATGGTCGTCGAAAGGTTGGACGTCGCGTCCCCGAAGAAGCGCTGATAGTTGTTCAGGCCGTTCAGGCTCGACCCTTCGGCGGTGAAGCTGTTGCCGATGGCCGCAGCGGTCGCCGATACGTCATTGGTGACATTGTCGATCTTGGCGTTCAGTTGCGCCTTGATGTTGGACGAGTTGTTCTGATTGTTCGAGGCGGTTTGCGCCTGAGCCGAACCGGCCAGAACCAGACCGGCGACGGCGATTAGGGAAAGGTATTTCATCTGAGTCTCCTGTGTATTTGCCCCCAAGCGGGCCACAGAAGTTCAGCAATAGACAGGCCGATAAACGCCGTTAATCTTTCATTTTTAAGATGGGTGAATGAAAAATTAAAACATTCTCGTTCAGGAGAAATTAATATTTAATAAAAAATTAGTTCACCTGAGTTTGCGATTATTAAGAAATTGAAAATCATGTCTCTTAAGGTGGCGATAACCTTAGGGTGTGCCGACTTAATACATGTATTTATTTGAGAAAATGTCTTTTCTTCCCCTTGGGGAAAGGCGAACGTTTCGTGTGTCAGAGCGGCACGCCTGCGGTAACTATATAATGGCTCCATGCCACACAAATCGGGGTGCAGGGGCCTTACGGCCCCTGCATCTTGACCCCTTAAGGCACCGTCGTCTCGATGGTGAAGCTGTAGCTCTGCGGCTTCAGCGGGATGCGGTACTTGACCAGCGAGCGCGCCTCCTGCGACCAGCCGGTATCACCGCCAACGCCGATCTGGGCCAGGTCGATCAGCAGCGTCCCGTCACCACGCGGCGTGACGTCAGCGGCACGCCATTCGCCGCGCGGGCGGGCATAGAGGTCTTCGTAGGGGAAGGCGAGGGCATTGGCGCTGAGGGGCTGAGCCCCGGTCACCTTCACCCCCTTGCCCGAAGCGTCGGAAACCGCGATCCAGCGCACATCGGTCTTGTTGCCCGTTTCCTGTGGGCGGGCATAGTCGTGGAACTGCTCAGCAAGCGTGCCCTTATAACGGCCGATGGCATAGCCCGTCTGACGATCGACATAGGATTCCTGCGGGCCGCGTCCGTACCATTCGAGATTGGCCAGAGACGGATCGGTGTCAAAGCGCAGACCGACGCGCAGCGGATCGGGCAGGTCATCCTTGACCGGATCAAAGTCGGTGGTGACCATGACCTTGCCGTCGGTGCGCAGGCGGTAGGTGACGGTGACCTTCACCTGACCGGGGCCGTGCACGAACAGGACCTGTACACGGTCAGTCTCGACCTTCAGGTCGCGGACGCGGCGGTTTTCGGTCAGGCTTTTCCAGATGCCGTGGCTGCGCGCCACATTGGCACCTTCGTCATTATCGGTCAGGCCGCGCCAGAAGTTGGGCATGCCGCCCTTGAGCAGCGTCTTGCCGTTGCTGGCCAGCGCGATCAGACCGGTATCGGCGTCGATGCTCAGCGTGCGGCCGGCGGCGCTGAGGGTAATGGCCTTGCCCTTCTGCTGTGGCTTGACAAAGGCTGTCGCTTCTACCGGAACCGAGGCCGGGCGCAGCACAAACTGGCTCCAGCCGACGGTCGAACCCGCCGGCACGCCGCGGATACTGTCGCTCTTGGCGATGGCGGCCAGCGTCACGATGTATTCCGCGCCGTCCTGCGGCAGGGCCGGCAGGGACAGGGCCACGTCCGAGGACGAGTCAGGAGCGGCCTTGACGCCGCTCAGCGTGCCGTGATCGGCGACCACGCCGTCCTTCAGCAGGGTCCAGGTGAAGTCGAAGCCCGACAGGTCGCGGAAATTATGACGGTTGATGACCGTGACCTTACCCGACTGCGGCGCGCCTTCGAAGGTGACCGGCGAATAGACCTTCTGAAGCTCGTAATATTCCGGGTCCGGGGTACGGTCGGCCTGCACCACACCGTCGCCCACCACGGAATTGTCGCCGCGTTCGGGGTTCACATCAAAGCCTGATGCCCAGTAGTGACGGCCTTTGGAGTCCGTACCGTCCACGAACTGATCAATGAAGTCCCAGACGAAGCCGCCTTGCAGCTTCTTTTTGGCGCGGATGGCGACCCAGTAATCCTCAAGATTGCCGAGGCTGTTGCCCATGGCGTGGGCGTATTCACACTGGATCAGCGGCTGGGTGTAGCGCGGGTCTTCGGCATAGTCGTTGATGCGGTCGATATCGTCATACATCGGCGCGTAGATATCGACATAGGGGTTGGGCTGATGGTCGCCGTAGAGCGTGCCGTGGCCCAGATAGGAGATCAGGCGCGTCGGATCGTTCTGGCGAATCCACCTGGCGGCGTTTTCAAAGTTGGGTCCGGTCCCGGCCTCGTTACCCAGCGACCAGAAGATGATAGAGGGGTGGTTTTTATCGCGTTCGACCATGCGCGAGATGCGGTCAAGGTGGGCATTAGCCCAGTGCGGCTTGTAGCCCAGTTGGATCTGCTCGCGGATTTTCGGGTCGTTGGCCTGCGCCGCCTTCTTGTCGGCGGTGTCCATATATTCATGGCTCTCGATATTGGCCTCATCCATGATGTAGAGGCCGTATTCGTCGGCGAGGTCGTAGAGGTACGGATCATTGGGATAGTGCGAGGTGCGCAGGGCGTTGACATTGGCCTGCTTCATCAGCTCGACATCCTTGCGCATCAGCTCCGGCGTCATGACGCGGTAGGTTTTGGGGTCGTGCTCGTGGCGATTGACGCCCTTGATCAGGATGCGCTTGCCATTGACCTGCACCTCGCCATTGCGGATTTCCACCGTGCGGAAACCGATCTTTTTGGCGGTGGCTGAGATCAGATTGCCCTTGGCGTCCGTGACCTCGATCACCAGCCGGTAGAGGTTGGGCGTCTCCGCCGTCCACGCCTTGACGCCCTTGAGCGTGCCGCTCAGTTGCGCAGGCTTGCCAACATTTGCTTTTGCTGAGGTTTTCAGCACCTGCGTCTCGCCGTCATAGACGGTGGCGGTCACCGTGGCCGCACCCTTCTGACCGGCCAGTTCGGCCTCCAGCGCAAAGACGCCATCCGTATAGGTCTTGTCGAGCGTCGCGCGCACGGTGAAGTCACGCAGGCGCGTCTTCGGTTCGGCATAGAGATAGACCGAGCGCTCAATGCCCGACAGCCGCCAGAAGTCCTGATCCTCCAGATAGGAGCCGTCGGCGTAGCGGTAGATTTCCAGCGCGATCTCGTTCTGACCGGGCTTGAGGAATTGGGTGACGTTGAATTCGGACGGCAGCTTGGAATCTTCCGAATAGCCGACCTTCTCGCCATTGACCCAGATGTAGTAGGCCGCGCCCGCCGCCCCGATATGCAGAAACACATCCTGCCCGGCCCAGTCAGCGGCCACCTCGAAGCTGCGCTTATACGAGCCCACCTCGATCATATCGTGCGGGATGAAGGGTTCATTGGCCGGGAAGGGGTATTTGATATTCCAGAATTCGGGCAGGCCGTACTTGCCGTCGCCCTGCGCCTGAATCATGCCGGGGACCTGAATTGTGTCCCAGCCGCTGAGGTTCGCGCCGGTCTTATAGAAGTCCTTGGGGCGGTTATCGACGCCTTTGGAGAATTTGAAATCCCAGGTGCCATCCAGCGACAGGAAGCGCTTTGAGGCCGCCTTGTCGCCCTTCAGCGCCAGATCACGGCTCTCGAAATTGAAGAAGGTCGCCTTCATCGGCTCGCGGTTCACCGCCACCACCTCAGGCTGCTCCCATTCCGCCGCGGGCGCGGTTTGCGCCAGTACCGGCGCCGCGGCGAGCATCATGACCCCCGCCGCCACCGAACCCATCACTATCTTCCTGAGCGATCCAGACATATCTTACCCTTTTTCGTCTGTTTATTTGTCTGATAAATTATGGCGTCAGACTCAAGACGTGGCCAGCAAAAAGTGCGGCCAAGGGTAAAAAACGGCGGACAACGGCCTGTTTCAGGGCGTTGGTGTTTGACCTGTCTCAGCAGGTGATGGGCAAAGGTCAGACAACCCGTGCCGTTCTAAGCGGTGATCAGGGTCACGCTCGACGGTTTCAACCCCTCTGCCGAGGCCGTCACCGTGATCCGCCCGGCCGAACGTCCGGTTTGCACAATGGCCTGCGCCAGACCGTTGAACAGCTTGCGTTCAGAGGCCTTGTCGGCCTCATGGCTGGCGGGATTACCATTGCCGACGCCGATCACCGCCCCGCCACCGGACAGCGAGAATTTTACGAGATTATCGGCTTTCGGCACCGGGCGGCCCTTCGCGTCAAAGGCTTCGACCTTGAACACCGCCACATCGCGGCCATCAGCCTTGAGCGTGGTGCGATCGGCCGTCAGGACCAGCTTCGTCGCCGGTCCGACGGTTTCGCGCGTGGCCTTCATGACCACCTTGTTACCCTTATAGCCAAAGGCTTGAATCTTGCCCGGCTGATAGACCACATCCCATTCGAGGTGGCGGTTTTTGACGACGGTCTTCTTGCCCTGCGACTTACCATTGACGAACAGTTCGACGGCATCGAGATTCGAATGCACCCAGACGGAGATGTTTTGCCCTTCCTTGCCCTCCCAGTTCCAGTGTGGGAACAGGTGCAGAAGCGGCTCATTCTTCCACCAGGCGCGGTAATAAAAGGCATTGTCCTTCGGGAAACCACAGGTGTCGAGAATGCCGAATTGCGACGAAATGGCCGGCCAGCGGTTATAGGGTGTCGGCTCGCCGCGATAATCGAAGCCGGTCCAGATAAAGCCACCGGCAATAAAGGCCTTCTCATCGAACAGCGGCCAGTAGGCTTCGGCGGTCGAGGCCCACCATGGATGCTCGGTATCATAGGCCCGCAGTACGGAGCGCGACGGGTCGTTGACGTATTCGCCGCGCGTTGAGACCGTTGAGCCGGTTTCCGAGCCATAGATGGGGATGTTCGGATAGTCGGCGTGGAACTTTTCCATCAGGTGATGGCGATAGTTGAAGCCCAGCACATCGACGACCGAGGTGATGCCCTTGCCGTAGGAATTGTCGAGCGCCGCCGTCACCGGACGGGTGGGGTCAAGGCGCTTGCACAGGGCCTTCATGGTTTGGGCGACTTCGATGCCGCGTTCGGTGCCCTGTAGCGGTTCTTCGTTGCAGATCGACCAGGCGATGACCGACGGATGGTTGCGGTCGCGACGGATCATGGCGTCGAGTTGATAGAGGCCGTCCTCACTGGACGACATCTTGCGCGTTTCGTCGATGACGAGGATGCCCAGCCGGTCGCAGGCCATCAGCACTTCGGGCGTCGGCGGATTGTGCGAGCAGCGATAGGCGTTGGAGCCCATGTCTTTCAGTTGCTGCAAACGCCAGACTTGCAGGGCGTCAGGGATGGCGGCGCCGACCCCGGCGTGGTCCTGATGGTTGTTGGTCCCTTTAAGTTTGACCGGCTTCCCGTTGAGCAGAAAGCCTTTTTCGGCGTCAAAGCGGATATCGCGCAGGCCGAAATACGTCACCACCCTGTCCTGAATACCGTCGTCCGCCTCAACCGTTGTTTCCAGGCGGTAGAGGTGCGGTGTATCGACCGACCACAGGATGGGGTTGGCCAGTTTCAGCGTCTGACGCACGGTGGTGGACTCGCCCGCAGTCACCTCAGCCGTTGCCCCGTCCTGCGCTTCCTTACCCCCGATGGTCGAGGTGAGTTTGACGCTGCGCGGCTGAGCGGAGGCATTGCGTACCGTGGTTTCAATCTCGACCGTGCCGTCGGTCTTTCCGCGCACGCAGACGCCCCATTGCGGGACATGCACGGCGTGGGTCTTCACCAGCCAGACGTGGCGAAAGATGCCCGCGCCTTCGTAGAACCAGCCTTCGCCTTCGGTCGCATCAACGCGCACGGTCAGGATATTGGGCGTGTCGTCCGTATTGATAAAGTCGGTGATATCGACCTGAAACGAGGTGTAGCCGCTCTCATGCCGTTTCAGGATAAAGCCATTGAAGATGATCAGCGCGTTACGGAACACGCCGTCGAACTCGATCCACAGACGCTTGCCCTTATCCGCCGGCGACACCGGCACCGCCCGGCGATACCAGCCGATAGAGGTTTCGGGGAAGTCGCGTCCGATGGGTTTATAGCCATGCGCCGCCAGCATGTCGGGCTCATCCTCGCCATTGGCGATGGGGCCTTTGACGCCTTGCGCAAAGGGCAGGGCGACGGCCCAGTCGTGCGGCACGTCGATCTTTTGCCAGTTGGAATCGTCGAAGTCCGCTCCGACGCAGGTGGCGACGCGCGCGCCTTGCTTGGCGTGGGTACGTAGCGCCAGCCCGTAATCGAAATCGCGGCTCATATCGCTGGCGTGGCCAAAGGTGAAGCGCCAGTCGAGATCGAGCGAGACCCGCTCACGCGGGCCGAGGTCGTCCTGCGGGAAAAAGTCGATGACGGGCTCGGTCGCCTTCGCGGCCGCTACGGCGTGCGGTGCCGTCAGGGCCGCTCCGGTGACGGCAGCGGTTTGCAGCAGGCGGCGACGGTTGAGATCGGTCATGACGGTTCCCTCTGGTTTTGAAATTATCTTACAAATAAAAAAGCCGGGTCTTCAAGCGAAAACCCGGCCCCTAAAGTCTCTGAAATCGATTAGAATTTGTACGTCAGATCGAACAGGAAGCGACGGCCATAATAGGACATGTCGCCCACGCGGTTTGACTTATAGTCTGTATAGACCTTCATCGGCGTATCCAGCAGGTTGCCCGCCTGGAAGCGCAGCGAGACGCTGGAGTTGATATTATAGCCCGCGGAGAAGTCGAGCGTCGTTTCCGGCATCACGCGCACCAGATTGGTCGAATCCCAGCCGAGGATGGCGGTGTATTCCGAATGGTACTTGGCCCCCAGACGCGCTTCGAACTTCTTGTCCGAATACCACAGGTCAAGAATGGCCGTGGTATCGGCCACGCCGTTCATCGGCAGCGGGTTACCCGCCGGGACGAATTCCTTGATGTTGGAATTGACCAGAGCCAGGTTGGAATAGATGCCAAAGCGGTCCAGCCACGACACATTCGGCAAGAAGGTGTCGAACGGCGTCTGGAAGGTGAATTCGACGCCCGAAATGAAGCCGCCCTTGCTCGAATTGATCGGCGAGGTCAGGGTATAGACATTGCCGTTGATCGTTTCGGTGCGCTGGTTATAGCCGACATAGTTCTTGACGTTCTTGTAATAGCCCGCCACCGCGAACAGCGAGTCCGGACGGAAGTAGTATTCATAAGAGGCGTCGATCTGATCGGCCTCAAACGGCTTCAGATAGGGGTTGCCGGCCGAACCCGTATAGGGGGCCGAGGTCGAGATGGCGCGGTTGGCCTTCAGTTCGTTCAGCGGCGCGCGCGACATGACGCGGGCCAGACCGAGTTTCAGGAAGCCATTGTCGATCACCTGCACCTTGACCGAAGCCGAGGGCAGGACCTTGGTGTAGCTGACGCCGCCCGTGGTGGGGGTCAGGGTCACGCGCTCGACCCAGTTGCCGGGCGTGGCTTCGACCCAGACGCTGGTGCGCGAGTCGCCAGACGACTGGCTATCGACATTGACGACCCTCAGGCCGACATTACCCGTGACCGGAGCGTCGATGAAGGTCGAGGCGAAATTGCCCTGCACATAGGCTTCGCCAACCTTTTCCGAGACTTCGGAATTGTAGGCGATCTGATCCGGCGACAGGCTGAAGGCGTTGGGACCGTAGAGCCTGACGCGCAGGGCGTCGAAATCGCCCTTCAACATGGCCGGAACGTTAAAATTCTCCAGCTTATAGGCCGTCAGGGTCGAGGCGTTGATGCTGGCCGTAACGGGGCCGGCTGCCTGAGTATAGCCGGTGGCTTCGGACTTGGTGCGGTCGGCATAGCGGGCGCCGAACTGTAGCGACGTCCAGAAGTCACCGCCGAAGTCGCGGCGGAAATCGAGCTGACCAGACGTCAGTTCGTCCTTGACCTTACCCACATCATTGGTCCCGGCCACGGTGGACAGGGTGGCCGTCTCCGGCTGTTGCGTGACGGTGATGAACGGGTCTTCGCTCAAAAGCCACGTCATGCTGGACGGATAATATTCCATCTTGATGGCGCGCCAGGTGTTTTCACGCTCGGCATTCGAGTAGGAAAGATCGGCGGTGACGGTCCACTTTTCGCTGGTCCACTTGCCGTTCAGACCGGTGACCAGCAGCGACTTGTCTTCGGCATAGCGTGCCACAACCGGCATCAGACGCGACCACGCGGTCGTCGCCCCGACCAGATCGCCATTGACGATGACCGGATTGCTGAAGCTGCCCGTATTGCCACCGGCCCAGTTGCCCCAGTTGTTTTCGCCGTACCAGGTCTGGTTCTGGTCTTCCTTGATCTTGTACTTCGAATAGAGCAGATCGTAGGTCAGTTCGAACTGCGCGTTCGGACGGTATTGCGCCCCCAGCGAGGCCGAATAGCGATCGGCATCAAGGAACTTGGCTTCGGACCCCGCGCCCCACGGCGTCGGCACCTTGGGGCCGCCCGCGACGACCGGGCCGGTCGAGTTACCGGCGCGGATCGAGTCGTCGTTGAAGCCCCAGCCGCGGAAGCTCTCATAGCCGTTCTTCTGCTTCTGACCCGTCAGGCCGATAACGAAGGCGAACTGGTCATTGACCTTTTTCACCCATGAGCCAGAGGCGCGCCAGCCCAGACCGTCATAACCCGGAAACGCTTTGCCGCCGTCGTAATAGACGGCCCCTGCGCGGGCCACGAACTGCGGCCCCGAATAGGCGAGGGGACGGATGGTTTGCAGATCGACCGTGCCCGAAATGCCGCCCGACAGGAGACGCGCTTCGGAGGACTTATAGACAGCAGCCCCGGCGACCACTTCGGAAGGATAGATTTCCCAGCGGACGTTGCGGTCGGGCTCGGAGGTCGCCACTTCGCGGCCATTGACCGTGCCCAGCACCATGCGCGGGCCGATGCCACGGATCGAGGCCTGACTGTCATTGCCACGGTCGCGCGAGGTGGTGACACCCGGCAGGCGCGCCAGAGATTCGGCGATGGTGACGTCGGGCAGTACGCCGATTTCCTTGGCCGAGATAAATTCGGCGACCCCGGCGCTGGAACGCTTCTGGTCGATGGCGTCGCGCAGCGACTTGCGGATACCGACGACCGTCACCTCTTCCGGCTCATCGGCGGGGGCTTCGGCCTGTGCGGTGTCGGCGGTGCGTTCGATGCTGGCGGCAGAGGCGCGCACCAGAACCGCAGCTCGGCCATCGTTTGATTTGAGGCTGAGGCCGGTGCCGCTGATCAGTTGGATCAGGGCCTTATCAACGGGCAGCGTGCCTTCAACGGCGTTGGTGCGTAGGCCATTGAGGTCATCGGCGCTGGCCAGCACCTGAAGGCCGGACTGCTGGGCGAAGGCCTGCACGCCCTTGGCGGCGGGTTGCGCAGGGATGGCGAAGGCCTTGTTTTGCGCAAAGGCAGGGGCGCTATAGGCGGCGCTGACGCTCAGCGCGGCAATCAGGGCGGCTCGTGAGGCACCGGAGAACTGGATCATTGTGGTGTTTCCCGTAGGACCGCGCCGTGGAGTGGGACTGCGGTTGCTTTTTATCGGGTGTGCCGGTCTGGCGGCAGTCACCCCTCCTGTTATCCAAGATGAAGCCCGAAACGCTTTCCGCCGCCTCATTCGATATTTTTATCTTATTTATTTTATTCCGTGCCGATGACGATGCGCGTGTCGTCGATGCGCACCGGCACGTCGAGCGCCAGATGCACCGAGCGGGCAAAGGTGTCCGGCTGATCGGCGCGGAACCAGCCCACCAGCTTCTCGTCCCCCAGCGCCGGATCGGCAATCACGATCTTGCGGCTGTTGTAGCGGTTGAACTCAGCGGCGGCGTGGGTCAGGCTGTCATTATCGAGCGCGATCTGCCCCTCGCGCCACGCCAGACGACGATCCACGGTTTCGGGAGCGTATTCCGCGCGGATCGGCTGCGGCGCATAGGGCACAAAGACCCGGCCCCCGGCTTCAAGACGTGTAGGGGTGTCCGGTGCCTGTGTGTTCCACACCTCGACCACGCCCTCGCTGACCATGACCTCGGCCCCGTCGGGGTAGCGGCGCACGCCAAACGCCGTGCCGACCGCGCGGGCGCGTACCGTATCGGCTTCGACCACAAAGGGGCGGGTCTTGTCCTTGGCGACCTGAAACCACGCCTCGCCACGGATCAGGCGGATGTCGCGGCGTTTGGCCCCCAGCGCGACATCGAGCGTGGTATCGGTATTGACGCTGGCGATGCTTTGGTCTTTCAGCGGCACCTTGCGCAGTTCACCCACCTCGGTCTGAAGCCGCTGATGGGTCAATGCGGGCAGGATCAGGGCCGCGCCGGCAACCGACGCCGCGATCAGGCCGCCCCCGGCCAGCCATTGGCGACGGGTGAGGGTAGGCGGGCGGGGAGCCAAGGCCCGAAAAGGAGACGTATGGACCGTATCGGCGGCGATGCCTGCGCCCATTACGCTGGCGCGATCCAGCATGGCCCAGGCGGCTTCGGCGCGGAAAAAGGCGCCCTGACGCCGCGTATCGGCCGCCAGCCACGCCTCAAGCGCGGCCTGATCGGCCTCATCCCAGCGCCCGGCGGCGCGCGCCGCTATGTAGGCCGCAGCCTGTTCGTCAATGGCCGACATGCCGGGTCCGGGTGGGTTGCATCGGCACCAGAGCGGGCGCATCGCCTTCGGCGACCTGCTTTAGGATCAGGGTGAGGCCGCGTGCCGTTTCCTTTTCCACCACGTTCTCGCTGAGGCCCAGCCGCGCGGCGGTTTCGGCCTGAGACAGGCCGTGCACCTTGCGCAGCTCAAACACCGCCTTGCAACGGGCGGGCAGGCTCTCGATAAAGGCCATGACGCGCGACAACTCGCGGCGCGCCGAAACGGCCTGCTCCGGCGTGGGCGACAGATCGGCCCGGCCCAGCTCATCGAGGTTTTGAACGGTGGTGATCGACACGACGCGGTTTTTCCTGATCTGCTCCAGCATCAGATTGCGCGCCATCCGGTACAGATAGGCGCGCGGGTCGGTGATATGGGCGTAGCTGGTCTGGCGCAGCAGGCGGTAATAGACCTCCTGAACCAGATCGTCGCGCTCCGACGGCGAAAGCCCGGCGCGCGACAGCCACTGACGCATCCCCGCCTCATGCGGCAGGATATGCGTCCCGATGAAAGCCAGACGTTCGTCGTGCGCGCTCATAACAGCCCCGCCCGGCAGACGCCTCTACGGTATAAAATGCACGAGCGGCGCGTTTCCGCCGCGTCAGCGCGCTTTTTTTGGCAAAAGCCGGTTTCAATACGCACGGTGGCACTCCCTGAGTCCCCCGTCTCTCGTGATTCAGCCGGTGACGAAAACCGGTTTCCCCATTTTCGTCACCTGCCCACAGGCGGGGTTGTCTCACAGAGTAAACACGTCCGCGCGTTTTTGACCAGATAATTGTATGATAAAAGACGCGCAGACGGCGGTGTGTGATTATTTTGTCGATAGGGTCGCCACCGCAGCCTTCGCCGGCACGGTGATTTCCGAAGCTGGCGCGTCTTTCAGGGCTTCGGGCGTGGTGGCAGCCCCGGCCAGCAGGGTCGAACCGGGGCGCTGCCAACTGCGGTAGACGAACCAGCCGTTTTCGCGCGTCATCGGCACGGCCAGACCACCGGTGAAGTCGCCGCTGACGAACAGGGCCGACTGGCCTTCGTCCTTCACCTGGAAAGTCATTTCGACCGGATAGATGTAATCGGCCTTAGGCCAGTCCAGCGCCGGCAGGGCCTTGCCCGCAAAGTCGAAGAAGGTGGCGTTTTCCCAGTTGGAGCCGCTGCCCCAGCGCGTTTTGCACTTCGTGGACACCCACGCCGGTTCCCAATAGACAACGCCCGCGCCGCCATTGTCGAGCGTCAGTTGCATCAGGTCGTGCAGGTAGCGCGCCTGACCTTCGGGCGAAAAGCCATAGGCGGGGAAGGTCGAATCTTCGCCCATCAGATTGACGTTTTCGTCCATATGCTTGTCGGTATAGGGATAGGCGGTTTCGACCACCACAATATCCTTACCCGGATAGGTGTGGCGCAGGCGATTGATAACCGCCCCAAGGCCCGCCATGTCCATTTTCGACCACTTTTTATAATAGCTGATGCCGATCAGGTCATAGCCTTCGATCCCGGCTTTGGTCGCCTTGAGGAACCAGCCCTCGACGTTTTCCGGCTGAGCGATGTGCAGCATGATGCGCGGCGTCTTGCCCGCCTTGAGGCCTGCGTCCTTTACGGCGCGGATACCGGCATTGAACAGGCGGGCATTGCGTTCCCAGTTGATCGGCTTGACCGGATCGCCCTGTTTCCACGTCACCGAGCCCATCATCTCGCCATTGGTTTCATTGCCGACCTGAACCTGATCCGGCATCAGCCCTTGCGCGTTGAGGGTCATCAGCGTGTCGTAGGTGAATTTATACAGGGCTTCGACCTGCTGATCGGTGCTGAGATGGGCCCAGGCGGCGGGTACCAGTTGCTTGTCGCCATCGGCCCAGTCATCGGAATAGTGGAAGTCGAGCAGGACGGGCAGACCGGCGGCCCTGGCCCGTTTCATGGCCCTGGTCACGTCGGCGAGATTGGAATAGGGCGTCCATTTGGGATCATTCCACAGGCGCAGGCGCACCAGATTGGCCCCGGACGACTTGAACAGCGCATAGACGTCTTCTGGCTTGCCGTCGCGGCTGTAGGAAGCGCCGCAATCCTCCATCTCATTCACATAGGACAGGTCGCTGCCGAAATAGTAGGCGCGGCCTTCACGGGCCTCGGCGGCGGGCAGTGTACCCAGCATCAGCAGCAGGGCGGCGGGCAGGGCGCGAAGCGGGTGGGCAAGGGGCATGAGAAACTCCAGAAAGGACTGTCCCTAACCAAGATGAAGCGCGCGGTCTTTTCCGCCGCTGCGAGTCACATAGCAATTATTGAAAACTTATACTCTGGCGTTTAGCCATGGGGCCTGCTGGCTCTGTTCCCCAAGGTTTCCATGTCCGCCCGTGATGACGCACGCTTTGCGCCCCTATCCGCTGGCGGCTATGCCCGCAGTCTGTTGTCCATCGGCGGGGCGTGCGGACGCCTGATTGCAGAAAAAGACTGGTCGCAGAGCGAACTGGGCGGCATCGAAACGTGGCCGGCCTGCCTGAAGACCTGCGTCAGCCTGATCGTCGCCTCGCACGTGCCTATGGCCGTGTTGTGGGGTGAAGCGGGGATATTGCTGTATAATGACGGCTATGCGCAGATTGCGGCCGGCAAACATCCGCAAATCCTCGGCATGGGAGCGCGCGAAGCGTGGCCGGAGGCGTCAGACTTCAACGATAATGTTGTGCGGACCGGGCTGGCGGGTCAGACACTGGCCTATCGCGATTTGCATTTTGAACTCAACCGGTCGGGACAGCCGGAACAAATCTGGTTTGATATCGACTATTCGCCGGTGCGCGATGAGGGCGGAAGCCCGGCCGGTATTCTGGCCATCGTGGTCGAAACAACGCGCAAGGTTCTGGCGGAACGCGCCGCCACCGCCGAGCGTGAAAGTCAGGCGCGGTCATTGCGCCACATGCCGGGTTTTGTGGCGACGCTGGAAGGGCCGGACCACGTCTTTACCTATGTCAACGAGGCCTATCGCACCATTGCCGGTGAGCGCGACTATATTGGGCACAGTGTGCGTCAGGTGTTCCCGGAACTGGCGGCGCAGGGGTTCTATGAGTTGCTGGATGAGGTTTACCGCAGCGGGCAGCCTTTTGTGTCGCGCAGCTTTCCGGTCAATCTCTCCAACCAGAGCGAGACGCGCTATATTGATTTCATCTATCAGCCCGTCTTCGACGACAAGGGTGCGGTGACGGGCATCTTCGTCGGTGGCTATGATGTGACGGAGCACAAGCGCGCCGAAGACGCCCTGAAGGCGCTCAATGCCACGCTGGAAGACCGGGTGACGCACGCTCTTTCCGAGCGCAAGATTCTGGCCGATGTGGTCGAAGCGACCGAAGCCTTTATCCACGTCATCGACACCGACTATAACTGGCGCGCTATTAATCGCGCCACCGTTGCCGAGTTTCAGCGTCTGTTCGGCATTACGCCGCGCGTTGGCGACAACCTGCTGGAACGGCTGGCCGATCACCCCGACGCGGTGACCCATGTGCGGGCCCTGTGGGATCAGGCGTTGGCGGGTGAATCCGTACTCACGATAGAAGAGTTTGGCGAAGAGACTGTCGGACGGTACGCCTATGAAATCCGCGCCGCCCCGCTATACGGGCTCGATGGCGAGATTATCGGCGCCTATCAGTTTGCCTATGACGTCACGCAGCGTCTGGAGCAGGACGTCCTCCTGCTGCAAACCGTGCGCGAACTGGAGGAGCGCGACCGGCTGTGGTCCCTGTCGCAGGACCCGTTCCTGATTACCGACAGCGAAGGCCGCTGGCTGAAGGTCAGCGCCGCCTGGACCCGGCTGCTGGGCTGGACGGCCGAAGACCTGATCGGTCAGACCGCCCAGTGGCTTGAACACCCCGACGATCACGAAACGACGCGCACACAACTGCGCTCTCTGGCGGCGGGCGGCAGTACGTGGCGCTTTGAAAACCGGCTGCGTGATCGCGACGGCCAGTATCGGACCTTTTCGTGGACAGCGAACGAAGAAAACGGCCTTGTCTATTGCGTGGCGCGCGACATTAGCGACGACATCCGGCGCGCCCGCGAACTGGAAGACAGCCGCGATTTTGCCCGTCTGGCACTGGGGGCCGTCGATGGCATCGGCGTGTGGACCTATGATGTGGCCAGCGACCTCTTCCATTACGATGAGGGCATTGCCAGCGTCTATGCGCTCGATCCCAAAGCGGGCGTGAGCGGCGTCAGCCGCAAGGTGTTTCTCTCTAACGTGCATCCCGATGACCGGGCGGCCTTGCGCACAACTATGGCCGAAGGCCTGGCCCGTCACGGCGATATCGAACTGGAATACCGCCTGATCCACCCGGATGGCTCGCTGCACTGGGTATTGTCGCGCGGCCATACCTATTTCGAGAACGGCAAGGCGGTGCGCCGCACGGGCGTCGGTATCGACGTGACGGCCAAGCGTCAGCTTGAGGAGCAGTTGCGGCAGTCGCAGAAAATGGAAGCCGTGGGTCAGCTAACCGGTGGTATTGCTCATGATTTCAATAATATGCTGGCCGTTGTTATGGGATCGCTTGAACTGCTCAACCGCCGTATCGGCACCGAAGACGTGCGTGCCCGCCACTATGTGACGCAGGGTCTGGAGGGGGCCAAGCGTGCTGCCAACCTGACCCAGCGCCTGTTGGCCTTTTCGCGTCAGCAGCCGCTGCGGCCCGAAATGGTCAATGTCAATCGGCTGGTGGGGGGTATGTCGGAGTTGCTGGCCCATTCGCTGGGCGGGGCCATTCAGCTTGAGACCGTGCTGGCCGCCGGAGCGTGGCCAGTGCACGTCGATCCCAACCAGTTAGAAAACGTCCTGCTTAATCTGGGGGTCAATGCCCGCGATGCCATGCCCGACGGCGGGCGACTGACCATCGAAACCCAGAACGCCCACCTCGATTCGCGCTATGTGGCCGAAGAGATTGGCGTGGCGACCGGTCAGTATGTGCTGATCGCTGTTACCGATACGGGGTGCGGGATGCCGCCGGACGTCATCGCCCGTGCCTTCGATCCCTTTTTTACCACCAAGGGCGTCGGCAAGGGGACCGGGCTGGGCCTCAGTCAGGTCTATGGCTTCGTCAAGCAGTCGAACGGCCACGTCCGCATCTATTCGGAGCCGGGGCAGGGCACGACGGTCAAGATCTATCTGCCGCGCCTGACTGGTGTGGATGTGGTCGCGCCTGACAACGGGCCGTCCGAGGGTGTGCTTTTGCCGGGGGAAGCGCGCGATGTCATTCTGGTGGTCGATGATGAAGCCGTGGTGCGCCGCTTTAGCTGCGATGCCCTGACCGAGTTGGGCTACCGCGTGCTGGAGGCCGACTCGGCGGCGGCGGCGTTGCGGCTACTGGACGCCCATCCGGAAATCCGGCTGCTGTTTACCGACATCGTGATGCCGGAAATCAATGGCCGCAAGCTGGCCGATGCGGCCCAGAAGGCGCGCCCTGATCTGAAAGTCCTCTTTACCTCGGGCTATACGCGCAATGCTGTTGTGCACAATGGCGTGGTCGATGCCGGGGTCGAACTGATCGGCAAACCGTTCAGTATCGAGGAACTGGCGGCGCGCGTGCGTGAAATGCTGGACCGCAAGGTTTAGCAGAGGCCCGCGGCGGAGAGCGAATAGCTATATCTGGGGCCTATAAAATCTTCAGCGCTTTCAGAATGTCGGACGACAGCCGCTGATGCAGTCGAGTCATATCGTCCCACGGATCGGCCTTGCGCCGTTTGAGATGGGCAGGTGCGTTCTCCAGCGTAAAGCCCGCCGGATCGAGGTCGGGGCTAAGCGCCTCCCACTCTATCGGCATGGCCACGGGCGCACCGGGACGCGCGCGCAGCGCATAGGGGGCCACGGCCGTGGCAGTGTGGTCATTGCGCAGATAATCGACAAAAATCCGGCCTTTACGCTTGGCTTTTGAGGCCTGCGCCACAAAGCGTTGCGGGCTGTCGTGCGCCATGGATTCGGCCACGGCGCGCGTAAAGGCCTTGATGGCGTCCCAGTCGTGTTCAGGCTGAATGGGAATGACCACGTGGAGGCCCTTACCCCCCGTGGTTTTGAGGAAGCTCCGGAGGTCGAACTCGGCCATGCGTTCGCCGACCTCCGCCGCCCCGGCCACCACGTCGGCCCAGTCCGCTTCGGGATCGGGGTCGAGATCGAAAATCAGGCGGTCGGGACGGTCGGGCGTGGCGGCCATGCAGCCCCAGGGGTGAATCTCCATCACGCCCCATTGGGTCAGGCTGATCAGGCCGCGCTCGTCTTCGATCATTACATAGTCGTCTTCGCGGCCATTGACCTGAATACCGGTATCTTTGACGTGTGGGATGGTAGCCTGGGTGAGGTGGCGCTGAAAAAAGCACTGTCCGCCAATACCTTCCGGGCAGCGGATCATCGAGATGGGACGCCCGGCAATGTGCGGCAGTATGTGGTCGGCGACGCTGAGATAATACTCAGCCACGTCCTTCTTGGTGATATCCGTGCCCGGAAAGACGACACGGTCTGGCGACGAGATGGTGACGCCACCGACCTCGTCTTTTGCGGATGTTTTCGACACCGGCGCGCGGCGTTTGGGCTCGCGCGCCGCGGGTACGTCTTTGGCTTTGCGCACTTCGGTTGGGCTGAGCGGGCGATCGCGGTGGATGTCCTGCGCAGGCTTGTCTTCACGCAGGCCTTGAAACGACGGGTGGCGCAGGCGGCCATCGGAGGTCCATTCGCCGAACTGCACCTCGGCCACAAGGTGCGGCGCTACCCAATGCGCCCCGCGTTTAAATTCTGGCGGAATGTCACTGAACGGATTATCTTTTTGAGCAATCAGCTCTAGCCTGCGGCGCAGGTCGATGGCGCTGTCGTGGGTAAAGCCCGTCCCCACCTTACCGGCATAGGTCAGGTGGCCCGCCTCATAATAGCCGATCAGCAAAGCCCCAATCCCCTTGCCGCCAGCCTTGGGCAGGGTGAAGCCACCGATGACAAATTCCTGCCGCTTGTGGCACTTGACCTTCAGCCACGCGCGATGGCGCCCGGAGCGGTAAGGGGCATCGGCGCGTTTGCAAATCAGGCCCTCCTGATCCAGCGCACACAGCCGGTCTTTTAGGTCAGCGGCGTCCTTCGTGAAGTGTTCGCTATAGTGAATACGTCCGCCGAAATCATTGTCTTTACACAGTTTTTTTAATTTAGCCTTACGTTCTACCAGTGGGAGATCACGCAGGTCCTCGCCATCCAAATGCAGCAGATCGAAGACATAATATTGCAGCGGCACATCGGTTTCACCGGACAGGGTGGCCTGCAGGCTCTTGAAATCCGCGCGGCCTCCTTCGTTCACGGTGACGATTTCGCCGTCCAGTACGGCGCTGGTGACCGGCATCTGCGCCAGACAGTCGGGCAGGGGCCGGAACCGGTGCGTCCAGTCGAGGCCCGTGCGCGTCAGAAGCCGCACCTCGCCATTTTCGATCAGGGCCTGCGTGCGGTAGCCGTCGAACTTGATCTCATGCACCCAATCCTTGCCCTTGGGCAGGGCGACGGCGAGCGTCGCCAGCGCCGGCTCTATAAAATCAAGTATGGATTCGATCTTCTGGCGTTTGGGTGGCGCGTCCTTCGGTCGTGATCGCCACTCGCTGTGCGTATTGGCGGCGATCTCTTCCATGCGGCGTCCCGTGGTGATGCTGGTCGCCTGCGTCTCAAGCCACGCCTCGGCCGCATCCTCGCGCGCCGCCGCATCGTCGTGCTTGATCAACAGCCAGTTGGCGCGACCACGATCCTGTGGTCGCGGCTTCATACGCACCAGCGCCCATTCGCCGCTGAGCCGTTTGCCGTGCAGTCGAAATTTGAGATTGCCCGCCTTCAGCCCCTTATGCGGGTCGTCCAGCGGTTCCCACGTGCCTTCGTCCCACATCATCACCGTCCCGCCGCCGTACTGGCCCTTGGGAATGGTGCCCTCAAACGTGCCATAGGCGACAGGATGATCCTCCACCTCGACCGCCAGCCGCTTGTCCTGCGGGTTGAGGCTGGGGCCGCGCGTCACCGCCCACGATTTCAGCACGCCGTCCAGTTCCAGCCGGAAATCGTAGTGCAGGCGCGTGGCATCGTGCTTCTGGATCAGGAAGCGGTTGCCGCCCTTGCGCCCCGGCTTGCCCTCTGGCTCGGCGGTTTTGGCAAAGTCGCGCTTCTGATTGTATAGGTCGAGACCCATCTAGCTGGCCTTCTTGCGGGCGGCCGTCTTTGCCGGGGCCTTTTTGCGTTTGGCCGGGGTTTTGCGCGCACGCTTTTCGGCCTTTGGTGGTGCCGGCTCCGGGTCTTTGAGGCTTTTGCGCAGGGCATCCATCAGGTTGATGACCTTGGCGACGGGGCGATCTTCCTCAACGGCCACCGGCTCACGGTTTTCGACCTTGGCCTCGATCAGCTCCTGCAAGGCTTCGCGGTAATGGTCGTGGAAGCGGCCCGGATCAAACTTCGCGGTCTTGCGCTTGATCAGTTCGCGCGCCAGATCGAGTTCCTCGGAGGCCGCGGCCTTTTTCGTGATGTCGTCGAAATAGGGGTCGGAATCGCGCAACTCGTCTTCATAGCGCAGGGTTTGCAGGATCAGGCCAGAGCCGCACGGGCGGATGGTGCACAGGCGCTCACGTCCGGCGATGGCCAGTTGCCCTATGCCGGTCGTCTTTGATTGCCTCAGCGCGTCGCGAATGACCGCAAAGGTCTGCTCATCGGCGTTTTTCTGCGGCGCGACGAAGTAGGGGGCGTCGAAATAGAGATCGTCAATCTCTTCGGCGGGCACGAACTGCACGATATCGAGCGTGCGCGAGGACGGGATTTTCAAATCCTTGATCTCGTCGGGCTCGATCAGAACGTATTCGCCCTTTTCGACCTCATAGCCCTTGATGATCTCGTCGCGCTCGACCTCGGTGCCGTCTTCGGTGACGTTGAGCCGGTGCACGCGCTCGCCCGTCTTGCGGTAGATTTCCTTCAGGGGAATCTGACGCGAACGGTTCAGCGCCGAATAGACATTGACGGGCAGGGTGACGAGCGACAGCCGCAGATTGCCGCTCCAGTAGGGGCGAAGCGCCATGACGGACCTCCGGATGAGGAGGCCAGCCTAAAGCCACGCCGCGTAAGGCCGCACTGCGCGGCTTTGGGGCACGCGTAAAAATGTGCTTAGTCCAACGCCCGGCGGGCCAGTTCGATCGCTCCCAGCATCCCCGCACGATCGCCCAGATGTGCGGCCTGAATATAGCGGTCCATACTGTCGGCAGACTCCAGCGCCTCCAGATAGCCATTGAGCAGCCGGTGGCAGGTCTGACGCGAGGCGTTAAGGACGGGCTCATTCAGCCCGACCCCGCCACCCACCAGAATCCGCTGGGCCGAGGTGATCAGGGCCAGATTGCAGAACAACTGCCCCAGATAGTCGCCCACCATACCCCACACGGCGTGGTCGGGCGGCAGGGTCTCGGCCTTGTGTCCCGTGCGCGCTTCGATGGCCGGGCCACAGCTTAAGCCTTCACAGCAGTCGCCGTGGAAGGGGCAATGGCCGGCATAGGTGTCGTCCGGGTGGCGGCGCACGCGGATATGCCCGGCTTCGGGGTGCAGCAGGCCGTGCACCGGCTGATCGGCGACGACCAGCCCGACGCCCAGACCCGTTCCCACCGTCACATAGACGAAGGTGTCGAGGTCTTTGGCCCCGCCCCAGCGTTTTTCACCGAGGGCCGCGCCATTGACGTCCGTATCGAGGCCGATCGGCACTTCGGGATAGGCCTCGGTCAACGGGCTCAGCAGGTCGAAACCGCTCCAGTCCGGCTTGGGCGTCTTGCGAAAGTGGCCATAGGTGGGGCTCTGGGGATTGACGTCGATGGGGCCAAAGCTGGCTATGCCAATGGCGTCGAAGGCGCGCCCCTGCGACAGGGTGTCGAGCGCCCGCAGCACCTCCGGCCACGTCTCTTGCGGGGCGCGCGTGGGAATGCGCAGGTTCTGAAGGTCGTCGGGGCCGGAACCGGCAGCGACATTGACCTTGGTACCGCCGACCTCAAGGGCTGCGAAATAGGGCATGATCAGGCCTCTTCGATAAACCAGCGCAGCCCATAGGCCGGGAGGGTGTTATTGTCTGAACCTATCAGTACGCTCCCCGCGACCGTATGGATGACGGGGTCTGCGCTGAGATTGGCGACGCAGACAAAACGGCCCGCCGCGAGGGGGCGTTCGATAATCACCAGACGCTCATCGGCATCGGTGCGCACGGCCTGCCCCGGCGTGAAAGCGAGCCGCGACAGGGTGTCGGCCAGTTGCCGGTGGAAGGCGTACATGTCGTGTTCAACAGAGCCGGGCACATGGCGCCGCTCGGCCCTGTCCCAGTCCATCACCGGGCGATGCAGCCAGCGCACCTCGTCCTTCAGGTCCGGATCGTCGCGATAGGCGTCGAAATTTTCCAGCGCGATTTCATCGCCCATATACAGCAGCGGCACGCCTTCGAGCGCGTAGGTGAGGCCGTAGAGCAGCTTGAGGCGGGCGGGCATCTGCGGGTCATCCTTGCCGCCGCACAGGCTGGCCGCCATGCCGCAACCGGAGGCCGGGAAGCCTTCAGGGGCCTGAAACGCCTCGCCCTTCGCATAGGAGCCCTTGCCGGCAAAGAAATCGGACCAGTGTGTGAGGCGTTCCGGCGCGGCCGTATCGGACAGGGCCAGCCAGATGATGTCGTCATGGCAGCGCACATAGTTCAGCCAGTGGCCATGCCCCGGCTTTTCCCCGGCCCGTTCAATGGTGGTCTTGAGCACATCGGCCTTCTGATCGGCCAGGGCGCCCCACAGGGCGGTCATGACGCCGTTATTATAGGCCAGATCGCATTCACGCGCCTGCGGCGTACCGAAGAAGGGCAGGACCGAGGCCTGCGATTCGATGGCTTCGGCCAGCAGGAAGGTCGAAGGCGCCACAAGGGTCAGCAGGGCGCGTAGCGCCTGAAGGATCAGGTGCGTTTCCGGCAGGTTGCGGCTGATCGTGCCCTTGCGCTTCCACAGATAGGCCGTCGAATCGAGGCGGAAACCCTCCACCCCGGCATTGGCCAGAAAGAACAGGCTGTCGGCCATTTCGACAAAGACGCGCGGATTGGCGTAGTTCAGGTCCCACTGAAACGGGTAGAAGGTCGTCCACACATAGCCACCGGCTTCGGCGTCATAGGTGAAGCTGCCCGGCGCGGTGTCCGGGAAAACGTCCTGAAGCGCCGCTTCCCATTCGGCGACCTCATTCGCTGAGTCGAGCACGATATAGAAGTCGGCAAAGGCTGGGTCACCGGCCAGCATCTTCTGCGCCCAGGGGTGTTCGCGCGCCGTGTGATTGCACACCATGTCGAGCACCAGCGACATATCGCGCGCCCGCAACTCAGCCGCCAGCGCCCGCAAATCCTCCATGGTCCCCAGACGCGGATCGACCTCACGGTAATCGGCCACGGCAAAGCCGCCATCCGAATTGCCTTCGCGCGGTTTCAGCAGGGGCAGGGGGTGGAAGATGCCGACCTTAAGGCCTTCGAGATAGTCGAGGTGCTGCGCCGTGCCTTCAAGCGTACCGGCGAAGCGGTCAATATAGGTGCAATAGGCGGGGCGGCCGGGTTTAAGGAACCAGTTGGGCGTATCGGCGCGGGCGATATCGAGGTGACGCAGGGCGGTCGGACGCGTGCTGCGCGCATCGGCCACGCGGACTTTCAGATCGCTGAGGCTGTGTTCAAAGCGGGGATCGCCACAATAAAGCGTGCGCAGGCAGGCCTCCGCCTGACGCCACAGCGGGTCGCAGGACAGATCAGCAGAGGCATGGATCGTATCGGGCATCAGGGGTTCCCGGTCTGAAAAAGCGGGCCGCCGAACACACGTCGGCGGCCCAAGGGTAGGGAAGAGGGATCGCAACCGCGTCCTGCCTTTAGATACATTCAAAATGAAAAGGATTACAAGTTAAATATCGCTGACCTATGCCGATTTGACGAATTTGAAAGGCTTAGCTGTGGCAAAAATGCCAAATCCCGGCTCTTTTGGGTCTGAATCGGCGATTTTAGAAAGAATTAACTTGAAAACGTTTACAATAAATGATGTTTTCCGAACCAGGCCCGGAGCGAGACTCAAAGATCCCGTCCGGACGTAATGAAAAATGCGAAGCCACGCGCTTCATCAGGAGGAATAATATGTCAAAGTCGATATGGACGACCGGCGGCGTTTCGTTGGTGGCGCTCATGGCTGTGCTGGGTTCACCCGCTTCGGCGCAGGATCAGTCTGCCGATTCAGGCGTCACCGAGGTGGTCGTCACCGGTGTGGCGCGCAAGGCCAACAAGCTCGA
Organism: Asticcacaulis sp. W401b; assembly: GCF_046503825.1. Taxonomy (NCBI): domain Bacteria; kingdom Pseudomonadati; phylum Pseudomonadota; class Alphaproteobacteria; order Caulobacterales; family Caulobacteraceae; genus Asticcacaulis; species Asticcacaulis sp. W401b. The sequence continues at coordinate 102,460 of NZ_JBKFEE010000001.1, forward strand.
CACCTCGATCTCGGTCAGCGCTATTCAGGTCGAAGACATGCAGAAGTTTGCCCCGCGTTCGGCCGCCGAAGTCTTTCGCAACATCCCCGGCGTGCGCTCCGAATCGACGGGCGGCGAAGGCAATGCCAATATCGCCGTGCGCGGCCTGCCGGTCGCGGCGGGCGGGGCCAAATTCCTTCAGCTTCAGGAAGACGGCCTGCCCATTCTGGAGTTCGGCGACATCGCCTTTGGTAATGCCGACATCTTTCTGCGTACCGATCTGACGGTTGGCCGCGTCGAAGCCATCCGCGGCGGCACCGCCTCAACCCTGGCCTCCAATTCGCCGGGCGGCATCATCAACATCATCTCCAAGACCGGCGCGAAGGAAGGTGGCACGCTGCAACTGACGCAGGGTATCGACTTCGGTCAGACGCGCGGTGATTTTGAATATGGCGGCGCCCTGTCGGATAAGATCGACTTCCATATCGGCGGCTTCTACCGCTCCGGCGAAGGGCCGCGCAAGGCCGGCTACACCGCCAATCAGGGCGGGCAGATCAAGGCCAATATTACGCGCAAGTTCGATAACGGCTTCGTGCGTCTGGGCGTCAAATATCTGAATGACAAGTCGATCGGTTACCTGCCCATGCCGATGAAGGTGACGGGCACCAATGGCGACCCGAAATGGTCGTCGGCACCGGGGCTGGATGCCAAGTCCGACACCATCCATTCGGTCTATTTCATGCAGGACGCCGGTTTGAACGGCAGCAACAATCGCTCCGTGACCAATGTGCGCGACGGCATGGCCCCGAAAAGCCTCGTCTTCAATGGCGAAGCGCAGTTCGATATCGGCGGTGGCTGGACGCTGAACGACAAGTTCCGCTTCGCCAAGACCGAGGCCAACTTTATCGCGCCCTTCCCGGCGACGGTGGGCACTTCGGCGGAGATTGTTTCGGGTATTAACTCGGCTCTGGGAACGGCGGGGACGCGGCTTGTGGTGGCCAATGGGCCGAATGCCGGTTCGACCTATACGGGGCTGGCCATGATCATGCACACCTTCAATACCCGCCTGAACAGCCTCGACAATTCGGCCAATGACCTCAAGCTGCAAAAGACGTTTGACGCCCTGGGCTCGAAGATCGACCTGACCTTCGGTCTCTATAATTCGTCGCAGACGATCAATATGGACTGGGTGTGGAACAGCTATGCCATGGAAGTGGCCGGTGATAATGCGCGCCTGCTCAACCTCTATGCCGGCAACACCAACCTGTCGCAAAACGGCCTGTTCGCCTATGGCGTGCCGGTGTGGGGCAATTGCTGCACCCGTCATTATGATGTGCAGTACGACATTGTGGCCCCCTATGTGATTGCCAGCGGCGAGTGGGGCAAGCTGACGCTCGAAGCCTCGGTGCGTCAGGACGAAGGCAAGGCGCGCGGCACCTATGCCGCCTCAACCCAGATGGCCAATTTCGACGTCAATGGCGACGGCGTCATCTCCAATCCGGAAAAGAGCGTCTCGTTCGTCAATTATGCGGCGGCCAAGCCGGTCAATTATAACTGGAGCTACACCTCCTACTCGCTGGGGGCCAATTACCGCGCTACGGACCACCTGTCCTACTTCGCCCGCTACTCGAAGGGCGCGCGCGCCAATGCTGACCGCCTGCTGTTCGGTAAGGTGCGCGACGACGGTTCGGTGTCGCGTGAAGACGCCATCGACTTCGTCAAGCAAACCGAAGCCGGTGTGAAGTACCGCAGCGGCCCGCTCAGTGTCTTCGTGACGGCCTTTGCTGCCGAAACCGAGGAGCAGAATTTCGAAGCCACCTCGCAGAGGTTCTTTGACCGCGTGTACGAGGCCAAGGGCATCGAGTTTGAAGGCGCCTATCGCATCGGCAATCTCAGCCTCAACGGTGGGGCCACCTACACCAAGGCCGAGATCACCAAGGACGCCCTGAGCCCGACTGCGGTCGGTAAGCGTCCGCGTCGTCAGGCCGAGTGGGTGTTCCAGTTCACGCCGACCTACAAGATGGACAAGCTGGAATTCGGGGCGAACTTTGTCGGCACCACCGACGCCTATGCGCAGGACGACAACCAACTGGTCATGCCGGGTTATGTGCAGACCAACCTGTTTGCCGATTACAGCCTGACGGACGACTTGACCGTTTCGCTGAACGTCAACAATGCCTTTGACGTCCTGGGGATCACCGAGGTCGAAGAAGGCGCGATCACCAACAATGCGACCAACTATGTGCGCGCCCGCGCCATCAATGGCCGCACCTCGACGATCAGCCTGAAGTATCGGTTCTAAAGCCTCATGCCAAAAAGTGGGTACCACCTTTGGGATACACATGAGGTGTCAAAAAAGCCTCATGCCAAAAAGTGGGCACCACTTTTTGGATACACATGAGCGTCAAAAAATGCCTTAGCGTGAAGGCATCGGGAGCGGGTCGCATCCCCTCTGCGGCCCGCTTCCGTTCTTTTTTCTCGCTTACGGCTTCTGGACGTATAACAACAAAATACAGGGAACCGCTCCATGACGACACCTGCGCCTCATCTGGCCCGCCCGGCCAATATCGCCCTGATTACCGGGCTGACCTATCTGATGTTCATGATGTTCGCCATGACGACGGACGCGGTGGGGGTTATCATACCCGAAGTCATCCGCGATTACGGCCTGAGCATGACCGAAGCGGGGGCGTTTCATTACGCCACCATGGGCGGCATCGCTATTGCCGGTCTGGGGCTGGGGTTTCTGGCCGATCGTCTGGGGCGCAAATGGACGATCATTCTGGGGCTGAGCCTGTTTGCGCTCAACTCTTTCCTGTTTGCCGTCGGCAATGATTTTCTCTTTTTCGCCTGCCTGTTGTTCATTTCAGGTCTGGCCATCGGGGTGTTTAAAACCGGAGCCCTGGCCCTGATCGGCGACATCTCCACCTCCACCGAAAGCCATACGCGCGTCATGAATATGGTCGAGGGCTTTTTCGGCGTGGGCGCCATCATTGGCCCGCTGATCGTCACGCAGCTTCTGGTGTCAGGCGCGTCGTGGAAGTGGCTCTATGTGATTGCCGGGACGCTGTGTACACTGCTGATCATAACGGCCTTTGTGGTGCGCTATCCCGAACGGCAGACGAGCGCGAGCGACACTTTCAGCCTGAAGGCTTCGCTGGGCCTTGTGCGTGATCCCTATGCTCTGGCCTTTTCGGCGCTCGCCATGCTCTATGTCGGGGTGGAAACCGCCATCTATGTGTGGATGCCGACCCTGCTCAAAGGCTATCAGGGCCCGGCCGTGTGGCTGGCGCTGTATGCCCTCAGCGTCTTCTTCGTGCTGCGCGCCGCCGGGCGTTTTCTGGGGGTGTGGATGCTGGCGCGCCTGAAATGGACGCTGGTCCTGCTGCTGTGCGCCGGGGCCATTCTGATCTGCTTCGTGGCGGCCTTGATCGGCGGGCAGGCGGTGGCGGTCTATAGCCTGCCCCTGTCGGGCCTGTTCATGTCGGTCATGTACCCGACGATCAATTCCAAGGGCATATCGGGCTTCCGCAAGGCGCAGCATGGCGCGGCCGGCGGGGTGATCCTGTTCTTCACCTGCCTCAGCGCCGTCGTCGCCCCTCTGGCGATGGGGGCGGTGTCGGACCTGTTTGGCGGGGCGCAGTACGGGTTTGTGCTGGCCACCGGTCTGTCCCTGGTCCTGTTTGTGGCGCTGGTCTTCAACCACCGCCGCGACCCGGCCGGTGCGCGTCTGAACGCGCTTAATGCCGAGTACTGATCAGGTTGAGGCCCGCTCGATCAGTCCGGCGGCCAGAACGGCTGACGAGGTCTTTTCTCCCGCCAGCCGCCGGAACAACAGATCGACCATCAGTTGCGCCCCCAGCCGCAGGTCCTGCTTTACGGTGGTCAGGGCCGGAGACATGGTTTTGGACATGGCCACGTCGTCGAAACCGCAAACGGCCACGTCTTCCGGCACGCGCCGTCCCGCGTCGATCAGCGCGTTGATCGCCGCCACCGCGATAACATCCGACGCCGCAAAGATGGCATCGAAGCGCCGACGCGAAGCGACCAGCCCCTTCACCGTCTCATAGGCTGAATCCGGCGTGAAGTGCGTCTCGATGATCTGCGCGGGGGTAAGTTTATGCCCGGCCAGAGCCAGCCCCTCGCTAAAGCCTTTGAGACGCGCCGCCACTTCGGGCACCTGAGCGGGTCCAAGGAACAGGATTTGCTTGCGGCCCTTGCTCAGCAGATGCTCCGCCGCCAGCCGTCCGCCGTGGACATTGTCCACGCCGACCGAGCAGTAGCCCTGATCCGGTAACCGTTCGCCCCACACCACCATCGGGTTATAGTGGGCCGAGATGGCGTTGATTTCGTCGTGCTGATCGCTTTGCCCCAGAACCAGCATCGCATCGAAGCGGTGCGACTTCACCAGCGAATTCAGCCAGCCGCTTTGCGGTGAGAGATTCTTGGAAAACAGCAGGTCATAGCCGCGACGAAACACCTCTTCGGAGAGGTAACCGACCAGTTCGAGCAGGAACGGGTCGGTCATCTGCTGACCGGTTTCGTGGCCCAGCGGCAGGACCAGACCAATGGTGCGCGTTGTCTGCATACGCAGGTTGCGCGCCGCCTGATTGACGGCATAGCCGTGCGCTTCGGCGATGGCGATGATGCGCTGTTTCTGCGGCTCCGGCACCAGCGGACTGTCGGCCAGGGCGCGCGAAACGGTGGCCAGAGACACTTCGGCCAGACGCGCAATGTCGGTCATCTTGACTTTGGCGGGGAGGGTGTCGGTCATGGCAAATCGATCCTGAAACGCAAAGACTAGAGGCATTTGGCCTCTGTTTCAATGTCTTATGCAGGGATTTCGGCGTTTACGCCTTGGGGCCATAGACCTCGCACAGGGCCTCTATCACCTTCTGTGTCGCCGGATCGCCCAAGGCGTAGTAGATGGTCTGACCGTCACGGCGCGTGGAGACCAGATGTTCCGCCCGCATCTTGGCCAGATGCTGTGAGGTGCCGGCAATAGGCTGCCCCCGATAGTCGGCGAGATCGGAAACGCTGGCCTCACCCTCAAAAAGCCGGCAGAGGATCATCAGGCGGGGCTCGCTGGCCAGAAGCTTGAGCATCCTTGTCGCGCGCTGCACATTGGGCTTCAGATTTTGCAGGTCCTGCGCGGTGACGGTCATGACTCAACGCTTTCGTACGGCGGAAAAGCGAAAGAGATAACCAATAGTCTGAAAAGGGTCGAGCCTAAAAACCCGACCCCCGCACGGGTTTACATAGAGTCTATGGCCTGTTCGGCGTCTGCGACGTCCAGCGGATAAGGTCGGTATTGTAGCCCAACTCACGCGCCCGGTTACGCAGGTCTTCGCGCACCTTGACGGCCGGTGACGGTGCGCGGGTCAGAATCCACAGATACTTGCCCGACGGCTCGCCGACGATCGACCAGCTATAGTCCTCGGCGTGGTCCAGCACCCAGTAATCGCCGATATAGAATGGGCCGAAGAAGGAGACTTTCAGCTTGGCATTGCCGCTGTCGCTGACGATCTTCGCCTTGCCCTTCGACGACTTGCCCGGTTCGCCCTTGCGCCAGCCGCAGGTGTTGAGAATGTTGATCTTGCCATCTTCGGCGAGGCTGTACTGCGCCGTGACCTGATCGCAGTCCTTTTCAAAACGGTTCTCATAGCGCCCCAGTTCGTACCACAGGCCCAGATAGCGCGTGAGTTCCACCGGCCTGGCCGGTTGCGGCACGTTCGGATTACCCACCGGCATGGCGGTGACGGCCTGAGCGCTGAGGGCCAGAAGGGCGGTAGAGGCGAGGGCGAGGGGCAGAGCGTAGTGGCGCGGTTTCATTGAGGTCTCCATATCTTCAATCAGCGTGCCAGTGGACGTATAAGGATGCGATCCGACGGTGCGTGAGGTTCATGTGCGGATGGGCAGGATGGTCCGCCCATAAATCAGATAAGGGGTAAAGGCCTCACCCTGCGCCGCTTCGCTAAGGGCTTCATGCTGGATATCGAGCCCGCCGGTAAAGCTGCCGAAGGCGGGCAGGATCAGGCGTTTGCGGTTAAGCGCAAAGCATTTGCCGCTGACCTTGTGACCGCGCACCCGCGTGGTCAGCTTGGGGTGGAAATGGCCGATAATCTGCGGCTGGTCCGTCGCTTCGGCCTCGTGGCGGAAGGCGATGCCCTCGACCACGTGGTCGTCCACAAAGGTGAGGCAGTCGTCGCGGATCAGGCCGACATCGTGATTACCCTCGACCCACAGGCACGACTCGACCGTGCCGCACAGGCTCAGCAGATGGGTTCGCGTGTGGGCCTCCAGCCTTTGCCACGCGCCGCGATCGTGGAAGCTGTCGCCAAGCAGAATAAGGGTGCGCGGCTGATAACGCACAATCAGGGCTTCGAGGCGCGTTAGCGTGTCCAGCGTATCGTAAGGGGCGATGGCCGATCCGAACTGCGCAAGAAAGGTCGATTTTTCGAAATGCAGGTCCGATACGGCCAACAGGCGGTGCGCCGGCCACCACAGCGCCAGTTCGGCATCGAGCACCATCTTGTGGCCCGCAAACTCTACCTCAGCTGTCGAGGCCATCGACCACCTCCTGCATCAGGCGTTCGGCCGCCGCTTCGGCGCTTTCCTGCTGCAACAGGGCCTCGATACCGCCACCGGGCAGGCGCTCGGTCCGCACATCCAGAATAACGGGCAGGGACAGGGGCGAGGGACGCGGCAGGTCGCAAAAGGCGATGCGGTCGCGGAAGGTCAGGATGAGGTCGGTCAAACGGTCGAGGTCCAGAAGTTCGCGTTCGGCATCGGCGCGCGACAGCCGCAGAAGGACATGATCGGGCTCATACTTGCGCAGCACATCATAGATGAGATCGGTCGAAAAGGTTACCTGTTTCAGTGTCTTGCGCGCGGCATTGTTGTTCTGTTCGACCAAGCCGGCAATGGTCGCCACGCGGCGGAATGAGCGTTTGAGCATGGGCGAGTCCGCCAGCCATTCCTCCAGCTCGTCGGCCAGAATATCGGTCGAAAACAGGTCATGGATCATGCCGTCGGTTACCTGTTCGACGCTGTTGATGGCCAGTCCGTAATCGGTGACGGTGAAACTCAAGGGATGAAGCTGATAGCGCTCCATGCGTCGCGACAGGAGCATCCCCAGCGTCTGATTGGCGCGCCGGCCCTCAAACGTATAGAGGACCAGCGTATAGAGCTTGCCGCGCGGAAAGCTCTCGATCAAAAGGTCCTGACGGTCGGGCAGGCGCGAAAAGCGCGTTTGCAGCCTCAGCCAGTCGTGCACCTCTTTGGGCAATTCGCCAAGCGTCGCCTCCGACTGCAACAGGCCGCGCACCCCGTCAGCCAGGAAGGTCGAAAGCGGCATCTGCCCGCCGGAATAGGTGGGCAGCAAGGGCTCCTTGGCGGCGCTGGGGCGGGCATCGAGCGTCATGTCGTGGATGCGCTCAAAGGCCAGCACCTCACCGGCGAAGAAGAAGGTATCGCCGGGTCGCATCGACTGCCCGAACTGCTCCTCGATTTCCCCCAGATACTTCCCGCCGCGCCCGTGCAGACGCCGCACCCTGAGCTTTCCGGCCTCGATAATGACGCCGATATTCTGACGATGGCGGCGGGCGATCTGGGCGGAGGCCGGTATCCACCCCTGTTCGGTTTCGCTCAGGCGGTGCCAGCGGTCGTAGTTTCTCAGCACATAACCGCCATCGACGACAAAGCGGAACAGGGTCTCGAACTGCGCATAGCTCAGGTCGCGATAGGACCACGCGGTGCGGACAATGGCATAGAGGGCTTCGGGCGTCACCGGCGCGCTGCACGCCGCATTGAGGATGAATTGCGCCAGCACGTCCTGCGCCCCCGGCTGAGGGACATCGCCGTCGAGTTTCCCGGCACGGATAGCGGCAATGGCGGCTTCGCATTCCAGCACCTCAAAGCGGTTGGCCGGGCACAGAAAGGCCTTTGACGGCACATCGACGCGGTGATTTGACCGGCCTATGCGCTGCAAGAGGCGGCTGACGCCCTTGGGGGCGCCGACCTGTATGACCAGATCGACATCGCCCCAGTCGATCCCCAGTTCGATGGCTGAGGTGGCGACCAATGCCCGCAGCTTGCCCGCGGCCATCAGGCTGATGGTCTTCAGGCGCATCTCACGCGTCAGCGAGGCGTGGTAGATGGCGATGGGCAGGGCCTCTTCATTGGCCTCCCACAGGAACTGAAACAGCAGTTCGGCCTGCGCGCGGGTATTGACGAAGACGATGGCGGTGCGCGCCTTTGCGATCTCGGACAGGATTTCCGACACCGCGTACTGCGCCATGAAGCCGTTATAGGGCGGCGCTTTGCGCGTCGGCAGGATAGCCACCTCCGGCGCGGCCTCGGCCATACCCAGGGTGCGGCTGTCGAGATGTTCGACGGCGTTAGCCTCGTGCCCCAGCCAGTCGCAGAACCGCTCAGGCTCGGCCACCGTGGCCGACAACCCGATGCGGCGAAAGCCGGGACTGAAGGCCTCAAGCTGCGCCAGCGCCAGCGCGATCAGGTCGCCGCGCCGTGACGCCGCCACCTGATGGATTTCGTCGATAATGACGGCTTTGAGTGTACCAAACATCTGGGCCGCCTCCGGATAGGAGAGCAGCAGCATCAGCGATTCCGGTGTCGTCAGCAGGATGTGCGGCGGGTTGGCGCGCTGGCGTTGGCGGCGATATTGCGACGTATCCCCCGTGCGGCTTTCCACACGCACGGGAAGGCTGAGCGCCTCGATCATCGCCGTGACATTGCGTTCGATATCGTAATTTAACGCCTTCAGCGGCGAAATATACAGGGTATGCAAACCGTTTGGCCGCGTCTGCGTAATATCAATGAGGGACCCCAGAAACCCTGCCAGCGTCTTTCCGGTGCCGGTCGGCGCGGTCAGAAGCGTCGAGCGCCCGGCGGCAAAGCGCGCCGTCATCTCACGCTGATGCGGCAACAGGGTCCAGCCTTGAGAACTAAACCACGACTGGAAGGCATCAGGTATCGTCATGGGAGGCTTTTAACGTGAACGGTCATAAAAAGGCAGTTATGCCGCCTGTTACGTTCAGGATCGCCGGGGTGATCAATGACCCATCCGCGTGACTGGATCGAAGTGCGGCCGCAAGGCGTATGGTGCCGGCCCGGTGACTTCTTTATCGACCCCATGCAGCCGGTCGAACGCGCCGTCGTGACGCACGGCCACGCCGATCACGCCCGCGCCGGTCATCAGCACGTCTTCGCCACGCCGGAAACGCTCGCCATCATGCGCAGCCGCTATGGCGACAACCATTTCAGCGAGGCCGAACATCCGCTGACCTACGGGCAAAGCGTTGACCTCAATGGCGTGCGCCTCAGCCTGCACCCGGCGGGGCATATTTTGGGCTCGGCGCAGGCGCGGCTCGAATATGAGGGGTCCACCATCGTCTTTTCCGGCGATTATAAACGCCGGGCCGATCCGACCTGCGCGCCGTTTGAGCCGGTGCCGTGCGATGTGTTTGTCACCGAAGCGACCTTTGCCCTGCCGGTGTTTCGCCATCCGCCGCTGGAGGAGGAGATTGCGCGCCTGCTGGACTCGCTGCGGCAGTTTCCGGATCGCTGTCACCTCGTCGGGGCCTACGCTCTGGGCAAGTGTCAGCGTGTCATCTGCGCCCTGCGCGCGGCGGGCTATGTCGAAACCCTCTATCTGCACGGCGCCATGCAGCGATTGTGCGACCTTTATCAATCGTTTGGGGTTGATCTGGGGCCATTGGAGCCGGTGACGGCGGAAAACGCCCGGACTTTGGCCGGAAAGATTGTCCTGTGTCCGCCCTCGGCGCTCAAGGACCGCTGGTCACGGCGACTGCCGGAGGTACTGACGGCGGCAGCCTCCGGCTGGATGCGCATACGGGCGCGCGCCAAACAGAAGGGCGTCGAACTGCCGCTGGTGATTTCCGACCATGCCGATTGGGACGAACTGATCCAGACCCTGAGAGATGTCGGTGCGCCGGAGGTGTGGGTGACGCATGGCCGCGACGACGCGCTGGTGCATCAGGCGACGCAGATGGGTCTGAAGGCCCGCGCCCTGCACCTGATCGGTTATGAGGATGACGCGGAATGAAAGCTTTTTCCCGTCTGCTGGAAAGCCTCTATTACGAGCCATCGACGCTGGGTAAGACGCGGCTACTGCTCGACTATCTGCGTACCACGCCCGATCCCGACCGCGGCTATGCGGTGGCGATCATTGCTGGCGACCTGTCCCTGCCCAATTTCCGGCGCGCAATGGTGCTGGAACTGATCCGCGCCCGGGTCGATCCGACGCTTCTGGCCCTCAGCCACGACTATGTCGGCGAACTGTCGGAAACCGTCGCCCATCTGTGGCCCGCCGCCGAAGCGAAACAGGGCGACCTGCCAGCTTTGCATGAGGTGGTTGGGGCCTTGCGCCAGACGCCCAAAGCGCAACTGCCCGACTATGTGGCGGGGTTGCTCGATCGCATGACCTCACCCGAACGCTGGGCTTTGCTCAAGATCGGGGCCGGGGCGCTACGCATTGGCGTCTCGGCGCGCCTGCTCAAACAGGTGCTGGCGAAATTCGGTGATCAGCCGGTCGAGCGCATCGAGAGCCTGTGGCACGGCATAGACCCACCCTATCAACCGTTGTTTGACTGGCTGGAGGGGCGGAAGCCGGAACCGGTCGTCAGCGAGCGCCTGACCTTTACGCCGGTCATGCTGGCCCACCCGCTGGAGGCCAGGGACCACGCCCTGATCACGCCCGACACCTATGCCGCCGAATGGAAGTATGACGGCATTCGCGTGCAGATCGTGCATTCAGGCATCGGTCGCGCCCTGTTTACGCGGACGGGTGACGATATTTCCGGGTCGTTTCCGGACGTTCTGGCGCATTTGAATTTCCACGCTGTGCTCGACGGTGAGCTTCTGGTCCAACGCGGCGACGAGACGGGGACGTTTAACGATCTGCAACAGCGGCTGGGGCGCAAAGCCCCTTCGGCAAAATATATGGCCGACTATCCGGCGGCGATTGTCGCCTATGATGTACTGTTTCTGGAGGACGAGGACGTGCGCGCCTGCCCCTATGACCAGCGCCGCGCCCTGTTGCAGGCCGCCCTTGAGCGTCATCAGCCCGACGGCATCCGTTTGTCGCCGCAACTGCCCTATGGCGATTTTGCCGAACTGGAAGCCTTGCGCGCCAGCGTCAATAACGCCTCGGTCATCGAAGGGCTGATGCTGAAACGCCGCGACAGCGCCTATGTCGCCGGGCGACCGACGGGGCCGTGGTACAAGTGGAAGATCAACCCCAAACTGGTCGATGCGGTGCTGATGTACGCGCAGCGCGGATTGGGCAAGCGGTCGAGCTTCTATTCGGACTTCACCTTCGGTCTGTGGTCCGGCAATCAGCTCCTGCCCATCGGCAAGGCCTATTTTGGCTTTACCGACGCCGAGTTGAGGGAACTCGACAAATGGGTGCGCCACAACACGCTCAACAGCTTCGGGCCGGTGCGCGAAGTGAAGAAAGAACTGGTGTTTGAAGTGGCCTTCGATGCGGTCAATCGCTCCAAACGCCACAAGTCGGGCTTCGCCTTGCGCTTCCCGCGCATCAGCCGCATCCGCTGGGACAAGCCGGCGCAGGAGGCGGATCATCTGAGCGTTCTCGAACCTCTGGCGGGCACAGGCTGAGGCTTGCCCTGGGTTTCATTTAATGAGACTGTGGGGCGTTACACAGGGGGTTCCGCATGGCAGGTATTGATCTTTACGCACCGCGTCCGGTAAAGGCGCGCCGCACCTGGACGTGGGCGGCGATTGTGCTCACCATCGTTTTTATCATTCTGGGGCAGATCCCCGTCGTGATAGCGATGACGTGGCTGAAACTGCCTTTAGAGACGGGCATCGACTGGCGCGCCGACGCGCTGATGCTGGTGTTTTTTGCGCCGATCGCCCTGATCTTTTTCCTCTGGACCTTTCTGTTCGAGCGGCGAGGGATCGCCGCGCTCGGCTTCAACCGGGACGGTCTGAAACGCTATCTGAGGGGGTTGGGGATCGGCTTCGGCTTTGCTGCTGCGGCCATTGGCGGTATCTGGCTGGCCGGGGGATACACGATCGAAAGTCTCGGCGCGTGGGGTAAGCCCGGCCTGATGACCTTTGTGCCCATCGCCGCCATCTTTGCGGGCTTTATGGTGCAGGGGGCGACCGAAGAGATTGCCATGCGGGGCTATCTGATGCAGGTCGTGGCGTCACGTCACGGTATCTACTGGGGCATAGGCGTCAGCATGTTGGTTTTCTCCCTGCTGCACGCGGCCAATATTACGCCGTCGAAGGAACTTTTCCTCGGCCTGACCAATATCATTCTGGTCGGCATCTTTTTTAGCCTTTATGCCATTCAGGAACGCTCGTTGTGGGGCGTCTGCGCGTGGCACAGCGCATGGAACTTCCTTCTGGGGGCCGGGTTCGGCGTCGAAGTCAGCGGTCAGAACCTTGATGTCCTGCCGCTGGTCACCGATCTCAAATCGACAGATGCCGCCTGGTGGATTACCGGCGGCAAGTTCGGCCCGGAAGGCAGCCTTATCACGTCTGTCGTCCTGATCGCCGGGATTGCCTATCTGGTGTGGAAGGGCGCGCTGAGGCCGCAGGCGGCGCTCCCCGAACACGCCTGAATGCAAAGTTTTGGGGCTAGAGCGGATTTCGTACAGGTTGAATCGAAATCTCGCTCTAACATTTTGCTTTGTCGCGCATTTGATTTCGAAAACCGTTGCACACTTTTGGCTTCGCCGAACTTCGTTTCGGAATGCGCTCTAATCGAGGACCAGATCGCCCGAAAAAGACGCCGGCCGGGGTTTGCGCGCCTGATCCGCGGGCACCTCTGCAATCTGGGACAGATAGGCGTGCCGATCCGTCGCGGTCAACCAGTTGAAGGCATACGAATAGCTGGTGAAACGGCACAGGGTCTCATTGGGAAAGCCGGGCAGCGGTGCCGCGACGTGCCAGTGCGGGCACCTGACCGGCGAAACCAGCGCCACATGGGCATAGCAGCTATGGCGACCGCGCACGGCTTGCCAGCGTTTGGCTAGCGTGTTGATGTGCTCGGCGCCGAAATCGCGGTCATAGCGCCGCATATCGACCAGGCGGTGATAAAGCCACGGCCGTTCCACGCGCTTGAGCGACAGGAAAAACTGCTCAATCAGGTCTTCCGGCGACAGGGTGCCGACCGGACGCAGGACCATTACGCGCAGATCGCTGTGCGCCATGAAGATCAGCCTGTCTTTGTCTGTGAGCTGGTCCATCCTGTCCTCCGCGTTAGAGAATAACATGAAAGAGTTATCAAATCGCAACCGACAGTCGCGACGCAAAAACGCTATCGCTAACGCTGAAATCGCGGCGCGCTCTCAAAAACAGGTGTGCATAAAGATCGCGCACCGCTTTTTAGACGGGCCTCTCTTTTCGTATGGACTTAAGCCTGCCAAAATGGCGTGCTTCGCTGCGCATGATTCGTAAAGGCGCAACTACAGGATTTTTAAGGTCATGGTGGAAGACAACGAACGCGGCACCTACACGCCGCCGACCGAGGATCATCTGAGCTACGACAGCCGTCGTCCCGCGCCGAAGCGGGATCAGACCCCGATCACCCTGATCGCGTCGTTTATCGTGCTGGTGGTGCTGCTGCTGGCGGTCGTGCTGTTCTATAATTCGGGCCTGAATACGCGTAAGGTCAGCGATGTCGGCGACCCGCTGACGGCCTATAAGGACGGCAATATCGAGGAGGCCAAGCCGCTGAGCGATGAGGACCTGCTCGATCCCTCGGTCAATCAGGAAGCGCATGCCTCAGGGACCGCGCCGGTCTTTGCCAATGATACCGAGGCCCCGCAGGCCCGCGAAGCCGCTTCGGCGGCGGCACCGGCGGCCCCCAGCGGCAATGAGAACCTGCTGCCGCCGGCCACCCAGCCGACGCAACCGACACAGCCTGCGCCCGCAGCCGCCAAGCCCGCGCAACCGGCCCCTGTGGCCACGAAACCCGTCGAACCGGTCAAGACCGCAGAAGCCAAGCCCGAACCGAAACCCGTTGTGGCTACGACCTCCGGCGGCGCATCGGTGCAGATCGGCGCCTTCTCGTCGCAGGCTATCGCTGACCGCGAATTTGCCGCCCTGGCCTCGTCCTACGGCCTGTTCGTCGGTGGCACGCGCAAGGTGGTCGAAAAGGTCGATCGTGACGGATCGACTTTTTACAGAACCTCCTTTAGCGGCTTTGCCTCCAAGGATAAGGCGCAGCAGTTCTGCAACGCGCTGAAATCGGCGGGCAAGACCTGTTTCGTAAAGTAAGAGTCCGGTAAAACATGCTGAACATCAAACAGAAAGCCAAGGTTTCCGCCGCCATCTATGGCTGTGCCGGGCTTGAGCTGACCGCCGCTGAACAAGCGTTTTTTGCCGCCAAAAAGCCGCTGGGCTTCATCCTGTTCAAGCGTAATATCGACACACCGGAGCAGGTCCGCGCTCTGATCAATGCGCTGAAAGCCGCGGCCGGGCACCCCGATGTGCTGATCCTGGTCGATCAGGAAGGCGGCCGCGTGCAGCGTTTCAAAGCCCCGCACTGGCCGTCCTATCCGCCCGCCGCCGCCTATGAGGCCGTGGCCAATTCGCCGTTTGAACAGCGTGAATACGTCCGGATGGGGGCGCAACTGATGGCGCATGACCTGCGCGCCCTGGGCGTCAATGTCGATTGCGCGCCGGTTCTCGACGTGCCGCAGGCGGGCACGCACGATGTGGTCGGGGACCGCGCCTATGGCCTGACCGCTGAGACTGTGGCCGTCATGGGCCGGGCCGCCGCCGAAGGCTTTCTGGCCGGTGGCGTGCTGCCGGTGATCAAACACGCGCCCGGTCACGGCCGCGCTCAGGTCGATTCGCATCACGAACTGCCGGTCGTCAAGGCGCGTCGTGATGAGCTGGAAAAGGTCGATTTCCTGCCCTTCGCCGTCAATGCCGACATGCCTTTGGCGATGACGGCGCACGTCGTTTACACGGCGCTCGACCGCCGTAACCCGGCCACCATCTCCAAAAAGGTGATCAAGGTCATCCGCGAAGAGATCGGCTTTGACGGTCTGTTGCTCAGCGACGACATCGGTATGGGCGCGCTCAAAGGACCCGTCGGGGCCCGGGCACGGGCCTCGCTGCGCGCCGGTTGCGACATCGTCCTGCATTGCAGCGGCGACCTTGAGGAAATGAAGGCTGTGTCGGTCTTCGTGCCAACCATTCGCGGCAAGGTTCAGCAGCGCCTTGAACGCGCGCTCCTGCGCCTCAAGCACAAGGTCGAACCGCTGAACGTCGAAGAGGCGCGTGGCCGCCTTCAGGTGCTGCTGCACCGTCCGGTCACCGTTCGCGAAGAGTACGAGGATTTCGTCGATCCGACCGCCTATCAGGAGGTCTATTAAGTCGTGAACGGGCGCGCGGGCGCTTTGCCGGGGCTTGAGAACGAGGTGTTTCAGCACCGCCTCGATTTCACGGCCGATGCCGCGCCCGCACCGGAAATCGAGGCCGACGACGCCCTTCTGCTTGATCTTGATGGCTACGAAGGCCCCCTGCACGTGCTGCTGGAACTGGCGCGACAGCAGAAGGTTGATCTGCTGAAAATCTCGATCACGCGGCTGGCCGAGCAGTATCTGGCCTTCATCCAGCAGGCACGACGCCTGCGTTTTTCGCTGGCCGCCGACTATCTGGTGATGGCCTCGTGGCTGGCCTATCTCAAATCGCGTCTGCTGCTGCCGGTGCCCGAACGCAAGAAAAGCGATGAGCCGGAACCGGAAGAACTGGCCGCCGCGCTGGCCTTTCGCCTGAAAAAGCTGGAGGCGATCCGCAAGGCGGTGGAGGCCATCACCTCGCGGCCTCAGCTCAAACGCGATGTGTTTGCGCGCGGTGACCCGCAGGCCACAGTCATCCTGCCGTCGTCGCGGCTGGATGTGTCGCTGTTCGACCTGATGGGGGCCTATGTCACCCAGAGGCAGCGCGAAATCGCGCGCCATTACGACCCCACCATGCGCGTCGAGGCCTTCCCGCTGGAGGACGCCCGCGACCATCTGCGCGATGTGCTGCCGCAGTTATCGGACTGGACGCCGCTCGATGAGATTGCGCCGCAGCCGGTGGGCGAGGGCGGTCCGCGCCGCGCGTCTTACGTTGCCTCTACCCTGTCGGCCGGGCTGGAACTGACCAAGGAAGGCCTGATGCAGGTGCAGCAACTGGGCACGTTCGACACGCTTTACCTGCGCCGCCGCCCGCCGCTGATGGAGGGACGATGACCCCCGATTTGTCTGCCAAACTCGATATCGAACGTGCCATTGAGGCCCTGTTGTTTGCCGCCGCCGCCCCCCTGTCGGCGGCCGATCTGGCGCGGCGTCTGCCCGAAGGGGCGGATGTCGGTAAGGCTTTGGCGGCATTGAAGGCGCGTTACGCCGACCGGGGTGTGACGCTGGAAGTCGTCGCCGACAAATGGCAGTTCCGCACTGCCCCCGATCTCGGCTACCTGATGGTCGAAGAACGCGAAGAACCGCGCCGTCTGTCGAAGGCGGCTTTGGAGACTCTGGCCATCATTGCCTATCACCAGCCGGTCACGCGGGCGGAGATCGAGACGATCCGTGGCGTCGGCCTGTCGCGCGGCACGCTGGACGTGTTGCATGAGATGAATCTGATCCGCCTGCGTGGACGCCGGCGCTCGCCAGGCCGCCCGGTCACCTATGGCACGACCGAGCATTTTCTTGAGGTGTTTTCTTTGCCCAGCCTGCACGACCTGCCCGGCGCGGCAGATATGCGCGCGGCCGGTCTGCTTGATCTCAATGTCCCCGCTGATTTCGTTATCCCCGAACCCGGCGGCGCGCGGGAAGCCGAAGACCCCATCGGCCTTGAGGAGATGGAACAGGTCGAGTTTGCACAGGATTTCTTTGAAAGCGCCGACGGCGAACGCGATTAGACGGTGTAATTGGGCTTATTTTCGCTTTGATGTACGCCTACAATACGCCTATAAGAGAGCAATACTTGTATCCCGAAGATGCGCGGCCGCAAGGCCGCGCCGCGCGTATGGAGATCTGACATGGGTAGCATGAGCATCTGGCACTGGGCCATCGTCGCGGTTGTCGCGCTGCTGCTGTTTGGCGGCCGTGGCAAGCTGTCGGGCCTGATGGGCGATGCCGCCAAGGGCATCAAGGCGTTCAAGGACGGCCTCAAGGACGAGGACGCCAAGAAGGACGAAGCCAAGCCCGAAACGGCCAAGACCGTCACCGACAAGGACGCGGCCTAAGCCTTTTTCGTTATTTTCTGCGTGACCGCCTCTCACTGAAAAGGGGCGGTTGCTTTTTCATGTTCTGACCCTAAGGCGTAATTTGAATGCTGCCCGGTATTGGGGGCTCTGAGCTCGTACTCATTGCGGTGGTGGCCCTGATTGTGGTGGGGCCCAAGGATTTGCCGAAGCTGTTGCGGCAACTGGGTCGTTTTGTGGCCAAGATGCGCTCCATGGCCGACGAATTCCGCACCTCCTTCGACGACATGGCGCGTCAGTCGGAACTCGACGACCTGCGCAAGGAGGTTGAGGCTCTGCGCTCCGGCAATGTGACCTCGCCGGTCATCGACGACATCCGCGAAGACATGCGGCGCATCGAAGGCGAGATCAACGACGCCATCCCGCCCAAGGGCCACTATTACAGCGACAGCGTCGATGTGCCGTCGCCGGATGCATATGATCATGGCCACACCCCGGCGGATTTCGGCAAGCCGTCCCTGACCGATGAGCCCGTCGTGCCCAATCCGGCGGCGGACCCTGCGGCAACGGAGCCAGCCCCAAAGCCGCGCAAGCCGCGCGCAAAGAAAACCGCAGAAGCCCCTGAAAATGCACCGCTTATGTCCGAAGCCGAACCGGCTGCGCCCAAGCCCAAACGCAGCCGCGCCAAAAAGACGACTGAGGCTCTCCCGTCATGAACGATCTGGTGACCAAAGACGACCTCCACCCGGACGAGGCCGAAATCGAAGCGTCGCGCGCGCCGCTGATGGACCACCTGATCGAGCTGCGCTCGCGCCTGATCTGGATGGTTGTGGCCTTTGTGGCAGCCTTTCTGCTGTGCTTTGGCTTCGCTGAGCCCATCTACATCTTCCTGACCCATCCCTATGAGATGGCCAACCGCATGTTCGAGGCCTCGCGCGCCCACGGTGGCCACGGGGCCGGGCCGTTCGATCTGATCGAGATTATTCTGGGGCTCAAAGAGGTGCCGCAGGCGAAGAACAGCGTGGCGCTGATCACCACGGCCCCGCTGGAATTCCTCTTCACCAAGATGAAGATGGCGGGCTTTGGCGCGGTTATCCTCAGCTTTCCGGTGATCGCCTGGCACCTCTATCGCTTCGTGGCCCCCGGCCTCTATAAGCGCGAGCGCATGGCCTTTTTGCCGTTTCTGATCGCCGCGCCTGTGCTGTTCGTTCTGGGGGCGCTGCTCGTCTATTACATCATCCTGCCGATGGTGCTGTGGTTCAGCTTGAGCCAGCAGATTCTGGGGGCAGGGGCCGTGACCGTGCAACTGATGCCCAAGGTGTCGGAATATCTGTCGCTGGTCACCACCCTGATGCTGGCCTTCGGGGCCTGTTTTCAGTTGCCGATTGTCCTGACGCTTCTGGGCCTGACCGGTATGGTGTCGTCGAAAATGCTGTCGTCGGGTCGGCGTTACGCCATTCTGGGGATCGTGGTCGTCGCCGCCGTGGTCACGCCGCCGGACCCTATTTCACAGCTCATGCTCGCCATCCCGATCGTGCTCTTGTACGAAATCTCGATCCTGTGCGTGCGGATGATCGAATGGCGGCGCAAAGAGCCGTCGATCGTAAGCTAACCCATCCACTTCCGTCTTTCTTGTCAATGAAGCATTGACGAGAAATCCACCTTCCCCGTAAACGGGGAAGGATTTTCCTCCCTCCCGGCGCAGCGGGGAAGGGGGACCGCGAAGCGGTGGGTAGGGCGACCTGTCCATCGAGACCTTGAGGACACTTCCATGCACGATATCAAAGCCTTACGCGAAACACCTGAAGCCTATGTCAAGGGCTGGTCATCGCGGGGCCGCGAGTCGGCACAAGCGGATGTCGATGAGTTGCTCGCTCTGGATAAGGCCCTGCGCGCCGCCAAGACGGCGTTTGAGACCAATCAGGCGCAGTTGAAGAAGCTGTCCGGCGAAATCGGCAAGGCCAAGGCCCAAAAGGACGAGGCGCGGGCTGCGGAACTGATGACCGAGGTCGAGGGCCTGAAAGGCGCGATTGCCGAGGCGCAGGAGACCGAGCGTCAGACCGAAGAGGACCTGCGCACCCTGCTGGCCTCGCTGCCCAATATTCCGTTTGACGACGTGCCGCTGGGCGAAGACGAGGCGGGCAATGTCGAAATCCGCCGCCACGGTGCGCCGAATATCCTCAGCTTCCTGGCCAAGGATCACGCCGATCTGGGTGAAGCGCTCAAGGGGCCAACTGGCCCATTGATGGACTTTGAAGCGGCAGCGAAAATGTCCGGCTCGCGCTTTGTGGTGCTCAAGGGGCAACTGGCGCGTCTGGAGCGCGCCATCGGTCAGTGGATGCTCGACACCCAGACCACCGAGCACGGCTATACCGAGGTCAATCCGCCGGTGTTGGTCAAGGACCACGCGCTGTTCGGCACAGGACAATTGCCGAAATTTGAAGAGGATTTGTTCAAAGCAACCAGCACAGATTTTGATGCTATTTCCGCAGATGCGACACGTACTGCCAATATGGCTGCGCAAGTACGTCAGGTTGAATTAGATAAAATTGCAGATG
Organism: Asticcacaulis sp. W401b; assembly: GCF_046503825.1. NCBI lineage: Bacteria > Pseudomonadati > Pseudomonadota > Alphaproteobacteria > Caulobacterales > Caulobacteraceae > Asticcacaulis > Asticcacaulis sp. W401b. The sequence goes on from NZ_JBKFEE010000001.1 coordinate 122,212, forward strand.
ATCTAATTAAGAGACAAGTTGGTGAGCAGACTTATTATGAGGCTATGAGGGCTGCTATCGAAGAATTTGCTCACCAAACTATCGAGGCCGAGCGTGATGGTTTCATCGAACGTCTGAAATCAGGGCAGTTTGCTGATACCCGTTACCTCATCCCCACCGCCGAAGTGTCGCTGACGAATCTCGTCCGCGAAGCCATCACGGCGGAAGAGGAACTGCCGCTGCGTCTGACGGCCCTGACCAACTGCTTCCGCGCCGAAGCGGGTTCGGCGGGCCGCGACACCAAGGGCATGATCCGTCAGCACCAGTTCCAGAAGGTCGAGCTGGTGTCGATAACCACGCCGGAACAGTCGGCGGCGGAGCACGAGCGCATGACCGAATGCGCCGAAGCCATCCTCAAAAAACTGGGCTTAAGCTTCCGCACCATGTTGCTGTGTACGGGCGATATGGGCTTTGGCGCGCGCAAGACCTATGACCTTGAGGTGTGGCTGCCGTCGCAGAACACCTACCGCGAAATCTCGTCCTGCTCCAACTGCGGGGATTTTCAGGCGCGCCGCATGGACGCCCGCACGCGCAAGACCGGCGAAAAGGGCACGCGCTTCCTGCATACGCTGAATGGCTCAGGGCTCGCGGTCGGCCGCACGCTGGTGGCCATCATGGAAAACTATCAGGACGAGGGCGGCCGCATCGCTATTCCGAGCGTGCTGCAACCCTATATGGGCGGGCTGACGCACATTGGCTGAGGCCAACAGGGTAAATTCGCCTGTGGATAGATTTTTTATAAAAGCAGGGGCATAATTTCAGCCTGTTTTCGAGTGAGTGCCATGCAGACCCATCCGTCGTTGATTGAACGTTCGGTCGGTGCCACGCTATGCGCCTTTACGCGCCGGGACCTGCCGCCTGAAGAAGCCGAGCTTGAACTGGTCGAAATCATCGCCAGCCAGATCGACGGCAAGACCGACTACGCCATGGCCGTCATTGGCTTCTATGTGCGTCAGATGCTCAAAGCCCTGGCGGCCCGGCAAATGGATCTGGCCGATGCCTTTGACGCTGTGGTCGATGCGGCGGCCTGTGCCGCGTCGGGCCATATGCAGGCGGCGCTCAAACTGTCTGAGCCGGTGTCACGGCTTCGGCATTAAGAGCACCGCCGCCTTACGGCTTTTTATTTCCCATAATCTATATTATGCGTATTTCATAGCCTGCCGGGGTGGACGCCAGCCCCGGCTTCTATCGCCCAAACAATTGCAGCAAGAAGGATTGCGAGCGGTTGGCGACGCTCAGGGTCTGGATCGCCAGTTGCTGCTTGAGCTGAAGCGCCTGAAGCTTGCTGCTCTCCTTGGCCATGTCGGCATCGACCAGTCGCCCCACATTGACCTCAAGCGTATCCTGCAACTTGCCGATAAAGGTCGTGTGGCGGTCCAGCGCTCTGGAGGATGCCCCCAGACGCGCCATCGCCACGGAGATATTGCTGATCGAGCTGTCCAGCGTAGCGATCAGTCCCTGCGCCGACATAGCGCTGGCAAAACCCGCACCGCTGCTTAAGGTCAGGATGCTGCCGCCCAGAGACAGGTTTTGCGCCATGACCGTCAGGGTGTCACTGCCATCGGCATTGGCCAGAGCCGCAATCGAGGTGCGCGATCCGTTCAGCAGGTTGACGCCGTTAAACGTGGCGTTGCGGATCGACTGAGCAATCTGGTTGCGGATGGCGACGAAGTCGTCATTCAGCGCGCGGCGGGCCGTGGTGTTCAGCGACGGATCAGAGGCGGCCAGCGCTTTTTCTTTCAGTTCCATCAAAAGGTCTGAAATGCTCTCGCCGGCGGTCATGGCCACATCCACGACCGAGCCATTGCGCGACAAAGACTCCTTGACCGCATCCAGCGCGCGTATCTGGGCTCTCTGCCCCTGCGCCATGACCCAGCCCGACGCATCGTCCTTGGCGCTGGCGATTTTCAGGCCGGAGGAAATACGCGCCTGCGTCGCGTTCAGCTCTTTCGAGGTCGCGTTCAGCATTTGCAGGGCCTGCATGGCCCCGACATTGGTGTTGATGGAGTTCACGCTTCGTGTGTCCCCTACCCTGTGGCCGGTCGTCTTTTGTCGAACGGGAGCTTTGCTCAATAACCATGCTATCCGATCGCGTTTAACTTCGGTTTAATGACGCGCAAAAAAAGAATCCTGTTTTTCAATATTGAAAAATAATTTTACTCTTGAATGTTTGTTCCACCAATTGTACGACATTAGAACGCGGTGTCCTGCACCGTCGCCCTTCGGGGCTTTCCTCCCTGTATTGACTTAAGGCCGTGCGGTTTCGCGCGGCTTTTTTTTGCCCGGATAAGGCCCAAAGGCTCCACAGAAGGCTCCACAGGGGGAATTATTAAGAATAACATTGTATTGGGTATGCCATTCCCTAGTTCGCACCCTGTGCGGCTCATCTCAAACGAGGCAAGAATGGCTGAAGGACTGGCGCTGGTTATCGAAGACAGCATGACCCAGGCAAATATCGTCGGGCGGATGCTCAAGGACGAAGACTGGGACTATGTGGTCGCGCGCTCTCTGGCCGAATGTCACGACGTGCTGTTGCAGCAACGTCCGAACCTGATTTTCGTCGATGTGTTTCTGGGCGAAGACAATAGCCTTGACCACATTACGCAAATCCGCGACCGCGCGCTGGACGCCACCATCGCCATCATGACCGCCGGGTCACGCGACGCTTCGGTGGACAGCACGCTGAAACTGGCGCGCAGCACCAATGTCGACTACGTCCTGCGTAAGCCCTTTTCGCGGCAGCAGATGCGCGCCATCGTCGAGTCGGCGCAGGCCGACGCGTCTGAGGGCCGCAAGCGCAAACACGCTCTGGTCATTGACGACAGCCATACGGTGGCGACGCTGACGGCGCAAACCCTCTCGGATAACGGTTACCGCGTCTCGATTGCGCACAGCATGGAAGAGGCGCTGGACAACGAAGACATCGCCCACGTCGATCTGATCGTTTCGGATATCTTCATGCCGGGCATGGGCGGCCTTCAGGGCATTCGTGTGATCAAATCGACCTGGCCCAATGTGCGAATTCTGGCCATGTCGGCGGGGCTGGACGCGCGCGTCAGCTCGGACCGCGCCACGTCGGCCGCCATGGCCGCCGGGGCCGACGCTGAAATCCAGAAACCGTTCCGCCCGGTCGAGCTGATCAACACGGCTATCAAACTGATGGCCTCGTAACAGACGGCACAGCCACGAAAAGAAGCCGGTCCCAGAAACGGAGCCGGCTTTTTTAGAGTGATATGTCGAAAAGTGTGAGTGGTTTTCGAGAAAAATATCGCTATAAAACAGAAATTTAGGGCGGGATGACGCTTCTATTTAAAACCATCCCGCTCTAATCGCGGCAATAGCCTTCGTTGGCGGCCACGACCAGACAGTCGGACTTTTCCGCCAGCCATTTCATGCCGGTCGCTTCGCCATCTCCGGGCACGATGACCTGCGGCGTGCCATTGCGTTCAATATGCAGACCCTCGGCTTGCAGCGTCCCCGCATAGGTTTTGGGCCCGTCGAGATCGGCAATCACCACCTGATAAGCCTTGTCCGCTTGTGGTGTAATCGTCATGTAGGTGCCCTCCACGCCCGTCCAGCGCCCGGCATAGTCAAAGGCGGAAGCGCTTGACGAGACGACCGATGCCGGGGTTTCGCTCACGGCACTTTGCGTCGCCTCTTCAGCCGCGGGCTGAGAGGGTTCGGCGGAACAGGCCGTCAGCAGTGCCGAAACCGCGATCAAGGCCGTGCCCGATTTCCATAGTGGGGTCATGAAACATCTCCATCTGATCCGATGCGCGACTGTAAGGGGCACAAAATAAGCGCGCCATACGTCGCGCCGGTAACGGAGGCTTCCGCTACGGCGGAAAATGCGTTAGGCGGAACATAACCATATCACAGGGATTTCGGGATTCCGTCTATGTCCAATGCCACTCCGGCGGCTATCACCGGCCACAAACCCGTCAATTCACCGGCGCAGGTCCTACTGGCCAGCCTGATCGGCACGACCATCGAATTTTTCGACTTCTACGTCTATGCCACGGCGGCCGTGCTGGTCTTTCCGTCCCTGTTCTTTCCGACCAGCGACCCGACCTCGGCCCTGCTGCAATCCTTCGCCACCTTCTCCATCGCCTTTTTCGCGCGTCCGGTCGGAGCCATGGTGTTTGGCCATTTCGGCGACCGCATTGGGCGCAAGGCGACGCTCGTGGCCGCGCTTCTGACCATGGGGATTTCCACGGTCCTGATCGGCTGCCTGCCCAGCTATGCGCAGATCGGCGTGGTGGCCCCGCTCCTTTTGTCCCTGTGCCGCTTTGGGCAAGGCTTTGGTCTGGGCGGCGAATGGGGGGGCGCCGTGCTGCTGGCCACCGAAAATGCGCCGGAAGGCAAACGGTCCTGGTACGGCATGTTCCCGCAATTGGGGGCGCCTATTGGCCTGCTGCTGTCGTCCGGGGCCTTCTGGGTACTGCTGCACTTCATCTCGCAGGAAGACCTGCTGAGCTGGGGCTGGCGCGTGCCGTTTATCGCCTCTCTGGCCCTGATCGGGGTCGGGCTATGGGTGCGTCTGTCGATCACCGAGACGCCGGAGTTTCAGGCCGCCATCGACAAGGAAGAACGGGTCAAGGTGCCGCTGGTCGAAATCTTCGGCCGGCACAAGCGCTCATTGTTTCTCGGCACCTTTGTGGCGCTCGTCACCTTTGTTCTCTTCTATATCGGCAGCGCGTGGCTTCTCTCCTACAATGTGAAAGTGCTGAAAATCCCATTTGTGAAGGCGCTTGAGGTGCAGATTCTGGGCTCGATCGCGTTTGGTCTGTTTATTCCCCTGTCGGCCAAGCTGGCGGAGCGCTTTGGCCGCCGTGAAATCCTGATCCTGACCACGGCGCTAATTGCGGTCTTCTCGTTCGCACTGGCGCCGTTGATGGGCAATGAGGGCGGCATCTTCGTCTTTTCGGTCGCTGCCATGGCACTGATGGGCATGACCTATGCCCTGATCGGTACGGCGCTGGCGGCCCCCTTCCCGGCCAATGTGCGCTATACAGGGGCCTCCCTCACCTTCAATTTCGCGGGCATTGTCGGGGCGTCGCTGGCCCCCTATGCCGCCACCTGGCTTCAGGCCAATTACGGGCTGAGCCATGTCGGCTATTACCTTCTGGTGGCGGCGCTGATCACGCTGGTCTGCATCCTTGCCTCTGGAAAGGACGAGGTCTGAGCATGGCGGATGAGGGGCGCACCGCGAAGCGTATCACGCTGAAAGACGTGGCCAAAGCCGCCGACGTCTCTCTGGCCAGTGCGTCCTATGCCATCAATGGCACGGGCTCGCTGGGCCGTGAGGTACGCGCCCATATCCTCAGGGTCGCCGCCGATCTGGGCTATCGTCAGAACCTGTCGGCGCGCGCCGTGCGCACCGGGCGCACCGGGACGCTGGGGCTTATCCTGCCCGACTTTGCCAATCCCTTCTTCACCGCCCTGGCGCAGGCCGTCATGCGCCGGGCGCGCGCCAGCGGCCATTACGTGATCATCGCCGATACCGAAGGCGATATCGGACTGGAGCAGCAGGCAATAGCCAGCCTGATCGAGCGCGGGGCCGACGGGTTAGTGTGGTTTCCGGTGCGCGACCTCGACGCCCAGACCGTAACGCCGGGATTGCCGACCGTGGTGATGGACCGTAAGGCGACGGGTTTGTCGCTGGTACTGGCCGACTATTTCGGCGGCGGACAACAGGCGGCGACGCATCTGCTGGCGGGCGGTCACCGCAAGGTCGGCCTCGTATCTGGCCCGATGAGCCTCAGCAGTATGACCGAACGCTGCGAAGGCTTCCGCGCCGCTTTAAGCGACCATGCCGAGTGCGTCTTTCATGTGGAAACCGCCTTTTCCGACGATCTGGAGCCCGCCGTGGGGGCGGCCATCGACCGCCGCGAGGTCACTGCCATTTTCGCCGGTACGGATCAGATTGCGCTGGCCATCGTCCGACGCGCCGCGCGCAGTGGGTTGAGGGTGCCCGAAGACCTGTCGGTCATCGGCTTTGGTGACGCGCCGTGGGTCGGCACCTCGGCCCCGGCCCTGACGACGGTCGAAATGCCCATCGAAGATATGGCCAATGAGGCGGTGGATCGCCTGCTGCAACGCGACACCGGCGCCCCTGCACGGGTCGTTTTTGACACCACCCTGATCGTCCGGGAATCGACGCGAACGCTCCCGTAACGGCGTTTGCAAAAAATTACCATTTTTATGAGACGCTTACTTTCATTGAAAGTGCGCGCATCTGTGTCCGGACCTTGTTCATACGTTTCGGAAGGCGCACGCCAGTTGGAGTACGTCTATGATTGTTCGCGTTTCGCTCAGCACCCTCGCCCTGGCCGGTATCGCCGGCGGTGCCCACGCCGACAGCTTTTCCGAAGCCCTCGCCAAGTCCAAACCCATCCTTGAATCGCGCCTGCGCAGCGAAAGCGTGTCGCAAGCCGGATTGAATGACGCTGACGCCCTGACGTGGCGCAACCGCGTCGGCTTCGAGAGCGGTCAGTTCGGCAAGGTCAAGATCCTCGTCGAATTCGAGGACGTGCGCGCGCTCAAGGATGACTACAATTCGGGCTATAATGGCAAGACGAGCTACGCCTCGGTCAATGACCCGGAAGTCACCGAACTGAACCGCCTGCAACTGACCTGGACGCCCAATGCCGCGACGACGGTGACGGCCGGGCGTCAGCGCATCCTGATCGACGACAACCGTTTCATCGGCAATTCCGGCTGGCGTCAGGACGAAATGACTTTCGATGCCCTGCGAGTGGACGTCAAGAAGGGCAAGTGGTCCACGACCTATGCCTATCTGACCAAGATCAACCGCACGGCGGGCGAATATGCCGACTGGGATTCCGACAGCCACATTCTCAATGTCGGCTATGCGGCCACCCCGGCCCTGAAGGTGCAGGGCTTTGTCTATGCGCTCGATTTCAAGAATTCGGCCTATAACTCGACCCTGACCACAGGCCTGCGTTTCAGTGGCGAAAAGCCGCTCAGCAAGACGACGAAACTGACCTATGCCGGGGTCATCGCCAAGCAGGTCGATCACGGCAATAACCCCAGCGATTTCAGCCTCAAGGCTGTGAACGGCGAGGTGGGCGTCAATCATGGACGCTGGAAGGTCACAGCGGCCTACGAGAAGAATGAAGGCAATGGGGCGCGCGGCTTCATCACCCCCATCGGCAGCGCCCACAATGTCCGCGGCTGGGCCGATGCCTTTTCGACCAATGGCAACAAGATGCTGCCGGATGGTCTGAATGACCTCAGCTTTACGACCACTTACGCGCATCCGACCCAGATCGGGCCCTTCAAGAAGCCGACCCTGACGCTCAGCTATCACGACTTCCAAACGGATCGCAACAGCCGCGCCGTGGGCAAGGAATGGGACGCGCTGGCCTCGGCGGCCCTGACCAAGAACCTGACGGTCAGCGTCAAATATGCCGATTTCGACCGTGCGGATTCGTCCATGCCCGCCTCGCGCCGCAAGGTGTGGGTGGGTCTGGAATACAAGCTGTAGGCTTGTAAACCCTGTGGAATTGCGGCGTCCGGATCGCTCCGGACGCCTTTTTTTGTTTTTAGAATAGCCAGCGTACACCGACACTTACGCGGTTTTCTTCATCTTGTTTCCCCGCTGCCCGTGCGCGTTTGGCCGTGTCCCCCAGCTTGCGCTGATGATCAAGCTGCACATAGGGCGCAAAGCGACGGTTGACCTCATAGCGCAGTTGCAGGGCCGCCGTCGCATCGGTCAGGCCGGAGCCCGTGCCGTGCTGCGGATCGGCCTGACTGACCGCATGGAGTTCCAACGAGGGCGACAGTATCAGGCGGTTGGTCAGCCGCAGGTCGTTTTCCTGCCGCAGCCGCGCGCCGACGGTCCCGTCCTCACCCAGCAACAGATGCGCCTCGGTCTCGAAGAAATAGGGTGCCAGACCATTGACACCCACCGCCAGCCAGGTGCGATCCCCTGCCCCGAAATCATGACGCACTCCGATCTGCGCGTCCCAGAAGGTCGAGACATTGCGGCTGTAGACCGCCCAGACTTCACCTTCGCTATCGCCGTTACGCACCTTGCCTTCGCTTTTCAGCCACAGTTTGTGCGTATCGCCACCGACCCAGCCGTCGGCGTCCCAATGCGCCGTGTCCTGCCCATCGTGCCGGCTGTAGGCGGTTTCCAGCCATACGGCGTGATAGGTGGACGAATGGTCGTGTTGGGCCACAGCGACTGAGGGCAGCAAAATGAAAAGCGTCACTGTTTTACTGATGTGCATGATGGCCCTCCCCGTGTGACGTGTGGTCCGGAGCGGGTTGCGCCGCCGGGGGTATAAAACCCGCTTCCGGTGCAGCGACGCGCAAGGTGGTCATCATACCCGACTGCATATGGAACATCAGGTGGCAGTGATAGGGCCAGTCACCGGGCTCGGTGGCCGAGAGCAACACCGACACGGTCTGACCCGGCGGCACGATCACCGTATGTTTGTCCGGCAGGCGATCCGCATCCTGTCCGTTTTCAAGCTGCACAAACATGCCGTGCAGATGTAAGGGATGCGCCATCATGGTTTCATTGACGTAGATCAGCCGCACCCGCTCATTATAGCCCAGCGCAATGCCGTCTTCGGGTGAGAAGGTTTTACCGTTAATGGTCCATATATAGCGCTCCATATTGCCGCCCAGCACCACCTTGATAAAGCGCGTGGGGGCGCGCGTGTCCCTCTGAGGCGTCAGGCTTTTCAACTGCGCATAGTCGAGCACCACGGCCCCTTTGGGCGCGCCGCTGTCGGCCCATCCGCTGTCGTGGTCCATCTGGCTCATATCCATATTGGGGTCATCACGCATCATGACGTCCATATTCATGTCACCCATCCTGAGCACGGCGCGCGGGCGATGCGCCGGGATGTCGCCGGTCATCCCTTCGCGCGGGGCGAGCGTCCCCAGCGCAAAGCCTTCGCGATCGAGCGATTCAGCGGCAATCGTATAGGCGCGGTCTTCGCGCGGCGTGACGATGACATCATAGGTTTCGGCATTGCCAAAGCGGAACTCATCGACCTCAAGCGGCTCCACCGGACGGCCATCGGCGGCCACGACCGTCAGTTTCAGGCCCGGAATGCGTACATCGTACATGGTCATGGCCGAGGCATTGATAAAGCGCAGGCGCACCCGCTCACCCGGCCGGAACAGGCCCGTCCAGTTCTGGGCATTGGTCAGGCCGTTGACCAGAAAGCGGTAGCCGGTGACGTCGGACAGGTCGGTGGGGAGCATACGCATCTTCCCCCACTCACCGGCTGATTTCAGAGCCTTACCAAACCCCTCTTGATGGGCGTCCTTAAGCAGGTCACCCACGGTGCGGCGTTTGTACTGATAATAGTCGGATGACGCTTTCAGATTGGCCTGAATGCGCGCGGCGCTGTCCTGATGATAGTCGGACAGCAGCACCACGTAGTCGCGGTCGGCCTGAATGGGGTCCGGTTTTTTGGGGGCGATGACGATGCCCGCATAGAGGCCGTCCGCCTCCTGCCCTAAAGAGTGCGAATGATACCAGTAGGTGCCCGACTGGCGGATCGGGAAACGATAGGTGAAGGTCTCACCGGGGGCTATGCCCTTGAAGCCGTTGAAGCCCGGCGCGCCGTCCATCACGCCCGGCAGCAGCAGGCCGTGCCAGTGGACCGAGGTCGGTGTTTTCAAGCGGTTGGTGACGCGAATGACCGCCTCATCGCCTTCGGTAAAGCGCAGGACAGGGCCGGGAATGGTGCCGTTGACGGCGATCTTGGGGACGGCTTTGCCACCCACCGTGGACTGGACCTGCGATATAGTCAGGTCATAGGTGCGGGTTTCGGCCAGGGCCATAGAGGCGCACAGGCTGAAGAAACCCGCTAAAAGCATGGATTTCATGAGTGTTTTTCCTGAAAAACGTGACGAGTTGCGCCCGATCTGGGCGCCATACGAGTCCGGTTTTTCAGGCGCGCGGCGGGCGCATCAGATCGTCGCTGAGGGCAAAGCGCAACCGTTGATCGCTGTCAAAGCCTGTGCGCATGTACCCTTCATAGACCATGGGGGACGCCACCGGCGGCAGACTCAGCGCTCCGGCGGCGCAGTGGCTGACCGGGCACTGACAGGCGCTGCCGCAATCAGAATGCGACTTTTCGGCAGGGTGTTTGTTGTGCGACGTTGCGTTTTCCCCCATCGTCATCTCGTGACAGGGCATGGGCTCGGCAACCCTGGCGTTTTGCGCTTGTGCCACGACCGGTCCCGCCATCGTCGCCAGAACGAAGGCCAGCAATCCGGCAATACGGCTCAGTCGCTTCCACATGCGCCCTGCTTAGCAGGAATTCGCGTGCTTGCCTATCTACTCGCCGTTATTCCCAGACGACCGTGACGCCTGCCCTCAGAAGCTCTCAAAATCCTCGGACAGGCGCATATGTTCGATGATCGTTTCGCGCGCCTCATCATCAGCGTGCGACAGGTCAAGCACCGCATCACCGGAATCGAGCACCCGCAGGGACAGCACCTCACCCATATAGGCAAAGCGCGGTATCTTGGGCCCAAACAGGCGCTCACGCCGCGCCTCAACCTGCACGTCCAGCGTTCGGGCTAACGCCGCCTCGATGGGTTTCAACGGCACCAGGGTCTGACCCTTGTCACGGGGAAAGCGTATCACACCGAAATTCCGGCGATCCAACTCAAAGCGCACGCGCTGCGACATGTCTTAATCAGCCCGAAGAATACCCATATACGCCCCTCAGCCCCCGTCAGGGTTCGAGCAGCGTATCCCAATACAGGTAATCTACCCAACTTTCGTGAAGATAGTGAGGCGGAAAACGCCGTCCCAGCTCCTGAAGCTGATACATTGTCGGGCGGTGTGGACTTTTGGCCAGTGCCATCTGTGCCTGTTGGGGTGTTTTTCCCCCTTTACGCAAGTTACAGGGGGCGCAGGCGGTGATGATATTGGTCCAGGTGGACTTGCCGCCCTGCGAAACCGGCAGCACATGGTCAAAGGTGAGGTCGTGGCGGCAGCCGCAATACTGACAACTGAACTGATCACGCAGGAAGACATTATAGCGCGTGAAGGCCGGCGGCCGGTTCTGGTCGATATAGGTCTTGAGGCTGATGACGCTGGGCAAACGCATAGTCATCGAGGGCGAGCGGATTTCGACATCGTAGGTCGAAACCACATCGACGCGGCCTTCGAATACCGCCTTGACGACATCCTGCCACGGGCGGGTCGAAAGCGGGTAATAGGAGAGCGGCCTGAAATCGGCATTCAGGACCAGGGCCCGCCAGTCAGAGGGCGGATTTTTTAGGACCTGCATGGACGCCTCCATGCGATCGGGGATGCAACGGGATAATCGTACCGGAAGACCGAACTCCTTCTTGCTGAGAAGCTTATCCACAAGCTCAGTAAGAACCCGATTCCGCAAAAAGAAAACAGTGAACTTTGCATGACAGGGACATTTAAGAGTCGCGCATCCTGTCCCAAAAACCGCTGCACACTTTTTGGGATGCGCTTATAAGAGTCGCGCATCCTGTCCCAAAAACCGCTGCACACTTTTTGGGATGCGCTTATAAGTCCCCCATGACCTACCGCACCCGTTTTGCCCCCTCGCCGACCGGCTACCTGCATCTGGGTCACGCCTATGCGGCCCTGATGGCGTTTGAGGCGGCGCGTCAGGCGGGCGGGGAGTGCCTGTTGCGGATCGAAGACATAGACCGCACGCGCTGCCGACCGGAATACGAGACTGCGATTTATGAAGACCTGCGCGGGCTGGGGCTGGCGTGGCCTGAGCCGGTTCTGCGGCAATCCGATCATCTGGCCGACTATGAGGCGGCGCTGGAGAGTTTGCGGGCACGCGGGCTGGTCTATGCCTGTTACAAGACGCGCAAGGAACTGGCGCAGGCGGCGCAGGGCGCCCCGCAGGAAGGGGATGCTGTAGCGGAGAATGGACCAGCTGAGCGCGAACCCTCATGGCGTCTGTCCTTGGCGGCGGCGCGCGAAGCGCTGGGCGCAAAGTGGGACCGCCTGGGTTTTGTCGAAACCGGTCAGGGGCCCAACGGCGAAACCGGCCCGCAGAGGGCACAGCCTGAGGTAAATGGCGATGTGGTGTTGGGGCGCAAGGATATCGGCGTCGCCTACCATCTGGCGGTGGTTATCGACGATGCGCGGCAAGGTGTTACGCACATCCACCGTGGCCACGACCTGTTTGCCGCCACCCACACGCAGGTTCTGCTGCAAGGTTTGCTGGGTTTACCGACGCCCGTCTATCGCCATCACGCCTTGCTACTCGACGATCAGGGAAGACGACTTGCAAAACGCAAGGGGTCAAAAAGCCTGCGCGATTACCGCATTGGGGGAATGGATGCCGAGGCGATCAAGGCCCTGATCGCGGCGACACCGAAGGTGTAAAAAAGCCGCCCCGCGAACGGGACGGCTTTGTGTAGCAGCTGAAACCACTGAATTACAGCAGTTGCAGATTGACAGCGGCGGTCTTGCCGCGCTCGGTCTGAAGCTCGTAGGAGAGCTTCTGACCGTCCGCCAGCCCTTGCAGGCCCGCGCGCTGAACAGCGGTGATGTGGACAAAGACGTCGTTACCGCCTTCGGCCGGTTGAATAAAACCAAAACCCTTGGTGGCATTGAACCACTTAACCGTACCTTCGGCCATGTGCTCTCCTTAGTCAAAAGCAGTATCGAGGTGTTCGGGAGCAAATCTCCCCACAATCGTCGGTCTCGGTAGCGCAGTTTGAGTTCAGGAAAACAGGAAATCCCGTCTCCGAGCAGTCAGCAGCCAGATCACGAATTGCGACAGAGAGTAAGACGCAGCTTTTGAGAGCGGTCAAATAAAAATCCCATATAGACCGCTCTCTGCGGCAATAAATCATCGTTACCGAATTGTGATCCCAAAGTTCATTATTAATACTTACTGTGACTGAGCCGAAGTTGCTTGTTCAGTCAGGGTATTATTGTGCCAGATGCAACGACCCGGCGGGCTCAGTCGTAACCTTCGGGATAGGGCACGTCCGGCCGGTCATCGGCATAGGCCTTGCGGCTCAGCTGCCAGCGCTTGTCACCCGTGCGATCCTGATAGCGCCAGAGTTCATAGAGAAGAAGAGTCTGAAGATCACGCCCGGTCAGCAACCCGACATCCCATTCGCGAAACGCCTTCCAACGCCCGGCTACGTAAAACTTGGTTTTCAGACCGTGCCCCATCCACAACGGCCCCGTCAGCGCATAGCGTTTTCGCAGGAAGCGCACCTCAACCTCTGATCAAGACTTTCCAAAGCCCGTTGTAAAGCCCCTGATCCAGATACGGCGACTGTTGAACATCATCAGGCGACGCCCCAGACGCGCGAACACAGACAGCCACCACAGTCCCCACACCCTGATCAGGTAGCGCAGACACAGGAGAAGAAGCGGCAGGGTCACGATACCGCCGAAAACAAGGCCCGTCTCCCATTGCCCGCTTTGCCGCCACCTCTGCACGGCCTCCCACCACAGCCCGCCACTGAGAAAGAGGCCCCAGCCGCAAAACAAGGACACCGCAATGAGGTTCAGGCCTCCCAGCAAGGACACCACACCGTTGCCCCACAGCGTCGTGACCCGGTTCCGCCGCCGGTAAAACCGCGGCCTGGTATTGTAAAAATCCCCCCGACGCATGGCCCCTCGCTCCGCCGTCTTGCTGTTCCGACTGATCCGACCTAACACTGTGGCAAACCTCTGTCTATTCAGGTCACCCATGCGTTTGTCGCCACCCCGTCAATCCGTCCTGAGACGCCTGCTTCTGCGTCAGGTGTTGCGCCTGCCGTTTGCCGTGCTGAAATTCCTCTCCGGCGGCGGCATTGTGCACGTGGACGGGCGCACGCTCGACACCCAGATCACTTTTCTGTGGAAGACCTTTTTCGCGCGTCAGGATCAGCGCACGCCGCTCAGCCTTGTCGGCACCTCGGTCGAAGGGGCGCGGGAAGACTGGCAGGAGGCGGCGGCCCTGATGAGCGCGGGGTCTGAGGTGCGGGTTAAGGTCGAAGCCGCCGGTGATGGCGGGCTGGTCAACGGCCAACTGATCCGGCCACAACGCATAGACCACAATTCCCCGCTGCTGGTGCTGTTCCACGACGGCGGCGGTGTGCTGGGTGGGCCGGAGCTGAGCCTCGCCTTTGCCAGCCTGCTGGCGCATGAGGCGCGTTGTCCGGTGTTTTTACCCGCCTACCGACTGGCCCCCGAGCACCGCTTTCCGGCGGGGTATGACGACGCGCGCCTGGCCTGGGAGTGGGCGCTGGCCAATCTGAGCCGTTTAGGCGCGACCTCGGGTCAGGCGGCCATCGGCGGCATCGGCATGGGCGGCAACATGGCGGCGCGCCTGTGTCTGGATCTGCGACGTGATTTCAAGCCCTTGCCCGTGGCGCAGCTGTTGGTCACCCCCCTGCTCGACCTCGCAGACCCGGACCTGAAAACGAGCCGCTTCGCCCGAAGCTGGCCGATCAGCGCCGCCGATCTTGATATCATGATCGGCCACTATGCCGGCGCGGGCACGGGCCTGAGCGATGTCGCCCTGTCGCCGCTACGCGAGGAGGTGATCAATGGTCAGCCCAGGACCCTGATCGTCTCCGGCGGGCTTGATCCACTGGCGGCTCAGGCCGAACGCTATGCGCGGCGTTTGATGGAGGGCCGCACGCACACCCTCTATCGCCGCTACGACACAATGCCTCTGGGCTTTCCGCTGTTTGCCGGGGTGGTCGATCACGCTCAGGCCGCCGTGCGCGATATGGCGGCGCTGTGGAGTGAACTGACCACGGACACCGCTAACGAGCCATAACAGGGCCTGCTTGGGTGGCCGCATTTTTGAAGAACCACAGATTGCACAGATTACGCAGATGACGCACAAAGTGCGTCCATGAGAAAAGACACAGACCCGAAAGCGCCCGCCTGATAAAAATAATCTGTGAAATCTGTGAAATCTGTGGTTTCAAATCTTTATAGCGAAATGACTTTGAGCAGAATCGCCATTTCGCTATAAGTTATTGTTATATTGCGATTTTTTTTGCGGAAAACCGCTCACACTTTCCCGCACATCGCTCTTTGAAACCTACCCCGCCGGGGTGTAGTGCACCTGTGCGCCCGGCCCCAGCGGCAGGTCCAGCGCCACCCAGGCCGCCGTCAGGCCGATCCCCGCCACCATAAAGCTCAGCGCATAGGGCAGCATCAGGGCGAGCAACGACCCTACCCCCATGCTCTTATCCCACCGGCGCGTGAAGGCCAGAATCAGCGGGAAATAGGACATCAGCGGCGTCATGATATTGGTATAGCTGTCGCCCATGCGGTAGGCCGCCGTGGTCATTTCCGGCGAAATACCGACCAGCATGAACATCGGCACCACCACGGGGGCGAGCGCCGACCACTTGGCCGAGGCCGAGCCGATAAACAGGTCGAGTATCGACGAGAACAGCAACACGCTGACCAGAAGCAGCGGAGCGGGCAAATCCCACGCCTTGAGGATTTCGGCCCCATTGATGGCGGTGATCGGCCCCAGCCGTGACCAGTTGAACATGGCGACAAAGTGCGCGGCGAAGAAGGCAAAGACCAGATAGGGGGCCAGCGAGCGAATCCCCTCGCCCATCATCTTCACCACGTCGTTGTCGGATTTGATGGTCCCTGCCGCCGTCCCGAAAGCGATAGCCGTGGTGATAAACAGCAGGAAGAAGCCGGCGATCAGGGCGGCATAGAAGGGCTGAAGCTGCGCCGGGCCCGTGGCGTCTTCGTTGATCAGCGGGGTATAGCCGGGCCACAGGGCCAGAGCCGCGAACCCGGCGACGACCAGCACCGCGACGATCCCGGCGCGTTTCAGGCCTTTTGTCTCAGCGGGTGTGATTTCGGACTTGGCCAGTTCGGCCTGAAGTTCGGTGTCCGGCGAACCGCCCCATTTGCCCAGACGAGGTTCGACCACCTTGTCGGTGATAAACCACGCCACCGGGGTGAACAGGCCGACAATGGCGAGGATGAACCACCAGTTGCCGAGCGGGTTCATCGTCCATGCCGGGTCGATGATGCGGGCAGCCTCCTGCGTGAAGCCGAACAGCAACACGTCGATCTGCCCCGGTGTGATATTGCCGGCATAGCCGCCCGACACAGCGGCAAAGGCCGCGGCGATCCCCACCAGCGGGTGCCTGCCGACCGAGGCATAGATCAGCCCGGCCAGAGGGATAAACACCACATAGGCCGCATCGGACGCATGGTGCGACACTATGCCGGTGATGATCACGCACGGGGTCAGGATGGCGCGCGGGGCATTGCGCAGCGAGGAGCGGATCAGCGCCGAAAACAGGCCTGAGCGTTCGGCCACGGCGGCCCCATACATGATCACGACCACGACGCCCAGTGGCGCAAAACCGGTCAGGGTCTTGGGCATATCAACCAGCAGCCGCCCGATATTTTCGGCGGTAAACAGGCTGGTCGCCGTATAGGTCACCACACCGTTGTCGAGCGTCGCCCAGTGCGGGGCTTCCTCGCCGCTATAGGGGATGGAGGCCGACCAGCCGAAATGCGCGCCGATGGTCGAAAGCACCATCAGCCCAAGGATCAGCCAGACGAAGATCATCACCGGGTCAGGCAGCAGATTGCCGGCCTTTTCGACCAGCCCCAGAAAACCTTTGGATCGCCGTATGGCGTCTTGCGATTGCGGCTCGGTCACCCTGCGCGTCCTTTTACTGTAAAAGTCAGGTTAGCGAAGCTTTTACGTCTGTAAACCGGGGCCAGGGCGTGCAATCGATGGCAATTCACAAAAAACAAAAATGAGATAAGGACAGAGATGCTTTGCGAGCATCACTCAACGTCCCCTCACGTCTTCATCTTAATGACGTGGCGACTGAATACACTCGCCACATATCCGTTCATGCGCGGTTCAGGCAGGCAGGATTAGTCTGTGAGCATAGGGATGGGGCAAGACAGGAGACCGTTATGAAACGCATAATGACTACGTCCTTGCTGGCTATGATGGCTGGCTCCCTGCTGATGGCCGACGTCGCGGCGGCGCATCCGCGTGACCACGACCGCCATGATCGACACGATCGCTACGAGCGTTATGACCGCTACGATCGCTACGATCGCTATGACGACCGGCGCGGGCGTTACGACTCGTACCGCAGCTATGACCGCGGCCGCCACTATGGCTGGCGTGAGCGCTCAGACTGGCGGCGCGGTGGTTATGTCGCCTATCGCGACTGGGATCGCGGCTATGCCATAGATTACCGCCGCCACCGCCACCTCTACGCGCCGCCGCGCGGTTATGAGTGGCGTCAGGTCGATGACCGCTACGTGCTGGCGGCCGTGGCCACGGGCCTGATCGCTGCGATTGTGCTCAGCAATTAAGGCATTGAACGAGAAACGGCGCTCCAACAGGGCGCCGTTTCTTTTTTAACCCTGAACCGCCGCCCTGGCGATATCGGCCTCGCTGAACCCCAGCGCCTTCATGACCGAAGCCGCAATGCCCTGCGCGTCAAGGCCCGCATCGGCGTACATTTTTTCCGGCTTGTCATGGTCCTGGAAGCGGTCCGGAAGGGTCAGGGTGCGGATTTTCAGACCGTTATCCAGCGCACCTTCGGCCGCCAGATAGTGCAGCACAAAGGCCCCGAAACCGCCCATAGCGCCTTCTTCGACCGTGATCAGGCATTCGTGATGGCGCGCCAGTTGCAAGATCAATTCCTTATCCAGAGGCTTGGCAAAGCGCGCATCGGCCACCGTGGTCGAAAGCCCGCGCGCCCCCAAAAGATCGGCGGCCTTCAAAGCCTCCGGCAGGCGTGCCCCCAGCGACAGGATAGCCACTTTTGAGCCTTCGCGAACGATGCGCCCGCGCCCGATAGCCAGGGTTTCCGGCACGGCCGGGATTTCAACGCCCATGCCTTCACCGCGCGGGTATCTGAACGCCGAAGGGCCATCATCATAGGCGGTGGCCGTGGCGATCATGCGCGCCAGTTCCGCCTCATCCGAAGCGGCCATGATCATCATACCGGGCAGCGTCCCCAGATAGCCGATATCGAACGTTCCGGCGTGGGTCGCCCCGTCGGCCCCGACCAAGCCGGCGCGGTCGATGGCAAAGCGCACGGGCAGGTCCTGAAGCGCCACATCATGCGCCACCTGATCATAGCCGCGTTGCAGGAAGGTCGAATAGAGCGCGCAAAACGGCTTCATGCCATCCGCCGCCAGACCGGCGGC
The DNA here is from genome assembly GCF_046503825.1 of Asticcacaulis sp. W401b. NCBI lineage: Bacteria > Pseudomonadati > Pseudomonadota > Alphaproteobacteria > Caulobacterales > Caulobacteraceae > Asticcacaulis > Asticcacaulis sp. W401b. The sequence goes on from NZ_JBKFEE010000001.1 coordinate 140,432, forward strand.
AAAGGTCACGGCGTGCTGTTCGGCAATGCCCACATCGTAGCACCGCGTGGGAAACACCTCGGCAAAGCGGTCAAGCCCCGTGCCCGACGGCATGGCAGCGGTGATGGCCACCACCTTCGGGTCGATCTGCGCCTGCTTGATCAGCTCGGCGGCAAAGACTTCGGTATAGCTGGGGGCATTGGCCTTGGGCTTGGCCTGTTCACCGGTGATGACGTCGAACTTGGCCACGCCGTGATACTTGTCAGAGGCGGCCTCGGCGGGGGCGTAGCCCTTGCCCTTTTGCGTCACCACGTGCACCAGCACCGGGCGGTCGGTGATGTCGCGCACGCGCTTTAAGACCGACAAAAGATTGTCCATGTCGTGCCCGTCGATGGGCCCGACGTAATAAAAACCCAGTTCCTCAAAGAAGGTGCCGCCGGTCACATAGGTGCGCGAAAACTCCTCGCCCTTGCGCACCATCTCAAAGAGCGGACGCGGCAGGCGTTCGGCCACGCTCTTGCCGAAGCGGCGCACCGCCTGATAGGCGCCGCCGGAGACCAGATTGGCCAGATAGGCGCTCATGCCGCCCACCGGCGGCGCAATCGACATGTCGTTATCGTTGAGGATAACCGTCAGATTCTTCGTGGTTTCGGCGGCATTGTTCATCGCCTCATAGGCCATGCCGGCCGACATCGAGCCATCACCGATGACCGCCACGACCTTATTCGTTTCGCCCTTATGGTCGCGCGCCGCGCAAAAACCCAGCGCCGCCGAAATCGAGGTCGCCGCGTGCGCTGCACCGAACGGATCATAGGGGCTTTCCGAGCGCTTGGTGAAGCCGCTGAGGCCGCCGCCTTGACGCAGGGTGCGGATACGCTCGCGCCGCCCGGTCAGAATCTTGTGCGGATAGCACTGATGCCCGACGTCCCAGATCAGAATATCGCGTGGCGTTTCAAACACATGGTGCAGCGCCACGGTCAGTTCGACCACACCCAGCGCTGAGCCCAGATGCCCGCCCGTCTTAGACACCACATCAATGGTTTCGGCGCGCACCTCATCGGCCAGCGTCTTCAACTCAGCGGCAGACAGATGGCGGATCGCTTCCGGGACCGTCAGCGTGTCCAGGACCGGCGTTTCGGGTTGGGGCATAAGCGGTGCACTCACAGGCCGGATCAGAACCGGCAATGGTTTTGTTCGTCTCTAGCGTAACCGACATAAAACTGCGGCAAGGTTTTGTCCAGCGGAAGGCTTATATGTCCGCCGTGATTTACGCTTCTGGAGAACAAGTCATCGCCATCAGGTCACTGGTATCTGCGATTTGTTTATCAAGCCATTTCTGGTCGTTATCCATGAGTGCGCTTTCCTCTGGCGTCAGCAGGTCTGCATCAATAGATAAAGACTCCTTCAAGACCCGCTGAAGCCCCATTAGCGCCGTCAATGACTGAAGAGACGCCTGACAAACCTTCTTCCGATCTTTTGTCTCCATTGCCGCCTCTAACGCTTTGATGGAGGCCTGATAATCGTCCCGGAAGCGTTGACCATCAGCAAAAATCTGCGCCTCGCGCCCCTTGTTTTCGGCCCGACGGCAGGCGCGTTTTTGCGCAGTGATGTAGTTTTCGCGCAAACGAGACATAACCGAAAGATCATCATTCAAAACAGAGACATCACTACCTTTGGCTTTAAGCTGATCCGTATTCGCTTTCAGCTTCGTCTCGGCTTCCTGAATTTTAACCAGATCACGTCCGGCATCCGCGCAGGTTTTGGCATAGTCTGTCGACGTGAAATCTGCGTTGTCTTCAATAAGCGCTGACAAAAAACTTTCAAATTCGCTGTGCGATTGCTCAACGCTGAGAACCGGCGGCGCCGCTTCCGCCGAAGCCGCCATAACCACAATAGCGACTAAGCCGATCACCCAATTTTTCACCATCCCCCACCTCTTCAGTATCAACTCTGCCGTTTCAGCACAAAATCCACGCTGTCGCGCAAGATGTCGGCATCGGTCCCGAAAATATCCAGCCGCGCCTTGCACTGTTCGGACAGGAGCCGCACCCGCGCCTTGGCCTCATCCAGCCCCAGAAGCGTGACGAAGTTGGTCTTGCCCTTGGCCGCGTCCTTGCCGCCCGCCGCCTTGCCCAGCAGATCGGGATCGCCTTCGACATCCAGAAGATCATCAGCAATCTGATAGGCCAGCCCCAGATCCTGCGCGAAATGGATCAGGGCATTGGCCTCCTTCTCCGGAGCATCGGCAATAATGATCGGAATTTCAAAAGCATGAACGATCAGCGCGCCGGTCTTCATACGCTGCATCCGCGCCACGCCGCCCAGATCGTCTGACACGCCGATCAGGTCGATCATCTGACCGCCGGCCATGCCCTGCGCGCCCGACGCCAGAGCCAGCCGCGAGATCAGTTCCACCCGCACGCGCGGGTCTTCGTGGGTGTCTTCGGAGGCCAGAATCTCAAACGCCACGGTCTGAAGCGCATCCCCGGCCAGCACCGCCGTCGCCTCATCATAGGCGCGATGCACGGTCAGTTGCCCGCGGCGGATATCGTCGTCATCCATGCACGGCAGGTCGTCGTGCACCAGCGAATAGGCATGAATACATTCCAGCGCGCACGCTGCGCGCAGCACGGCCTGCGCATCGGCATCGAACAGACGCCCGGTTTCGAGCGCAAAAAACGGCCGCAGACGCTTACCCGGCCCCAAAGCCGCGTAGCGCATGGCCTCGGTCAGGCGCGATTCAAACCCTTCGGCGCGCGGCAAAAGCTCATCGAGCGCCATCGTCACCAGATCGGCGGTCTCCTGCATCCGTTCATGCAGCGGCGGCAGGTCGGAATTGGCGGCGACCGGCATCACCTCAGTTGAACTCCGCCGGGGCCGTGCCTTCGACCTGACCGGTCTTGGACAGGGTGACTTTTTCGACCTGAAGGCGGGCGGCCTCAAGGCGGTCTTCGCACAGGGCCTTCAACGCCGCACCGCGTTTATAGAGTTCGAGAGACTTCTCCAGCGGGGCCTGACCGGACTCAAGCTCTGCCACGATGCGCTCAAGCTGGGCCAGCGCCTCTTCGAAGGACAGGGTCTCGGCGGGTTCGGTCATGATAGGCCTTTCGTTACGCAATCAGGTTACGGAGGGGGGCGGCGTTGAGCAAGGGCTGCTCAGGCGCGTCGCTCATAGCGGCGGCAGCCCCAGTACTTAAACCCCTGCTCGCAGGTTTGGCTATAGCCTAATTTTCCCAATTCGAGCGAAATCATCCAGTTGAAATAGCCGTGCGCCAGAAGCAGCACGTCTTCACCGGTCTGCGCCTTGTCGTGCAGCAGGCGCGCGGCTTGCGCGGCGCGGGCCTCGGCCTGTTTGCGCGTTTCTTCGCCCGCATGGTGGTTGAACGCCCACCACCAGAAGCGCGAAATCCCGCCCCAGTATTTGGGCGAAAAGGTCAGGAAGGTCGGGAAATTGGGCGGCGGCAGCGGCGCTTCGATAAACAGATCGAGCGATTCAAACGGCTTGCCTTTACAGACAGCGCGCGCCGTTTCGATGGAGCGTTGCAGGGTCGAGGAATAGACAAAGCCCGCTTCCTCGGCCCATTTGACCAGTTGCGGCGGCGGAATCTGGCCTTCGAGCAGACCGGCCAGCGTATAGCGCCCCCACCAGTCGCGATAGCCCGCCGCCGTCAGCTTGACGCGCCGCGACAGGGCCGGTTCACCGTGCCGCACGAGGGTAATCGCCCCGTTTCGCTTCTGCGCTGTGCCGCCCTTGGCCAAACCGCTGCCTCTCTAATACCAACGGACGAAGATGCTGACGCATCCGGCCGTTAAAAAGCTCGCGAATGTCCTATATGTATCAAAGGCATAAGACATTCGCGAAACGAATACCCAGAGTCATTTTCAATGACACCGGGTATAACAGGAATCGCAAACGATTCCGGCTCCGTTTCAGTGAGAGGTTTGGTAGCCCGCCGCATGGGGGGAGACAAGTGATTAAATTCACCCTGCACAGGCAGTGGCGGGCGCAGGGGGACGCCACCGTGCCGGTTGGTCAGGCCTTCTGAAGCGCGAAATGCACGACGTCGGTGCGCTCGGTGCGGAACCCCGCTTCACAATAGGCGAGATAAAACAGCCACATCTTGCGGAAGGCTTCATCGAAGCCGCTGATGCGCCCCTCAGCCCAGGCCGCATCGAAGCGACGCGCCCACATATTGAGCGTGCGGGCATAGTCGTGGCCGAACGACGGATCCGACAGGACCGACAGGCCGGCCTTGCCGCTGTGGCTGCGCAGCTTTGACGGCGACGGCAACATGCCGCCGGGGAAGATATAGCGCTGGATGAAGTCCGGGCGCTGACGGTAATCCTCGAACAGTTCATCGCGGATCGTAATGATTTGCAACGCCGCCTTGCCGCCCGGCTTGAGGCAGTCCGACACCTTGCGGAAATAGGTGTCCCAGTATTCCATCCCCACCGCCTCGAACATCTCGATGGAGACGATGGCGTCGTATTGGCCCGTCACATCGCGGTAGTCGAGTAATTTGATTTCGACCTGATCAGACAGGCCCAGCCGCTGCATACGCGCGACCGCATAGTCGTGCTGCGACGGTGAAATGGTCAGGCAGGTGGCCCTGGCGCCCAGTTTCGCCGCGTATTCGGCAAAGCCGCCCCAGCCGCAGCCGATTTCCAGCACGTGCTGCCCCGGCTTGAGATCGACCAGCCGCGCCAGCGCCGCATACTTGGCCGTCTGCGCGCGCTCAAGGTCTTCGGTGCCTTTGAACAGGGCGGACGAATAGGTCATGGTGGCGTCCAGCCACTGCGAATAGAAGGCATTACCCAGATCATAGTGGGCAAAGATGTTGCGCCGCGACCCTTCCTTGGTGTTGCGATTGAAGCTGTGCAGCAGACGGCTCATCATCTGCATGAACGGATTGCCGATAAAGAAGCGCGTCAGGCGATCGATATTCAGCGTGAAGACTTCGAGCAGGTCCGGCAGGTCGGGCGTATCCCACTCCCCGGCGACGTAACCGTCGGCGAAACCGACATCACCGGCCGACAGCACGCGGCGCAGAAAGCGGAAATCATTGACTTTCAACACACCGTGCGGGCCGGGCTCCCTCCCGCGGATTTCAAACGGTGTACCGTTCGGCAGGATGATGTCGAGATTGCCGCGGTGCCAGTTATGGCGCAGCGTCTTGAGCGGCTGCCGCAGGGCCTTCGGCACCACGTGCAAATCGGCGCTTTTGGCTACGAAATGGGGTCCAAGGGATGTCGAGGTGCTGGACATAGGGCCGCCTCCGTCTGAGTTTTTTATTATAATGAAAACGCGCGCTGCAAAAAATCTATATCTTGAGCAGCCGCCCGGCAAACACGACCAGATGCGATGCGACGGTCGTCAGAACCGCCCCCCAGATCATGTCGATCACAACCAGTTTGAGGGACCAGTCGCGGATCACGGCCACCGCCGTCAGATTATAGGTGCCATAGGCCATCAGCCCCAGCAGCGCCGCGCTGATCGTCAGTGACCAGCCGGCGGGCAGGCCATGCACCGGCAACTGTCCCGACAGGGCCGGGAAGGTCAGAAACCACGTCACCCCCAAGCCGTAAAGGAGATAGAAGGCCACCGCCGCCACCATATTGATGCGCGTGGCCATCAGATCGCCCATCAACGGCTTGTACAACGGACCGGCGGTGAGGCTCAGCCACACGGTATCAATCACCGCAAAAGCGATCAGGGTCAGGACGAGCGCGCTCAGAAACATCTTCATGCCTCACCTTCAGCAATGGGGGGGTCGGATCAGATACGCGCGAAAGGCTGCAACAGTTTACCCAGAAGCGTCTTTGGCGCTATGGGCGCGTTCGCCGCGATCAGGCACAGGCAATCGTCCGCCGCAATCAGGGGCGAATGGTGATCGCCTTCGTCGCACGACACGCAGTCGCCGGGGTGATAGGCCCCGCGGTCATCGCTGAAACAGCCGGTCAGGACCAGAGTCATCTCCAGCCCCTGATGGTCGTGGACCGGCATCTGCATCCCGCCCTTGACGTGCATCAGATAGGTCAGGCCGCGCCCGTCTTTCGGGGCATCGAGGTGCGCCATCCACACGCCCGGCGCGCCCCAGTAGCGCGGCTTGAAGGCCGCCGCGCGCACGGATTCCGGCAGGTCGATACCCTTGAGATAGGCAGGCAATTCCGGCGCAACGCGCGGTTCAGGGACCTCTTCGGGACGCTCGATACGCGCCAGCGCCAGCTCCAGCGCGTCATCGGCCATATCGACCGGCACGATGTCTTCGAGCATGGACGCACCGATGGCGTCGAACAGGCGCAGCGACGTGCGGCAATGCGCGCACATTTCCAGATGCGTTTCGACCAGCAGGGACTGACCGGCGTTCAGACGGCCACGGTGATAGCCGAGCAGGATAACCTCATCGAGGTGGTGATTAATGGACGTCATACGCTTTTACTTTCAGCACGGGTTTCAAAGGCCGCCCGCAGCCGCAGAAGCGCCAGCCGAAGACGTGATTTCACGGTCCCCAGAGGGATGGAGAGGGCCTGCGCGATGTCGCCATGCGACAGGTCCTCAAAAAACGACAGCCGCACCACTTCGCGCTGCTCCGGCGACAGGGTCTGCATCAGGGCGCCAATCGTCTTGGCGTCCTGCACCCCGATCAGGTGCGTATCCGGGGCCTGTTCCGGTTCCGGGGCCCACAGGTCCTCCGGCAGGGTCTGGGCGCGCTTTTGCTTGCGCACGCCGTCGATATGCAGGTTGCGCGCGATGGAATAGATCCAAGTCGTCGCCGACGCCTTGGACGGGTCAAAGTAGGAGGCCTTGCGCCACACATTGAGCAGGGCATCCTGCGCCAGGTCCTCGGCTTCGATGGCGGTCAGGCCGCGCCCCATCATGAAGGCCTTGAGTTTGGGCGCGTATTGACTGAACAATTGCGCATAGGCCGCACGGTCACGCCCTTCGGCGATGCGTAAAATCAGGGCTTCGGGCACACCCATGGGACGCCCTCCCCGGCTCAGGCCAGTCTCTGCGACGATCATGCGCGCAGAAGACCCGATTAAATCGTCGCGGTCAAAGGACATTTGAGGCCGCCCGTAAAGAGTCGATGTGGACTTGGCTGTGGTCATGTGGCTTCTACGCCGCAGCCACAGGTTTGGATTATACCAAAAGGCAGCGAAGGTGACTTTTGGTATTCGCTGCGCGCCTGCCTCATGTAGCCCGTACATATGAGGCAGGCGCGTAGTCTCAACGGCCGGAGGCGGTCAGCCCCTTTGGCCGTTGATATTATAAAGCATGTCATTTCCGGAAAATCAGATAGGCTGATCCAGCGCCCGACTCCCGGCGTAAGCGTCTTTATATTAGCAAGGACATAAAGAATGTACGACGCCAGCCGCGCCACCCCGGACGCTTCCCGCCGCCCCCGTATCGCCATTGTGGGCACAGGGATTTCCGGCCTATCCGCCGCCTGGCACCTTCATCCGCACGCCGACATCACGGTGTTTGAAAAAGAAGACCGCCCCGGCGGCCACAGCCACAGCGTCAATATCGGCAGCCCCGAAACCCCGCTGTGGGTCGATATGGGCTTCATCGTCTTCAACACGCCCTGCTACCCCAATCTGACGGCCCTGCTCGACTATATCGGCGCGCCGCATCAATCTTCGGACATGTCGTTCGGCGTTTCTATCGACAAGGGACGGCTGGAATACGCCTCGGTGTCTCTGGCCGGGCTTTTGGCGCAATGGGGCAATGTGGTGCGCCCGCGCTTCCTGCGCCTGATGTGGGATCTGGTGCGCTTCTACAAGACCGCCCCGCTCGATCACAAGGCGCGTCAGGATGAGAAGCTGACACTGGGCGCGTATCTGATCAGCCGGCGCTATTCACGGGCGTTTATCGAGGACCATCTGGTGCCGCAGGCCGCCGCCATCTGGTCCACCTCCGCCGCCGAAGTGATGGACTATCCGTTCCGCGCCTTCATGACCTTCTTTGAAAACCACGGCCTGCTGAAGCTCAATCTGGCCGAACGCATCCAATGGCGCACCGTCACCGGCGGCTCGCAGGCCTATGTCGAGCGCCTGACCTCCCCGTTCAGACACCGCATCCGCACCGGCTGTGGCATCGCGAAGGCCGAACGCTACGCCGAGGGCGTCACTCTGACCGATACGCACGGCGAGGTTCATCACTTCGATGAAGTGGTGTTCGCCACCCACGCCCACGACACTTTGCGTATCTTGGGCGACAATGCCACACCGCAGGAAGCTAAGGTGCTGTCGGCCTTCCGCTACACCGACAACGAAGTGGTGATGCACACCGACGCCAGCCTGATGCCGCGCCGCCGCCACGCCTGGGCCAGTTGGAACTATATCGGCCGCAAGGATGAGATGACGGCAGGGCGTATGCTGTGCGTCACCTACTGGATGAACCTGCTGCAAAACCTGCCGGGTCTGGACGTGTTCGTGACGCTCAACCCCGTAACACCAATCGCCGAAGACAAGGTGATCAAGCGCATGATGTTCGACCACCCCCTGTTCGATCAGGCCGCCATCGCCGCCCAGACGCAGTTGGGAGCCTTACAGGGCGTCAACCGCGTCTGGTTCTGCGGGGCCTATTTCGGCGCGGGCTTCCATGAGGACGGCCTGCAATCGGGTCTGGCAGTTGCCGAGGCCATCAGTGGCGTTTCGCGCCCGTGGGCCTTCGACTGGAGCCGCTCGCGCATCTTCTGGCAACCGGCCCGCGCCCAACTGGAGGCGGCGGAATGATGCGCCCGGCCCTCTATGCCGGCCCCGTCATGCACCACCGCTTTGCGCCCAAGGTGCACCATCTGGAATATTCGGTGTTTCAGATCCTGTTCGATCTCGACCAACTCGACCAAAGCCTCAAACCCTTAAAGACGCTCGGCCTCAACCGTTTTAATCTACTGGGCTTTTACGAGCGTGACCACGGTCCGGTCCGGGGCGACACGGCCACGCCGCTGCGTGAACGGATCATTGCCTTTCTGACGCCTCAGGGCCTTTATGAGCCCGGTGACCGGTTGTTCCTGCTGGCCATGCCGCGCGTTATGGGCTTCGTCTTCAACCCGATCAGCCTCTATTTCGTCGAAAAGGCCGATGGCGACCTGCGCGCCGTGGTCTATCAGGTCAACAACACCTTCGGCGACCGCCATTGCTACGTCCTGCCGGTGCAGGACAAGGGCCGCCTGCATCAGGCAGCGGACAAGCGGCTGCACGTCTCGCCGTTCATGGATATGGACATGGCCTACAGCTTCGATCTGACGCCGCCGGAAGCGCGCTTTGGCCTGCGTATTTTACTGGAGCAGGTGCGCCCCGAAGGCCGCGAAAAGATGCTGGTGGCGAGCTTTAATGCCCAACGCGAGGCGCTGAACGACCGCGTGCTGATGAAATACTTCCTAACCATGCCGCTGATGACCTTAAAGGTCGTGTGGGGTATCCACTGGGAAGCGCTGAAAATCTGGCTCAAGGGCGTCAAATACCGCCCCGGCCCCAAACAGGCCCCGGACGTGTTCAGCGTGGGAGAGGCTCTGCCGTCTTACGCCCCCGGCGTGCCGGGAGAGGTGGCACCGCGCGAAGCGCGGTGACGGAGGGGCTTAGCGGCTGATCAGCCGCGTTTCAGGTTCCACCACCGCGTCCTGCGGCAGCGGTCCTCCCCGGCAAGCCGGGGAGGTATAAGGAACGGAGACCTAAGGCCGCTTCACCTTCACCGCATTGCCCGAATAGGCGACGCTGATGGCCGGAGCGTCGAAGTCGGTCGTCTTGTCGCCCGCCTTCAGGAAGCGCACCTTGAAGGTCCGCGCCGCCACCATCTTGTCGTACTGGCCCGTGCGCGCCCCGATGGTCAGTTCGCCGGTCTTGTCATTATAGCTGAACGGGATGCGGGTGAACTTGCCCTTCTCATAGCCATTCGACACGCCATCGTCTTCATAGAGGCTGTAGCGGCCATCGGCACCCGTATAGACATTGATCGTCAGCGGCGCGTCCGGCTTTTCATCGACATACTGCATGACCGGACCCATTGGCAGGATTGCCCCCGCCCTGACGAACAGCGGCAACTGATCGAGCGGCGCCGCGACGGTCTGCGTCTGACCGCCCTTCACCATCTCGCCCGAATAGGCGTTGTACCAATTGGTTCCCGCCGGGAAATAGACGCTGCGTGAGGTGGCCTGATACGTGGTGACCGGCGCAACGAGGATCGACTTACCGAACATATAGGCGTCCTTGACGTCCTTCCCCCGGGCATCCATCGGGAAGTCCAGCGCAAAGCCGCGCATGATCGGGGCCGACTCGTAATGGGCGTCCGCGGCCGCCGAATAGATGTACGGCATCAGGCGGTAACGCAGCTCAAGGAACCACACCATATTGGCGCGCATGGGCGAACCCGGCGGCGAGATTTCATGGATTTCGCGCTTCACCCCTTCGCCGTGCGAGCGGAACAGCGGCGAGAAGGCCCCGAACTGCCACCAGCGCTGGTTCAGCTCACGCCATTCCTTCAGGTCCTCAGCCGTACCCGTGCCACCAGCGGCGCGGTTTTCCTGAAGCGCCCCGACATCCTTGCCCTGAAAGCGCGTTTCCTGCGCATAGCCGCCGATATCGTGCGTCCAGTTGGGCACGCCGGAGAAGCCGGTCTGCACGCCCGCCGAAATCTGATCGTACAGATTGTCCCAGGTGCCGACGACATCACCCGACCACAGGGCGGCGGCGTTACGCTGCACGCCGGCAAAGCCCGAACGGGTCAGGATGAACTGACGCTTGTCCGGCTGATCGGCTTTGAGGCCCTCATAGACGGCCTGAGAACTCATGGTCGAATAGGCATTGTGGACCAGCGCGCCCGGCCCCATCTGGGTCGGGGTGATCAGCTCGGCAAACTCCTCCGGGCTGGTATTGGAGCGCACGTCCGGCTCAGTATTGTCCATCCACCAGGCGTCAAAGCCGTACTTGGCCAGACCTTCCTTCATCTGGCGGTAATAGATGTCGCGCGCTTCCTGATTATAGGGCGAATAGTGGCTGTTGAGATAGCCCGGCCCCACCCAGTCCTTAGCACCCAGTTCGACATTGCGGCGCCACATATAGCCCTTGGCGTCCAGCTCCTTATAGTTGTCGGTATTGGGATAGAACTTGCCCCAGATCGAAATCATGATGCGGGCGTTCTGCTTGTGCACCTCATCGACCAGCTTTTGCGGATCAGGGAAGCGTACGGGATCGAACTTGTGGCTGCCCCACTGGTCTTCGGGCCAGTAGAACCAGTCCTGCACGATATTGTCGATCGGCCACTTGTTGTCGCGATAGGTCTTGAGCACCCCCAGAAGCTGATCCTGCGTCTCGTAGCGCTGGCGCGACTGCCAGAAGCCATAGGCCCATTTCGGCATCATCGGCGGCTTGCCGGTGACGGTGTGATAACCGGAAATGACGCCTTCAAGGCTGTCGGCAGAGATGAAATAGTACGTCAGGCCCGTGCCCGCCTCAGAGGTGAAGCGCAGCGAGTGCTTGTCCGCCGCCGGTTCCGGGTTGGAATGGTGCAGCGAGATCAGGCCGCCCGCCGGCAGCCACTCGACCTGAAGCTTCACCGGCTTGTTCTTGGCGAAGGTCTGCTCGAAATTGTTGTACCAGGCGTTCCAGCCCATACGCCAGATGCCGTGATCAAAGATCGTCTTGCCATCGACCTTCATCGTCACATAGTCAGAGGCAAACAGGCGCATCTTATGCACGCCCGGCGTGTCCGAGGTGGCCGAACCTTCCCAGACGACCTTAACTTTTTTGCCCGTCGTGGCCGCCTTGCTCAGCGCCGGATCGGTCGGCCAGTACTTATCGACATCGCTCAGGAACTGATAGCGGATGTCAGGCTCAACGCGCGTCAGGATCAGCTTGTCATCGACATAGTATTTGGCGGTCAGGCCCGTGGAGCCATCGAGCGCCGTCAGTTTCAGATCGCGGCTGGCCAGACCGAAGCGCACCGGATTGCCAAAGCGCGTGACCGAATTGTTGTCCCACAGCACGCCGTAATTCTTGTCCGACACCACGAAGGGGATGCCGATATCCATATTGTGCTGGCGCAGCTCGATGTCTTCGCCATTGAGGTTCATCTGGGCGTTCTGGTGCTGCCCCAGACCGTAGAAGGCCTCGGTCGTGCCGGGGTTGAACTGGGCGCTGGTGGCCACATAGGACTTACCCTCAACCGTCACCGGGGTGATGGCGCTCTTGACTTCTTTCAGCACCGGCTGGCCCTTGACGTTGAAGAAGGTCAGGCGGCCGGTCGTCAGGTCCACCTGCGCCGAGGCGGCGGCGGCCTTAAGGGTGACCGTACCCTTGCCGTCGGACACGGTGAACTTGCCGTCCGGCTTGGCGACGGCCATCAGCGACGGCAGTTGTTCGCGCGCCGGGTCATCGACGCCGACCACCTGAATGATCGAGTCGCTGATGACATTGAGGCGGATTTCCTTCGCCGTGCCGGTATCCGGCCTGACCACAATGCCTGTATCGGTGCGGCTGTAGGTCCCGGCCAGCGCCGTGGAGGCCATCAGGGCGACGACCAGCGTCGAGGCGTAGATATAGGGTTTCATCTGTTTTCTCCCGAATATCTCTTCTCCCTTGAGGGAGAAGGTGGCGTGTCAGCGCCGGATGAGGGGGCATGCAGGACGACCTGTGCGTCCCCTCACCCCGACCCTCCCTCTGCGTGAACGAGAGAGAGGAGGTTCATTATCAATAGGTGGCCAGCTTGACCTTGAGCACGGCCGGCTGGCCGGTCAGGTTCAGGCCGTAGTCGGTCTGGTCGCCATTCCACACGAAATCGACGACCCACTGGCCGTTTTCAAAGTGCCCCTGCTCGACCGAACGGAAGATCAGGTTCTTGCCTTTGTTCTTGGGGCCCAGCCCGAAATTCAGGCGGGCGTGGACGCCGGTGACCAGAAATTCGTCTTCGGACAACTGCGCCACGACCACACCGCCATTGGGCTTTTCACGCCCCGGCACGGGGTCGATCTTGCCCAGCCACGTCCATTCAGTCAGACCGAACTGCCACTCACCATAGAGCACGTCGAGCGTCCACTTACCGCCCAGGTCGATCTTTTGCGGCTTGCGGTCATCGGCCTCAGCCACGCCCCAGACGGGGTTTTCATAGGCGATCTTCGCCCAGTCGCGCATCATCGGCGCAAATAGGGCGTACTTTTCCCGAAACGGTTTCAGGCCTTCCGGCGACATGTCCTTGCCGCCCAGCGGGTAGTTGGTATAGCCCGTATAGTCGATACCAAACGGCGCAAAGCCAATGCCGCCGCGGCCGAAGACACTGAAAATATAGCGGGCAAATTCGGTATCCGAACCCGTTTCGGGCACAAACAGCGGATTCTCGAACTTCGAATAGAGGTTCAGCACCGCCTCGTAATTGGCCGAGTCGCGCTTATAGATATCGGGCGCGATGATATCTATGGCCGGGGCCGCCGCCTGATAGATGTCGATGACATTGTGGGTCGGCCCGCCCGACGAATAGGTCTCAGGCCCCACCTCGATCAGTGGCTCACGCAGCGCCGCATTGACGTACATGGGGAGGTCATAGACGGCGCGACCGGCGGCCGCGATCTCGTTGATATAGCTGGCGATATGCCAGGCGTGGAAATATTCGTCGGCGTGTTTGCCGAACACCTCGCTCCACGTGCCGCCCTTGCTGAGCCCCTTCTTTTTGAGCAGCGCCTGCGGCACCGGCCCCTTGAAGACCTTTTCCGCCTTGGGCGAATAGTCGCGCACGCTGCCATAGGTGCCGGACTCGTTCTGCGGCTGGATCATGATGACCGTGTGCTGGTCGCCGTCGATCTTTTTCAGGTGCGTCATCAGGGCGACAAAAGCCTTCTTGTCGGCCTCCAGCGTCGTGCGCTCCATCGGCGACAGGCAATAGGACAGGGTCCCGTCTTTTTTGGTGATCCGCGGGAAGCGCCTGTTATCAAGCTTCACCCAGTCCGGCGTATAGTTGGGCGAGGTGTTTTTCCACGTCCCGAACCACAACAGCACCAGACGCACATTGTTCTGACGCGCCTGCTTCACCAGTTCATCGACGTAGGAGAAGTCGAACTGACCTTCCTTCGGTTCGATCTGCTCCCAGGCCACCGGAATTTCCAGCGTATTGGCCTGGATCTCCTTGATCGCCGGCCACACCTTGGGCAGTTGCGCCACGTAGTTGGACGAATTATTGGCCTGCGCCCCCAGAATGAGGTACGGCGCGCCATCGACCATCAACGCCGACTTGCCGTTCTTTTTGACCACCTGCGGCAGAGGCTTGTTTTGCGCCCATGCCTCAACGGCGGGCACAAGACACAGGGCCGCGCTGACCACAGCGGCGGACATCAACAGACGGCGCGATACTCTTAAACCCATGCACGGCTCCCCTGACTGACCGATGCGACGCACCGGCGCTTATGACGGACACACGGTCCGCGTCTGAACTTCGCTTGAGGGATAAAACAGCCGCCCGCCTTTTTTAGACGGTGCGTCTGCACCGCACTGTTCCCTCGCAACAGACACCGCTCCTGAAAAGGCGGCATTTTTTATTATACAATTGTCTTAATCATCCTCGCCTTAGGGCGCAAGGTCAAAAATGATAACGCTATCATTTTCAATCGTTTTCACATCGACTTCACGTGTGGATGAGCGTCCTTGATGTCTTATTTGTCATTTAAGCTGGACAAGCGGCGGAAATATCGGTGATTACTCATCCTATAACAAGACTCAGACATGCCTACAGGCCCCTTATATGCGTACGCAGCACGGCGTCAGCCTCACCTACGGACTTCTGGAAACCCTCGGCCAATCGATTGTTTCCGGCCATTATGACGGCAGCGGTTTTCCGACCGAGGCGGAACTGTGCCAGCAGTTTTCAGCCAGCCGCACCGTCGCACGTGAGGCGGTGAAGATGCTGACGGCCAAGGGCCTGTTGAGCGCGCGCCCGCGTCAGGGCACCAAGGTCGAACCGGTCAGCCGCTGGAACCTGCTCGATCCGGATGTCACCCGCTGGCTGATGGAGCGCCCCTTTTCCAACACCATCTACCGCGAATTTACCGAGGTGCGTCTGGCTATCGAGCCGGTCGCCGCCGCCCTGGCCGCGCAGCACGCCGACCGTAAGGACATCAAGGCCATCCGCGACGGCCTGAACGGTATGCGCGACCACGCCGCCGAACACGATCAGGCGCTGGCCGCCGATATCGAATTCCACGTCGCCATCCTGCGCGCGTCGGGCAACCCCTTCTTCTGGCAGCTCCGCGAACTGATCAATACGGCGCTGCGCCTGTCGATCGGCGTCACCAACAAGATTTCCGGCCACACCGCCTCCATCCCGGCGCACGAAGCCGTGCTGATCGCCATTGAAAAGGGCGATCCCGACGGGGCCCTGCACGCCATGCGCGCCATCCTGCTGGAATCGCTGGAACTGATCAAAACCTACGATCCGGCGGTCGGAGAATAGCCGCTGTCTGAGGGGGGGCGATGGACCATCGCAAAGAAGACGCCATCCTGCATCGCCAGTTTGAACTGGACGAAGACAAGCGTGTTGATCTCTATGTCTGGTGGCCCTTTGCGGAGACGGACGCCAGATGGGCCTGTACCTACCTCATCGAAGGCTTAGGGGCAAAAAAGCCAAAGACTATCTATGGCATTGATGCTGTACAGGCTTTGTGCCTTTGTCTGAAAATGGCGGCTACGGTCTTGTATGTCTGCGAACCCTACAAGGCGGGACGTCTGACATGGTCGGGCAGCCGCGATCTTGGCCTGCCCATGATCGAGGGGCTCGACCCCGCAACCGGCAATCCGGGTCAGGCCCAGCTTCTGACAACGGCTGGACAATCTGCTGTGTTGACAATACCCGGCTGCGCCCTGCCCTATATCGCCTTCCCCGGCGACAGGCTGGCGCGTTTGACCCAGCAGTTACGCGACATCAGCCTCGCGCACCCGGCGGCGGGGCTGGCCCGCCTTGTTGAGGGTCTTGAGAGCGAATTGGCGTGGTATGAGGCGAACGCCAAACTCACGCCGCCAGTTGCGCCTTGACCCGTTCGGCCAGCGTCTTGATATCCAGCGGCTTGGGCAGGAAGGACACGCCCACCTCGTCTTCCAGCAGGTCCGAGAATTCGGCCTCGGCATAGCCCGAAATGAACATCACCGGCACATTGCCAAGGAAGGGCCGCGCCTTTTTGAGCATGGACGGCCCGTCCAGCCCCGGCATGATAACGTCGGAAATCAGCAGGTCGAACTTGTCGCCGCTCTGGATGATGTCGAGTGCCTCTTCGCCATCCGACGCCTCAGTCACCTCATAGCCGCGCTGACGCAGCAGGCGGGCGGCGATGCCGCGCACGATTTCTTCATCCTCGACAAACAGGATGCGTCCGGCACCGGACATGTCCTTCGGCGTGACCTTGGGCGGAGACGCTGGCGCCGCTTCGACCTTCGGCGTGTCAGGCTTTGCCACGTGCACCTTGATCGGCAGGAAGATTTTGAAGGTCGCGCCGTGACCGTCTGCGGGCGCCACCACCGAGGTGATGGCGATATGGCCATCGGCCTGATTGACGATGCCATAGACGGTGGCCAGCCCCAGTCCCGTTCCTTCACCCAGTGGCTTGGTGGTGAAAAACGGCTCGAAGACCTTGGTCATGATCTCTGGGGGGATGCCGGGGCCATTGTCCGACACCTCGATCAGGGCCGCGCCCTGCGCTGGCGCCTCGGCCCAGCCCTGCGCCACGGCCTCGGCCTGAGCGAGCGCCGCCGAACGGATTTTGACGCGCCCGCCACCGGAGGCGTGCACCGCGTCGCGCGCATTGACGACGAGGTTCATCACCGCCATCTCCATCTGGCCCTTGTCGGCGTGGATGTCGGGCAGGTCACGGCCATATTCGGTTTCGAGCTTCACATCCTCACGCATCAGACGGCGCAGCAGCACCTCGGATTCAGAGATCAGTTCGCCCAGATTAAGCGTGACGCGCTTGACCGTCTGCTTGCGCGAAAAAGCCAACAGCTTTCGCACCAGATCCTCGGCGCGCGTCGAAATCTGCCGGATTTCGTTCAACCCGCCATAGGAGGGATCGCCCAGCGGGTGGTTGTGCAGCAGGTCTTCGACGCGCAGCTTGAGCCCGGTCAAAAGGTTATTGAGATCGTGCGCCACGCCGCCGGCGAACTGCCCGATGGCCTGCATCTTCTGCACCTGCGCCAGAGACTGCTCCAGTTGCTTCTGCTCGCTGATGTCGAACAGATAGAGCATGAAGCCGCCCGGCGTGTGGGCCAGACGCACCTGAAGCGGCAGGTCTTTGTTTGACAGCAGCTTGACCTCAAAAGCGGTCTTTTTGGCATCGAGCTTGGCCTGCGCCTCTTCGCGCGAGGCGGCGTCGATCAGGTCGCCCCACACCTTGCCGGTCAAATCCGCCACCGAGCCGCCCATCAGGCGCGTAAACACCGGATTGACGCGGGTAATTTTCGCCGTCAGCAGGGTGTCGCCTTCCAGCAAGGCCTGACCAAAGGGCGCGTCCGACCCGTCAAAAGCCGGGGCCACGGAGGGTTGCGCCACAACGGCTTCCGCCTCTTCCGCTGTGTCCATGCCCTCGGCAACCGGCAGTTCATGATTGAGCAAAAGCCCGGTCCCCAGCACGCCTTGCGAGGCCGCACGCACCAGCACGCGCTCATCACCCAGCCGCGACAGCAGCATTTCAAAATCAAAGCTGCCCAGCCGCACCAGAGCGCGGCTGTGGCCCTGCGCGCGGGCTTCGCGCATGGCAACGAATAGGGCAGCGCTGCCCTCTCCGGCCGGCAGGCGCTTCTCATTGCCGCCCGCATCGCGCCAGGCGGGGTTGGTGGCGCTCAGACGGCCGTCAAAGCTGGCGATCGCCGCCGGTTCGGCCAGCGCCTCGACCAAAGCCGTGACGCCCGGCCCTTGGGCTCCCGTGTCATCGTCGTGCCCGAAGGCGAATAGCGCCACCGACACCACTGCCCCCATCACGATGACGAGGATGGTCAAAACGACGCCCACCGGCAATTCCCCCGCAATGAACCAGAAGGCGGCGCAGGCGCAAACCACGATGATTCCCACCACCGTCAGGGCCAGAGGCGACGCAAAGTCGCGCAACCGCTCCAGCAGGTTTTTGGACGCAGCAGCGGGCGTATGAGCCGATGTTTGGGCGGGCGACGAAGACAAGGCGAAAACCTCTCACCAAAACGAATCGCTGGAGTTTAACCTAATTTGCGAATCCTGCCCGGATTTCACTCTAAAATCCCCGACGCTTGCGCACCATGACGAAGGAGATGATCTTGGCCACGGCCTGAAAATGCGTTTCGGGGATGATCTCATCGACGTCGATGGCGGCATAAAGCGCGCGCGCCAGCGGCGGGTCTTCGACAATGGCGATGTCGTGTTCGCCCGCCACCTCGCGGATTTTCAAGGCCAGCGTATCCACCCCCTTGGCCACGCACAGGGGCGCGGGCGTTTCCTCATCATAGCGCAAGGCCACGGCGTAGTGGGTCGGGTTGGTGATCACCACCGTCGCCTTGGGGACATTGGCCATCATGCGCTGACGCGACTTTTCCATGCGGATTTGCTTCAGGCGGCCCTTGACGTGCGGATCGCCTTCGGTCTGCTTGTATTCGTCCTTGACCTCGGTCTTGGTCATCTTCATGCGCTGAGAGAAGCGGAACTTCTGGATGAAGTAATCGGCCCCGCCTTCCAGCGCCATGAACAGGCACACCGCCACCGCCAGTGAGAAAAACACCTCCTTGGCATAGGGCAGGACCATCAGTGGCGACGCACCGGCCAGACCCGCCACATCGACCGCGCGCCCTTTGAGAATCATCCAGGTAATCACGCCCACGGCGATCAGCTTGATCACCGTCTTGGCGAACTGGATCAGGGCATCAACACCAAACAGGCGCTTGAAGCCCGCCATGGGGTTGAGCTTGGAAAAGTCGGGCTTGAGCTTTTCGGTGCTGAACATCAGGCCGGTCTGGGCCAGACTGCCTATGGCCCCGGCGGCACCGGCCACCAGCAGGATCAGGGCGATGATCGGCAGGAGCTGCCCCATCAGGTGGTTGGCGATGGTCAGACCGCCATCCCCCATCAGCGAGTCGCGCAACAGGTGTGGCGCAGCGACGAATACGCGCAACGTCTCGGTCAGCGACAGGGCGATCTTGTCGCCATAGAGCATGACCAAGGCGCACGCCGCGATCAGCGACAGGGCCTGAGGGATGTCGGCGGATTTGGCAACGTCACCCTTTTTCCGCGCCTCTTCGAGTTTTCGGGCCGAGGCCTCTTCTGTCTTGTCTTCGCCTTCGTCTGCCACCTAAGCACCTCTTACAAAGAGGCGCAGGAACTCCTCATAATGCTGAAGGAAGACCAGACCGGTGCCGCCCAGACTGAGGGCGAAGATGGCCAGCCCCAGCAGAACGCTGACCGGGGTGACCGCGAAGAAGATGGGAAAGGCCGGCATGATGCGGCCGATAAAACCGGCCGCGACATTGATAATCAGGCCGAAGACCAGAATGGGCGTCGTCATCTGAATGGCCAGCATGAAGGTATCGCCCACCGTGCGGATCATCAATTGCGTCGCATCGCCCACCATCACCGGGCGCATCGGCGGAAACACCCAGTAAGAGTCGCGCATCCCCGCGATGAACAGGTGGTGCAGATTGGTAGCATAGATCAGCACCAGCCCCAGCATGGCCAGAAAGGTGCCGATCGAGGTTGAGGGCTGGGCCTGCGCCGGATTGGCGGTCTGGGCAAAGGACAGGGTGGTTTGCAACGACACCACCTCCCCCGCAATAGCCAGAGCCCCCAGAAAGGTGCGCATCAGCATCCCCAGCATCAGGCCGATCACCGCCTCATGGAGGATAAGCCCGGCCATGGCCCCCAACTTGGGCGGCAAGGCGGGCATTTGCGACTGCACCACCGGCACCAGCATCAGGGTGAAGACAAAGGCAAAGGACAAACGCATACGCGGCGGCACGGCCTGATCGCCCAGCCCCGGAATGAGGATTGCCACCGACCCCACGCGCACAAAGATCAGCATGGCGGTAAACACCACCTGCGACGTACCGAAGAAGGAGGTGACTTCGGTCGGAAAATCCGGAGCGGGCGTAACGGGGATCATAACCGCCACCTATGACGCGATTCTTGCCGCTCAGACAGCGCGTCAGATGCCCGCGATCTTGGTGGCGATTTCCTTCATGAAGCCGGACAACAGCGCCCCCATCAGCGGCAAGACGAGCAGCAGGGTCACGAAGACCGCGATGATCTTGGGGGCGTAGATCAGGGTCTGTTCCTGAATCTGGGTCAGGGCCTGAAACAGGCCGATGACCACACCGACGATGAGACCCACAATCAGAACCGGGGCACAGAGCTGAATGGTCAGCCAGATCGCATCGCGTCCGACGCTGAGAACTTCCGTACCGGTCATGAAAATCGCCCTACACTTTAAGCCACGGACCCCACCGATCCGCTGGGCAGATTTTGCCGATAGCGTGGTTAATTTGTCGTTAACGACGGCCCAATCACTATTTTCAGATCGGCATTCTCAGGATTTCCTGATAGGCGCTGATGACCTGATCTCGGATGGCGATAACGCTTTCCAGCGACGCCTCGGCGGTGGCTACAGCGGTCACCGCGTCGATCAGTTCGGCCTTGCCCTGCGAATGCGCGATCATCTGCGACTCGGCGTTCCGAGTCGATTTCAGCGTCTGTTCCATGGCCCCGTTCAGGACCTTGGAAAAAGACGCGCCCACGTCGTGCGTGCGCGAGCCCTCTTCGTGCAGGCCGGAGACCTGCTTCTGAACGGCCCCGTAGGCCTTGGCGACGAGCATGGGGTTCATTTATCGAGCCTCTAACGCTTCAGGATATCGAGCGTCTTCTGCTCCATAGAGCGAGTCGTCTCGATGACATTGAGATTCGCCTCATAGGCCCGCTGCGCGTCGCGCATGTCCATGCTCTGGATCAGGCTTTTGACGTTCGGACGTTTGACGTAGCCATTGGCGTCGGCGGCCGGGTGGCTGGGGTCGTACTCCACCTCAAACGGCGTCTCATCGGGCCGCACAGCCGCCAGCTTGACGCCCATGGCGCCGTCGATCTTGGCTGCCTCAAACACCGGAATCTTGCCGCGATAAGGGTCGGCACCCGGCGTCTGACCGGTCGAGTCGGCATTGGCGATGTTTTCCGCGATAATCCGCATCCGCGCCTGCTGCGCCCTGAGCGCGCTGGCGGCGACCGAAAGGGTCGGATGCGTGTCAGTCGTCTTATTAATCGGCATTGTGTGCGCCCTCTAACCTATCTACCCGGTGCCTTACCTGCCATGCGGATCAGGCCCAGCGACTTCTGATAGAAACCGAGCGCCGCCTCATACTGCATCCGGCTTTCGGCCATTTTGAGCATCTGTTCTTCCAGCACGACCGAATTGCCGTCCATAGTGGTTTCGGAATCCGGCGAAACCACCGCCTTGGGCGCAAAGCTTCCGCCGCCTTCAACATTCATATGCCCGGCATTGGTCACGCTGAGCCCCAGTCCGGTCTGTTCCTGCTGCCCTTTGAGGACGGAGGCAAAATCGAGCGCTTTGAGGTCGCGCGGCTTGAAACCCGGCGTCGAGGCATTGGCCACGTTCTGCGCCACCAGCTTCTGGCGCTGACCCAGCCAGGTCATCTTCTCTTTCAGCGCCCCAAGGAGGCCGATATTTTCCGTGCTCATGCGCGATGCCTTACCTGTCCGCTGCGACTCAGCCTATGCAGAGCGGCAGGCAAAATATGCCCCTTTGTTGGTTAATGAGGCTTTAAGACCTTGTGCTGCATATCGGGGCGGTGGTCGCGTATGGAGGGGTTGGCCCGATGGATGTCTTTTTAAGTCTGTTGCGGGCGGCCTTTGCGCTGGCCATCGTTCTGGGGCTGGTGCTGGGCCTCGCCTACGCCCTGCGCCGCTATGCACCGCAACTGCTGGCGCGCTTTCAGGGAGAGCGCGGGGAGCGCCGCCTGAGCGTTGTTGAAACCCTTGTCCTCGATCCGGCACGGCGTCTGGTGCTGGTGCGCGTCGATGATGAGGAGCGCCTGCTGCTGTTGGGCGAAGGTCAGGAACTGATCGAGCCGCGCCAACTGCCCGCGCCCAAACCAAAACCCGCCCCCGCCCCTGCGCCCACCGTCAATCGGCCGGTGCTGTGATGCGGATGCCCGATCTTTTCCGTCAGTTCGGCAAGCCGATGCGCAAACGCGACTATGCCCTGACCCTGCTGGGCGGCATTCTCGGTTTCGCCCTGATGATCTTCCCCGGCGACGTGCTGGCGCAATCGGTCAATCTCGACCTGGGGCAAGGCGGCACCCTGACGGCGCGCGTCGTGCAGATGCTGGGGCTTTTGACCGTCCTGTCGCTGGCACCGTCCATCGTCATCATGACCACCTCCTTCATCCGCATTGTGGTGGTGCTGTCCCTGCTCAGAACGGCGCTCGGCCTGCAACAGAGTCCCCCCAATGCGGTGCTGATCTCGCTGGCCATGTTCCTGTCGGCGGTGGTGATGGCTCCAACGTATCAGGCGGCCTATGACGCCGGCATCCGCCCGCTGATGGATCAGGAGATGGAGATGCCGCAGGCCTTTGATGCGGCCTCCGAACCGGTCAAGACCTTTATGTTGTCTCAGGTCGATGCGGGCGATCTCAACCTGTTTATCCGCCTGTCCAAGGTCGAAAAGCCCAAGGACAATATGGACCTGCCGATCACGGTCATCACGCCGGCCTTTATGATTTCGGAACTGAAGACGGCGTTTATGATCGGCTTCTTCCTCTTCTTGCCGTTTCTGGTGATCGACCTCGTCGTCGCCTCGGTGCTGATGAGCATGGGGATGATGATGCTGCCGCCAGTAGTGGTGTCGCTGCCGTTCAAGCTGATCTTCTTCGTGCTGGTTGATGGCTGGCGGCTGGTGTGCGGTTCATTGGTCGAGAGCTTTACCAAGGCCGGGGGCGCGGGGGGTTAGATGAAATTCATCGACGATAAATTCGAGCGACTGGGTCAGGACACCCTCTTCTATCGGCACGGTCGGCATCGACCGGCCTATCGCCTGAAGGACGAGGCGCAAGCCATCGCCATTCGCAAAGCCCTGCTGAGCAGCTATTCCCTCGCGCTCATGCAAATCGTGAGCGTGCCGATACTGGTCTTTATGATCTGGATGTTCGACCCCCAAAACCCGCCCTGGTGGATATTACTGACGACCTTGCCGGGATTTGGCTTTACCTTCTCGATGATCCGTAACCGCCTCAATGGCCTCCTCAAGGATACGCCCCGGCTGGACACATCCATTGTTAACTGAATGGAGCCAAACTTTTACGGGCGACACGTGTAGCCGTGCAGGTCTTGCCACCGCCCCCATCCTGAGTTTTGCGCCAGACTGTGGTTTGGGAAGTTGTTGCCTGTCTGTGACGGCCGAACTGTGATAACTATGTTACGGTCGCTTCATTAAAAGCCGTTATAAATAAAGTTAACCGGATCGCGGCGATTGAACGCTGCGAGACTGTTTTTTTGCGTTTCGACTAAATTTATTCGGGAGAATTTCAATGTTTTCAAATGCTCAAACGCGCCGCCAGAGTGTTTTGTGGCTGATGGCCGCGCTTTCGGCCCTCGTTGTTTATATGCTGGCCACCACCGTGGCTCTGGCTCAGGGCAAGCAGAATTTCACGCTGATCAACCATACCGGCTACACGATTTCCGAAGTCTATGTGTCGCCCAGCAAGTCGGATAGCTGGGACGAGGATGTGATGGAAGAGGATGTGCTGCCCAACAATGCCAAGGTGGACATCACCTTCAGCCGCAAGGAAAAGGCCTGCTTGTGGGACCTCAAGGTCGTCTATGATGACGGCGAGTCGGCGGAGTGGGAAAACTTCAACCTGTGCGAAGTCTCAAGCATCGCGATCAGCTATAGCCGCAAGACCGGCGAAACCTGGGCCACCTACGAATAAGACGGGCCAACGGGTGTTTTTTTGAACAGGCGTCGGTCTTATCGACCAACGCCTGTCAGATATCGTCTTCACCGACTTGCCGCGCACCGTGCAGGATGCGCAAAATTTCGACGTTTTCGCCGATGCGATAATAGATGTTGTAGTTGCCGTGCGACAGGAACCGCACGCCCTGCCCCAATTCATATCTGGCTGCGCCGGACCGCGGATTCTCGCCTAGTGTCCTGAATCTGAAATTCGCATGGGCTTGATATCGCTCTCTGGCGAATTTCAGATTCAACAGGACACTAGCAACTTATTGTATCTAGTATCGTTTTCGAATTTGAAGTTCGCCCGGTTTTCGATACCAAAATGAAGCGAACTTCAAATTCACGATACTAGCCTCAGCGCTTTCTGTTGTAATTCCAGAGTAAACGTCCGTGCCCGCCCAGGTGCATCCTGTGCGATGTACCGCGCAATCTCCCTCAGATCATTTCGGGCCATAGGTGAAAAGGTGACGCGCATTACGCGCGGTCCCGATCTTTTTCCATGTCATCGAGCATGGAAAAGACCTCATCAAACACCTGCTCGGCAGGAATAAACGGCCCTTCCATCCCTTTGGCGATCTCAGCGCGCAAGGCTTCGCGTTGTCGCTGTTTCTCCAGCTCGCGGTCTTCCAGCAGGCGCAGGCCTTCGCGGATCACCTCGCTGACATTGTTGTAGCGGCCTGTGGCGATCTGCGCCTTGATAAAGGCTTCAAAGTGCGGGCTGAGGGCAACCGAGGTCGGCATGGCAAACTCCTATCTGTTACTAACTGATAGTAACATCGCCGGCTGCCGCCCTCAAGCGCCGCGCGTCAGCCCCTCGACCAGTTGCCGTTTGAAGCCGGGCAGGTCCGTCCACTGCGTCGCCACGCGCACAGGTCGGCCTTTGGCGGGGTCGATCAGGGTCATCCCCTCATCCGACACGCTGAGCGGCAGAGTCTCCATCACCAGTTTCGACTCATCAAAGGCCATTTCGACTGCCACAGCGTCGAATTGCACCGAGCTTTGCTTCGTCAGGTCAAAATCCTTGGCCATCCACGGCGTATTGGGCAGCCACACCTTGCTGTTTTCGATACAGGCCACGGCGAAGGGATCACGACTCTGCCACAGCTTTTGCCAGCCGGCGCCATCCAGCGTCACCAGACCGCAGGTATCGAGCGGCGTAATTGCACAGCTGAGCCAGTCGGCCTCGAAGATCGTGCGCAGCGCCGCCGGATCGACCTTGACGTTATATTCGGCATCGGCCGGCGCAACGCCCTTATAGCCGATACGCACCGAGCCAAACATGCCGATAAAGCGCGCCTTTTGCGCCAGCTTCGGTTCGCGCCGCAAGGCTTCGGCCAGTTCCGTTGCCGGGCCGACGCTGATGATCGTCACCGGATCGGGTGAGGTCATCACCGTGTCGATCATGGCCTGAGCGGCGTCCTTGCGCACCACGCCGCGATAGGACTCAAGTCGGTAATCTCCGACCCATTCGGCCTGTGCGCCTGTCTCCTCGCCCTTCGGACGACCCATGGCAATGGCCACGTCGCTGCGTCCGGCCAGGGTGAGCAGTTTGGCCGTCAGGCGGGCTTTGTACTGCGGGCTGCCCGCATCGGTGGCCACCAGCTTGAGCGCCAGTTCCGGCCGCCGCAGCAGGTAAAGGAGCGCAAAGGTATCGTCCACATCGCCGCCAATATCGGTGTGAAAAATCACCGGCACAGGCTTGCGCGTCCTGGCGGTCACAGGCCCCGCCACCGACAGCGCCAAAGATGATAACAGCAGGGTGCGACGGTCGAACATGCAAGGCTCCTTTGCGGCAAGCCTATCGTGCGACCGCCCTCACATCAAGGTCAGAACACTTCGACCGAGCGCGTGCCCTTGTCGCTTAGGGCGCTGTAGGCCGCTGCCGAAGCCCCGTAGATCAGGGCATAGAAGCCGCCCATCAGCAGACTGCTGACGAGGGTTTGTGCGAAAAAGACAGGCGTCATCAGAGCCGCGACGGAACTCATGTCCGGACGGCTCATCTGCGTAATCGCCTGCATCCAGCCGCCGCTGGTCCCGACCACCAGCGCAAAGACCAGGCTATAGACGATGATCATAATGACAATCATCACCAGACCCAGCAGCAGATAACCGCCCAGCAGCGTCCAGCCCTGACCCTGAGTCAGCTTGAAGCTACCGAAAATATTGATCTTCTTTTCCGCAAAAGACTGTACCGACGCCAGCGACCAGCGGCTGACGACATACAGAAAAGCCACAAGGCCCCCAACGACCAGAAGGAAGATCAGTATCCCGGCCACAATCTCGCTGACCTGCCCGATCAGCGAGATAAGGCCAATCGATATGGCCAGCGCGATCCCGAACAGGACGTAAAAGAGCACCAGCGCCAGAGCCCACAATATCCCGACCAGTATTTGCCGGAACTCATCGCCCCCCAGTCTCAAAGAGGCAAAGCCACCGGTACCCGGCCGCAACTGGCTGCGGAAGACGGCGCACTGGATGATGGCGGAAGAGATCAGCCCCAGAACACCGGCAATGAGATAGACCGGCACAAGCGCCCCAAGATGGCCGAACACCTGCATCGGGTCGGCATCGGGCGCGGTCTGATAGTTTTGCAGCGCCGTCAGGGCCGGCCCCGCCACCGCCACTATAAGCAGCGACGACACCACACTGACCACCAGATAGACCAGACCCCAGACCAGCACAGCCAGCGGATTCTTCTTGATGATTTCGATGCCCGCAAAGGCAAAATCAACAGATAGCTTCATAACGTCCCCTCCCTTTCAGAGTTCGCAACCCTAGCGCAAAAGGCGAGGGACGCAAAGCCCTGCCCTACGCGCGGGCCTAAGAGCATTCGTCAGTTCCGTTAAGCTGCCATATGGATTTAAGCCTATGTTTAATAATGATATTTTCAGAGGATTACACTTTAAGGATCGGTGATGAATTACACAAAAAACCGGGCGGCGGATCAAAAAAAAACGCCGCTCCGGCAGGAGCGGCGTTTTCCGGGATCAAGGCCTTTCGACCGCCCCCGCCCTCAATCAGTAGTTCAGCTTTATGCCCACCTTTGTGGTCCAGCTATATTCTTCATATTGCAGAAGACGCTGGCGACCGCCGACATTATTGTAGGCCGTGTAGGTCGCGTCATTGGCGTTCACGACTTCAGCGAACAAGCGTACATGGCTCGTCAGGCGATATTTGGCCGACAGATCAAGCTGGAAGTGATCCTTAACGTAACGGTCCTGATCTGCGTCATCAAGATCGCCCACCTCGTCGAGATAGCCCGCACGATACGAACCCGCCGCACGCAGGCTGAGAGGCCCCTTCTCGTAACCCAGTACAAGGTTCGCGGTCTGTTTAGCCGACGCAGGCAGCGGGATGGAACGCACGCCACCGTCTTCGGTCCGGATATCGCCACTGGCGTCCGTGTAGGTATAGTTGGCGCTGACCAGCAGGCCATCCCAAGGCGACGGCAGGAAGGTAAAGGCCTGTGAATAGGCCAGTTCCACGCCAAACACATCCGCCTCTTCGCCATTGATGGCGTATTCGGCCTCGTCATAGTTCACACCACGGTATACGCCCGCCGTGCTGGTCTTGTAGGTGACAATAAAGTCCTTGATCTTCTTGGCGAAGATGCCACCCTGAATCACGCCTTCCTTGGCGAAGTAGTATTCCAGCGAAGCATCGAAATTAGTCGCGCGGTAAGGGTCCAGATCGGGATTGCCGAACGTCGCTTCGATTTCGCCATCATCGTTTTCCGCAATCTGGTACCTCGGCGCCAATTTGCCGAAGCTGGGGCGCATAATGGATTGCGTCAGAGCCACACGCGCCACCAGCTTGTCACTGACATTGTAGCGCACATTCACGCTCGGCAGGACGTCCGTATAGTCCTTTTTGACCTGAGTGGGCGTAACTTTCAGCGTGTCCGCATCAACCAGAGCACCCGACATATCGAGCTTGGTCTGCTCGACGCGCACGCCACCGATAATGCGCAGAGCCCCATTCTCATAACGGCCCTGCACATAACCGGCATAGACGTCTTCGCTGCCCTTATAGTCTTCGACTATCGAGGCCAGGAAGGTATCGTCGGCGTTTTTCGTAAAGTTCGCCAGATTGGCGTTGATGAAATCCTGCGTCTTGGCCAGATCAGGCACCACACCCATCTGGGCCAGACCGTAGGTTTGCGACCCCGCCACAGTGGCGAGGGTCAGAGCCCCTGTGTAACCGTTATAGATGTCATAGGTCATGTCCTGCGATTTATCTCGCTGACGCAGCTTGCCACCGAACTTCAGTTCGAATGAACCCGATTCCAGGTTCAGGGTGCGCGCCGCGTCGAAACGCACGGCGGTTTCCTTGTCGCGCGCGGCTTCCTTGGTGGTTTTTTCAAAAACCGCCATCGAATACTTGGTCGGGTCGTTGAACAAAGCCGCGCCAGGCTTAGACGCGTCGATAGTATAGGACGGGCGCGTCAGGTCGCTGTAATCGAACGTGACGCCGAGGATATTCGCTGTCTTGTCAAAGCGCTGACGGAAGCGGATCGGATCGGTCGAACCGGCCTCGCTCTGCTTGGCTTCCGAATAGCTCACGTCATAGGTGAATTTCCACGCATCGACGTAGGTTTTGCCCCCAAAGGCGACATTGCTCGTTTCCTGCCATTCGCGACGATCTTTCAGGTCACGACGAATTTCGATACGCTCGGAAGACTTATTGCCCGAAACAAAGGTCGCGGTATCACCTGAAACCTTCGGTGCCAGGTCGTCAATCTTGAAGACCAGACGACGCCGCGATTCCGTGTCGTCGAACTTGGAATAGAAGGTACGCAGATACAGCGAGGTGTTGGTGTTCAGGCGGTAATCAAAATTGAGCGTCGCGCCATAGCGTTCGCGCTCCACGTCGTAATCGCGATATTCAAGCGTACGGGCGAAACCCGCCTTGTCCCAATCTGCGGCCTCGATATTGTCGGTCGAGAACTTGCGGTCATAATAGCTCAAGCCACCGGCAAGGCCGAAATCCGGGGTGACGCGGTAAGCGAATTCCGCACCCGCCTTGGGCGAGGTCTTGCTGTTCAAGTCATTGTAAGACCCTTCCAGCGAAGCCGTTAGCATATTCTTTTTGCGGTCGAAGGCCGAGATGGTGTTGATCTCGATAGAGGCGCCGATCGTGTCAGCATCCATATCCGGCGTCAGCGACTTCTTGATGTCGATGGATTCGATCAGTTCGGCCGGCAACACGTCCATCGCCACCATACGGTCTTCGCCGCCGGTCGCCAGAATACGGTTACCGTTGATCGAAGCCGAGTTGAAGTTCGGATCCAGACCGCGCACCGAGACGAATCGGCCCTCACCCTGATCGTTCAAGACGTTGACACCCGGCGCACGGCGCATGGCCTCGGCGACGTTCTGGTCAGGAAACTGCCCCATCGAGTCCTTGGACAGCGTGCTCTGCACGCCATCGGCGGCGCGCTGACGCGAAATCGCATTCAGCATATTGGCGCGCTGCCCAACCACCAGAACGGTGGTCACTTCGGCATCCGAAGCCGCCTTAAGTGCGACGTCAGCCGTCACATCTCCGGTTTCAGTCACCGTAATCTTGCGGCTTTGTTCCTGCGCCCCGGTGTAGCGGATGCGCAGGGTATATTCGCCCGCCGGCACATCGGCGAAACGGAAGCTGCCGTCGTTGCCAACCGAAACAGTGCGGTTCAATTCAACCAGAGAGACCTCGGCACCTTGCAAGGCGGACGTCCCCGAAGCGTCGGCAACATTGCCGCTAACCGTACCGGCCAGCGCATGCCCGGAAACCAGAGCCGTTGATGCCAGAAGCGCCACAGACAGGTGTCGCGAGGAAATTTTGGAGAACATGGTGAGGCCCCGTGTAAAAAAACGATAAGGCCTCATACTTTCCGCAAATGACACTTTTACAACAATGCACAAGGAAGGCGTATATCCATACGCAGTGTGTCATAATTATCGAACAGACGTTGCGGCTCTGCCTGTAGATATAGGTTGAAAATTCTGCTACCCGCGTAATGATATTAACAAGACAGGCCTGAAATGACACTTTTATTACAATACCGCAAAGCTTTTGTGGCGGCCATTTCACTCACAGTCCTCCCCGCGTTTCTTAGCGGCTGCCTGCACCCGGAATTGATCTCCGACTCGGCCAAGATGACGCAGGGCACGGGCACGCCGGTTCTAGCGGTGACGGAAACCACAGCGGTCGGCACGCTCAATCTGGACTCCGCTGATGATCCCGAAATCTGGGTCGATCCGTCTGACTCCAACCGCGTGGTGATCTATGGCACCGACAAGAAGGCGGGCCTTTACAGCTATGATCTGAATGGCAAGGTGATCGACTTCCTCACCGTCGGTCCGATGAACAATGTCGATCTGCGTAACGACGCGCTGGAACTGCCGGTGGTGGTTGCCGCCTCTGATCGCGTCGGCAATGGCGTGCGTTTCTTCAAGCTCGATCCGGCGACTCTAAAAACCACCGACTGGGGCTTTGCGCCGCTGGCCACCTCTGAGGCCTATGGTTTCTGCCTCGGTAAAACAACGGCAGGCGATCTGGTCGCCATTATGGTGGGCAAGAACGGCGATGTGGCGCAGGCCACGGTCAGCGTTGCTGCGGGCAAGCCGGTCCTGACCGAAACGCGCCGCTTCAATGTCGGCACGCAATCCGAAGGTTGCGTGGTCGATGACGTAACGCAGACGCTTTATATCGCCGAAGAAAACGCCGGTATCTGGGCGTACAGCCTCGATCCGGCAACAGGGTCGCAGCGCAAGGCGCTGGTCAGCCTGCCGTCGGACGTGCTCAAAGCTGATGTCGAAGGCCTGACCCTGCTGCGGGACGGCCAAAAGACCTATCTGATTGCCTCGTCGCAAGGCGACTCGGCCTTTGCCGTCTGGCGCGTCGAGGGTACGCCCGTCTATCAGGGCCGTTTCTCGGTCTTCCCCGGCAACGGTATCGATGCCGTGACGGGGACGGATGGCGTCGCGGCCCTGGGCGGACAGGTCGGCCCCTATGCCAAGGGTATCGTCGTCATGCAGGACGATATGGACACCGAAGGCGAAGCCCTTTCGACCACCCGTGCCCGGCAAAATTTCAAGATCGTGGACTGGAAAGAGGTCGAAGCGAAACTCAGCCTGAAATAAAATACGAAGCCCCGCCATCCGGTGGGGCTTTTATTATACCAACGGCCGAAGAGGCTGACCGCCTCCGGCCGTTGAAAACTCAAGACTGTCTCATACGTGTCAGAGACATGAGACAGTCTCGAATGGAATACCAAGAGTCATTTTCAATGACCTTGGTATTATCCGAGTTCTTTGGAGCGTTTCTGCGCCGCCAGTACCGCCGCCGTGACAAGCTCGGTGAGCCCCTGCCCCTCCTGCCGCAGCACTTTCAGCGCCGCTTCGGTGGTGCCGCCGGGCGAGGCGACCTTGCGGATCAGGTCTTCGGGGTCTTCGCCCGTCTGATCCAGCAGATTGGCCGCCGAAATCAGGGTGGCGCGGGCCAGCGTTTTGGCATCCGCGGCCGTCAGGCCGGTTTCCAGCGCCGCCTGCTCCAGCGCCGCCACAAAGGCGTAAACATAGGCCGGCCCCGAACCGGACACGGCGGTCGCCGCGTCGATCAGGTCTTCGTTGTCCAGCACCACCGTCGCCGCCATCGGCGAGAAGAGGTCGGACGCGGCCTGCAAGGCCAGGCCCTCGGCCGCATAGAGGCTGGCCACGCCCTTACCGGTCGCCACACCGGTGGTCGGCATAACGCGGGCGACTTTCAGCGGCGCAAACACGCTGCTGAGGTCTTCGGTCCGCACCCCGGCCATCACCGAAATCAAAGTCGCCTCCGGGTTGAGATTGCCATCCAGAATTTGCGCCGCCCCGCGCCAGCTTTGCGGCTTGACCGCGATGATGACGGTGAAGGCGTCGCGCCACACTTCCGGCGACGGGTTAAGCCGCGCCCCCAGACCCGCATAGGCTTGCGCTTCTTCGCCGGGATTGAGATCGAGAATGATCAGGTCGGACGGCGCGATATGGCCTGCGGCGCGCATCCCCTTGAGCATGGCCGACCCCAGCGCCCCCGCGCCAATGAGAAGTATGGGTTTCGCCAGCATTGATGGACCTCAATAAATCTTGAATTAAATGCGAAAAATGCCGACGGGCCGCCCCGAGGCATTTTTCAGCGTAATACCAACGACCGAAGATGCTGACCGCATCCGGCCGTTGAAAACCCAAGAATGTCTCATATGTGTCAGCGACATGAGACATTCTCGAATGGAATACCAAGAGTCCTTTCCAATGACCCTTGGTATAAGACCACACAAAAGTACCCGAAGGGCAACTTTTGTGTGAACGATTAGGCCTCTCCGATTGTCTCAAACAGGCAGGCTTCCAGCGCCGCTTCGGCCGTGGGCGCGCCCTTGAACAGGAAGTCGAAGGCCGGATAGAAGCGATCCACGGCTTCGGCGGCGACATTGATCATATGCGCCGTCTGTACCTGACCGGGGCGTTCCATCGGGCTCGACAACAGGGTGTGGCGGAAGACGATATCGGCGGGCAGACGCCCCGCTTCGCGCATTCCCTCTTCGTCCTCATAGATTTCAAAGTGGCCGAACCAGACGCGCTGATTGACCAACGACAGCAACTGATGGATCGGCGCCACCTTTGCCGGATCGAAGCGCAGGTCGAGCGACGAACACAGTTGCAGGCACTCCCCTTCCGGACGGCAGGAGAACCACATGTCGTGCGACTTCCATAACCCGGCCAGCGAGAACAGCACCTCGCCATCGGGCGTCCGCTCGAAGGTCAGGCCTTCGTCGGTGAGGATGGCTTCGACCAGTTCGAGCGGGTCGGAAGTCATGTCGGTATAATCAGCCTGAGGCAGGTCCATGAGAGATACGGGTGTCCTGAGAGAGGTCCAGAGGGCGGGATTACTCGGCCTTGGATTTGAGGCTCTGGATTTCCAGCTTCAGCGCGGCGATTTCGGCCAGCATGACCTCCTTCATCGCCTCGAATTCATCGCGGCGGATAAGGTCCATATCGGCGACGAAGCGGTCGCCCTGGGCGCGGAAGGCGGCCTTGGCCTCGTCACCGGCGGCCTGAGCCAGAGACATGGCACTGGTCGAGAGCTTGGCGAATTCGTCGAGGAAGGGGTTTTTCGACTGCATGGGAAAATCCTTGCGGATAAAGGCCCGGAAAGAGCCTCAAATGAGTTGTC
The DNA here is from genome assembly GCF_046503825.1 of Asticcacaulis sp. W401b. Lineage (NCBI taxonomy): Bacteria > Pseudomonadati > Pseudomonadota > Alphaproteobacteria > Caulobacterales > Caulobacteraceae > Asticcacaulis > Asticcacaulis sp. W401b. The sequence goes on from NZ_JBKFEE010000001.1 coordinate 173,548, forward strand.
ACACTGTGCGCATATAGTGCGAATGGCGACTGAAAGAAAGTTTTTCACGATTCTTGCCCCCCTTCGATGATTCCTTTAGGTCATTGAATACAGTTCACAGGTTTCTGAGCATGACCCTGCCCGATATTGATCCCGTCCTTTTGCACACAGGCCCGCTGGCCCTGCGCTGGTACGCGCTAGCCTATGTCGCCGGTATCGCGCTGGGCTGGTGGTATCTGACGCGCTTGATCCGCAAGGAGTCATTGTGGGCGCCCTACCCCGCCCCCCTGTCGCGTGAAAACCTCGAAGACCTGATTATCTGGATGGCGCTCGGCATCATTCTGGGCGGGCGCATTGGCTATGTGCTGTTCTACGATCTGGCGCCCATCCTGAAAAACCCGCTGCAATTCTTTAAGGTGTGGGAAGGCGGCATGTCCTTCCACGGCGGCTTTATCGGGGTCTGTATCGCGGGCGTACTTTATAGTCGGCGTCACCGCATCAATCCGTGGACCCTGGGCGATCTTCTGTCGTGTGCCGCGCCAATCGGGCTGTTCTTTGGCCGCATCGCCAATTTTATCAATGGCGAACTGTGGGGCCGCACCACCGACGGGCCGTGGGGCATGGTGTTCTGTAACAAGTATATCCTTCAGCAATACGGCGGCGTCTGCCCGGCTGGCTATCTGCCGCGCCACCCCAGCCAGCTTTATGAGGCCGTGCTGGAAGGCATCGTGCTGTTTGTCGTCGGCTATCTGCTGGTGCACGTCTGGCGCAAACTGCGTCAGCCCGGCCTGATCATGGGCACCTTTGTCGCCGGTTACGGCCTTGCCCGTGTGCTGGTCGAGTTTGTGCGCGAGCCCGACGCCCAGATGCTGCCCTTCTTCAAGTACGTCATCACCATGGGGCAGACCCTGTCGCTGCTGATGATCATTGGCGGCGGCATCGCTATCTGGCTGGCCCTGCGCGGCAAGACCCTGCCCGCCGGATTTACGGCGACAAATGAGACGAAAGCGCCTGATGGCCTCGCTTAAGACCCGCCTGATCGAGCAGATTAGGCTCGAAGGCCCACTGACCATCGCCGACTATATGTGGGCCTGCCTGTTCGATCCGCAGGAAGGCTATTACGCCACGCGCCCGGCTCTGGGCGAAGAGGGCGACTTTATCACGGCCCCCTTGGTGTCGCAGATGTTCGGTGAACGTCTCGCCCTGTGGGCCATGCAGGCCTGGCAGGATATGGGCGCGCCCGCAAAGATTCGCGTCCTTGAAATCGGCCCCGGTGACGGCACGCTGATGAGCGACCTGCTGAGAACTTTTCGCGCCCTGCCCGCCTTCGCGCAGGCCGTGGAGATCGGTCTGATCGAGCCTTCGCCGCCGCTTCGCGCGGTACAGACGGCCAGACTGGGTGAGGTGCGCCATTACGACAGCCTCGACCACGTGCCGACCGATGCGCCTCTGCTCATCATCGCCAATGAGGTACTCGACTGTCTGCCGGCGCGGCAGTTTCAACTGACCCCCGACGGCTGGTATGAGCGCTGCGTTGGTCTTCACGAGGGCGAACTGGTCATCGGTCTTGTCCCCGCACCGCAGGATTTCATCGCCCCCTTCGCCGCCGAAATCGGTCAGGTCTGCGAAGTCTCTGTGGCGCAAAACCGCCTGATCGAGGCGGTGGGCGCGCTGATCCACGAGGCGACGGGCGCGGCGCTGTTTATCGACTATGGCCGCGACCGCCCCGAACCCGGCGACACGCTTCAGGCGATTTATCGCCACGAAAAGACCGATCCGCTGGCCGAACCCGGCGCGCACGACCTGACCCAGTGGGCGGATTTTCCGTCGCTGGCGGTTACGGCGCTGAACATGGGGCTGGGGGTCAGTCAGATCACGCCGCAGGGCGTTTTCCTGCAACGCCTCGGCATTATCGAGCGCTTTGACGAACTGCGCGCCAAAAACCCGGAAGACACCGACCGGCTGGCGCGGCAGGTCCATCGCCTGATCGCGGCGGAAGAGATGGGCGAACTGTTCAAGGTGCTGGCCATCCATTACCCCCGCGACCTGCCTCTGGCAGGCCTTGCGCCTATCGAAATCGGGGCCTAGTAAAGCCTAGCCTTCATACCTCCCCAGTTTACTGGGAGGGGGACCGCACGAAGCGAAGCTGAGATGCGGTGGTGGGGGCTCTTAATTTCACAGGCGCTACAATGACCCTGCCCCGTATCCTGCACCCGCTCCTCGACCTGCCAAACATCCAGCACGGCTTTTTCACGCGGCTGGGCGGCGTGTCGCCCTTCCCCTACGAGTCGCTGAATGTCGGGCAAGGCTCCAAGGACACGCGCGACAATATCCTTGAAAACCGCCGCCGCGTCGCCGCCAGCTTTGGCCAGCCGGAGGCGCATCTGCTCAACTGTTATCAGGTGCATTCCAAAATCGCCGTGACGGTCGATGGCCCGTGGCCCACGGAAGACCGTCCGGAGGCTGATGGTCTGGTCACCACCACCCCCGGCCTGATTTTGGGGGCCTTGTCGGCCGATTGCGCCCCCATCCTGTGGGCCGATCCGGTCAATGGTGTCGTCGGGGCCTGCCACGCGGGCTGGAAGGGCGCGCTGGGCGGCATGATCGAAGCCGAATACGCGGCACTTCTGGCCAAAGGCGCCGAAGCCCGGCACCTGCGAGCCGTGATCGGCCCGTGCATCGCGCAGGCCTCCTATGAGGTGTCTGCCGATTACGAAGAGACCTTCCGCGCGCAGGATGCCGACTGCGGCGCCTTCTTTATTGCGGGCAAGACCGCCGACAAGCGCTATTTCGATCTGCCGGGCTTCTGCCTGATGCGGCTGAAGCGGCTGGGCCTGACGCAGGTTGCGACCACAGGCCACGACACCTGCGCCGAAGAGACCCTGTTCCATTCCAACCGCCGGAGCTTCCTGCGGCAGGAGCCGGATTATGGCCGTCTGATCAGCGCCATCATGCTGCGTCCATGACACGCTCAGCGGAAGACATCGTCAAAGGGCAACTTAACGCCTATAATGCCAGGGATGTGGACAGGTTTCTGTCCTTCTGGGCCGAGGATGCGGAAATCTACGCCCATCCGCAGACCCTGCTGGCCAAGGGACATAGGGCTATTCGGGAACGCCACCTGATCCGCTTTCAGGAGCCAGACCTTTACGCCCGCCTGATCAGTCGCAGCGTGATCGGCAACACCGTCATCGACACGGAGTCCGTCACCCGCGATTTCCCGGAGGGTGTGCGGCTCGTCGATGTGGTCGGCATCTACGAGATCGAGGGTGAAACGATTAAGCGGGCGTGGTTCATCACGGGCACGCCAAAAGAGCCGTAAATCCAGTCAAAATTTTAAGGATTTGCGACGAATCGGGCTTGCCCCACAGGTCGCACCTGTTAAAAGCCGCCGCATGTAAAACACGCACGTGTTTCCCACCCTGCCGCCCCACAGGTTCCCCATGAAATTGCTATCGGCCAATTCCAACCGACTGCTGGCTCAGGCCATCGGCGACTATCTCGACATGCCCCTGACCAAGGCGCGCATCGAACGCTTCGCCGACAAGGAAATCTTCGTCACCATCGACGAAAATGTGCGCGGTGAGGATGTGTTCGTCATTCAGTCCACCAGCTATCCGGCCAATGACAACCTGATGGAGCTGCTGATCTGCATCGACGCTCTGACGCGGGCGTCGGCCAAGCGCATCACCGCCGTCATCCCCTATTTTGGCTATGCCCGTCAGGACCGCAAGACTGGGGGCCGCACCCCTATTTCGGCCAAGCTGGTGGCCAATCTGATCGTGCGTGCCGGGGCGCACCGCGTCCTGACCATGGATCTGCACGCCGGTCAGATTCAGGGCTTTTTCGACATCCCGACCGATAATCTGGTGGCCATTCCCTTCATGGCCAAGGACATCAAGGCCAACTATCCCAACGCCCATGAAATCATGGTGGTGTCGCCGGACGTCGGCGGCGTGGTGCGCGCGCGCGCGCTGGCCGACCGTCTGGGCGGCGATCTCGCTATCGTGGACAAGCGTCGTCCGCGCGCCGGCGAGTCCGAAGTCATGAACATCATCGGGGACGTTACGGGCCGCAACTGTATCCTGTTCGACGACATCGTCGATTCCGGCGGCACGCTGGTCAACGCCGCCAAGGCGCTGATCGACCGTGGAGCGACCTCGGTTTCGGCCTATATCAGCCACGGCGTTTTGTCGGGCAAGGCGATGGAGCGCGTAGAAAACTCAGTGCTCAAAGAACTGGTCATCACCGACTCCATCGAAGCGCCGGAGCATGTCCGCAACCACCCCAAGGTCCGTATCGTCGGCGTCGCTCCGCTGATCGGCGAAGCGATACGCCGCATCGCCAACGAAGAGTCTGTCTCCAAACTCTTTGACTAAGCGCCCGGCGAAAAAGGCGTCCTTGCGGATGCCTTTTTTATTTTTCATTAGGCCAATATTAACCGTGATGAGAAGCGCTCCTCTCACGGAAATGTTATTTTCGTTTCGCCGCGACTCAGAGGCCGCCGCGAGCGAAAAAGCCATATTTTTGGCGCTTTTATGAGGACTTCTGCTGGCAGTTGAATTATTCCTGACAGCCTTGTGGTCGGCCGTTTTGCCGGTATCATGCCCTCGCCGTCCGGTGGGAACTGCGGCCCGCTCAGAGTACCTGACATAAGAAACAGATGCGGACGTTTGTCCGCGCGACCTTCTGTTTGTCTGCGCCCTGGGGTTTGCGCCCCGTCAACCGACGTCTCGTATATTGCCCGCTGTTCCGGGCATCCGTATTGGGGAGTTTAGTATGAAATTCACGACCGGAACCGGCCGCAGGCCGCTCTTCTTGGCCGTCACCGCGTCGATTATGGCCCTCAGCCTGGCCGCCTGTCAGACCGACGCGCCACCGCCCGCACCTCCCCCGCCGCCGCCCGCGCCCGCTGGCCCGCCCGTGTCGCTGGCCCCGGCCATTTCGGATGCCGCCTCGGTTTATGTGACCTACGTCGAACAGGCACGCGGCATGAGCCCGGATTTCAACGACGCCTCCATGGTGCAGGCCAAGCTGAGCCAGGGCGCTTCCTATGAGCCCAAGCAACTGGCGCGCGGGGCTATCGCTTACGCCGCCATCGTCGCCATGCAGGAGCCGGCCTTCCGCTCGCAACTGCGCGCCTATGCCTCCGACGACGCCGCACGTCAGGAATTGGTGAACAAGCTGTTCAGCAACCCGGCCTATGCTGCGGGTATCCCCGGTGCCAATATCGCCGCCCGTCGCGTTATTCTGGCCCTGTCTTCGGACGGTGAAATGCTCTACGCCAAGGGTACGGCGATGAAGCAGGCCGCCTATTCGATCCAGAAACAGGCGTGGTCCAAGGGCGTCCTCAGCGATCCCGCGGGCCGTCTGGCCGCCACCAAGCTGTCGTCTTCGACCAGCCGCGGCGTGGCCAGCGACGAAAGCGCTAAACTCCTGACCGCAGCTCTCACCGGTAAGGGCCTGACCACGCGCGCGAATACGGGCACGGCGACCGCGGAAGCCGCCGCCTATAACGCCACTGCGGCGACCAGCACTCCGGCTCAGCCGCTCAGCACGACCGGCACCGCCCCGGTGTCGTTTGATCAGGAAACCCTGTTCAACACGCCCTATACCTATGGCGTGAACCGGGCGCTGGCCATCGCTGCCATCTCTATTCTGGGTGAGGGCACAGGCCCCAACGAGGCCGCCGTCGTGGCCCTGCTGAACGAGCAGCAATCGCCGCGCTGCCTTGGCGAATCAAAACTGAACCTCAACCAGTGTCTGGCCGCCTCGCGCTTCCACTTCGATGATGTGTTCTGCGTTGGGCAGCACATCATGATGGATACAGGCAACTGCATCGGCGAACTGTCTTCGAACGCGCTCAACCTGTCGCCGGACCGTGAGGTCAAGCTGAGGGCCGACGGCACCGAAGAGTTGAGGTATGCCAACGCCAAGCCCTACATCAAACCGGAACCGGTCAAGAAAACGTCGGCCAAGAAGACGTCGAGCAAAAAGACAACCACGCCGGCCAAGAAGAAGTCATCCTGATCGGTCAGGGGGAAACCGGGTTTTCCCCTGTGGCAGCGGCTATTATCCTGAAAATCCCTCAAGGACGGCACTTGAAGTCCTTGGGGGATTTTTGGCTTTATAAGCGTAGCTATCTGAAAAACCCGCCCTTGAGCGGGAAAAAGCCGATTTTTCCGCTTTCTGACCCGTTGCGTATTGGGACGTTAGCGTGTATCTACGCGCCCTCTTGAGATTTTCGGGGTCTCCCCACGCCGTGTCCATTGTGTTGCCCGCGCCTCCCTTACGGAGGTTTCAGAGGGCGGGCATTGAAACTGACGCGGCGCATTTTGTTTGAGGAACAGGCTAATGGCCGATATCGTACTAGACGTTGAAATCCGTGAGCGCACCGGCACCGGCGGCGCCCGCGCCACCCGCAATGAAGGCAAGGTTCCGGGCATCCTGTACGGTGGTGACAAGGCTCCGGTGGCTATCGCCGTGAAGCTCAACGAATTCCGCAAGGCGCTCTACACGGGCAAGCTGGCCGGTCACCTCGTCACGCTGAAGTACGGCGAAGAGACCCAGAAGGTCATCGCCAAGGCGATCGACTTCCATCCGGTCACCGATGTGCCGGTTCACTTCGACCTCTATCGCGTCGATGAAACCCAGACCATCAAGATCAACGTGCCGGTTCACTTCAAGAATCACGAAGCCTCGCCGGGCCTGAAAAAGGGCGGCGCCCTGACTGTGGCCTTCCACGAGCTGGAAATCCAGGTTCCCGCCGGTCACATCCCGGAAGACGTTGTGGTTGACCTGTCGGGTCTCGACATCGGTGCTTCGGTCCACGTTGGCGATCTGAGCCTGCCGTCAGACGTCACCGCCGTTCCGGCCAAGGACGTCGTGATCGCCTCGATCACCGCCTCGGCCGCTGAAAAGAGCGAAGAAGCTTCCGCCTAAGCCTGATAACGGCTTTTACACGGAATAGGATAAAGCCCTGTCCTTACCCCAAGGACAGGGCTTATTTCTGTGTGCAACCCGACGAATCCGCTCCGGGTCTGTGCATTTCGGCATGTTCGTTCTGCCATTTTTTTGATTAGATCACCGTTCATTGAGTACGGAATCGATTTGAGCTGATCGGAGCCCGCCTTGTTTCTTGTCGTTGGTCTTGGCAATCCAGGTACGCAATATGCGAAGAACCGGCACAATATCGGCTTCATGTTTATTGATCGCCTGATTGACAGCGCTAACTTCGGCCCGGTGCGCAAAAAATTTCAGTCCGAAGTCGCCGAAGGGACCGTCGATACGCCCAAGGGCCCGGCGAAAATACTGGCCATGAAGCCGCAAACCTTCATGAACCTGTCGGGAAATGCCGTTCTGGAAGCGGCGACCTTCTACAAGATCAAGCCCGACCATATCCTTGTATTTCATGATGAACTGGATCTGGCTCCGGGGCGCTTCCGGCTGAAAATGGGCGGTGGCCATGCGGGCCATAATGGTTTACGCTCCATTATGGGACATCTGGGGCCGAACTTTGTGCGCGGGCGCATGGGGATCGGGCACCCCGGACAAAAGGAACTGGTACATAGCTGGGTCTTGTCGGACTTCTACAAGGCCGAGGACTGGGTTGAGCGTTTGTGTGACGCCTGCGTCAAGGCGCTACCTCTGGCGCTCTTGGGGGAAAGTGAAAAATACATGACCGAAGTGATGCGTTTGAGCCCGGCTCCGAAATTCGATCCTAAAAAAGTCGTTCAGTAGGACTTAGAAGGTTAGACGATGCCTACCGCGCCTCAAATCGTTCTGACGACCTTTGGTTCGCTGGGGGATCTGCATCCCTTCATGGCGTTGGGCCTTGCGCTGAAACGCCGTGGGGTCAGCGTCGTGCTGGCCTCTCACCCCGACTATGAGGGTAAGGTCGAGGCCGCCGGGCTGAAATTCCTCGCCTGCGGCCCCAGCATGGAGACCTACCGCCAGAATCTGGGCATCGACGCCGCGCAGATCATCCGCCACTTCTCGCAGGACCACGGCTTCATGCTGAAGCACCTCGTGGCCCCCTATATCGAGCAGGGCCTGTCCGAGCTGCGCCCCATTGTGCGGCAGGCCGATCTGGTCGTCTCCTCCTCCTATGCCTATACGGCGCATCTGGCGGCGCGTCTCGAAGGCCGCCCCTTCTCCACGGTCGCACTGCAACCGGCCGTGATGTTGTCGGCCTATGATCCGCCCAAGCTGAAAGACGCGCCTCTGGTTCTGTCGCCACGCACCGAGTTGGGCCGGCAATATAATCGCGCCATCTTCTGGATTGGTGAAAAGAAGCTGTCGGGCTGCCTCGCCCCCATCCGCGCCATCTATGCCAAGTACGGCATCCATATGGAAATCAGCCTGGGCGGCGTGCAGTCGGATCAGATGACACTGGGCCTCTATTCCCCCCTGATCGGCGACGTCGCCCCGGACTTTCCACCCCATACCGAGATCGTCGGCTTCCCCTTCTTCGATTCCGAAGACGGCCGCCGCAGCGAACTGCCGCCGCAGCTGGAGGCCTTCCTGTCCGCCGGTCAGGCGCCGCTGGTTTTCAGTCTGGGCTCCACCGCCGTCTATGACGGCGAAGACTTCTACCGCACCGCCGTCAAGGCGGCTAAGGCGCTGCGTCAGCGCGCCGTGCTGCTGGTCGGGGGGCAAAGCCCGCTGCTCAATGACGACTTCGGACCGGATATTCTCTGCGTCCCCTACGCGCCGCACTCGCTGCTGATGCCGCGCGCCCGCGTCAATATCCACCACGGCGGCATAGGCTCCACCGCTCAGGCCCTGCGCGCCGGGCGTCCGCAACTGGTCACGCCGGTCTTCGGCGATCAGTTCGACAATGGCCGCCGTATTGAGCGTCTGGGGGCCGGCCTGTCGATCACCTTCGACCGCTGGCACAAACATTCGGCCATTCGTCTGCTGGATCGTCTGCTGTCTGACCCTGCCTTTGCCCATAAGGCCGAAGCCGCTTCCGCCATTGTGGCGCAGGAAGACGGAGCCGAACGCGCCGCCGAACGCCTGATGCAAAGCCTGCCGGTGACGGTTTAAGACGAAGGGGGCGCGGCCCCCTTCACCCCGTAACTCGCCTATATTTTCCGCAGATCGAGGTCCTGATAGTCGAAGCTGAAATCGGCCAGCGGCGAATAGGCCACCAGCTTCATACCCGCGACCTTGCCGTCCTTTACCTCAAACGTCACCACAGCGTCCTCGCCCCAACAGACCGGGAAGCGCGTGCGGAAGACGTCCGGTCCGAACACCTCCAGCGGCCCTTTCAGCCGCGGCGTGCGGGTGAAATCCAACGTCAGGCGCGCCGTCTTGCCCTTGCCGCTCACCGCCACCGTTACATCGCCATACCAGGCATCGCGATAGGTGCCGGCATAGGCCGATAGGGGCAGGGACGGGCCGCCCGGCTGCGCCTTGGGTGCATCGGCCAGCGCCTTATCCGCCGCCTTGGCCGTGCCTTCGACAGCCGCCTTCAGCCAGTCATAGGTCGGCGCCCCGATCAGCAGGTCGAGAATGGCGTTGCGAATCTGCCCGCTCGCTCCATCCTCGACATTGGTATAGACGGCGACCGCTATGCCCTTTTCCGGCAACAGGGCCTGCTGCGTCACCTGCCCGACCAGCCCGCCGGAATGCGACACCAGCCGCAGGCCGCGATAATCCTGAATGAACCAGCCCAGACCATAGGTGCGGAAAAGCGCTGCCGTCGGCATTTCCGGCGTCGGACCGGCTCCGGCTCCGACCATCGTGTTGGGCTTCCACATTTCGCGCGACGAGGCCTCGGAAAACAGCCTTTGCCCATTGGGCATCACGCCCTTTTTCAGTTGCGTATGGAGCCACGGCAATATGCCCGTCACGCTGGTGACCAGCCCCGCCGCCGGTGAAAAGGACAGGGTCTCTTCCGGCAGCACCACCTTGTACTCACCCATGCCGCGCAGCGGGCCGGTCAGGCGCGCATGCCGCCCGGCCACATTGTTCCCCGTCACATTCGGCCAGCCCAGCACCGTATCGGCCATGCCCAAGGGCGTCAGCAGACGCTCGGTCACAAAGCGCTCATAGGTCTGACCCGACACCCGCTCGATGACCAGACCGGCGATGGTGAACATGACATTGTTATAGGCATAGCCCGAACGGAAAGGATATTGCGGCTTGAGGAACGACACGCCCTTGAGCTGATCCTCCCGCGTGTGGTCTGACGCCGGGAACAGCATCAGATCGCCCTGCCCCAGCCCCAGACCAGCCCTGTGCGACAGCAGGTCCCGCACCGTCACCAGCGGTGTCAGGGCCGCGTCGTACATTTTAAATTCGGGGATATAGCGCACGACCGGCGCGTCCCATTCGACCTTTTTCTCTTCGACCAGAAGGGCCAGAGCCGCCGCCGTAAAGGCCTTGGTGTTCGACGCGACGCCGAACTGCGTATGCACATCGACCTTGTCCGGCTTGCCCAGGGTGCGGACGCCGTAGCCCTTCACATAGTCGGGCTGACCGGGCCGGATAACGGCGACGGCGACGCCCGGCAGGGCCAACTTCGCCATAAAGGCTTCGACAATGGCGTCGATCTGCGCCGTGTCGGAGGTCTGCGCAACGGCCGGCAGGGCCGTCGCCGCGGCAAGGCCCGCAGTCAGGGAGAGGAACGAACGGCGGTCGGTGCGCAGCATGGTCATATCCTTGCAATAGATACCACAGCCTACTCCGCGTCATTTCGGTTACGCAAGCACCTCTGTCTTTAAAGCTCTGGCCTTGCCGGGGAAAATGCGTTAGGCAGCGGGCCAATTTCTCTCTTCTCCGCTTGGAATCCCATGGCCCTGAAAGTCGCAATCGTCGGTCTGCCCAATGTCGGCAAGTCCACCCTGTTCAACGCCCTGACCCAGACCGCTTCGGCCCAGGCTGCCAACTATCCCTTCTGCACCATCGAGCCGAACACCGGCGAAGTGGCCGTGCCGGAGCCGCGCCTTGAGGTGCTGGCCAGGATCGTTGGCTCGAAGGAAATCATCCCGGCCCGCATCAACTTCGTCGATATTGCCGGTCTGGTGCGTGGCGCGTCGAAGGGCGAAGGGCTTGGCAACCAGTTCCTCGCCAATATCCGCGACTGCGACGCCATTGCCTTTGTGGCGCGCTGCTTCGTCGATACGGACATCACCCACGTCGAAGGCCGCATCGACCCGCTGGCCGATTTGGAAATCATCGAAACCGAGCTGATGATCGCCGATTTGGAATCGCTGGAAAAGCGCCTGCCGCAGCTTGAAAAGCGCGCCAAGTCGGGCGGCGACAAGGACGCAGCCCTCACCGTATCGCTGATCAACGCGGCTCTGACCGAACTGCGCGACGGCCGCCCGGCCCGCGTCGCCTATGAAAAGGGCAAGATCAGCAAGGAAGACACCAAGGCGTGGGAGATGCTGCAACTGCTGACCTCCAAGCCCGCCCTGTACGTCTGTAACGTCGATGAGGCCTCGGCTTCGACCGGCAACGACCTGTCGGAGATCGTCTCCAAACGCGCCGCCGCCGATCACGCCAAGTCGGTGGTCATTTCAGCGCAGATCGAGTCGGAAATCGCGCTGCTCGATGCCGATGAGCGTCAGGAGTTTCTGGAAACCCTTGGCCTCGAAGAACCGGGCCTCAACCGCCTGATCCGCGAAGCCTATGCGCTGCTGGGTCTGCAATCCTACTTCACCGTCGGCCCCAAGGAAGCGCGCGCCTGGACCATCCATGTCGGCGATACCGCGCCGCAGGCCGCCGGCGTCATCCATACGGACTTCGAGAAGGGCTTCATCCGCGCCGAAACGATCGCCTATGAGGACTTCGTGAAGTTCAACGGCGAAGCGGGTGCCAAGGAAAACGGTAAGTTCCGTCAGGAAGGCAAGGAATATATCGTCAAGGACGGCGATGTGATGAACTTCCGGTTCAATGTGTAAGAAGTAAGGTTCGCAGGGGCACGGCCCCTGCACCCGTTACGGGGAGTAGATGGAGACGTCTCGGTGAGGTATCGGGGTTTGGGGCCTGCGGCCCCAAGTCTTAGATTTCTTCGTGAAGATATTCTATAAACGCCTTCATGCGGGCGTGGCGCAGGTCGGCCATATCGCGGCCGGCGACGGTCTGAAAACCGGATTTCAGCTTGAACAGCTTGGTTTCAAAGTGGTCCAGCGCGAAGCTGAGGTCATCCAGTTCGCGTTCTTCGGCCTTCGGGTCAAACGGATCGTAAAGCGCGCTGTTCATGCGCCCGGCCGTGTAGAAACAACGTGCGATGCCGACAAAGCCGATGGCGTCGAGGCGGTCGGCGTCCTGCACGATTTTGGCTTCCAGCGTTTCCGGCGCGACATTGGCACTAAATGAATGGGTCAGTATGGCGTGAGCAGCGGCCTCCATGCGCGCGGATTCCCAGCCCATTGCCGCCAGTATGTCGCTCGCTTTTTCCGCAGACAGGCGCGAGGCTTCGGCGCGCAGGGGGGAATTTTTCTCGACCTGAACGCAATCGTGCAGCAGGACCGCCGCCGCCACGATTTCGGCCTCACCGCTTTCGGCGGCACAGAGGGTCATGGCGACCTTGAACACGCGCTGGAGGTGTGACACGTCGTGCGAACCGTCGTCACTGCTGCCCAGAACGTGGGGCAGCAGGGCTTCGGCCAGAACTTCATGCGGCGCAAAGGACGGAGCCAAACGCGCGGCCATCATCTTTTGCAGGGCCTGCGCATCAGGAAACCGGCTGGTGCCTTTGGAAACGGGTTGGGTCTGACAATCCATGGACGACTCGATACTGTCCCCTGCCTCGGCCTGATCTGTAGCACGTGATCACGAAGGGATGTGCCCTTTTACACCTGGTGAGCGATCACTTTTTGAAGCCACTGGATCATTATGATTTCCGATGGAAACATAATGATCCAGATTTTTGTTTTGCCCCTCGCCGGGTACGGGCTCCGCCACCTTGGCCGCCGTCTCAATGGCGGCTTGAGCGGACGGATTCCCTTAGAAATCATTCCGCTCTATCAGAAAAAGCCCCCGGCGAACCGAGGGCTTTGAAAATGCGCGACTAATCGTCTTGCATGGCTCACTGCGAGGCGGCGAGAAGACCTGACTTTCAAGACCCGGAGCGCAGCGTACATACAGTACGTGAGCACCGGAAGCTTGAAAGACGGGGCTTCGCAGCCCCTCGCCGTAGAGCCAGGCTGGCGATTAGTGTTTGCCGTGCCAGAGCTTGCGATAGGCCGCATAGGTCACACCGGCGAACAGCAGCAGATAGATCAGCACGCCCACACCGGTCTTCTTGCGAAGCGTGGCGTGCGGGTCACCGGCCCATTCCAGGAAGGTTGCGACATCGGCAGCCATCTGATGCGTCGTGGCCTTGGTGCCGTCGTCATAGGTGACCAGATCGTCCTTCAGCGGCGGAGCCATGGCCAGCACGCCACCGGGAGGAACATGCTTTGGATCCCCCTTCCAGGCGCTGTGCAGATCCCCTGCCATATAGGGGTTGTAGTGCTGCCCCTCATTTACGGTCAGCCCCTTCGGAGTCCCAACGTATCCCGTCAGCAGCGAATAGACGTAACGGGCACCGCCGTGGCGCGCCTTGGTGATCACCGACAGATCGGGCGGGATAGCCCCACCGTTGGACGCGGCTGCGGCATAGGTGTTGGCAAACTTGGCCGGGAAGTGATCGGACGGTGTCGCCGGACGGGTGATGGCGTCACCTGTGTCTGTGTCAACATCCGGCACTTCGAACTCTGAGGCGATCTGCTTGACGATCGGGTTGTCGTTCGGGTTCTTGTACTTCGGATCGTAGAAGGGGCCGCCCTTCTGACCGAGGTTACGGAACGACATCAGGGTCGCCGAGTGACAGTTGGAGCAGACTTCGCGGAACACCTTAAAGCCGCGCTGGAGCTGGCCCTGATCGAAGGTTCCGAACGGCCCTTCGAAGCTGAAGCCTTCCTTGGGGGCGTGCGGATGCTTGGCCCCACCGGCCGCAAAAGCCGGTGCCGACAGGGCGAGGGTGGCGGCGATGGCGGCCAGTCCCAGAGCCTTAAGGCCTTTTGTCATGATAGCGGACATGTGACTTAAGCCCCCTTCTTCTTCGCGTGTTCGGCGAGGATGGCCTCGCTGATGGATGCCGGAACCGGCAGCGGATCTTCCTTCAGGCCGACCCAGGGCATGATGAGGAGGAAGAAGGCGAAGTAGTAGAGCGTCAGGGCGCGCGTCAGCCACAGGTAAGAGTTAAACTCACCGTCGAACAGGGTGAAGCTGGGCAGACCCGGCACCACAGGGGCATCCGGAAGCTGAGCCCCGCACCAGCCGAGGCCAAGGCAGACCACGACGAAGATGACGAAGAACCAGCGCATCACCGGGCGGTAACGCATAGAGCGCACCTTCGACGTGTCAAGCCACGGCAGGACGAACAGCACGGCAATGGCACCGAACATCGCGATCACGCCGCCGAACTTGTCCGGGATGGCGCGCAGGATGGCGTAGAAGGGCAGCAGATACCATTCCGGCACGATGTGCGCCGGGGTCACCAGCGGGTTGGCCGGGATGTAGTTATCGGCGTGGCCCAGGGCGTTCGGCATGAAGAAGACGAAGATCGAGAACAGGATCAGGAAGAAGATGATCCCCAGACCGTCCTTCACCGTCGCATACGGCGTGAAGGGCACGGTGTCTTCCTTCGACTTGATATCGACGCCCGCCGGGTTGTTCTGACCGACGACGTGCAGCGCCCAGATGTGCAGGATAACCACACCGGCGATCACGAAGGGCAGCAGATAATGCAGCGAGAAGAAGCGGTTGAGCGTCGCCTGATCCACCGCGAAGCCGCCTTGCAGCCAGGTGAGGATCGGGCCGCCGATGACGGGGATCGAACCGATCAGGTTGGTGATAACGACGGCGCCGTGGAAAGACATCTGCCCCCAGGGGAGGACGTAGCCCATAAAGGCCGTGGCGATCATCAGGAAGAAGATCAGGCAGCCCAAAATCCACAGGACTTCGCGCGGGGCCTTGTACGACCCGTAGTAAAGACCGCGGAACATGTGGACGAAGACGGCGAAGAAGAACATCGACGCGCCGTTGGCGTGCACATAACGGATCAGCCAGCCGTAATTCACGTCGCGCATGATGCGCTCAACGGAATTGAAGGCCAGATCGATATGCGCCGTGTAGTGCATGGCCAGAATGATGCCGGTCACGATCTGGATCATCAGACAAACGGACAGGATGCCGCCGAAGGTCCACCAGTAGTTCAGGTTGCGCGGCGTCGGATAATCGACAAACGAATCATAGGCGAGTCGAACGATCGGCAGTCGCTGGTCGAGCCACTTCTCGACGCCGGTCTTCGGCTCATAGGTTGACGGATGGTCGCTCATGATGCCCCTCTTAACCGATCTTCACTTTGGTGTCGGACAGGAACTGGAAGTCCGGCACGGCCAGATTCAACGGTGCCGGCCCCTTACGGATGCGACCCGATGTATCATAGTGCGAACCGTGGCAGGGGCAGAACCACCCACCGTAATCGCCAGCCCCGAACGTCGGCACACAGCCCAGGTGCGTGCACGAGCCCACGAGGATCAGATACTGTTCCTTCCCTTTTTTCACGCGGTCGGCGTCGGCCTGCGGATCCTTGAGGTCCGACAGCTTCACGTCCTGCGCTTCCTTGATTTCCTTGGGCGTGCGATAGCGAACGAACAAGGGCTTACCGCGCCACTTGATCACCACCTGCATACCTTCCTGTACCTTCGACAGGTCGAATTCCGTCGAAGCCAGAGCCAGGGTGTCTGCCGCGGGGTTCATCTGATCGACCAGCGGCGGAATAACCATCGCCACTGCGCCTACGGCGGCCGCACCCGCGGCTATGTAAATGAAATCGCGGCGGTTCGGGTCCCCATGACCGCCATGATCCGTAGCAGGTTCGCTCACCTTGACACCTCTTCGTCTTGCGCTCAATGCGCCGACCCGACCTGAACGGGCGGGACGCTTACCTCAATGCTCGCCGCCACAGGGCGGCCATAATTCTTATTGACCTGCGACCCCGCCGGTGGTTTTCCCCGACAAGACGCAGATAGCTCCTCTTACCTGTCAGAGGTCTTTCCGTCTATAGCGGCATTTGCGCGCCGAAAAAATCCTCTGTCCAAAATATGGCATAAAATGCGTCTGGCCCTTTTTCAACCGGATATTCCACAGAATCTAGGCAGTGCGTTACGTTTATGCGCGTGCCTTGATGTCGCACTGGACGTCATCGAACCCTGCGGCTTCCCCCTCAGCGACCGCGCCATCCGTCGCGCGGCCATGGACTATGGCGGTCAGGCCGATGTGACGCGGCATGATTCGTGGGCGGCCTTCCTGAACGGGCGCGACGATTGGCCGCAGGGGGCCCGTCTTGTCCTCTTTACCACCAAGGGCGCCGAGCCCTACCAAAACTTTCAGTTCGGGCCGCACGACATCCTGCTGATGGGGCGCGAAAGCGCGGGTGTGCCGGATGAGGTCCACAACGCCGCCGATGCCCGTCTGCTGATCCCCATGCGACCCGGTATGCGCTCGATCAACGTCATCAATGCCGCCGCCATGGCGCTGGGCGAGGCGCTTCGCCAGACGCAAGGGTTTGCCCCAAACCCGCCAATAGCCTAAAAGACCACCATGACCGCCACCGCCCCCCTCTCCGCCCCGCTTTCCGCCGATAGCCTGAGCACGCGCCAGCAGGCCGCCGCCGTCTGGTTCCGTGCCTTGCGTGACCGCATCTGTGCCGCGTTTGAGGCGCTGGAGGACGCGGCCCCTGAGACGTTGTACGGACCGACGCCCGGCCGCTTTGTGCGTAAGCCCTGGACACGCTCTGACGCGGAACACGGCGATGGTGGTGGCGGCGAAATGTCGATGATGCACGGGCGGCTGTTCGAAAAGGTCGGCGTGCACATCTCAACCGTGCACGGCACCTTCAGCCCGGACTTCGCCAAAACCATACCGGGGGCCGCCGAAGACCCGCGCTTTTTCGCCACCGGCATCAGCCTGATCGCGCACATGTGGAACCCGCACGTCCCGGCGGTGCATATGAATACGCGCTTTATCACCACGACACAGAGCTGGTTCGGCGGCGGCGCCGACCTGACGCCGCTTCTGGCCGCCGATCGTCGCGAAGACGCCACGCAGGCCAAAGCCTTCCACGCGGCGTTCGAAGCGACCTGCGATCACTTCGCGCCGGACTATTATGCGCGTTTCAAAAAATGGTGTGATGAATACTTCTTCCTGCCTCACCGCAACGAACCGCGCGGCATTGGCGGTATCTTCTATGACCACCTCAACACCGGCGATCATGAGGCGGATTTTGCCTTCACCCGCGCAGTGGGCGAGACGTTTCTCGATATCTATCCGCGACTTGTGAGTGAACGCTTAGAGCAAAGCTGGACAGAAGACGAGCGTGATCAACAGTTGATACAGCGCGGCCGCTATGTTGAATTCAACCTGCTCTATGATCGCGGGACGCTGTTCGGCCTGAAAACCGGCGGCAATGTTGAGTCCATCCTGTCGTCCATGCCACCAGCAGTGAAGTGGCCGTAAGTGGGGCAATGGCAGACAATTGAGAAGTCTTACGGCTCCAGATAATCGACCGTAATCCGGGAAAAGGTAAGTTCAACCTGTCCCCAACAGCCTTCGATATGAGCCCTGTTGCCTGTTAAAAGAAGCGTGTCGATGTTGCCGTAATCGACTTCGCCATCGGCATCCGTAGAGAGGGCATTTTTCAAGCGCAGAGCCTTCCAATCTACATCTGAAACATCTTCAAATCGAAGGGCTAAACGCTTGAAGCAGTAGTATATTTCAGAAGGCGGCACCTGATAGGCCGGATGGTTTTCGGTCAGGACCGCATCCAACAGGAAGATCAGATCGGGATCCTGCTCAGCAATCCCAATGACATAGCTGTCTTCCAGGTAAATGTATTGCAGAGCTGCACAGGCTTCAAAATATGGTTTCACGCCGCCAGAAACCGTGAAATCGCTGCCAACACATGGTCGCGCGTCGTGCCGGCCTTTAGGCTGTCCATCGCCTGATCGACCAGATGCTCGGAAATGCGCCAGCCGCGGCGGCTCATCCACAGATCGCCAGCGAAGTTTTCACAGAATTCCGGATGGCACTGGAACGAAATCGCCTTGCGGTCGGTATAGGCGAGCGCGCCATAGGGCGTGAAGTCCGACCCGGCCAGCACCACTGCCGTGTCGGGCTTTCTGACCACCTGATCCTGATGGCTGACCGCGACGCAGATCGACGACAGGTTTGTTGTGGCCAGTTCGCGCCATAAGATATTGTCATGGATGGTATATTCGTGCAGGCCGACGCCCCAGCCCTTATCTGATTTTTCAACGTGGCCGCCCCAGGCCTGCGCCATCACCTGATGACCGAAGCAAATTCCGACCACCGGCACCTGCGCATCCAGCCCTCTCAACCAGCCGATGAGGTCCGAAATCCACGCATGATCTTCATAGACCCCGGCGGGCGAGCCGGTGATCACCACGCCGGCGAGTTTGTCATCGGGTCCCGGCAATTCGCCTTCCATGGTGCGGAACACGCGAAACTGGCGCTCCGGCGCGGCCAGATGCGTGCGAAACATGTCGGCATAGGTGCCGTAGGTTTCGCTGAGATTTTCAGGCGGCACACCGGTTTCAAGGATAGCAACGTAGGACATAAGGCAAACAGCAACGGGGTTTTACTGGCCTCTTATGTTTGCCTGTTTGGCTATGGCGTCAATGGCGTCCTCAATCACGATTGGTGAGAAATCGTGTGCGATCCAGTCGTCCTCAATGCGGCGCAGCGCCTGCCCCAGTTCCGGGCCGGGCGCAAGGCCCACAGAGATCAGCCGCACCGACTTCAGCGGAAAAACCGGCACGTCGATCTGTTTGAGGTTTTGATCGAGGGCTTGCCACGTCTCTAGACTCACCCGCGCTTCGGCCCCCCGCAGCATAAGCGCGTCGCTCAGCGCCTGCGGGCCATGGCGATAGAGCCCGCGCCTCAGAGCCGCCAGTGACGCCCTGACATCGGCCTCCGCATAGGCGGCAGCGGCCGCGCTGAGACGGTCGGCCACCCGGTTGGGCAGGCGCAGACGCTGGATTAAGGCGTTTAGCACCTCAGCCCATCCGTGACCTCCGATCAAGATAATCAATCGTTGAATCGCATCTGAGGTCAGAGGGAAACCTGCCACCACGCGCTCGGCATTCACGGGGGCACCCGGCACAACGTGCGCCATGACCCCGGTTTCGATCATGCGCTGTACGACGTTTACCGGGTCGGAAATACTGAGCAGCTTGGACAATTCCTGCTGGATACGCTCACCCGACAGGCTGTCTATCCCTTCCCGCAAGGCCACGCAGGCGTTTAAGGACGCCTCATCCAAGCCCCGCCCATGACTGGCGCTAAAACGGAAAAAACGCAATATTCTCAGATAGTCTTCACGAAGTCTTGTCTCTGCGTCTCCGATAAGGCGCACACGCCCGGCCTGCGCATCCTCAAGCCCCTGCCCCGTCGGATCGAACACCTCGCCGCGGATATCGGCATAGAGGGCGTTGAGGTAGAAATCACGGCGTTGCGCGTCACGGCTCCAGTCCGTCGTATAGCTGACCACGGCGCGGCGGCCATCGGTTTCGACGTCTTCGCGCAGGGAGGTGATTTCGAACGGCTGGCCCTCGATCACCGCGGTAATCGTGCCAAAGGCCTTGCCGGTCGGCACATGGCGGATACCCGCCGCTGACAACGCCACCTCGGTGGCGTCCGGCGTCAGTTGCGTCGAAAGGTCGAGATCGCCCGGCGTGCGGCCCATGACCACGTCACGCACGCAGCCGCCGACAAAACGCACACAGCCCGCCCCCCCTGCCGCTTCGAGCGCGGCAAAGACCTGCTGAACCGCAGGCGCGGTCATTTCCGGAGGGAGCGCGATGTGCACCGGGACAGCCTTATTTCTGTTACGGACTCCGGAACCTATGCTGAAACCACCGGGATTTCAAATCTCTGTCCGTCCAGCGCCAGCCGCACCTTATCGCCGTCAAGTGCCGCCGTCTCGAACAGACGGGCCGCGCAGGCGCGCGTCAGTCGCCCCCAAAGATCGCCGCGCACCCGCATCCGCGGCTGCCACTCTTCGCCCTGCACATCAATGACCAGCGGATGCGCGTCCGACAGGGGCAGCGGGTCGTCCTGATCGCTGCGGAAAACCCTGCCTTCGAAATCGACGATGCGAAACGGCAAATCCTCAACCCGGATGGCCAGCTTCTCAACGGGCGTGACCAGCACATAGCCCTCTGCGTCACGGCGCAGCAGTTTTGAAAACAGCCGCACGAGCGCCGGGCGGGCAATGGGCCGGCCTTCGTGCAGCCAGACGCCATCGCGGCGGATAAGGATATCCATGGCCCCGCACAGGGACGGCTGCCACGACTCAACGGGATAGTCTTTATCAGGAAAACGCGCGGCCTCGGTCAGCCAGCCGTTCATTTGTCCACTGCACCCGTCAGAGGTTCGCCCTTATAGGCGGGGTTATAGAGGACCATCAGGCGGCGCAAATCGACCGGGCCC
Source organism: Asticcacaulis sp. W401b (assembly GCF_046503825.1). Lineage (NCBI taxonomy): Bacteria > Pseudomonadati > Pseudomonadota > Alphaproteobacteria > Caulobacterales > Caulobacteraceae > Asticcacaulis > Asticcacaulis sp. W401b. Next base: position 194,041 of record NZ_JBKFEE010000001.1, read on the forward strand.
GGCAGGCTCAGCCCTTCGGCCTTCGTGAAGCCAAAGCTCTGAAAATAGGCCGGCGTCCCGACCAGCAGGATGGCGGTCACGCCCGCGTCAAAGGCCGCCTTGATAGCGGTACGGATCAGCGCGCGTCCGATACCCAGGCTTTGGTGATCTTCGTCAACGGCGATCGGCCCCAGAAAGGCCATGTCGCCTTTGAGCGCCTGATTGTCATCGCGCACCTTGACCGGCCACAGACGCACCGAACCGATAATCGCGGTTTCGCTCTGCCCGCCCTGTTCGATCCGGTGCATGACGAACGACAGGCCCGGGATGGGCTGATTGCCTTCGCGCAGGCGTTCCGCTGTCTTGGCGTAGCGACCGGGTCCGAACACGCGGTTGACCAGCGCATCAGCGGCCTCACGCTCAGCCAGCGCCTCCACGGTAATCAGACGATCAAAGGCATAGCTATCCACGGCCAGACCTGACTTATATGCAACCTATGCCACAATGCGGCAAAAACGGTCGCACCCTTTAGTCCTAAACCCATGCCCCGTCAAATAAACAAGGTTAGGCGATTGTTACAACTCAGCCTTTTTTGAGAAACGCTGCAAAGGCCGCGGCCGCTTCCGGGCTCCTCAGGCGCGCCAGAAAAATGTCCCCCTCGCGCACGATCTGGTCCCAGATGACGTCAGGCTGCCGCATCAGGGCCTTGGCCTGAATGAGCGCCTCCAGAGGCAGGGCGGCCAGTTTTTCAGCAACGCTCAGAGATTCGGCTTCCAAAGCCTCACGGGTTACCACGCGATTGGCGACACCGGTGCTCAGGGCTTCGGCCGCCGGGATGACCCGCCCGGAGCTAAGCCACTCAAAGGCCCGCGCATGGCCGATTCGCTGGGTTAGCAGCAGGCTGGAACCGCCTTCGGGTGTCAGGCCCAGCTTGAGGAAGGGCAGGCTGAGGCGTGCGTCTTCGGACAACAGCACCTGATCGCAATGCAGCAGCAGGGTGGTCCCCACCCCTACGGCCCGCCCCTGCACCGCCGCCACAATCGGCATGCGCGCATAGGTCAGGGCTTTGAGGAAACGAAAGACCGGCAGGACTTCGACCGCGCCCTCGTGCGAAGCCAGCGAAATGAAATCGACAATGTCATTACCGGCGCAAAAGTCAGCGCCCTCGGCTTCGAGCAGGACAACGCCCGGCGCCCCCTCTATCGCTTCGGACAGCGTGGTGTACATCGGGTGATCGAGGGCGTTTTTCTTGGCGGCCCGATCGAGCCTGATGCGCCGGATGCCCGCCGCGTCTGTCACCTTTACCGACATGCCGTTTCGTTCCCTTATTGTGTTATAAACCCGCCCCTATATGGCACGTCTGCCGCTGGGTCAGGCAAGCCTCAAAATCGGAGCGTTTTTTTATGCCGAGTGCCGTTTGCCACGCGTTCCCGGCATTGCCTTCAAGCCGCCACATCCTGTAGAGACAATCCTGTTATAAAGAGCCGCTAAAATCCGGCCGTCGTCTCATTCACAGGTTCGCATTCAAGGAAAACGCAACCGATGTCTCTTTCCACCTTCCTCAGAGGCGCGGCTATGGCCGTAGCCGCCCTCGCGCTGGGGTGCAGCGCGGCCTCGGCTGCCGAAGCGGTCAAGCTTAACGATAAGCAACGCGCCAAGGGCGTGGCGGATGCCCCGGCCCTGATTCAGGCGGCGGGCGTGCCCTGCGAACCGGCCGATGCCTACTATGTCGGCGAGTCCAGCAGCAAGGGGGCCGATGGCAAGCCGGTCAAGCTTCAGGTCACCGAAGTGTCCTGTAAGGCCGGAGGGGGCTACCTGCTCAGCAAGGACACCACGACGAACAAGGTCGATAAGTTCAACTGTACCCAGGCCTTTTCGCAAAACGCTGCCAACAACAAGCAGGCCAAGTGCGTGTTGCCGGGCAATGAAAAGCACTATGCGTGGATGACGCCTCTGGCGCAGCAGTATGACGAGGCCTGTACCGTCAGCAATGCCCGCTGGATGGGTGCGGTCACGGATCATGGCTTTGACCGCTATGAAGTGGCCTGTGACGGCCGCCCTGGCTTCGTGATGGACGTGCCCTTTACGGCCACCAGCGCCAAGCTGAGCTTTTCGAACTGCCTGATGACCAAGGGCAACTCGGCCTGTCAGTACACCACTGAGGCGCAGGCCATGCAGTCCCTGCAAGCGCCCGTCAAACAAGCGCAGCCGTCGTGCACGGTGGAAAAGGCCCGCTGGATCGGTCGCGTCACCAGCGAAGGTCAGGACTTCTATGAAATCGGCTGCGCCGGCAAGCCTGGCTTCGTTTTGCAGACGACGACGACGATGAAGTACATCGCCAGTGTCGGCTGTGACCGTGCCGGTACGCTTGGCCCCTGCCAATACACGGACGCCGCCAGCCTGACGGCCGAGGCGCGCACCGCCTACGGTGAAAAGCTGAAGGCGGCAGGTATCACCTGCACGGTTGCCGAATACAACCTGATCGGCACGGAAACCGCCACCAAGCGCGACCTGATCGAATTCAAATGCCCTGAGCAGAAGTTTGGTCTGGCGGCCTTTATCCCGAACACCGGCTCGACGGCCAAGTTCGAAGCCATGGACTGCTTCACCATGATCTCACGCCGTAAAGAATGTGGTTTCGTGCCGCGCGCCACGCTGGACAAGCATCTGGACGTCCTGATCAAGGCGGCGAAGAAGGATTGCGACGTTCAGCAGGTTACCTATCTGGGCCGTGGTGACGATGACGCCGCTCTGGTCGAAATCGCCTGCACCAATAAGCGTGGCTATGTGGGTGCCGTCGTGAAGGCCCGCACGGGGTTCGAGGAAGTCGTCTCCTGTAACATCGCCAAGAGCCGCAAATACCCGATCCAGTGTGAAATCCCCGGCAACGGCACCTACGTGCCTCCGGCGGGTGGTTCCAACGACTGATCGGTGTTTTAACGCCCAACGAAAAGCCCCGCCGATCACCCGGCGGGGCTTTTTGCATTCAATAGACGTCCATACGTAAATTGTCAGCCTTGAGTCGAATAATAGCCGGCAAGCGCCGCAGGTACAAAAGTACCTGCAAGCGCAGACTGCGTACTAGTCGGCCAAGGATGGCGATTTACAATATCTCCATGAAGCGGCAGGCCTCGCCTTGCGACGGCCGGATGATCTCGTCATCGCGCATGACCACCTTACCGCGGATGATGGTGGCCTTAGGCCAGCCGTGGGCTTCGAAGCCGTCAAACGGCGTCCAGCCACAGCGCGACCGCATCTGATCGTGGGTGATGACCCGCTTGTGGTTCAGATCGACTAGCGTCACGTCGGCATCATAGCCTTCGGCCATCCGCCCCTTGCCGGCCACGCCGAAGACGCGCTGCGCCCCGGCGGAAGTCAGGTCCACCAGCCGCTCCAGCGACAGCTTGCCATTGGCGACGTGGGTCAACATGACCGGCAACAGGGTCTGCACGCCGGGCATCCCTGACGGCGAGGCCGGATAGGGCTTTTGCTTCTCTTCGATGGTGTGCGGCGCGTGGTCAGAGCCCAGCACGTCGGCAACGCCGTCGCTGATGCCACGCCACAGGCCATCGACGTGGTACTGATCGCGAATCGGCGGGTTCATCTGGGCATAACCTTTCAGGCGCTGATAGGCTTCGGGTGCCACCAGCGTCAGGTGCTGCGGTGTGATCTCGACCGTGGCTATGTCCTTATTGTGCGAGAGGAACTCGATCTCTTCGGCGGTGGTGACGTGCAGGACGTGAATACGCTTGCCCGCCTCGCGCGCCAGACGCACCAGACGGTGGGTGGACTGGATAGCCGACTGGGCATCCCGCACGAAGTCATGGCTGGTCCAGTCGCCTTCGCGGGCCAGGGCGCGACGTTCGGCCAGACGGTATTCGTCCTCGGAATGGAAGGTGGCGCGGCGGTTGACGCTGGCCAGCACCTTGGCCACGCCCTCGTCATCGGCAATCAAAAGGGTGCCAGTCGAAGCCCCCATGAACACCTTCACGCCGCAGCAGCCCTTCATGCGCTCAAGCTCGCCCAGATGGGCGGCGTTTTCGTGCGTGCCGCCAACATAGAAGGCGTGGTCGCAGTGCATACGGTGATGCGCGCGCTTCAGCTTGTCCTCAAAGGTCACCGGATCGGTGGTGTTCGGGTTGGTGTTCGGCATTTCGAACACGGCCACGACCCCGCCCATGACCGCAGCCTGCGAACCGGTTTCGAGGTCCTCCTTCCACTCCAGCCCCGGCTCCCGGAAGTGCACCTGCGTGTCGATGACGCCCGGCATGGCCAGAAGGCCTGTCGCATCGAACACTTCGCTTGCCGAGGCCTGAGACAGGTCGCCAAAGGCCACGAACTTGCCGGCGGTGATCCCGATATCGCCCTGCCCGCGACCGGCGTGGTTGATGATGTCAGCGTTGCGGATGATCAGGTCATAGGTCGGCATGGGGCGTCTCCGTTTCGCTTCTCCCTAGCGGGCGAAGGTGGCCTGAAAGGCCGGATGAGGGGGAAACAACGGCTCCACCTTACCCCAGCCCTCTCCCTCAGGGGAGACGGGGAGCCTGATGAGATACCGTCAATGTGGTCTGAACGGCCTCATACACCCGGTTGACGCTGAGGTCGAGCATATGACACAGCGCCTGATCGAGATTCGGGTCTTGGGCGCGAATTTCTTCGAAATGCCGCGGCGTGCGCAGAATATGCACATTCTGGCCCAGCGGCGCCTCAACCCGATCATCTGAGGGGCCGTAGAGCCCGAAACTCAGAACATTGGCGGCCGCCGCCAGATGCAGCCAGATATCATCATTGCCAATAAACACATCGGCCTGACGCAGGCAGGCATAGGCGGTCAGCGGGTCGAGCTTACCCGTCAGTTCAATCACACGGGCCTTGGGTGCGGCCATGCGCAGGGCCGTTGCGGCTTCGCGGTCGCTTTCGTGCCCCAGTATCAGCAGACGCGCCCCTTTCAGAGGGCCGTCTTCGTTCATCAGGCGCGTCGCCAGCACCGAAAAGCGCTCCGCCGGCCATTGCGCGCCCTGCCAGCGCGCACCGGGGGCGATGGCCAGCAAAGGCCCCTCCTCACCGGGTGTGTCATCGAGAAAAAATTCCGCCCCCACGGCCCGCGCTTCGGCCACATGCAGCCACGGCAGTTCGGGCTTTTCCAGCTTAAGGAGACGCGACGCGGTGATCACCGGGTGTTCGTCTGTGTGCTGATCCGGCGCGACGGCACGGGTCTTTGCATTGAGAAAACGCGACCACAGGGTCGGCCCCGTATCGAGCAGCAGCCCCCATTGGCGCTGCCGCAGTTGCCACCACAGTTTCAGCCCCGCCATGGAGACAACTGCCCAATCAAAAGGGATGATCGCCTCGATATGGCTGAAATCGGCAAACAGGGCGGCGCTGTCGCTGCGCGTGATCAGGGTCACGGCCGCGTTCGGCACTTCTTGCAGCAGGCGCGCCAGAACCCCACCTAGAGCCAGAGCCCTTTTCGGTTCCTCAAGCGCGACGATCAGGATCGGAAACGGACGGCTCATGCTACATACCCTATCCCGAATCTATGGCTCACAGCAAACATGACCGACCTTATTGCTCTTTCGCATCGTGCCCTGATCGCCCTGAGCGGCCCCGACTGGGGAAAGTTCCTCAATGGCCAGACGACCATTGACGTGGAAACCATCTTCGACGCCGTCGCCGCCGGAGAGAACAAGCCCTTATATTATGGCGCGTTCCTGACCCCGCAAGGCAAGCTGAGCGCCGATGTGTTCATCTGTCCACGGGATTCGGATACCGTATGGATAGATGTCGATGCGGGGGTGCGCGACGAACTGTTCACCCGGCTGAATATGTTCAAGCTGCGGGCGAAGGTCACCCTGTCCAAACCCGAGGCGCAGGTCTATGCCTCTGTGTCCGAGGGATTGCCCGACCCCCGCGCACCGGGGCTTTATCGCGCCTACGGGACGTTTGAGGCGACGGGAGACCTCACGACCTACACGGAGTTTCGTCTAACACAGGGCGTGGCCGAACCGGGGCTCGACTTCCCCAAAGACTACCTCTACCCCATCGACATCAATATGGACCTGATCAAGGCCATCGACTTCAAAAAAGGCTGCTTTGTCGGTCAGGAAACGACGTCACGGATGAAGCGGCGCGGCACGATCAAGAACCGCCTGATCCCCCTGAGCCATACCGGTGCCTTCGCTTTCGGCAGCGAAGTCCTGTTGGGCGAGCGTCGCGCCGGGGAGATTCTGGCCTCCGCCAATGGCAAGTCGCTGGCCCTGATGCGGCTCGACCGGCTGGACGGTGATCTGGCCTGCGAAAGCGAAACGGTCAGCCTCTCCGTCCCCGACTGGCTGGCCCCGTATCTCAAAGCGGCTGAAACCTGACACGGGTTTCATTTGCCAGCCCGTGCGGCTGCGGTTATCGTCAGACACCACTCACGGCCAAAGGGACACCCATGTTCAGTTTCGATCTGATGTTTCAACCGCTGAAGCGCTATTTCGATTTTCAGGGCCGCGCCCGTCGTTCGGAATACTGGTTGTTTTATCTGTTTCAGGTTGTGGTCAGCCTCTTCCTGAACATCGTGCAGATGTCGGGCGGGCTGGTCGCGGGTCTTGCCGCCGGTCTGGCCCTGATTTTCGGACTAGGCGTTCTTATCCCCTCCATCGCCGTGGGTGTGCGCCGCTTCCACGATACAAACCGCACCGGCCTGTGGATTCTGTTTTATCCGGCGGTCATGATCGTGTCGCTGATCCTCACCCTTGTGTTTGCCGCGGATGCCGTGGCCCAGATGGGGCAAAACTTTCAGAACCTTGATCCTTCAAGCCTCGAATCGGGCGACGCGCAGGCCAATATGGCCGTTTACAGCGCTATGGCCCCCATCGCGCTCTATGTGCTTCTGCCCACCTGGCTGGCCAGTCTGGTGACCCTGTGGTTCCATGTGCAGGATGGTACGCCCAACGCCAACCGCTTTGGCCCGGACCCCAAGGGGCGGGGCGTTACCGAAAGCGTGGCCGCCACCTTCTAAGCCTCAGCGGAATCGGGTATGGAGCCATCCATGCCCGATTTCACGTTTGAGTCTCAGTTTGACGGTCTGGTCTGTGGGGTCGATGAGGCCGGACGCGGCCCCTGCGCCGGGCCCCTGTGCGTGGCCGCCGTCATCCTTGATCCGGCGCGCGTCCCGGCGGGCATTGCCGATTCCAAAAAGCTCAGCGAAAAGCAGCGCTTCGCGCTGGAGCCCGACATCAAGGCGGCCGCTCTGGCGTGGTCGGTGATCGAGATTTCCGCCGCCGATATCGACTGCCACAACATTCTTAAGGCGACGATGATGGGCATGACGCAGGCCGTCGAAGCCCTCAGCCCGCAGCCCATCCATGCCCTGATCGACGGCAATCGCTGCCCGCCGCTGGCCATACCCGCCACGGCGGTGGTCAAGGGCGACGACAAATCCCTGTCCATCGCGGCCGCTTCGATCCTCGCCAAGACGGCGCGCGACCGCATCATGATCGAGATGGATGCCCTCTATCCCGCCTATGGCTTCAAATCGCACAAGGGCTATCAGGCCGAAGCCCATATCACCGCCATCCGCCTGCATGGCCCCTCGCCTATCCATCGCCTGAGTTGGGCCACGGTACGCTCGGTCCTGTCTGCCGCGTCTGAAACGGCCGTTGTGGACGCCTGAGAGAACAAAACGAATCCAAAACTGAGTCCTAAAAGACTCACCCCCAGAAAATTGAGTCAAATTAGACTCGCCCGATTCGCCGCGAGTCAAGTTGTAACTTTTTATTAACCCCACAGGATTCTAACCTGTCTTTTCTTACCGGCCCAGAGAAGCGGGCCGCCACGATCCGGGGTTAAGCCATGACACGCCACATGCCGCAAAAAGCCATCATGCAGCGCACCGCGCTGGAACTGGACACCATCCATGTCGGTGAGTGCGTGGACATACTGAAATCCCTGCCGGACAAGTCCGTTGATCTGGTCTTCGCCGACCCGCCCTATAATCTGCAACTGGGCGGGGATCTGCACCGCCCGGACAATTCCAAGGTCGATGCGGTGGACGACGAGTGGGATCAGTTCGCCAGCTTCGAAGCCTATGACCGGTTCACCCGCGAATGGATGCGCGAATGCCAGCGCGTGCTGAAAGACGACGGAGCCATCTGGGTCATCGGCTCCTATCACAACGTCTTCCGTCTGGGCGTGGCGCTTCAGGATCTGGGCTTCTGGGTAATGAACGACGTCATCTGGCGCAAGGCCAATCCCATGCCCAATTTCAAGGGTACGCGCTTCACCAATGCCCACGAAACCCTGATCTGGGCCACCAAGGCCAAGGGCCAGAAGCGCTACACGTTTAACTATGACGCCCTCAAGGCCTTCAACGAAGACACGCAGATGCGCTCCGACTGGGCCATCCCGCTGTGCACCGGTGAAGAACGCCTGAAGGACGCGGACGGCAACAAGGTCCATCCGACTCAGAAGCCCGAAAGCCTGCTCTACCGCGTCCTGCTGGCCTGCTCCAAGCCCGGCCATGTGGTGCTTGATCCCTTCTTTGGCACCGGCACCACCGGCGCGGCCGCCAAGCGTCTGGGGCGCCACTTCATCGGCATCGAGCGCGACGAAACCTATGCCAAGCACGCGCGTGAGCGCATTGCCCGCGTGCAGCGCGCCAATGAGTCCGACCTCGCCACCATGGGCTCCAAAAAGGCCGAACCGCGCGTCCCCTTCGGCGCGCTGGTCGAGGCCGGCCTGCTGCAACCCGGCGACACCCTCTACTGCCCCAAGGGTCAGCGCACCGCCCGGGTCCGCGCCGACGGCTCGCTGGTGCACGGCGAACTGACCGGCTCGATCCACAAGGTCGGGGCCATGCTGGAACAGGCTCCGTCCTGCAATGGCTGGACATACTGGCGCTTCAAGACCGATGCCGGGTTCAAACCCATCGACGATCTGCGCGCCCGCATCCGGCAGGGTCACTAGGGGCAAGCCCCTAGAACCAGAACGTAGCGCGGCAGGCGGGATCGTCCTTTACAATCACCAGCAGAACCCGGTCGAAAGGCCGGGTTTTGTCTATTTTGCGACTAGAGCGATGTGCGGAAAAGTGTAAGCGGTTTTCCGCAAAAACATCGCGACAAAACAGAAACTTAGAGCGAAATGACGCTTCCACCTAAAATCATTTCGCTCTAAAGTCGCAATATTGATCGTTTCCGCTTGATTTTGAAATAATCTGCGCGTTTAATCATCTGACAAATAAACGGCGCAAAGCCGTAACCACGGGAACGTCAGGATGATTACGCACACTCTTCGCCGATGGGCGGTGGCCTTGACTGTCTGCGCCGGTCTGGGGCTGATCGCCTCATCGGCCAATGCGCAGCAAAGCCGCAAGGAAATGCTGGCCGCCGAAGCCGCTGCCGAAAACGTCAAGACCGTCAGCAAGCTGGTGCAGACCTTTGGCCTGCCCTGCGAAGTGACCGAAGCCACGGTCCCCGCTGCCGCCGAAGCCACGGTCGATGGCAAGAGAGTCGCCATCGAAAACTTTGAAGTCGCCTGTAGGGACCAGCGCGGTTACCTTCTTTACATGGCCAAAAAGGCGCCGTTTGGCGATCCGATGGGCTGCCTTGAAGCCGCCGCCATAGCCAAGACATCCCCCGGCAGTCCGGTGTGCAAGCTACGCGGCAATCGCGTGGCCCATTACTGGCTGACCGACACCGCCAAGTCGAAGATTCCGACCTGTCAGATCGCAGGCGCGCGCTTTATCCGTGCCGACGCTGCGAAAAACAGCGAAACCTATGAAATTGGCTGTAAAAACACGGCAGGGGGCATTTTCACGGTGCCGACCTGGAAGGCCAGCGACCAGACGGTGGGTTTCCTCAACTGCCTGAAAACCGCCGACACGGCGCTGAAATGCGAACTGACGACGCCGGAGCTGTTGCCGCAAACCGTCGGCTCGCTGGTGCGCAAGAATGCCCCGGACTGCACGTTGAACAATGCGCGGTTTATCGGCGCCACCAAGGACGCCGAATATTACGAAGTGGGCTGTGAAGGTAAGCCCGGCTTCGTGCTGGTCACCGATCTCGACACCCAGTTCAAGGGCAAGGTCGGCTGTGACAAGGCGGCCAATATCGGCGGTTGCAAGTTTACCGACGCCGCCGCTCTGGCCGCTGCCGGTAAGGCCAAACAGGACGAGGCCAAGGCCAAATATAAGGACGCCTATGCGCAGGCGCTGAGCGCAGCCGGTATTGCCTGCACCATCGAAGACTTCCGCCGTATCGGCCGCGACCCAGCCACCAACCGCGACCTTGCCGAATTCAAATGCCCGGAAGCCAAGACCGGGCTGATCGCCCTGATCCTCGATGCGGGTACGGAAGGTAAGCTCGAAACCTTCGACTGCTTCGGGGCTGCCGTACAAAAGACCGACTGCGCCTATATGAGCCGTGATCAGCTCAAGGCGCACCTGCAAACCCTCAGCGCCAATCATAAGTCTATCAAGGCCGACTGCGTGATCGGCGACGCGCGCTACGCCTTTGAAAACAACGGGCAGGTGGTGCTGGAAATCGCCTGTACCAACAAGCGCGGCTATATTGCCGTCCTCAACAAGGCCCGCACGGCCCTCAATCCCGCCGTGCCCTGCCATGTCGCCGCCACCAATCCCGGCGTGCCTGAAAAGTGCACGATCGCCGGCAATGGCAGCAACACCGCGGGATAACCGCTCCGGTTTTAGAGCGGATTTCGTTCAGCCTGAATCGAAATTCCGCTCTAACATTTTGTTTTGTCGCGCATTTGATTCCGAAAACCGTTGCACACTTTTCGGAATGCGCTCTAGTAAGCGTACCTCGTGAACCCTCCCCTTGCCCCGCCCTCACCGGCGGGGCATTTTTTATCTGAGCTTCAACGCCTTGGCAAAAACAGTGGGCAGCGATTTCGCCTCAGCCCAACTCAAGCGCTGGGAGACATTATGTTGGCGCAGAAAGGCCGCCATTTCGTCCGGGGTCAGTTCGATCCGCCAAACCTGTTGATTCAAGGCAAAGTGCGTAAAAACGTGCGCGTAGCTGCCGAGATTTTCCCACGCCTCATTTCCGTGGTGGACGGATGGGAAGACGATTTCCCCCTCACTCCACACCTCTGAACGCCACTCCAGATGCGGCAGGCCCAGCATCCCGCCCAGCAAGCCCTTGTCCGGGCGACGCTCGACCACAAACCCGTCTTCTGACGTGATCAGAAAGGCCACGCCGTGCCGCACGGGTTTCGGGGCCTTGGCGGCCTTTAGGGGATAGACCTCCGGCTGGCCTTCGGCAAAGGCGGCGCAATCCTCACGCAACGGGCAGATCAGGCAGGACGGCGATTTGGGGCGACAGACACTGGCCGACAGGTCCATAAGCGCCTGTGGCCAGTCGCGCGCGCGGTCTTCGCGCACCCAAAGCGCCGCCAGTTCGCGCAACAGAGGCCGCGCCTGCGGCACAGGTGTTTTGACGGCATTGAGGCGGCTCATCACCCGCTCGATATTGCCATCGACCACATTGGCGGCCTTTCCAAACGCAAAGGCCATCACCGCTGCCGCCGTATAGGGGCCGAAACCCGGCAGTTTCAGCAAGGCCGCCTCATCCGCCGGAAAAACGCCGCCATGTTCGCTGACCACGGCCCGTGCGCATTTTAGCAGGTTGCGCGCCCGCGAATAGTAGCCCAGCCCCGCCCATTCGGCCATCACCCGCTCATCGGGCGCGGCGGCCAGATCGACCACGCTTGGCCACAGGGTGGTGAATTTTTCAAAATAGGGCGTGGCGTGCGGGACTGTGGTTTGCTGAAGCATCACCTCCGACATCCACACCCGGTACGGATCGGCCTTAAGCGCGGCCCCCGGCCCTTCGCGCCAAGGCAAAACGCGCGCATTGCGGTCGTACCAGTCCAGCACTCTCTGACGCCCAGGCGAGACATCGGCCTCAGTATACTCTCCCTGTCGCGCATCTGATTCCAAAAACCGCTGCACACTTTTTGGGATGCGCTTTATACTCAACACCATGAAACGTGACCTGCCGTCCTATGAAGAAGCCGTGCGCATCCTGCGGACCACGCGGACGCGCCGTGCGCCGCAGCCGACGCCGCCCGTCAACCGACAGATAGCGCCGATGATGAAGGCACTCAATGAACGATTTGAAGCCTATGACACCGGGGCGGGCCGTCTCAAAAGCCGCTGGCCGGAGATTGTCGGCGATACGGTGGCGCGCATTACCGAACCGGTGAAGGTCATCCGTGCCCGACCCGGCGCTAGGGCGGGCGGCACGCTCGATCTGCGCGTCGAAGGGTCGTTTGCTTCGGTCATTCAGCATCAGAGCCGCGTCATTCTCGATCGCGTCAATCTGTTCCTGGGGGCGGGGACGGTCGAACGCCTGCGCCTCATTCAGGGGCCGGTGCAGAAGCTCGCGCGTCCGGTGCCGCCGCCCGCCCCCAAACCCCTGAGCGCCGCCGAAGAACTGGCCTTGCAGGAAAGCGTGAAGCCCGTAGTGGATGAAAAGCTAAGGCGCGAACTGCTGCGACTGGGCCGTTCGGTGCTGCTCAAGGACCGTGCCCGACGGAAGTAACTTGCCAAAGGCCACGCTCTCGCCGTAGGAAGTCGGGATAAGGCCAACAGACGCCTGATCCAGATTCTCACATAAGGGCCCGATCCATGCACCTGACCCGTCACACCCTCGTTCGCGGCGCGCTTTTGGCTGCCGCTGCTTTCGGTACACTCGCCCTCGCCGCCTGTGGCGGCAGCCAGACGAACGCCGGGGCCGACGACATGGTTCTGGGCAAGGCCGACGCCCCCATCACACTTGTCGAATACGCCTCGGTGACCTGCACCCACTGCGCCACCTTCAACGAAAAAGTCTTCCCGACGGTGAAGGCCAAATATATCGACACCGGCAAGGTGAAGTACATCTACCGCGAATTCCTCACCCCTCCGGCGGACGTCTCGGCAGCGGGCGTTCTGGTGGCGCGCTGCGCCGGCCAGGACAAGTATTTCGAGGTGATCGACGCCATCATGCGTTCGCAGCAGGAACTGTTCACCACGGGCGACGCCAAGGGCATCCTCAAGCGCGTGGCCAATTCGGCCGGCCTGTCCGACGAGGCCTTTGCCAAGTGCGTCAACGACCCTAAGGGTCTGGAACGCATCCAGGCCAATATGGAAAAGTACGCCAAGGCCGACAATATCACCGGCACCCCGACCTTGATCATCAATGGTCAGAAGTTTGAGGGCGACTACACCAGCGTCGAAGCCTTCACGGCCGCGCTTGACAAAGCCCCTGCCGCCAAGAAGTAAACATGCCCGTGCCATCTGGCCCCAATCCCGCGAATAGCCTTTTCGCCAGAATACGGCGCAAAGGCTTCGCTAGATTGTGCGTTGGAACGATACTGTTTTTCCCCACTCCTCTTCTGGCTAAGCCGCAAATACCCGCGATCAGTCCGGAAGATATGAGCCTTGGGCGTTTGAACACACCCGTAACTTTGATCGTCTATGGTTCGATAACCAGCGCTCACTTCGCTCAGTTTTACAGAGAGGTTTTCCCGGAGCTGGACAAAGCGTACATCCGGCAGGGCCAAGTAGAGTATATTTTCAGAGAATATCTTACCCCTCCCAGTGATATATCGGCTGCCGGAATGATGATGGCGCGCTGCACGGGCAAAGACAGGTATTTCAAAACCCTCGCGCGGTTGATGAATTCACGGAGTGAAATCCTTGCCGCAGAAAACCCCATCGTCATTGTTCGTCGCATTGCACGCCAGTCTGGTCTTTCCGATCACAATTTCGAAACCTGCATTAATGACCCTACGTCTCTCAAACGTATGACCGCAGCGGAAACCCACCTATCTGAAATGCCCGCAGATATTAACATGCCCTATCTCTTCATAAATGGTGTGCTGTTTACCGGCGACTCGACTGACTTCGACGCCGTAGCCGCCGCCATAGATGAAGCGATATCCAATCCGTTACCGGACCAAAGGACCCAGCCATGACCGCCACCGTTCGTCGCCTTTATGATCGTGCCCGCCGCGCGCCCTTCTGGCAGCAGGCCGTGGCGGTCTTCCTGCTGGCGGTGCTCACCACCGCCCTGTTCAGCGTGGCCGCCGACGCCCAGAGCACGGGAAAAGCCAAGGTCGCCCCTCTGAAAGAGATGACCAAGGGCGCGGCCAATGCCCGTGTGACCGTGGTCGAATATGGCTCGGTTACCTGCACCCACTGCGCCCACTGGTACACCACCAACTGGCCCAAGTTCGAGCGCGACTACATCAAGACGGGCAAGGTAAAGTACGTCTATCGCGAAGTCGCCACCAATCCGGCTCAGATGGCCTTTGGCGTCTATATGCTGGGCCATTGCGCGGCGGATAAGCCCAACTGGCTGGGTCAGAAGGGCGGCACAAAGGCCTATTTCACCGTCATCGACGGCTTCTTCGCCGCTCAGTCGAAAATCTACGAAACGGGTGAAGCCGAACCGGTCTTCCGCTCGCTGGCGGCCAAGGCGGGCCTGAACCAGAGCGAAGCCGACAACTGCCTGAAAAACGAGGACCTGTTCAAGGCGATCTCCGCTCGCATGGAAACCAATATGACAAGGGACGGCGTCGAATCGACCCCTACATTCTTCGTCAATGGTAAGCGCGTCGAAAGCGACTATGCCGCCATCGAAGCCGCCATCAAGGCCGTGAAGTAAGCGGGCTCAAAGGGGCTCGCGCACCTGATAGCCGCGGGCCCGCAAGCCGGACACGAGCCGGTCGTCATTGATCAACATACCCATAGGCAGGATCAGCACGCTCCGCTTCGAACCGCTCATCGCCTTTTCGATCACCGCGATCGTGTCGCCACTGACCCGCGCCGACAGGTCCGCGCCCAGTCCCTGAAGACAGTCGCCCTTCGGGCCATTGCGCCAGATCGGTTTGAGCCGCGCCACATCGCCAGAGGCCCAGGCCTTTGTGACCATCGGCACATTGGGAATATCGTAATCGAGGGAGTCGAGCGTCATCGTCAGACAGCGACGGCTCTCCTCGGCATCAATGGCTGCAATCTGGTTCAGCAATGGCTTGGCTTCATAGCTGGCCACCGCGCGCACCTTCACCTTCTTCTTTTTGGCCACCTTGCTCAGGCGATCCACCACCGCCGAAGATGAATAGCCGTATTTCTGGTTGATCTTCATGGACAGACGCATCCCGGCCCACAGCGGCTTGTCCTTCTCTATATCGTTCGTTTTGATGCCATAACGCCGGGCCGTAGCCTGAAACCGCGCATATTCAGCTTCGGGCAGCAGGTCTTTTAACGTCGTGCGCCCCGGTAAATCCTTGTCCTTCATCAGACGAAAAATAAGCGACACGCCCCCGCTCGCCGTCGGCGGCGTGTACAGGGTTTCGGCCCCGGTCAGTATGTTCTCGATGCGCGTGCTGTCCCAGCCCGCCTTACCCTCAATTTGGGCGGAGCCGATGATCCACACCACCTTATCGTCGCGCACCACCTTCCACAGGGCGGGTCCGGGCAGGCGTTTGACCACCGTGACATCGGTCGTGCTCCAGATAGCATCGTCCTGTGCCCACGCCGTGATCGGACCGAGAACCACAAAAGCCAGCGTCAACAGGATTTTCGTCTTCATCATCCCCTCCATCCCTTGCATCTATCGGTGGTAGGTTGGCGGAAGGGCGAAAATAGGGCAAGGGACAGAGGGATTGCGCCCCTTTCGGGTCTCCCCACCCTCGCTCTAATAAGAAGCCTTTAGGCAAAAGCGTTAAAGCCCATTAACCTTTACATCTCGTCTGATTCGCTATTCCTCCGGTCCCTGCTTGCAATTCCAACGGCTGAAACTTTCCGGCTTCAAGTCCTTCGTCGATGCGTCTGAATTTCGCATCGAACCCGGACTGACGGGCATTGTTGGCCCCAATGGCTGCGGCAAGTCGAACCTGCTGGAGGCGCTGCGCTGGGTGATGGGGGCGACCTCGGCCAAGGCCATGCGCGGCGCCGGCATGGAGGACGTGATCTTTGCCGGATCGGACAAACGCCCGGCGCGCAACTGGGCCGAAGTCACACTCACCATCGACAATTCGGCCCGCCTCGCCCCTCAGCCCTTCACCGATCAGCCCGTGCTCGATATCGCCCGTCGCATTGATCGTGGTCAGGGTTCGACCTACAAGGTCAATGGCAAGGAGGTGCGTGCGCGCGACGTGCAGCTTCTGTTTGCCGATGCTTCGACCGGGGCCAACTCCCCGGCCCTGGTGCGTCAGGGGCAGATTTCCGAGCTGATCGCCGCCAAACCGCAAAACCGCCGCCGCGTCCTCGAAGAAGCCGGGGGCGTATCGGGCCTGCACACCCGCCGTCATGAGGCCGAACTGCGCCTGCGCGCCGCCGAGGCCAATCTGGCGCGGCTGGACGATATTTCGCGCGAACTGGACAGCGCGCTGTCACGCCTGAAACGCGAAGCGCGGCAGGCCGACAAGTACAAGAAGATTTCCGCCGAAATCCGCGCCCTGCAAAAGGCCATTCTGCACGCCCGATGGCTGGAGGCGCTGGCTGTGTTTCAGTCCACGACGGGCGAAATGCACACCCTGTCGCAGGCCGTCGAAGGGACGACGCGCGAAGCCGCCGCCGCTCAGGTTCAGGCCCTGAAGGCCGCCGAGGCCATTCCGCCGCTGCGCGAAGAAGAAGCCATTGCGGCGACGGTCAACCACCGTCTGAGCATCGAGAAAGAACGCCTCGACCTCGAAGCCCAGCAGGCGCAAGCCGAGATAGAGCGGCTGAAAAACGACCTGCGCCGTCAGCAGGCCGACCATGCGCGTGAGCTGGAGCTGGCGCGCGACGGTCATGCGCAGATTGAACGCCTGACCGACATGCTGGCGCGCGTGCGCGAAGAGATCAAAGACGCCCCATCGCGCGAACCGGAACTGAAGGCCGCCGTGCTGATGGCCGAGGGCGAGCGCGTCGAGGCCGATCAGCGCATTGAGGAACTGGCGGCCGAACTGGCCGCCCTCACCGAGCGGCAAAGGCTGGAGGCCACGCGCCTGAAAGAGGCGCAGACCCGCTTTGAGCGCCTGCTGGCCCAGACCAATCAGGCCGAGCGCGAAAAGCAGGCGCTGGGTGTGTTTGATCACGCGGCGCTGGAGACGGCGCGACAGGCAGCGGACACCGCGCAACAAACGCTGGACGCCGCGCGTGCCGAGGCCGAAGCGCTGGAAAGCGAGCGGGTAACGGTAGTCAATGCAGAGGCTCAGGCGCGCAAAAGTGCGCGCGACCTCGAAGACCGGCTGGGGCGACTGACGTCCGAATCACGGGGTCTGGCGCAGATTCTGAACGCCAATACCGCCAAGGGTAAAAGCCCGGTACTGGACGCCGTGCGCGCCGAAAAAGGCTATGAACTGGCGCTGGCGGCGGCCCTGGGCGACGATCTCAATCTCGGCCTGTCGAAGCGCGGGGCGCTCGACGCGCTGGCCTTCTGGGCTGAGGATTTCGATTCGCAGGCCGTGATGAGCGATCTGTCGGCGCTGGGGGTCACACCGCTGACGCGATACGTCAATGCCCCGCCCGCCCTGTCCTTGCGCCTGTCAACCATTGGCGTGGTCGATCAGGCCGAGGGCGACCGCCTTCAGGCACACCTGCCCGTGGGCGCGCGGCTGGTGTCGAAAGAGGGCGATCTGTGGCGCTGGGATGGGCTGATCGTGCGCGCCAAGGCCCCAAAGCCCGCCGCTGTGCGTCTGGCCCAACGCACCCGCTTCGACGAACTGGAGGCCGAAATCGACGCGCTCAAGCCGGAGCTTGAGGCCGCGCAAACCGCGCTGAAAAGCGCCGCCGACGCGCAACGCCGCTTTGAAGATCGTCTTCGTCAGGCGCGCACCCGCCTGCCCGAACTGGAACGCGATCTGCGCACCAAAACAGCTCAGGCCGATGAGCTGGGCCGTCGCCAGACGCAGTACGAAACGCGCATGGAGGCGCTGGACGGCAGTATCAAACGTCTGCGCAGCGATCTGGGCGAGGCCAAGACCGCCTATGAGGCGCTGGCCGACGCGCAATCTACGCCGGAAACGCTGGACGCCCTGAACGACGCTCTGGTTGAGGCGCGCAACCTCGCCAATAGCCGGCGTCAGGCCGTGCTGGCGGCACGGTCGGCGCTGGACGACGACGCGCGCAACCGGCAGCAACGCGAATCGCGCGAACGCAATCTGAGCCGCGACCTCAGCGACTGGACGCGACGCCACGGCGAATCGGGCAGCCGCGTCGAAAAGCTGACGCGCGAACAGGAAATGACTCTAGCGGCGCTGGCCATAGCCGAGGCCGCGCCCGCGACGTTTGAAACCCGTCGTCTCAGCCTGCTCGATTCGCTCGCCTCCGCCGAAAAGCGCCTGTCCGAGGCGCGCGATGCGCTGGCCTTGGCCGAAACCGCCAAACGCGAGGCCGATGCCGAAGAAAAGGCGCGCGAACAGGCGGCGGCGCAGGCGCGCGAACACCGCGCCGGGGCGCTGGCCCGACTGGAGGCCGCGACCGCCCGCAAGGCCGAGATCGAAGCGCAAATCCTCGATCAGACGCAGGACACTCCAGAAGCGCTGGGCCAGCGCCTGAAAGAAGAGGCCATCGCCACGCCCTCGGATGCCGCCGGTGCCGAAGCCTTGCTGTCGGGGCTGGAAAAGGAGCGTGATCTTCTGGGCGCGGTCAATCTGCGCGCCGAAGAAGAGGCGACCGAGTATCAGGAACGGCTGGAAGGCATCAGCCGCGAACGGCTCGACCTGACCACAGCCATTGGTAAGCTGCGCGACGGGATCGACGAACTGAACGCCGAAGGCCGTGAACGTCTGCTGGCGGCGTTTGACGTGATCAATGAACACTTCAAGACTCTGTTTGTTGCCCTGTTTGGGGGCGGCTCGGCGGAACTGCGGCTGGTCGAATCAGACGATCCGCTGGAGGCCGGGCTGGAAATCTATGCCTGCCCGCCCGGCAAGCGCCTTTCGACCATGAGCCTGATGTCAGGCGGCGAGCAGGCCTTGACCGCGACCGCGTTGATTTTTGGCGTGTTTCTGGCCAACCCGGCCCCGGTTTGCGTGCTGGACGAAGTCGATGCGCCGCTCGATGACGCCAATGTGGATCGCTATTGCCGGCTGCTCGATGAAATGCGCACCCGTACCCAGACGCGCTTTATCGCCATCACCCACAATCCGGTGACTATGGCGCGCATGGACCGCCTGTTTGGCGTGACCATGGCCGAACGCGGCGTCTCACAACTGGTCAGCGTCGATCTGAAGGCCGCCGAGGCGCTGGTCGCCTGAGGCAACCGACCAAAGTCTTAAGCCCCGCCGGAAGGGGGCTTGCAAACCATTGTTACAAGGGTTTGCCGCGATAAGGCCCCGCACGGGAAACGAATTTTCGCAAATAGTGATGCCCTGTAGTGTTTGCACGGGGCAATTAGATCAACTTTATGTCATCGGCTTGCTTGACCTTTGCGGTCTGTCCGATTAGGTTCCGCGCCGTCCGAAGGGGGATATTTGTCTGTGTGCGAATGTCCTTCCGAAAGGTCCGAATATGAATAATGACCCCGATCATGAGACTTCGTCGAAGCTGGACGACCTCGAACGGCGGCTTAATGCCATTGAGCAGAAGAAGCGCCGCAAAGAGACCGACCACGCCGAAAGCGAAGCGGGCGCCGGAAAGGGCTATCAGGCTCTGGGCGAACTTCTCGGTGGCATTTTCATCGGACTGGGGGCTGGCTGGCTGAGTGACGAATACCTGCATACGCGCCCTTTCGGCATTATTGTCGGCGCGATTGTCGGTCTGGTTGCCGGGGTCTATGCCGTCGCCCGCAGCGGACGTCGTTGAGATTTTCAGGGCCCTTTGGCCCATCGCTATTTGAATTGATGAGGTAGGGCTTATGGCCGATCCGTTGCACCAGTTTCAGATCCAGAAGGTCGTCGAACTGCCGACCATCGACGTCGCTGGTGTCCCCGTTGACCTGTCGATCACCAATTCCGTGCTGGCCATGCTGATCGGTGTGGGCTGCGTGGTGCTGTTCTTCGCCCTGACCACGGCGCGCGCCTCGATCATTCCGGGCCGTTTTCAGGTTATGGCCGAAGGCCTATTTGGCCTGATCGACGACCTGTCGGAGTCCATCATCGGCCACGAAGGCCGCGCTTTCTTCCCGTTCGTGTTCACGCTCTTTCTGTTTATCCTGAGCTGTAACCTTGTGGGGATGACCACCTATTTCACCGCGACGTCGCAACTGGCGGTCACCGCCATGCTGGCCATCCTTACCATCGGTACGGTCATCGTCGTCGGTTTCATCAAGAACGGTTTCGGCTTCTTCAAGCTGTTCATGCCTTCGGGCGTGCCGCTGCTGATCCTGCCGATCCTTATCCCTATCGAAATCATCTCCTTCCTGATGCGCCCCATCACCCTGACGCTGCGTCTGTTCGGCAACATGGTCGGCGGTCACATCGTGATGAAGGTGTTCGCGGGCTTCATCGTGGCTCTGGCCTCGGCGGGTGCGCTCGGCTATCTCGGCGGTTTCGTATCGCTGACGGCGGTCGTGGCCCTGACGGCGCTGGAATTCCTGGTGGCCTATCTGCAAGCCTTCGTCTTCGCGGTGCTGGCCTGCGTGTACCTCAATGACGTGGTGAACCTGCATCACCACTAAGTCATCACCTTACCTTACGTTTATCCTCTTCTTCCTACGGAGTTAAAGTCTATGGACGCTTCTGCTTACAAGTTCCTCGGCGCGGGTCTGGCCATGCTGGGTATGATCGGTGCCGGTATCGGTCTCGGTCTGCTGTTCGGCAACTTCTTCCAGGGCGCGCTGCGCAACCCGTCGGCGGCCAAGTCGCAACAGACCAACCTCTTCATCGGTATGGCCCTGACCGAAGCCCTCGGCATTCTGGCGTTCGTTATCGCCATCATGATCCTGAACGGCTAATCCTGCTTTCGCGGGCAGGATCGCCGCAGGCGTTCGCCCGACGAAGACCGGACTTTCGACGGATCAGGCTGGCGTCACAGTCTGATCCGTTCGTCTTTACGCGCATCTTCAAACGCTGCGCGCCCGTCAAAACAGACCCATAGTCCGTGCCTGTGGCCCGGATCAAAAGGATCAAATCATGAGCGTAACCGCAAGCCCCGCGGCCAGCGAGACGAGTGCCGAGGCACCCGTGACCACGGTGGCCACGCTTGAGCCCATCGCCGAAGCCACCGCTTCTGCCGAAGCGGCTCACGGCGACGCCCACACCACCTCTACCGGCCACGGCGAAGACCACGCTTCCGGCGGCCTGCCGCAGTTCCAGACGGAACACTGGGCGGGTCAGATGGTGTGGCTGGTCGTTATCTTCACCGTCCTGTTCATCCTGATCGCCAAGGTGTTCGCCCCTCGCCTGCGCAACGTCATCGACACGCGCGGCGCGACGATCGCCGAAGATCTGGCCAATGCCCGCGCCATCCGCGACGAGGCCGAAGCTCAAGCCAAGGACGCGGCCGCTGAAACCGCGGCGGCCCATGCCGCTGCCCGCAAGCTGGCTGCCGATGCCAAGGCGAAAGCGACGGCTGAAATGGCTGCGGCTCAGGCCAAGGAAGACGCCCGTCTGAACGGCATTCTGGCCGAAGCCGAGGCCTCGATCCGCGCCAAGCGCGACGAAGCCCTGGCCCACGTCACCGAGATCGCCACCGACACCGCGTCGGCACTGGTCGAAAAGCTGACGGGCAAGGCCCCGACCAAGACCGCCTTGACTGCCGCCCTGAAGAAGAGCTGAGGAGCACCCGATGGAACACGCTGAACCGTCCTTCTGGGCCAATCCGGAAACCTGGGTCCGTATCGGTCTGGGCTGCTTCTTCCTGCTGCTGATCGTCATGAAGGTGCCGCAAAAGCTGTGGGCCTCTCTGGCCGACACCGGCAATGCCGTCCGCGCCGAACTGGATGAGGCTGTGCGTATCCGTCAGGAAGCGCAGGCCCTGCTCAACCAGATCAAGGCCGAGCGCCTTGAGGCCGAGCAAAAGGCCAAGGAACTGATTGCCTTTGCCGAGGAAGAGGCCCAGCGCCTCACCGCCGAGGCCAAGACGAAGCTCGACGAGTCGATCAAGCGCCGTCAGGCGCAGGCCGAAGCCAAGATCGCTCAGGCCGAGGCCAAGGCCGCGTCTGAGGTCAAGGCCGCGGCCGCCGATCTGGCGACGCAGATTGCGGAAAACATCCTCATCAGCCGTGTTGACGGCCTGAAGAGCGATCCGCTGGTCGATCAGGCCATCACGCAGGTGGCGACCCGCCTGTCGTAAGACACGGCTATCGCGCAAGAATATAGGCCCTGCCGGTTCGGCAGGGCCTTTTCTGTTTTAGCTTATGGCTGACGCACAGATAGTAAAACCTTTGCGAGTGTCCGTGTGGCGGCCTTCAGGCCGCATCCGTGTCTAACCGTAGTTAAGACTTCAGTCTTTCAACCCACCCAAGCGGCGGAAGATCAACCACACCGAGACGCAGACGCAGACAATACCCACGACCGCCAGCGTAATCGACATGGTGGTGAAGACGTCGGCATTGCCGGGTTCGGTCATTTCGAGATTAATGGCCTTCTGATAGGCCCCCGCCGCGCCGCCGAGTGCGGCCAGACCGATCACCGAAATGAAGATCCATTGTAGGGTCGAGGCGATCATCTGCCACAGGCTACGCTCATTGGCCTCTGCCTCTTCGGTCGAAACCGCGATGCGGCCATCTTCGGCCAGCCATTCGTCGTCTTCCACCACCTCTTCGGCATGGACATAGGTCTGCGGCGCTGCGTGGCTATTGAAGCTCAGGGCGTCGCTTTGCACGGCGGCCGCAGCCGTGGCCACGCCCGTTGCCGGGTGTTGCAACTGCTCGCGCCAATGCATCGGTGTGTCTTTGGGTGTTTCTCTGGGTGGCTCAGGCACGAGCTGAGGCTGCGGGGCTACCGGAGCCGGAGCAGGAGCCGAAGCGGCGGCCGCATCGGTTTGGACACTGACCGGAGACGCCACAACCGTGGGCGGCGCGATCAGCGACGGGTTGGGACGCACCCCCGGTTCAACCTTGCTATGCAGTCGCATCACCAGCGGCGCATCCTCTGCCTCATCGTCCGCTTCCTGAGCTGTAACAGGTGCAGGTTCCGGGTCACGGCGCGAAGATATGTCAAACGCGGCCGGGGCAGACGTCGGTGCGGCGACCGCAGGCGGCGGATTGTGCGGCGGGGCCTGAACCGGTGCCTGAACGGGTGCTGGCGCAGGTGTAGCAGGTGCCGCTTTAGGCTTGGCCAATGGCCCGGCCATAGTCGCATACGGCGAATAAAGGCGCATCAGCGCCGCTGCCGCTTCCGCCTTGCGCACAGCCTCGGCATCGGGATCGACGGCGGGCTTGGGGGTTTGATCCGCGTTTTTTTGCGCCTCCGCCGCGCGTTCACGTTCGGCGCGGGCGGCAGCTTCCGCCTGCTCACGCTCCAGGCGTTCGCGTTCCAGACGTTCCCGCTCAAGGCGTTCCTGTTCCAGGCGCTCTTGTTCGAGTCTGTCTTGTTCAAGACGAGCTTGCTCAAGTTTGGCCTGCGCCTCACGTTCGGCGCGTTCACGCTCCAGACGCTCGCGCTCGAGGCGTTCGCGCTCCAAGCGTTCTTGTTCCAGACGCGCCTGTTCCAAACGGGCCTGTTCGAGGCGCATCTGCTCCAGGCGAGCCTGTTCCAGACGCTCGCGCTCCAGACGCGCCGCCTCTTCACGCAGGCGCGCCTCTTCCTCAAGCCGCTGGCGTTCCAGACGTTGCTGTTCAAGCCGCGCGTCCTCCAAACGGCGCAGTTCGCTCAGACGCGCCTCTTCGGCGACGCGGGCCGCCGCCAGAGCCTGAGCCTGACGCATGGCCTCCTGACGTAGGGTGTCTTCGCGGAAGCGCGCCTCTTCACGCAGGCGGATTTCTTCGCGCAGCTTGGCCTCTTCGCGCAGACGCGCTTCTTCGCGCTGACGCAACTCCTCACGCAGGCGGGCTTCTTCGCGTAACCGCGCCTCTTCGCGCAGGCGCGCTTCCTCACGAACGCGGGTTTCTTCGGCCAGACGAATGGCCTCCAGACGGCGGGCTTCCTCGCGTAGGCGCTCGTCTTCGCGGGCACGCGCTTCGTCGGCCAGACGGCGGGCTTCGGCCTGACGCGCCGCCTCAGCGCGACGCGCATCTTCGGCTCGTTCGGCCTCGCGCTGACGGGCCTCCTCGGCGGCAGCCCGCTCAGCCTCCCGGCGCTGCGTCTCTTCGAGGCGCACCTGCTCCAGACGGCGGAACTCGGCCTGAATCCGCGCCTCCTGCTCGGCCTTTAGCAAGGCGGCCTGAACATCCATCGACGGCGACGTCGGGGCTGGAGCCGTCGGTGTTTCGGCAATATCGGCGACGCGCGTGATGACGGGCTTGGGGGCCGGTGCGGCGGGCGCGGGTTGCGGTGCCGCCGGCGCTTCGGCCGGGCGGATGACCATGCCCGGCGTCATCAGCTGCGGATCAAGCTCCATCCCCTCCATATCGGGGGTCAGGAACAGGCTCTTTTCGGAGGCACGTCGGCGGATCAGCGGGGCCAGCACATAGGTTTGGCCGTTGAATTCGGCGCTGGTCCAGTTGTCCATCGCCTGTGCGGCTTCGGTGACACGGCCTTCGTTGACGCGACGCAGCACGTCCGATTGGCCAAACGCCTCGATACCGATGTTGAAGCAGAACGACACCAGCGCGTCGAACTGATTC
Organism: Asticcacaulis sp. W401b; assembly: GCF_046503825.1. NCBI lineage: Bacteria > Pseudomonadati > Pseudomonadota > Alphaproteobacteria > Caulobacterales > Caulobacteraceae > Asticcacaulis > Asticcacaulis sp. W401b. The sequence continues at coordinate 218,667 of NZ_JBKFEE010000001.1, forward strand.
TGCGTCAGCGGCGTGTGGACGAGATTATTGACCGCCTCAACGATCGGCAAAAGGTCAAAGCGCAGCAGAGCGTCGGCGTCTTCAGCGGTGACGCGCGCCCCTTCGCGGGCAGAAAAGGTATGGCCATAGCCGATCATCCAGCGCCCGTCGGGCAACTGCGAAGCCTGCTGGCGCAGACCTTCGAAACTCTTGATCAGCTCGACTCCGGCGCGGGAGATTTTATGGCGCGCTCTCATCACTTTTCCTGAACCAAAACGGTACACTTACGCAGGTAGGTAAAGGGCCCAGCAAGCATCGCGCCGCTGCGAACACCCCCGAACCATTTTTTCAACCGATTCGGACGCTTGCGCCCCCGACAGGATTAAGAAAAAAGGTTAATTCCGCCTGAGTAGCTATCCATAGGCTCTTACGTTTTTACAACAGAATTATCGCCGCCAGCCCCAGGAAACTAAAAAATCCGATGCAGTCGGTGACCATGGTCACAAAAATGGGCGACGCCACCGCCGGATCACGGTCCAGCCTCGACAAGGTGAGCGGCACCAGCGTCCCGGCCAGCGCCGCCGCGGTTAGGTTGATCAGCACCGCCAGAGCGATGGTTACCCCCAGCATGGGGTTCTGCCACACCGTTCCGGCGACACAGCCCAGAATGCAGGCGATCACCGCGCCATTGAACCACCCCACCCGCACCTCACGCCAGACGGTGCGCAAGGCGTTGGCCGTGGTCAGTTCGCGCGCCGACAGGGCCCGCACGGAGACGGTCAGGGCCTGCGTGCCGGAATTGCCGCCGATAGAGGCCACCATGGGCATCAGCACGGCCAGCGCCACCAGCTTTTCGATTTCGCTCTGGAACATGCCGATCAGCGACGAGGCGACAAAGGCCGTCAACAGGTTGACACACAACCACGGCAGGCGTGAACGCACCACCTCAAACACCGTGGAGTCACGCCCCTCCTCATCGGACACACCGGCCAGAGCCAGAATGTCTTCGCGGTTTTCTTCCTGAATGATGTTCACGATGTCATCGACGGTGATCTGACCGACCAGCCGCCCGCCCTGATCGACGACCGGGGCCGAAATCAGGTGATATTTTTCAAAGATATAGGCCACCTCTTCCTGATCCATATGGACCTCGATCTCGGTGATCGGTTCCATAATGGCCGACAGACGAACTTCGCGCGGCGTGCGCATCAGCAGCGACACAGGCAGCGCGCCGATAGGCTTATGCGTCGGCGAAATCACATAGACATCAAAGAAGAGTTCCGGCAGGTCCGCCCCGTGTGCGCGCATATGATCAATGGCGTCGCCGACATTCCAGAAGTCGGGCGCCGCCACGACTTCACGCTGCATCAGGCGACCGGCGGTCTCTTCCTCGAAGGCCAGAGACGTGACCATGGCCTCACGGTCTTCGGGGTCCATGGCCGCCAGAACCGCCTGCTGCTGCTCGGCCTCCATGTCTTCGAACACGGCCGCCGCATCGTCAGAATCAAGTTCCTGAAGCACTTCGGCCAGATCGACCGGACGCAGGTTCTCGACGATCTCCTCACGGATACCGTCATCCAGTTCCGGCAGCACCTCCGGCAGGGCATCAGCGGGAATCCAGGGAATGACCTGTTCGCGGTAATCTTCGGACAGGAAGCCCAGCAGATCGGCGACATCGGCCGGGTGCAGGGCGTCCAGAAGATCACGCAGACGCAGACCGTCATTGCGATCGGCAGCGTCGATAACGAGCTGAATATATTCCGGATTAAGGGCGTAATCGTCTTGAAGCGCGAAGTCTTCGATCTGTTCCGGAGTGATCAGTTCGGGACGCTCATCCGCCTCCGCCGTTTCGCGCGCCACGGCGTCGGCCAGCGCCTTCAGCGACCCGCGTAACTCATCGGGCGGCGTCGCCAGGGTATCGAGTTCAGGTTCGGGCTTTTGTGACAACTCTCCCCCTCCCTGTTCATCGCGATATCCCCTTGGGCATACATCTTTTCACGGAGCCAGACACTGGGCCGAATCCCTAGGGATTGCAACCAGTTTCGCCGGCAATCAGACACAAAAAAAGGTCTTGAGGTTTGCGCCTCAAAACCTTTTTTTGACCCGGATGGTGCGGTCGAGAAGACTCGAACTTCCACGCCTTGCGGCACAGCGACCTCAACGCTGCGCGTCTACCAATTCCGCCACGACCGCACGCATCAGGAGGCGCGCCACTTAGCAAGCCTTGGCGGCTTTGTGAAGCGGCAAATGCGCATTATCCCCGGATTTTGCCAAAAAAGCGTGCGAAGCAATCCACACGGCGGCGTATCGCCTATCGCTTCGCGGCCATGGCGTGCGCCATCTGCCCTTCCAGCCAGTGATCAATCTTCGCGTAAATCTGCGCAACCGAGGCATTTCCGGCCTTTTGGTTGACGTCCCTAAGGCGGCGCGCACGCAGTCGCAGCCGGTACAGCAGGATCACAGACTGGGATTGCCGAAGGTTCATGCGCTTCCGTGCGCCAGTCGCAGCGAATAGGCGGTTGTCAGCAGAATGACCAGCAAGCCGACCAGCGCCAGGTCCGTCCGCAGCGTCTCCACCGAAAACAGCGAAACGCGGTCCTCACCCTCATCGTTCAGACTATAGGCCGCCACAACCACAATATAACCAACCAGCCCCACAACCGCCGGCAGCAGGGCCCAGCCCGTAATGATAGCCGCCACGGCCAGACCTTCGGTCAGAAAGGCCATGCCCAGCCCCAGACGCTCATAGCGCGCGAAAAAGTCGTCCGTACCCCGCGTGGCCTTGCGCAGGCGCATCAGCTTCTCGACCGTCCCTAAAATAAAGACGAGAACCGCCGCGCCACAAACCGTCAGGTAGGGCATGTCCGGGTGCACAGGAGACGAGACGGAGGTAATCATTGGCATAACGACGAACGGATTACCGGGACTTACCGTGTGGTCAGCAAAATGTTAATCTGTTTTACTGGGAAAATGTAAATTTTAAAAATGAGTGTCCGTTTAGATACGTCGCAGTGTCCGGACACTATGCTGAAATGTGTCAGCACAGAAATGGTGACCCCTGCAGGACTCGAACCTGCGACCTCTGCTTTAGGAAAGCCTTGCTCTATCCGGCTGAGCTAAGGGGCCACGCGCGTCGGGTTTAGCACGCAGCCCGCGCCTTTGAGAAGCCGTTTCAAACCCTGCCTGGCCTAAAAACCTGTGTGAGAACGCAACCGACTCGACTCAAAGCGCGACTCAGCGCATTCAGCGAGTTAGATATGGTTAATGCGCTATTGGGCTACCATATCTGGTATAGAACAAATCAGGCATCGCGCGATGTCACTGATTCGGTCATGATTCGTTTTCATGGTGTTCACGGCGTTGGACTCCAGCCGTTAACCTCTGAATTTACGCGCTTTCGACACCGTCTTGTGCCTTTCCAAGGGCGCTTTAAGCGTCTAAAACGGCTGCGTGCCCGATCGTTCTCCCCCCATTACCACCTTCACCGACCCAAACGCGGACTCGCGGCTGGTGGCCGTTTTAGGGCCGACCAATACCGGCAAGACCCATTATGCCCTTGAACGGATGCTGGCCCATGCCACCGGCATGATCGGCCTGCCCCTGCGGCTTCTGGCGCGGGAAGTCTATGACCGCGTGGTGAAGGAAAAGGGCGTCAATGCCGTGGCCCTGATCACCGGCGAAGAGAAGATCATCCCGCGCCTGCCCTCCTACTTCATCTGCACGGTCGAGGCCATGCCGCTGGAGCGGCGCGTCGATTTTCTGGCCGTCGATGAGATCCAGCTATGCGCCGATACCGAGCGCGGCCACGTCTTCACCGACCGGCTTTTGCATGCGCGCGGGCGCTACGAGACGCTGTTCATGGGGGCGGCAACCTTTGCGCCCCTGTTCCGTTCGCTGTTTCCCCATGCCGAGGTGCAGTTCCGTGAGCGCCTGTCGCAACTGAGCTATGCCGGGTCAAAGAAGCTGACCCGCCTGCCCAAGCGCACGGCCATCGTCGCCTTTTCGACCGAGCAGGTCTATGCCATTGCCGAGCTGATCCGGCGTCAACGCGGTGGGGCGGCCGTAGTGATGGGCAGCCTGAGCCCCAAGACGCGCAACGCCCAGGTCGATCTGTTCCAGCGCGGCGAAGTCGATTTTCTGGTCGCCACCGACGCCATCGGCATGGGGCTCAACATGGATATCGACCATGTGGCCTTTGCGGGCCTGTCGAAATTCGATGGCCGGCGCACGCGGGCCCTGACGGCGCAGGAGGCCGCACAGATCGCCGGGCGCGCCGGACGCAACCGCCGAGAAGGCACGTTTGGGGTCACCGGTGATGCCGATGAGATGGACGACGACCTGATCGCGGCCATTGAAAACCACCGCTTCCTTAGCCTGACGGCGGCGCAATGGCGCAATCACGAACTGGATTTTTCGTCGCTCTGCAACCTGCTGCGCAGCCTGACGCGGCCTTCGCCCGCCCCGGCATTGCAATTGGCACGCGAAGCGCTGGATGAGAAGGTGCTGCGCCATCTGAGTGCCGAAGAGGACATCGCGCAAAAGGTACGCAATCCGGTCAGTCTCCGCATCCTGTGGGAGGTGTGTCAGCTTCCTGATTTCCGCAAGGTATCGCTGGACGAACACCTCAAGACGGTCGGTTTCCTCTTCTGGTCGCGCCACCGCCCTGACGGGTTTGTGCCGCACGACTGGTTCGATGAGCAGTTGAGCCACCTCGACCGCATGGATGGCGATATCGACACCCTGTCGGGGCGGTTGTCGGGGGTACGCACCCTGTCCTACATCGCCAATCGCACCGGCTGGCTGAAGGCGGCGGAGCATTGGCGCGAAGCGACGCGCGATTTGGAGGCACGCCTCTCCGACCGGCTGCATGAAGCCCTGATGCAGCGCTTCGTCGATCAGCGCACCAGTGCGCTGTTGAAGGCGCTCAATGCCTTTGAAGCCCCTAAGCCGGAGATTATGGACAATGGCGACGTCTTACTCGAAGGCCAGCGCGTGGGACAGCTTAAGGGGTTGAACTTCGTGCAGGCGACCGGTGAAAGCCTGATTGAGGACAAGACGATCCGTCAGGCAGCGCACCGCGCGGTGACGCCCCTGATCCGCGAGCGGCTGCACGCCCTGGCACAGACACCGTCCAAGGCCCTGCGCCTCAAAGGCAAGCAGGTTCTGTGGCAGGGCGAAACGGTCGGTCATATCGCCCCGTCAGATTACTTCAACCCGGTCATCCGTCTGGAATGTCAGTCCGATCAGGCGGCGCTGGAAGACCGCGCGCGCAAACGGCTGACCGATTTTGTGCGGCAGCAGGCTCTGCATCAGTTGAAACCCCTGCACCGGGTCTATGAAGCCGCCCACAATGAAGCGACCCCCGCCGCCGTGCGTGCCGTGGCATGGCAGATCTATGAAAACGGCGGCGTGACCTTGCGTGGGGAAGACAAGCTGACGGCGGATGAGCGCAAATTGCTGAAAGGGCTGGGCATACACGGCAATCGCTTCGTCTGGCGTTTGCCGAAGTTATCACCACGGTTGATGCAGGCTTTTGGTGGGGCGAAGGACCATCCGCAACGCGCCCTCAGCCTCAAGGGGCTGGTGGCCATTGCCGGGCATAAACCTGTCCGACTCAAGACGCTGGATGCGCTGGACAAGGCCCTGAGCGAAGGCGTGTGGCACAAGGGGGTGATCTATCTCAAGCCCGGCGCCACCGAGGGGCTTAATGATAAACTGATGGCCGCGCTGGGCTTTGCCAAGGCCGGGACGCATCGCTTCGGCGAAGGGGACGCTGCCGCGGATTATCAGGGCTGGCGCAGCAAATCCGGCACGCCCAAAAAAGCCAAAGAACAGGCGCCCTTCGTCAACCCCTATTCACCCTTTGCGGTGCTGCGCGGCGGTTGACAAACCTTGCCATAGGCCGCACCCTCCTGCCCAAGGAGTGCAGCCATGGCGACCATGAACATATCCCTGCCCGAACAGATGAAATCATGGGCGGAATCGCAGGCGGACACCGGTCGTTATGCCAACACCAGCGACTATGTGCGCGACCTCATTCGCCGGGATCAGGAGCGGGCCGAAAAGATCGCCGCCTTGCAGGCAAAGATCGACGAAGGCCTGTCCAGCGGTATCAGTCCCCACACAGTTGACGATATTCTCGACAGGGCCCGCAAACGGGCGGCGGACCTCGGGTTCGATAAGCCGTGACTTACCGGCTGACGTCCGCCGCTGAAATGGACCTGATCCAGCTATATCTGTTCGGTCGCGAGCGGTTCGGCTTTCAGCAAGCGGAGTCCTATTATGCCGATCTCAACTACACTTTCGGCCTGCTGGCGGACTATCCGGGCATGGGACGCTTGAGAAAAGAGCTGAGCCCACCGATGCGCACGCTTCCTTTCAGGTCGCATGTCATCTTCTATCAGGTTGAGGGGGAGGGGCTGCTCATCGTGCGTGTCCGGCACGCTTCGGAAGACTGGAACGAATTCGACCTCTGATCACAGCCCCAGAAACGACAGCATGATAAAGGCACAGAACAGCACAAAATGTGTGGTGCCCTCAATGGCGTTGGTCTGACCGTCATTGAGGTTGATCGCTGCCACCAGCAGGGTCAGGGCCGTCATGATGCTCTGTGTCGGTGTCAGGGCCATGTGGATCTTCTGATCGTTGAACAGCGAGATCAACTCGATCACGGGCACGGTCAGGACCACGGTCGAGAGCGAGGCCCCCAGCGCGATATTGATCACCGGCTGCATGCGGTTGGCCAGCGCAGCGCGCAAGGCCGTCAGGATTTCAGGACTGGCCGAAATGGCCGCCACCACCAGCGCCGGAAAGACCGGCGGGATGCCGGTGCCTTCGAGGCCGGTGCCGAGAGTCTTCGACATGACCTCGGCCAGTACGCCAATCAGCACCAGACCCACGACGAGGATGGCCGCCGAATAGGCCGTCTTGCCACCGTGCGTATGGTGTTCATCGCCTGTCCCGGCATAGGTATAGCTGAAGAAATAGCTGTGCTTCGTGGTCTGAAGGCGCAGAAACATGGCGTAGAGGAAGACCATGATGCCGATGGAAAACACCGAATAGGCCTTCCAGTGCGCCACCGGGATAAATTCGGGCACCAGCATGGAGACGCCCATACCGGTCATGATCATGACGATATAGGTCTTGCCCGAGGCATCATTATAGGGCTGCTCACCGTGTTTGAGGCCACCCAGAATGGCCGCCACACCGATAATGCCGTTGATGTCGAGCATCACCGCCGAATAGATGGTGTCACGCGCCAGCGTTGGGTTGTGTGAGTGGCCCAGCATGATGGCGAGGATGACCACCTCAACCAATACGGCCGACAGGGTGAGGATCATGGTGCCATAGGGTTCGCCGACCTTTTCGGCCAGCACCTCGGCGTGGTGCGCCACGCGCAACGACACCAGAATGATCACCCCGATCAGGGCGATAGACGCGATCAGGGCCACGCTCTGACCGGAGCCGACAAGGCTGTGTTCCAGCGGAATGGCAATCGCCGCCACGATCAGCGCGATCAGCAGATTACCTTCTGACTTCAACAGGCTTGTCACAACGAATCCCCTGGTGTTGAGCGTAAAACAATCGATTGCTGACCTGCGACATCGGCGCAAAATATGCAATGCTTTTTGCAATCGCAGGGTTAGAATGGGGGATGGATTCTGCCTCTGAAACCTGCCGTATTGATGTCTGGCTGTGGCGCGCCCGCTTTTTCAAGACGCGCGCCCTGTCGGCGAAGTTCGCCGAAAGCGGCCTTTTGCGGCTGGAACGCTTCGGCCAGACCGCTCGCATTCAGAAGGCCAGCCACACAGTCCGAATTGGCGACCGGCTGACATTCGCCATCGGGGCGCGGCTGGTTGATGTGCACGTGCTCGACATGGGGGAACGTCGCGGCCCGGCCAGCGAAGCGCAGGGCCTCTATGAACCCTGCGAATAGGTTTCACTCTCAGGCGCAAAGCATAGGCTTAAGCCAAAGCCCTTGGGCGGTTTAGTAAAAATCGCGGTTGGTGTGCGGCTAAAGCCTTGACAGTGCGCGCCGCAAAAGTCATGACCCCCAAACACTTTACAGACCCTGTTTTGTGGCACCTATCCCCACTAAAGGCACCTGAGTTCCATGACCTATATCGTCACCGATCCCTGCGTTAAGTGCAAGTTTATGGACTGCGTCGAAGTCTGTCCGGTGGACTGCTTCTATGAGGGTGAAAACTTCCTGGTTATCAATCCGGATGAGTGCATCGACTGCGGCGTCTGTGAGCCGGAATGCCCCGTGGACGCCATCAAGCCGGATACCGAGGATGAGCCGGATGGCAAGTGGCTGGAGGTCAACTCCAAATACGCCCGCGTCTGGCCCAACATCTCGGTCAAGGGCACGCCGCCCGCTGACCGCGAGGATTTCGAGCGCGAAACCGGTAAGTTCGAGAAATACTTCTCCGAAAAGCCGGGTGACGGCAAATAAAAGATGAAGAGCGCCGCATCGGGCGCTCTTTTTGTATCTGAGGCAGCACCATCGTCTCTCTTGACTCTGTCAAATATATCAAATAATCATGATATATGGATAAAAAGCAAACCCTCGATGCCCTTGCCGCGCTCAGTCAGGAAACACGCCTCGATGTCTTCCGTCTGCTGGTGCAGGTGGGGCGTCAGGGCCTGCCCGCAGGTGAAATCGGCGACCGTCTGGAGGTACGTCAGAACACCATGTCTGCCAATCTGGCCATATTGACTCAGGCGGGCCTGATCCACAGCGTGCGCGAGGGACGCAGTATTCGCTACTTCGCCGATATGGATGGCGTCAGCGGGCTTTTGGGGTTTCTGATGGAAAACTGTTGCGGCGGCGCGCCCGAACTGTGTCAGCCTGTGATCGCCAAACTCACCTGTGCGTGCTGAGGGGCGACGCATGGAGATGGCTTTACGCAAATTAGCGGCTGAGGCACTGGGCACCGCCTGGCTACTGGCGATTGTGGTCGGGTCGGGCCTCATGGGCGAGGCTTTGTCAGGCGGCAACTCTGCCCTGGCACTTATGGCGAATGCGCTGGCAACGGGGGCAGGCCTGATCGTACTGATCAGCCTGTTCGGGCCGCTGTCCGGCGCGCACTTCAACCCGCTGGTGACGTTGGCTTTTATGATTCGCGGCGACATCAAACCGGCTCTGGCAGCAGCCTATATGGTCGCGCAATTCGCCGGAGCGGTCATCGGCGTCGGGATCGCCCACGCCATGTTCGGCGAGGCCCTGATACAGTCGGCGACCCGACTGCGCGACGGTTCCGGCCTTATGCTGTCTGAAGCCGTAGCCACCTTTGGCCTGATCGGTACAATTTTCGGCTGCCTGCGCTTTAGGCCCGATTTTACCCCCCCCGCCATAGGCCTTTACATCACCTCAGCCTACTGGTTCACAAGCTCTACCTCATTTGCTAACCCCGCCGTGACGGTGGCGCGCAGCCTGACCGACAGCTTCGCGGGCATCGCCCTCGCCTCCGTGCCCGGTTTTATCGCGGCTCAAAGCGCAGGCGCCGCTATGGCCATCCTCGGTTTTGGCTGGTTGCTAAAGTCGTCCCCAGCCCAGATTTCCCAAGAGAGCAAAACCACCCCAGAGAGGATGGCCTCATGACCGTCACCATCTATCACAATCCCGACTGCGGCACGTCGCGCAACGTCCTCGCCGTCATCGAAGCGGCGGGCTATACACCTCACGTCATTCCCTATCTCAGCGTCGGCTGGCAGCGCGAACCGTTGCTGACCCTGTTTGCTGAAGCCGGTCTGACGCCGCGTCAGGCCCTGCGCGAACACAAGTCACCGGCGGCCGAACTGGGCCTGCTGGAGCCCGGCGTCAGTGATGAAGACCTGATCGAGGCCATGCTGGCCCATCCGATACTGGTCAATCGACCCTTCGTCGTGACACCGAAAGGCACGCGGCTGTGCCGGCCTTCGGAAAAGGTGCTTGATCTGCTGGAACGCTGGCCGGACGGGCCCTTCCGCAAGGAGGACGGCGAATTGATGATTGACGCGAGTGGGAATCGCATCGTCGGGTAAAATACAGTAAGCAAGGCACATGACCGTCCCCGACCCTGCCGTCAGTGCCCTCAACACCGCCCTCTTCTGGCTGGACTACGCCGCCGTGGCCCTGTTCGGGGCCTCTGGCGCCATAGCCGCGGCGCGCGGACGGCAGGACATCATTACCTTCACCTTTTTCGCCGCCATTACGGGCGTTGGCGGCGGGACACTGCGTGACCTCCTGATCGGAGCACCGGTGTTCTGGGTCCAAAGGCCGGACTACATCCTGATCTGCGCGCTGGCCGGGCTGGCCGTGTGGATACTGGCTCCGCGCCATGCCTCACCGGGTCCGGATGGCAAGCCCGGAAAGCGGATGCTGGCCATGCTGTGGCTGGACGCCATGGGGCTGGCGGCCTATGCGGTGGTGGGGGCGGCCAAGGCGCTTAACCTCGGCGTCGCGCCTGTGTCCGCCGTGGTCATGGGCGTGCTGACGGCAACCTTTGGCGGGATTATCCGCGACGTGCTGGCCGGAGAGCCCAACCTGTTGCTGCGCCGGGAAATCTATATCACCGCCGCGCTCTTGGGGGCGTCGGTGTTTGTTAGCCTGACCCTGTTTGGCCTGTCCTTCTGGCCGGCGGGCCTCAGCGGATTCGCCGCTGCCCTGGCGCTGCGCGGGGCGGCGATTCACTGGTCGCTGAGCCTGCCCGCCTTCGGCCCGCGCGATCACGACAGCCGTAACAAATCTTCATAATTGTTGCCGCCTGCGACGTGATGCCTCTGCACCACCGCCCCCGCCCCTATACTTTCATCCACAAGCTTTTTGAACGCGCCCCCTCCCCGCTCGGAAATTTGCCATGCCCAAAATCCTGATGAAACAGGAAATATCGTCATTTAAAATTAAACACAGGCCCATTTTGATTGAAAACGATGCAAAAATTCGCTGTTTCAGGAAGTGTAAGCGCGGATGACCACCGGATTTACCACACCCGTCCATTTGCAAGATGCAGATACACTTGGTGTCTGACCTCAACCCTGCGCCGCGCATCACGGCGACGCTTTCCTGACAGCCGGACTTTATTTTTGTGTAATTTTATGATAGACATGATTTCACTGATGCAAAGGCGCGCGTCGCGTTCCACCGGCATCTCCCTATATTCACCTAAAATGCCGCCTGCGCTCTCCCGCACATCCGGCATCTTCGACAAAGGTCGGATGACAGGCTTGTCTTAGTCCATTCATACATAGCAGCGATGCCCCTAAGCCAATCAAGGGACGTCGTTGTTTTTTTGCGTCTGCGTCTTCCGGCCTCCTCCCTGATCGCCGGTCAGCCGTAGGCGTCGTGTGAACGGATTAGCTCAGCGCCTGACCTTCGGCCTCATTCAAACAGAAAGAGGACCGCAATGACGACTGTTGCAGCAGAACTCGAATTCAAAACGGGCGACAAGGTTGTGTATCCGGCGCATGGCGTCGGCACCGTGGCCGCCGTCGAGAGCCAGGAAGTGGCCGGCTATCAGCTCGAAGTCTATGTCGTCACCTTCGACCACGAGAAGATGACCCTGCGCGTCCCGACCAAGAAAGCCAAGACGGCCGGTCTGCGCCACCTCGCCCCCGCCGCCGTCATGTCGCAGGCGCTGGTCACGCTGAAAGGCCGTGCCCGCGTGAAGCGCACCATGTGGTCGCGCCGTGCTCAGGAATACGAAGCCAAGATCAATTCGGGCGACCTCGTCTCGATCGCCGAAGTGGTGCGCGACCTGCACCGCGCCGAAAATCAGCCGGAGCAGTCCTATTCCGAGCGTCAGCTTTACGAATCGGCTCTGGACCGCATGGCCCGCGAAGTCGCCGCCATCGAAAAGATCGACCGCGACGCCGCCGTGGCCCTGCTCAACAAGTCGCTGATCAAGGCGGCCTGATTTTGGGCGACAGCCTCAAAGACAACCCCGGAGAGCGATCTCCGGGGTTTCTTGCATTCAGGCCAGAGTCCGCAGGCTCGGTTCGCGGTCGAAATAGCGCTGCGCCGCCGCAGCGATAAAGCCGTCGGCCTCCACCACGCCCGAGTCCGGCACCACGCCCGCCTTGTCGAGCAGGGGCTGAGCTTCCGGCGTGTGGCCGATGGCCTTCAGGTGCCCAAAGGCGTTCATCACCCATTCGACCGAGGCCGCTTCTTTGAGGTGGCGCTGCGTCCCCGCCTCCGACAGCAGGACAAACACCGCATCGAACAGTTGCGACGGCGCGCCCAGCAATTGCCCGTCGGCATCGGCCAGACTGCCATCCGATAGCGGTATACCGTGGATCTGCACCCCAACCACGAAGGGCGTCGCGCCCGCCGCCGTGATGTCGGCCTTGAGCTGGCGTAAAACCGCTGCGTCGCTATCCTTGCAGATCAGGATACCCACCTTGCGCCCTTGCAGGGTCGGCTTCAGGTTCTTCTGGATAGACAAAGCGTCGGACGGTGCTAGGTCGATGGGTTCACGCGCCGCATGCGCTGCGTCAGGCAGGTCGATCCCCAGCCCCGCCGCCACGCGCGCCGCCAGCTCGTCATCGACATTGCGCAGATTGGCCACCATCCTTGGCGCGACGCCCCGCAGAGTGACCTTCGACAGTTCAAACACGAAGGCCGAAGCGATATGCGCCCGCTCCGACTCCGTCTGCGATTTCCAGAACAGGCGCGCCTGCGAATAGTGATCGGCAAACAGCTCCGGCCGCACGCGCAGCTTGTCACCCTGCTCGTTCGCCCCGTCCTGAGCCGGGATCGTCGTGAACCCGGTCACCGGGCATTCACGCGGCCCGCCATCTTCGCCGTGTGCCCCCAGACTGTTGGGCTCATAGTTGGCGCGCCCCTTGGGCACCTGCATCTGCATGTGGCCATCGCGCTGGAAGTTCTGGAAGGGGCACTTCGGCGCATTGATCGGCAACTGGTGGAAGTTGGTGCTGCCCAGCCGCTTGAGCTGCGTATCGAGGTAGGAAAACAACCGCCCCTGCAACAGCGGATCGTTGCTGAAGTCAATGCCGGGGACGATGTTGGCCGGGCAATAGGCCACCTGCTCCACCTCGGCAAAGAAGTTGTCCGGGTTGCGGTCAAGCACCATGCGCCCGACTATGGTCACCGGCACCACCTCTTCCGGGATGATCTTGGTGGCGTCGAGCACATCATAGGGCAGGCTGTCGGCCAGCGCCTGATCGAACAGTTGCACCCCCAGTTCCCATTCAGGGAAGGCCCCGCTGTCGATGGCCTCATAGAGGTCGCGGCGGTGGAAGTCGTTATCAGCGGCCTGAATCTTCAGCGATTCGTCCCACACCAGCGATTGCAGCCCCAGCTTCGGCTTCCAGTGAAATTTGACGAAGGTGGACTTCCCCTCGGCATTGAGGAAGCGGAAGGTGTGGATGCCGAACGCTTCCATGGTGCGAAAGGCGCGCGGCAGGGTGCGATCAGACATCGCCCACATCAGCATGTGCGTCGATTCCGGCATCAGCGACACGAAGTCCCAGAAGGTGTCGTGCGCCGAAGCCGCCTGCGGATAGCCCCGGTCGGCCTCCATCTTCACCGCGTGCACAAGGTCAGGAAACTTTATGGCGTCCTGAATGAAGAAGACCGGGATATTGTTCCCCACAAGATCCCAGTTGCCTTCCTGCGTATAGAATTTCACCGCGAAGCCGCGCACATCGCGCGGGGTATCGACGCTGCCCGCTCCGCCGGCGACGGTCGAAAAGCGCACAAAGACCGGCACGCGCTCGCCCACCCGCTGGAACAGATCGGCCGTGGTGATGTCGGACAGGGACTGCGTAAGTTCGAAATAGCCGTGGGCCGCCGAACCGCGGGCATGGACGATGCGTTCGGGGATGCGCTCATGGTCGAAATGAAAGATTTTTTCGCGCAGAACAAAGTCTTCGAGCAGGGTTGGGCCACGCGCCCCGGACTTCAGGCTGTTCTGGTTGTCAGAGACGCGAATCCCCTGATTGGTAGTCAGATGCCCTTGCGGCGTATGCGGACCAGAATGATGGACCTGCTGATGGGTTTCTCCGCCCTGACCGGCGACGGTATCGAACTTCGCGGTGTCGTCCATTTTATCCTCGTGATAGGTGTGACCCGCCGCCGGAAGGACATTTCGGCCTGATGCCATAAAGAGTCACTGCGGATTCACCTGTGGCCGGTTTTCCACAGTAGATGATTTCATTTTTAACCATCTTGCCTGATCACCGCGAGGCAGGTATCAGGGCGCCTCTTTGACCTCACACCGGAGATTTCCGCATGCGCCAGATTAACCGGCCATCCGAACGCAATCTCCCTTCGGGCCTGAAATAGGCCGGAAGGGCCGTTTTCGCTTTCCCGTTCCCAACCTACAGAAGGACCCCGCGCATGAACCTGCGCGGGCGTGTAAGGTCATGTCCTCGTCTCAATATGTGCGCTTTGTGACGCCGCTGATCCATCCGTGGAGCGGCGTCGAAAGCGGTTTCTTTCAAGCGTCGTGGTATCTGTATCGCAACGGCGCGCCGCGCTGGATTACCGACGAACTGTCTGAGCAGTTCGACTGGTACAACCGCTATCTGGCAGTGCCCGACCGAATCGGCCGTCACTTCAAGCGGCGGCGGTCAATCTGGGGCATCTGCTGGTTCGATCCGAAGGCGCTTGAAGCCATTGAGCGGGCGCGCTACTGCGCCTGGCTTATTGGCGAAGGTGGCCTGCCGGTGCGTGACATCAAGGCGCGCATCGCCAAGGAAATCATCTGGCGCGATTCCCAGCAGATCGTCGTCAAGCCGATGTCAGACCTGCCGAAGGCTTTCGCCTGAACACGGGGTTTTTCCGCTTGACGCTGTGGCTGGCTTTGCCTATAGAACGCGCCTCTTGCGCTGCCGTTGAAAGGCCGCGCCCTGTCTATTGTTTCTAACGAAGGTGGATATCATGTCGCGTCGTTGCGAACTCACCGGTGTCGGCCCGATGGTCGGCCATTCCGTGAGCCACTCAAACATCAAGACGAAGCGTCGCTTCCTGCCCTCGCTTCGTGAAACCGCGCTTCAATCCGAAGCTCTGGGTCAATCCTTCCGTCTGAAGATCTCCAACGCCGCCCTGCGCACGCTGGACTTCAAGGGCGGTCTGGACGCCTTCCTCGTCAAGGCTGACGATACCGAACTGTCTCTGCGCGCCCGTCGCCTGAAGAAGCAGATCAAGGCGAAGCTGGCTGAGAAGGCTGCGGCCTAATCTTTTAGGCATAAACCGAACACGCGAAAAACCCCGAGGCTCCGGCTTCGGGGTTTTTTGTTGCCTGAAAATGCGCGGCATGAAGATACCAACGGCCGAAGATTCTGACCGCATCCGGCCGTCGAAAAAAACAAGACCGTCTCATATGTATCAGCAACATGAGACGGTCTCGAATGGAATACCAAGAGTCATTTTCAATGACTCTTGGTATGACTGATTTCTGAAATCGCGCAGTCGAAGCGACATATGCCCGGCACAAAGGCCCTTACACAAGGAGCCCTTTATGCCTGACCTGCACAGTCTCAACATCTTCACCCACGTCCTGAGCGCCAGCGCCGCCCTGCTGACCGGGCTATTCATTCTGGGCCGCCGCAAAGGTGATCGCCTGCATCGACTCAGCGGCCGCCTGATGCTGGGGCTGACGGGCCTGTCGGTTGCCGCCGCCCTGATCGGGGCGTTCCTGTTTCGTGGCAAGCTGGATCTGGTAGGCGTGAGTGTGCTGGTCGCGTATCAGCTATGGAGCGGGCCACGCGCCCTGCGCTTGCAGGACCGGGGCCGTACGTGGCCGGACATGGTTCCCGCGCTCGCCCTGCTGGGAGGAGGCATTGGCCTGTTCTGGTACATTCGTCACGGTGGGGCCGTGCATTGGTCCCACGCCCTCGTCAACGGGGCGATGGGAGGTATGATCTTTTATGGCGGTTGGGATGTCGGGCGCGCCCTCCTGCCTCAAAGCTGGCGTAGATGGCTGAACCCAGCTGAGCACGCTTTCAAGATGACAGGACTAACCGGCGCCCTGCTGTCGGTTGCCGCAGGCACACTGCTGGGCAATACCTATTGGCCGCTGGGCGTATCCGCCGTGTTCGGCATCGTCTCACTGGTCTTCGCCTTCAGGGCAGCACGGAAGGCACTGGGCGTTACGCCTTCCGAGGCCTTGAACGCGCGATTGAAGGCTGACAGCGAATTGTAACCCACGCTGAGCGCCAGTTCGAGAATAGTACCCTCTGCCTTTGCCCGCGCCTTGAACGATTCGATGCGCCAGCGGTTGAGATATCGGCTGAAATGCTCCTCACCTTCGCCGGCGTGAATAACCCGGCGCAGGTGGTGTTCGGCCACGCCGAGCCGCTGCGCCAGCCGCGACAGGGTGAGGTTGGGGTCGGCATAGGCTTCGGCCATTTCGGTGCGCACCCGTTGCAGCAGGCGTGTTTCGGCCACGTTCAGGACTGAGCGCTGCGGCGTCAGGGTGCGTTTAAGTTCGCCGCCAAAGGCCGCGGTCGCCAGACACAGACAGAGCGTGAGAAAGGCACCGACAGTGGCCGCCGGAGCAGACCCGCCCAGAATCGAGGCTACGGCAACACCGGCACCCAGCAAAGTCCCAATGGCCAGCAGGGCATAGCTGGCGCGGCGCCGCGCGTTGAGCAGGTCGCCGGGCAAGCGCCGCCACAGGCGTACAGGCAGTTCAAAAAAGAGATAGAGACTGACGACATCCCAGACGAGTTGCAGGGCTGAAAAGACATGTCCGATACCTGACAATCCCACCAGCAACACCAGAAGCGCCGCATCGACCTTCAGCGGGCGCGGCGTCAGCTCCAGACCCAAACCCACGGCGCGGTTGAATACCAGAGGTCCGGTCGCGATGATGGGCACCAAGGGCTTCAGCGCTTCCGGAAAAGCAGCGTGTAGAAAATAGAGCGCCCCCAGACACAGGGCGGCTGCCATCTCGCGGCGTCCCGGCAAAGCAGTTTGCCGCCAGACCAGAACAGCCAGCATAATCTGGGCGGAAGCGGTTGCCGGGGCGATCAGCGTAAGCATCAGGGCCGATAATCGAACATCAGCAGGTGGGTCGGGTCATTGTCCCCGATAGGATCGCTGATCAGATAAAGCCGGTAACCGTCGCGCGTTTTCACCGCCGACACGCCCTCATAATTGTCGATAGGCAGGGGCGGTTCGATTCGCAGGATCGTATCGACCAGCTTGAGGCGATTTCCTTCCAGCCGCAAAACACGCAGGACATTGCGCGCCCCCACCACGGGCAGATAGAAGCGATAGAGGGCCAGCATCTCATCGGGTTTGGCCGGGTCGAGCGGGGCCAGAGACACCAGCTTGTACGTGAAGCCCGGCGTGGTCGGCCCGGTAAGCGTCTCGCATCTGTAGGTATCGAGTGCGCACTTCCAAAAACCGCCGACCTCGGCACCCAGAATCAGCGACGCCTCACCCTTTGCAGACAGGTGCAGCGTGACGGCCTCAAGCCCTTCATTCGACGGCAGGGCGGGCAGGCCGGTCAGCGGCAGACGCTCCCCCGGCCCGCCCAGATCGGGGCCATAGCGCATGACGCGCGCATCGCCTTCAAACGAGACATAGACCGTGCCGTCGCGCGGATCGAGGGCCATATCTTCGGCATCCGACAGCGACTTGTTGCCAAAGGGCTTGCCGTCGGCTGCGCGCAACATCTCCACGCTCAGCGGGCCCTCTGTGCCGCGCACCGGCAGGGTGAAGCGCGCCCGGCTGCCGTAATCGCCAATGGCGTCGATCATAACCCCGTCCTTACCCGGTTTGACGACCAGATCGGACAGGCCGGTTAGCCAGGACGTGCCCTCTCCTTTGACCTCATAGCCGCCGACATAGCGGGCCTTTTGCGCAGGCGCGTCGCTGACCGCCGGCAAGGGCGTGAAGGTGACCCGCGTGCCGCCCTGATAGGGGACGGGACCGGCCACAGCCGTGGTGGTCAGCAGGGCAGAAAGCCACAAAGCCAATCGCATGAGACCTCCGTTTGACCACACCCTGCACAAACCAGAGGCGGACATATCACCGCCGTGCGGCGGCTTTTTCGTCGAACAGCTCGGCCAGCTTTTCGATCAGCGCTCCACCCAGTTGCTCGACATCAATCAGCGTCATGGCCCGGCGGTAATAGCGCGTCACGTCGTGGCCAATGCCGATGGCCGCCAGCTCGACACGCCCGGCCCCTTCGATGTCGGCAATGACCTTACGCAGGTGGTTTTCGAGATAGTGGCCCGAATTGACGCTGAGGGTCGAGTCATCGACCGGCGCGCCGTCGGATATAACCATCAGGATACGGCGCGACTCCGACCGCCCCAGCAGGCGCGTATAGGCCCATTGCAGGGCCTCCCCGTCGATATTCTCTTTCAACAGGCCCTCGCGCATCATCAGGCCGAGATTCTTGTTGGCCCGCCGCCAAGGGTTATCCGCCGCCTTATAGATGATGTGCCTGAGGTCGTTGAGACGCCCTGGCGCCGCCGGCTTGCCTTCGCGCACCCACTGTTCGCGCGACTGCCCGCCCTTCCAGGCCTTGGTGGTGAAGCCCAGAATCTCGACCTTCACGCCGCAACGTTCCAGCGTGCGCGCCAGCACGTCGGCGCAGATGGCCGCGACCATGATCGGCCGCCCGCGCATCGAGCCGGAATTGTCGAGCAGCAGCGTCACCACCGTGTCGCGGAACTCGGTGTCCTTCTCCTGCTTGAACGACAAGGGCGCGCTGGGGTCGATGATCACCCGCGTCAGGCGCGACGCATCAAGCACGCCCTCTTCGAGGTCGAAATTCCACGAGCGGCTCTGCTGCGCCATCAGCCGGCGTTGCAGCCGGTTGGCCAGCCGCGCCACCACGTTCGACAGATTGGCCAGTTGCTGATTGAGAAAGCCGCGCAACCGCTCCAGTTCTTCGGGGTCGCACAGGTCTTCGGCGTTGATGACCTCATCATAGGCCTTGGTAAAGACGTCATAGTCCTTGCGCTCACCACCCGCATTGGGGGTCTGCATCTGGCTGGCCTCGGCGGCCTCGCCATCGACCACCTCATCGGCCGAACCCTCAGCCAGAGACTGAGGATCGCCCGACATCTGGGTGAAGTCCTCGTCACCGGTCTGGGACTGATCGTCGCCGCCGGTGGGTTCCTCTTCCTGCTGCGGCTGCGAATCGTCCTGATCCTCGGCATCCTCTTCGGCCTCAGCCGACGGGTCATTGCCTTCGGATTGCTCGTCCTCGCCTTCGTCGTTCTTTTGCTCTTCGTCTTCCGCGTCCTGAGAGTCGTCTTCCATATCCAGATCACGGATGATGCAACGCGCCCTTTTGGCGAACTCCGCCTGATCATGGATATAAGGCAGCAACTGCTGAAGACGCTCGCCGGTCTTGCTCTCGATATCGCCCCGGAAGAAGTTGATGATGCGCTGGATAATACCGGGGGCCTTGTCCCCCGTCAGGTATTCCCGCGCGATCTGCCCCAGCATCGAGGCCATACCGACCTCGTCCTTGGTCTCCTTTGAGACAAGGCCGCTCTTTTCCAGAGCGCCAACATTGGCAGCATTGAGGTTCAGCCGCACCCCGCCCATGGCGTTCGCCCCGATGGCCTCAAGGCGGGCCTCCTCGAGCGCATCGAAAGCCTCACCACTCTTCTGATCGCGCGGGCGGGCGCGGGCGTGCACCTTGTCGTCATGATGCGCAAAACGCAGAGCCAGACGGTCGGCAATGCCCCGAATCTGCTGCGACTGTTTCGGATTTAAATCGCGCGGCGGATTGGGCAGGACCAGCTTTCGGCCATCCAGACGCGGCCCGTCCGGTCCGAAGACGACTTCGAGTTCGGGGTCTTCCGCCAAAGCGCGCGTCGAATGGATCAGCGCCTTGCGAAACGGATCGGACAGAACGGTAACGGGCTTGGCCATCGAACCTTTTTGCTTCCTAGCACTCCCCCTGATTTCAGGGGGAGGTGGCGCGTAAGCGCCGGAGGGGGTTAAAACGAAGGAATTAACCCCACCACCGCTTCGCGGTCCCCCTCCCCTGAAACGAAGTTCGGCTAACGCCAAATCAGGGGAGGAACTTTTATATCACCTTCACCTTGAGGGCGCTTTCCTTCACATCCGCGCCAAAGCTGCGCTGATAGAATTCCGCCAGTGTCGGGCGCTCCAGCTCATCGCACTTGTTGAGGAAGGTCAGGCGGAAAGCCACCTCAGGGTCATTGCCGAAGATCAGCGTGTTCTGCGCCCAGGTGATGACGGTCCGCGGCGACATGACGGTCGAAATATCGCCATTGGCAAAGGCCGAGCGCGTCAGGTCGGCAACGCGCACCATGGCGTCGATCAGGCTCTTGCGCTCCGGCGTATCGAACTCCGGCAGCTTGGCCAGCACGATCTCCACCTCGGCCTCATGGCTGAGATAGTTGAGCGTGGTGACGATCGACCAGCGGTCCATCTGACCCTGATTGATCTGCTGCGTGCCGTGATAAAGCCCGGTGGTGTCACCCAGACCGATGGTGTTGGTGGTGGCAAACAGGCGGAAGAAGCTGTTGGGGCGGATGACCTTGTTCTGATCCAGCAGAGTCAGGCGGCCCTGCGCCTCCAGCACGCGCTGGATGACGAACATCACATCCGGACGCCCGGCGTCGTATTCGTCGAAGACCAGCGCCACGGGCCGTTGCAGCGACCACGGCAGGATGCCTTCCTTGAACTCGGTGACCTGCTGACCGTCCTTGAGCACGATGGCGTCCTTACCGATCAGGTCGATCCGCGACACATGACTGTCGAGATTGACGCGCACCAACGGCCAGTTCAGCCGCGCGGCGATCTGCTCGATATGGGTGGACTTCCCCGTGCCGTGGAAGCCCTGCACCATGACACGGCGGTCATAGGCAAAGCCGGCGCAGATGGCGATGGTCGTTTGCGGGTCGAAGCGATAGGAGGGGTCGATTTCCGGCACATGCTCATCGCGCGTCGAAAAGGCCGAGACCAGCATGTCGGAATCGACGCCGAATACCTCACGCAGCGATACCTTCTTGTCCGGCACAAGGCCCAGAAGCGGATCGGTCAGGGTATCGGAGGTGAGTACGGGCATGGCAAAAAACGCTTTCGGACGGACGAACGGATGCGTTTTTCAGCTAAGACCTATGCCCTCAAGACTCAACCCTAAAACACGCCGGAGACGGATTTTTTTGACGGCTGTTCAGTCATGGTCCGGGTGCTGATAGCTGATCAGCTTATCCAGAAACGGCGCGGCCTCGATGTCTTCCAGCGTGGTGCGCCCCGGCAGGGCGTGCAGGCCATTGACCCACAGCAGACGGCCTTCGGTGCCGAACTGAATGACCGGAGCGATGTCAACGGGATCATCAAAGGCGGCGATGGACAGCGCCACACCGTCCGGCGCTTCGTAGGTCAGCGGCGTCCCGCAGTCGGGGCAGAAACCGCGCTGAACGAGGTTGGAGCTTTGGAAGCGTTTGGGTTCGGCCTTGCTCCAGATGAGCGTCGCCTGCCGCACGCTGACCAGCGGCGCGAAGACATTGCCATAGGCCTTCTGACACATGCGGCAATGACAGATAGAGGCATGGCCAAGCTCGCCTTCAACGCGGAAACGGACCGCGCCGCACTGACACCCACCGGTCCTGACCTCGACCATAATCCCCTCCCTAACCCTCTTCCCGCAGGGGCGAGGGATTTAGCCTTGCATAACCCAAAAGCCTTCAATTTGAATGAGATGGCCGGAGGCTAACGCAGCCCGTATATGAATGCGGGCAAGTGACGCCGACGCACCAGATCACCAAATTCAAGGCTTTTAAGCCAGACCCATTTTTTTGAGGACTTTATACGCTTTTATGACGCGCTGGAGCTTGTCCTCGGCCGAGCGGTCGCCGCCATTATTGTCCGGGTGGCAGCGCTTGAGCAGTTCGGTATAGGCGGCGCGCACCTTTTCCGGCTCGGCCCCGACCTCAAGGTCAAGGTCGGCATAGGCCCCGCGTTCGATCTTACCGAACTGACGCTGGATCGGTGCGTCTTCGCCGGGCTTGCGCGGGGCGGCACCGGCCCCAAACACCGAGTGCGGGTCGTACATGCCCGCGCCCTTGGTCCTTCCGGCGCTAAAGGCCGCCGCTTCGCGCGACGCGGCCGAAGCGCGGAAGGCCCAGGTCGGGCGGCCGCCGGTCATGGTCGCTTCGCGGTGCGCCTTGGCCTCGCCTTCGGACATGCCGGCAAAGAAGTTCCAGTTCTTGTTGTACTCGCCCGCGTGCGCCTGACAGAAGTTATAGTATTCGTTCATCATTTCGCGCGACTTCGGGGCCTTGGCCGTGGCCGCACGATGGCATTCCGGCCATTCGCAGCGCACCTGCCCCGGCTTCAGCGACAGCACATCGTCTTCGGGACGCTTGCCATTCACCTCGCCCTCCTTGGGCGGGCGAATACGCATGTCCAGACCAAACTTCGGCTTGTACTTGAACCCTTCGCTCATGATTTCGAACGCGACCCTTTGAACTTTACGCAAACCGACCATATAGGTCGGAGTCGGGCCTCTATAAAGCCCTTATGAGGTTAAATTATGGGTAAAACACGCGAGACCATCGAGACCAAACTGACGGCGGCCTTTGCCCCGCTTCGTCTGGAGGTGAC
The DNA here is from genome assembly GCF_046503825.1 of Asticcacaulis sp. W401b. Taxonomy (NCBI): domain Bacteria; kingdom Pseudomonadati; phylum Pseudomonadota; class Alphaproteobacteria; order Caulobacterales; family Caulobacteraceae; genus Asticcacaulis; species Asticcacaulis sp. W401b. The sequence continues at coordinate 241,201 of NZ_JBKFEE010000001.1, forward strand.
GGACGACAGCGATAAGCATAAAGGGCATTCGGGCGCGCGTGAAGGGGGCGAAAGTCACTTTTCCGTCCTGATCGTCTCTGAGGCGTTTCGCGGGCAGAGCCGCGTTGCCCGTCAGCGCGCCGTCAATGCGGCCCTGCGTGAGGAACTGAGCGGCCCGGTCCACGCCCTGTCGATGCAGACCCTGACGCCGGAAGAGGCTTAATCCAGAAGCCTAACTCAGCGCCGTCACCAGAAAATCGCGCCCCAAACGCGAGCCCGGCGCATTGATACTATGGCCCAGCCCTTTGAGAATGTGGGCGTCGGCGCTCACGCCCGCGGCGGTCAGGCGCTCAGCCGCCTCAAGGGTTTCGGCAAAGGGGATCACCTCATCCTGATCGCCGTGCATCAGCCGGATTGGCGTGGGGGCAGGCGTCCACGGTAGCGGTGACGACAGGCGACCGGAATAGGCGACCACCGCCGCTACGGGCCAGCGTCCGCTAACCACGGCATCAAGCGCCATGATCGACCCTTGCGAAAAGCCAACCAACGCCACGCGCGCCGGATCGTCTATGCCGCGTTCGGCCATGACTCCGCGCAGGGTGGCATCAAAGGCCTCACGCGCCTCGACAAGGCGTTGCGCGCGGTTGTCCGCCGTCACGCCCTTGACCGAAAACCACTGCCGCCCGCTGGACTGCACATACATATCGAACGGATCAGGTCCGTCAGGTGCCGCGAAGGCTACGTCCGGCAAGGCCTCAGCCCAGTGCCGCCCCAGACCGATCATGTCCGCACCGCACGAACCGACACCGTGTAAAAAGACCACCAGATGTTTCAACGCAGCTCTCCCAAAGCAAAAGAGGGAGCCTGAATGGCCCCCTCTTCCGGTATTTTCCGTTAAGACAGGTTACGCCGCCTTCGCCGCATCTGTCTTCCCAAACCGGCCATAAAAGGTCTCGCCCTTCGCCGCCATGTCGCGCAGCAATTGCGGCGGGGCAAAGCGGTCACCGTACTTGGCCGTCAGTTCGTCCAGTTCTTCGACAAACTTCGCCGTCCCGATGGCGTCGATCAGCGAGACGATCCCGCCCGACCATGGCGCAAAGCCCCAGCCGAGGATCGACCCGACATCGGCTTCGCGCGGATCGCCGATGACGCCCTCTTCGAAGCAGCGCGCCGCCGTCACCGCCTGAATATACAGCAGGCGCTTGCGGATATCTTCGGCCAGTTCCGGCGTCGAGTCGGTGATGGTGGGGGCGAACTTGTCCGACAGGCCCGGCCACAGGCTCTTGTTACCGCCCGCTTCCGGATAGTCGTAGAAGCCCTTGCCGTTCTTGCGCCCCAGACGCCCGTCGGCGACCATCTGCGCCACCTCCTTTTCGCCGGGGATGGGCACATAGGCATCGCCCATGGCCTTGGCGGTTTCGGAGGTGATCTTGACCAGCAGGTCAAGCGCCACATCGTCCATCATCTCCAGAGGCCCACGCGGCATCCCCGTGGCGCGGCCGACATTGTCGATCAGGGCCGGGGCGTAGCCTTCGGCCCACAGGTGCAGGCCTTCGGCGGTGAACGGGATAAAGCAGCGGTTGGCGTAGAAGAAGCGCGCGTCATTGACGACGATCGGCGTCTTGCGGATCTTCAACACATAGTCGATGGCCTTGGCCAGGGTTTCGTCCGAGGTTTCCTTGCCGCGGATGATTTCGACCAGCATCATCTTGTCCACCGGCGAGAAGAAGTGGATGCCGATGAATTTCGACGCATCGACCGAAGCCTTGGCCAGCAGCGAAATGGGGATGGTCGAGGTGTTGGTGCCAAAGATCGCCGTTTCGGCCTTATCGCCCGTATAGAGCTGGGCCTCGGCGTCCTTGGTGACCTTTTCCTTCAGTTCAGTGTTTTCAAACACCGCTTCGACGACCAGATCGGAACCGGCAATCTGCGTATAGTCTGAGGTCGGTACGATCAGGTCAAGCAGGGCCTGCGCCTTTTCCGGGGTCATCTTGCCGCGCGATACGGCCTTTTTGACAAGGGACTCGCAGTGAGATTTTCCCTTCGACGCGGCTGCGTCGTCACGGTCGATCAGGATGACGCGGATACCGGCCTGCGCAGAGACATAGGCAATCCCCGCCCCCATCATGCCGGCACCGAGAACGGCCACCTGCTTGGGGTCGGTCTTTTCCACGCCCGCCGGGCGGCCGGAGCCCTTGCCCAGTTGCTGCATGGAGAAGAAGAAGGTGCGGATCATCGCCTTGGCCTGCGGGGTTTGCAGGGTGTTGACGAAATAGCGGCTTTCGACCTTGATGGCGCTGTCAAACGGCAGTTGCAGGCCTTCATAGACGGCGCGCATCAGGTTCACCACGGCGGGATAGTTGCCGTAGGACTGCTTGCGCAGCAGGGCATTGGCCATGATGAAGATTTGCGCGCCTGCCGGATGGTAGGGGCCGCCGCCGGGCAGCTTGTAATCCTTCTTGTCCCACAGGGCGACCGGATCGCCTTTGGTTTTGATCCAGTTTTTGGCCGCCTCGATCTCCTGACCGACCGGCACCACCTCGTGTACGATACCGGCAGACAGGGCGTCCTTCGGCTTGAAGCTCTTGCCTTCCGACATGGCCATCAGCGCCGCCTGCGCCCCGATCAGGCGCGTCAGGCGTTGCGAACCGCCACCGCCGGGGAAGAGGCCGATCTTGATTTCCGGCAGGCCGACCTGCGTCTTGGGGCCGTCATTCAGCACGCGGTAGTGACAGGCGAGCGCCAGTTCCAGACCGCCGCCCAGCGCCAGCCCGTTGAGCGCCACCGCCACAGGCTTGCCGCAGGTTTCAAGCTGGCGATAGACGCGGTTCATCTCAAAGGCAGCAGCGAAACCGGCCTTCAGCGCGCCTTCGGGATCGCTGGGGTCCGATTTGGCTTCCCAGGCTCCGCCCAGCATTTCTTCAAGGTCAGCCCCGGCGCAGAAGCCTGTCGTCTTGCCCGATGTAATCACCACACCCTTGACCTCAGCGTCGGTTTTGGCGCGCTCGGCAATGGCAAGCAGGTCGGTCAGGGCCTGCTTGGTAAAGGTGTTCATCGTCTTGCCCGGCACGTCGAAGGTGCAGAGCAGGATGCCATCGGCGTCGAGTTCGGTTTTGAAGCATTCCATTGTGTTTTCTCCCTCGACTGTTCTTAAATCCGCTCGATGACCGTGGCCGTGGCCATGCCACCGCCGACGCACAGCGTGACCAGTGCCGTCCCCTTGCCCGTGCGCTCAAGCTCATCAAGCACGGTGCCGAGGATCATGGCGCCCGTGGCCCCCAGCGGGTGGCCCATGGCGATGGCGCCGCCGCAGACATTGATCTTGTCATGCGGGATATCGAGCGCCTGCATGTAGCGCAGCACGACCGAGGCAAAGGCTTCGTTCAGTTCGTAAAGGTCGATGTCCGACACACTCATGCCGAGCTTTTTCAGCACCTTTTCCGTGGCAAAGGACGGCCCGGTCAGCATGATCGACGGCTCGGAACCGATGGAGGCCATGCCCTTGATGCGGGCGCGCGGCTTGAGCCCCGACAGGGCGGCGGCTTCGGCCGAACCGATCAGCACGGCGGCCGCACCATCGACGATGGCTGACGAATTGCCCGGCGTGTGGACGTGGTTGACGCGCTCGATTTCGGGATAGCGCTGATTGATCACCGCATCAAAAGCCATTTCGCCCATCATGGCGAAGGACGGGTTGAGGCCGCCCAGCGTTTGCATGTCGGTATTGGGGCGGATGGTTTCGTCGTGATCGAGACGGGTGACGCCCATCTGATCCTTCACCGGCAGGATCGACTTTTTGAAACGCCCTTCGGCCCAGGACTGCGCCGAACGCTTGTGCGATTCGACGGCGTAGGCATCGACGTCGTTGCGCGAGAAGCCCCATTTGGTAGCGATCATGTCGGCGGACACGCCCTGCGGCACGAAATAGGTCGGGAAGGCGGCATTGACGTCGATGGCCCACGCCCCGCCGTCCGAGCCCATGGGCACGCGGCTCATCGCTTCGACGCCGCCGCCGATGGCCATGGTGGCTTCGCCGGAAATGACCTTACCCGCCGCGATATTGATCGCCTCAAGGCCTGACGCGCAGAAGCGGTTGACCTGAATGCCGCCGGTCGTTTCCGCATAGCCCGCCGCCAGCACCGCCGCGCGGGCGATATCGCCGCCCTGCTCACCCACCGGGGTGACGCAGCCGAAGGCCACATCATCGACCAGCGCCGTATCGAGACCGTTGCGGTCCTTGAGACCCTTGAGCACCTGCCGCGACAGGTCCAGCGCCGTGATTTCGTGCAGGCTGCCGTCCTTCTTGCCTTTGCCGCGCGGCGTGCGCACCGCGTCGTAAATATAGGCGCCTGGGCTTAAGCTGGCCATTGCCATCCTCCTGAGGTTTGGTTTTTTTGGTCGCGCATCTTGTCTGAAAACCGCTTTACACTTTTCAGGATGCGCTCGTGGGTGCTTACTTGCGCTCGCTTTACGCGAACGTCAAGATAGACGTAAGGTAACATTCGCGAGACTTTTTCGTAGCTCCCTGATTTAAATAGGAATTATTCCGCCTCCGATCCGCCTTCTGACCAAAGAGCGCAGACGGCTTATTTATCATACAAACTTGACGACTTGCGCGACCTTCTATAGTCCGACAAAAGAAAGGCCAGATAAAAACCGGAGGAACCCCATGACCGATGCTATTCTTCGCCGCTCCAAACCGGGGGCCGCTCTGGGCGAAGGCCTGTTGTGGTCGCGACGCGACGGCTGCGTTTATTGGGTGGATATTCTGGGCAATCGCCTGCACGCCTTCTATCTGGCCGACGGGTCGGAAAAGACCTGGTACTTTCCGGATCATATCGGATGGGTCATCGAGCGCGAAAAGGGCGGGTTTATCGCCGGCCTGATGAGCGGGTTCCACGAACTGTCCCTTGAGCCCTTTATCCTCAAGCACATCGCCAACCCCTTCCCGCACGAACCGGGCAACCGTCTGAACGATGCTAAGGCCGACGATCAGGGCCGCATCTGGGCCGGGTCGATGCACAAGCCGCAGGAAAAGAAGTCCGGTGCGCTGTACCGCCTGAGTACCGACCTCAGCCATACCGAGGTGGATGGGCCTTATCAGGTGGCCAATGGGCCGACCTTCTCGCCCGATCATGCCAAAATCTATCACACGGACTCAGGCGAAAACGACGTCTTCGTCTTCGACATCGTGGACGGCGAAGCGGTCAACAAGCGCCTATTTGTGCACTTCCCCGACGACTGGGGCTCGCCCGACGGCATGACCACCGACGCGCAGGGCGGCATCTGGATCGCCCACTGGCGCGGCGGCAAGGTCAGCCGCTTTACGCCGGACGGCGCGCTCGATTTTTCCATCGCCTTGCCTGCCAAACAGATCACCAATGTCTGCTTCGCCGGTGCGGCGCTGGACCGCGTCTTCGTGACCTCCGCCGCCGTCGATCAGCCCGATGATCGTGAAGCCGGGACTTTGTTTGAAATCCCAAGTGAACTGTTGCGGGGCCATACCGGCCTTGAACCGCAAAAGTTCAGGGGGTAGGAACACCCAGCCGACACCTCCCTTCGCCACGCAGGGGAGGAGATTTCAGGAAAAGCCATGACCACACCTTCGCTGATCGCCGCCGACTGGGGCACCACCAATTTCCGCCTGTTCCTCTATGATGAGGCCGGTCAGGTCATCGCCCGCCACGCCGCCAATATCGGCCTGAAAAACCTCGGCGTGCTGAGCTTTGAACAGGCACTCCTCAGCGTGTTGAAAGGCGATTTCGCCGGTCTGGAGCACCTGCCCTTCCTGCTGTCCGGCATGGTGGGATCGCGTCAGGGCTGGGTCGAAGCCCCCTACGCCGCCTGCCCGGCCAGCCTGCAAACCCTCGCCGACGGCCTCGTCAAGGCCCCGTCCGATCTGGACGTCGCCATCGTCCCCGGCCTGTTCGCCGAAAGCCCCGGCACGGGCCTGCTCAACGTCATGCGCGGCGAAGAAACCCAGATTTTCGGCATCCTTCAGTCCGATCCGTCTGATGGCTTCTTCGTCCTGCCCGGCACCCATTCCAAGTGGGCGCTGGTGCGTGGCGGCAAAGTCGAATCCTTTTCGACCCACATGACCGGTGAAATGTTCCAGGTGCTGAAGGCCCATTCGATCCTTGGCCTTTTGATGGAAAACGGCACCGACAACGAAGAGGTGTTCCTGAAAGGCGTTGAGCGCGGCATGTATAACCGCGCCTTCCTGTCGGTGATCTTCTCGGTGCGCACCGAAGCCCTGTTTAACCACATCGCGCCAGAGCATCTGGCGACCTATCTGTCGGGCATACTGATCGGCGCGGAAATCGTCGCCGAGCTGGAGCGCCACGGCAAGAGCCCGGTGCGTCTGGTCGGCGACGGCGCACTGGTCGATCTTTATGAAAAAGCGCTGGCCTTCGCCGGCTTTACCGATGTGACCCGCTTCGACGGCAATGCCGCCTCTGAATCGGGCCTTTGGGCGATTCACAAGCTCCGGAGTTCCAAATGACCCTTACCCAACGCTGGCAGGACACGCTGGCCACCCTGCCGCTGGTCGCCATCCTGCGCGGCCTCGGCCCCGATGAAGCGCTGGACGTCGGCGACGCCCTGATCAGCGCCGGCTTCAAGGTGGTCGAGGTGCCGCTCAACTCGCCGCAGCCGTTCGTTTCTATCGAAAAGCTGGCGGCTCATCTGGGCGACAAGGCCATTGTCGGCGCGGGTACGGTGCTTAAGCTGGATGACGTGCAAAAGCTGCACGATGTCGGCGGGCAGATCTGCATTTCGCCAAACACAAACCGGGAAGTCATCCGCTTTGCCAAGGCGCTGGGGCTGATCTCCTTCCCGGCCTTCTTCACCCCGACCGAAGCCTTTGCGGCCATCGATGCCGGGGCTGACGCGCTCAAGCTGTTTCCCGCCGAACTGGCCGGGCCCAAGGGCCTCAAAGCCGTCAAGGCCGTCCTGCCGCGCACCTTGCCCGTCTTCCCGGTCGGTGGCGTTGAGCCCGGCAATATGAAGGAATTCGTGGCCGCTGGTGCCGCCGGCTTCGGCATCGGCTCCAGCGTCTATAAGCCCGGCGACACGCCGGAAATCGTCCACGCCAAGGCCACTTCCTTTGTGGACGCCTGGAACGCGCTGAAGGCGTAATTGCTCAACCCTCTCCTCTAAAGGAGAGGGTTTTTTCATGCGGCGTCGAAGGTCTGACGCGCCTCAGCAATGCGCGGGTGGTTGTCCACGGCCCACGCCACCAGCGCCCTGAGGGCAGGCATCAGCGACTCACCCAGCGGCGTCAGGCGATATTCGACACTAGGCGGCACGGTGGCGAAGACGTGGCGGCTGATATAACCGTCGCGTTGCAGGTCACGCAGGGTCTGGGTCAGCATCCTTTGTGAAATATCAGGCACGGCGCGCTTCAGCTCGCCAAAGCGGTGCGGCTTGGTCGAGAGCACCAGCAGCATCAGGCTCGACCACTTGCCACCGATATGATCCATCACATCGCGCACCGGACAAGTCGAAATATCGAACCCGGCATTGAGCACGGCTTCGGTAATCGTCGGTTCTTCCGCACTCACGATTCTGAGGGGTTGCGCAGCCGAGTCCAGAAACCGGTTCCCACTTTTTGGGCTGCGCGCCAATGGTTCCCTTTTCATCCCTATCTCCCGAAATAGTGCCGTCTTTACAGGGACACAAAACTTCCTATTTTGCACATGATCTCATTTTGAGACTAATGTGATATATATAGAGAAAGGACCACCCCATGTCCACCATACTCGTCACGGGCGCTTCGGGCCAACTGGGTCAGCTTGTCCTGAAGGCGCTGGAGAACAGCCCGCACACCGTCATCGCCGCCTCGCGCGATCCGTCGAAACTGAACACGTCTTTTGCCACCCGTACCGCCGATTTTGACCAGCCCGACACCCTCGTTGAGGCCTTCACAGGCGTGGACCGCGTGCTAATCATCTCCACCGACGCCCTCGCCGTGCCGGGTCAGCGCCTGAAACAGCACACGGCCGCCATCGAAGCCGCCAAAGCCGCGGGCGTGCAGCACCTCGTCTATACCTCGCTGCCCAACGCCGAACCCGGCAACAAGATCAGCTTCGCCCCCGACCATTACGGCACCGAACAGGCGATCAAGACCTCCGGCATCGCCCATACGATCCTGCGCAACAACTGGTACATCGAAAACCTGATGATGGGCCTGCCGCACGCGCTGGACAGCGGTCAGTTCTATACCTCCGCCCCCGAAGGCCGCGTGGCCTATGTGGCGCGAGAAGACGCGGCCCGCGCCGCCGCCGCGGCCCTCAGTGACGCCCCCGGCGGTACCTTTACCGTCACCGGCCCCGAAGCCCTGACCTATGGCGACGTCGTGGCCCTCGCTAATGACATCACCTTCAAGTCGGTGAACCTGATCCCGCTCACCGATGATCAATTCGGCGGCGGCCTGAAGGCGGCGGGCCTGCCTGACTTCGTGGCCGATATGCTGACCTCGGCCGAGGCCGCCATCCGCGCCGGGCAGCTCGACGGGGTGACGGATACGGTGCAGACGCTGACCGGTCAGACTCCGAAGACGGTGCGTGAGGTGCTGACGGGGCTTCTGAAAGGGTAATCACTCAACGGCGGCGGAGTAGCCTCCGCCGCCCCCACCGTCTATAAACGCCACCATGCTGATTCAACCCGTTCAAAGCGCTGACCTGAGCGATCTGTCCAGACTGGGGCGCGAGACCTTTACCCACACCTTCGGCCACCTCTATCCCGCCGAAGACCTCGCGGCCTATCTCGACACAGCCTACGCGCCGCAGGTACTGGGCGAGGAGACGCAAGGGAAGGATCAGTTCTGGCGACTGGTGCGCGATAACCGGGGCCACGCTATCGCCTATATTCAGGCCGGTCCCGTCGGCCTGCCTCACCCCGAAGCCGATCCGCAAACGCAAGGGGAGATCAAGCGTCTCTACGTCCATCACGAGGCGCAGGGCTCAGGCCTTGGCAAGCGGTTGCTGGAGCTGGGGCTCGCCTTTCTCAAGGCGCGCTATGGCGATGCGCCGCAATGGATCGGCGTATGGAGCGAAAACTACCGCGCCCAGACACTCTATGAAGGCTATGGGTTTAGACGCGTCGGCGATTACGGTTTCAAGGTGGGAGGCACCACCGACCTTGAGTTCATCCTGCGTCGATAAGGTGGTTGCGCAGCGCCTGTAGCAGGACCGCAGCGTAGCCCTCTTTTTCCAGCGCCAGCAGGGCGTCAACCGGCGTCAGCCACTCGGTGTCGTGGTCCATCTCGACCTTGGTTTCAGGCCGCTCCGCCACGATGTCGGCCAGATAGATGCGCGCATGGTTGGCGTAAGGCTTGCCATCCGTATTGATGAAATACTGCAAGACTTCACCCACAAAGGCCCCGACCGCGACCTCAAACCCCGCCTCTTCGCGGCATTCGCGGACCACCGCCTCTTGCGGTGTTTCGTCGCCTTCAATGCCACCGCCAGGCAGGTCCAGCTTGCCGTCCTGCCGCATCAGGGCCAGACGCCCGTCACGCCCGATCAGCGCATAGGCGGCGCTGCGGGCCAGATAGGTCAGGCCAGCCACCTTCGTCCCGTAGGCATTGAGCGCGGGCAGCGGCATTACTTGTCGTCTTGGCCGCGCAGGGCCTTCCACGCATCGCCGCGACCGGCCACCACGTCTTCATAGGTCACCGCCGGGTAGCCAAAGCCCATGGTCTTGGACTCGCGCCACGCATCGAGCAGCACATCGCGCAGGTCCGAAGCCCCCTGCCCCAGACGCCCGACCATGAAGCCCTTGCCGCGCGCATCGCCGTCATTGAAACCACCGGCCTTATAAAGCTCATACAGTGGCGTCACGTATTTCCAGTTGCGCTCCAGCTTGGCATCGAAGCAGCGCTCGGCCGCAAGGGTGCAGGGCTCGCTGGCCGACATGGCGGCGCGCACGTCTTCATTATTGATATTGGCGCTGACGAAGGCGCTTTCCAGCGGACCGTGGATCGGCTCCAGCGTGAAGTTCTGCGGATTGGGATATTCCTTGCCCCAGCCGTTATAATGGATCGACAGGTGCAGGGGCTGGGACGAGTCGCCGACATAGTGCGACAGGATACCGATGTCGCGCAGCGTCAGGGCCTCACGCCGGCGGATCGCCTCCTTCAGCCACGCCTTACGCTTGGGGTCACTTTCGTGCGCCTCCATATAGGTCATGCCGCGCCAGTAGGCGAAATCCTTGACCACCTGCTGCCAGGCATCGACCAGCGCATAGTTGAGATAGCCCGACTTCCACGGCATGACGTTCTTCGAGCGCAGCAGGGCGTCGAAGTCCGAACGCGACTGCGGCACCTCCTGAAGACGCACGCCCGCCAGAGTCTTGCCTTCGTCATCCAGATCGATGAAGTGCGCGGAATCGCGTTCAAAATCGTGCACCTTGCCCGCGCCTTTCCAGGCGTCGGGTTCGTTGGAATAGAAGCCGATATCGCCGACACCCTGAGCGCTGCGCACAAACTCCGGCATATAGGCCGGGAGCGCGCGCGCCGCCTCTTCGCCGACGATGCGGTGGCCGGTCGGCCCCCAGGCAAGGGCGGAACTGGCCGAAAGCAGGGCCACGCCGGTGATCAGCAGCGAACGAAGGGTCTTACGCATGGGGGCGAACCTTTGAGAACGGGTCATTTACCCTGTTCGCATAGCCGATTTGCCCCGCCAATGCTAGTATCGTGAATTTGAAGCTCGCTTCATTCTGATATCGAGAGCCGGGCGAACTTCAAATTCAAAAAACGATAATAGATACAATAATTTGCTAGTGCCCTCTTGAATCTGAAGTTCACCAGTGGACGATATCAAGCACATGTGAATCTCAGATTCAGGACACTAGCATCGCTTAGCCGACCAGCGTTATCCCTCCGGCGCCAGCGTGACCTCAAGGCCATTGAGATCGTCGCGCATCAGGATCTGGCACGACAGGCGCGAATTGCGCTTCACGAGGAAGGCTTCGTCCAGCTTTTCCTCTTCCTCATCCGACTTTTCGATCAGTTTGGGCAGCCAGTCCGCGCCGACATAGACGTGGCAGGTGGCGCATTCCAGCGCGCCGCCGCATTCGGCCTTGATCGGCAGGCCGTTGTCACGGATGATCTCCATGATGCGCCAGCCTTCGATCGCCGGCAGGGTGTGCTGCACGCCGTCGCGGTCCGTGCACAGGATATGGAGTTCATCGCTCATTGTGGGGGCCTTTTCGGGGTTTTGTGGCGCATTTAGCGGCCACGACCTGCCCCGACAAGCGATTTCAGCTCTTGAGACGGTTTAGCTCCAGTCCATGCAGATAGGCCGCCACATCCATCAGCGCGGCATCGAGTGCATCGCGGACCTTTTCCAGACGCCCTGGCGCCCCTCCCTCATCACCGCGCTCGGCCACTTCGGCGGCCGCCGAGAGCGCATTGGCTCCGATCCCGGCCGCTGCCCCTTTCAGCGTATGGGCGGCGTCGCGCCAGCCGGGATGGCCGACATCGAGCAGCGGCGCCCACAGGTCGGCCTGCTGCTGAAACAAACGCAGCACCTCCTCGATCACCGTCGCATCGTTCAGTGTGTAGGCCTCAAGGTGGGCGAAATCGACCGCGCCGGACAGGTCCCGAAACGCCATGACATCCTCTGTGTATGCTGGAATGCACGGCATAGTGAGGCGCTTTGCGACGGCTGACAAGCCATCAGAACGGCAAATTTACAGGAGAACCGGCACAGAAAAAGGCTCCGGTCTCTCTCCCCGGAGCCTTTATACCCCAACGGTCAGAAAGGCTGTGCCCGCCGCCCGATGCGATAAGGGCAGACTAGGCCGAAGCGTATAAAGGGGCGATAGGGAGACGCTGGCAAAATCACGAAGGCCCCGTAGAGAGACCAGAGCCTTCGGGCCGCAGTGTGACCGTTGCAGGTGGATCTGGATCAACGACCTTTTGCGGCCCTCTAAGGATACGCCCGCGCGCATAAACATTCGATACGCAGGGGATTTGGCTTATACCAAGAGTCATTGAAAATGACCCTTGGTATTCCTTTCGAGACTGTCTCATGTCGCTGATACATATGAGACAGTCTCGTGTCTTCAACGGCCGGATGCGGTCAGCATCTTCGGCCGTTGGTATTAAGCTGTGGGAAAATCTTGACCGGCCTGCATCCATCCATCCCAGCGGCGCACATTAAGGGACAAGGCAGGATGTCGATGCCAACATTCACCCCCTGCCCTGCCTTACCCTGCGGGCCTTCGCCTCAGGGGTATCAACGCAACCGGAGACTACGGATGGACACCCTTTTTGCGCAATACTGGTGGCTGCTTTTCCCCTTTTTCGGCATGGGTATGGGTATTTACGCCATGTACATGAACCACAAGTCCCGACAGGACCGCATCGGCCTGATCCGTCAGTACCTCGAACAGGGCAAGGAGCCACCGGCGGCCCTGCTCGAAGGCTTAAACGGTGACGATGGCATGGATAAAACGGGCCAGAACGCCAATAGCGGTCTGGTGTCCATGGTCTGCATCTTCTCGGCCTTCGCCCTGGCCTTTGGCTATGTCGGCTGGAAGCAGGGCAGCGACGTCTATTTCGCGCTGGGGCTGGGCTTTGCCCCTGCCGCTCTCGTTTCGCTCATCATTCTGATCGCCAAGATGATGCGGAAAGACTAGGCGTGAACCCGACCCGCAACGCACAGGCACGCGGCAGATCAGAGGCGGCCTTCGCGTCTCTGGTAGCCGCGCACCAGCAGGCGGTGCGGCAGTTTCTGCGACGGCTGGCCGCCAATCCTGCCGACGCCGATGATCTGGCGCAGGAGGCCTTCGTCACCGCCTGGGAGCGGATTGACCGCCTGAAGCCCGGCGTGTCGTTTCGCACCTTTGTCTGCGGCATCGCGTGGAAAAAGGCGCAGAATGACCGCCGCCGGGTCCGACGTGCCGAAAGCCGCGACGGGGCGTGGCTGTCGCTGCGTAGCGAAGCGGAAACGCCCACGCACGAAACACGCCTGAGCCTCGACAAAGCCATGCAGTCCCTGCCGCTCGATATGCGGGCGGTCATTTCGCTGTGCGTAGCCGAAGACTACAGCCACGCCGAAGCCGCCCGGATTCTGGGGCTTCCCCTTGGCACAGTAAAATCGCATAGTCAGCGTGGGCGTGCCCGACTGTGTGAACTTCTGGGAGTAGAGCCATGAGCGATCCATTGCGTCTGATGTTCGCCCCCACGAACGTACCCGCCCGCGATATGGCCTTCGAACTGCGCGTTCTCGAAGCCGTCGAGCGCCGCCGTTTCCGCAAACAGATGGCCCTCTATCTGATGGTCGCTATGGCCATACTTGGGGGCAGCGTTTTCCTGACGCCGCTGCTGGGGTCTGTACTGACCTTGCCGGCCCTGCCTGTCTTTTTGTCGGTCATCGGCGTACTGCCGGGCCTGTTCATTGCCGGACGGCAGATTTTGTCTTCGTCAAAGTTAAGGCGGCCGACATAGAGCCAGCCCGCCTTGTCAGACGCCCGCCTAAGGGGACTAAATATCTGGATTTTTAGCCCTTGCCGGGCGCGCCTGCCCACCTTGGCCACCGCCTCAATAGCAGCTTGAGCGGCTTTAGTAGAGATGGTTTCGCTGACCTTGCCGTGTGCCCCAAAGACAGGAAAAGAGCTGCCGGAAATCTCCGCCAGCCCTTTGTGGTTTCAGCCTGCGTGAGGATCAGTCCGCCGCGTGGACCTGTCCGTTGGCCATCGCCTTGCGGCTCAGCCAGATCAGCGGGATCAGGCACACGATGATGATCGACGAGATGCGGAAGATATCGACGGTGGCCAGCAGATAGGCCTGCTGACTGACTTGCCGCGTGATGGCGGCGACGGCCTGCGCCTGAGACAGGCCCATCTGCATCATCTGGTACACGACCTGATCGACGCCACCGCCCCCACCGGAATTGCCGCCGCCCGAACCGCCCGCCATCGCACCTGAGATATTGTTCAGGGCGTGGGTTTCGTAATTGTCCCACAAGGTGGTGGTCAGCGAGGCCGCGAACGAGCCGGCCGTGATGCGGGCAAAGTTCGACAGGCCTGACGCGGCCGGCATCTGATGCGGGGCCACGTCGCGGAACGACACGGTGATCATCGAGGTGAAGAAGGCGCTCATCGCCGCGCCCATCACGAACATCGGCAGGATCAGGTGACCGAAGTCGATATCCGGCGAATAGAGTGAGCGCATATAGAAGGACAGGGCAAACAGCAGCAGCGAGATGGTCGCCATGATGCGTGCGTCGATGCGGTTGGAAATCTTGGCCACGAAGGGCGTCAGGAAGACGGCCACCACCCCCGACGGCGCGGCCGCCAGACCGGCCCAGGTCGCTACATAGCCCATATTGGTTTGCAGCCAAAGCGGCATCAGCAGATTGTTGCCGAAGAAGACCGCATAGGCGGCGCACAGCGCGATAACACCAAACGCGAAGTTGCGGCTTTTGAACAGCGACAGATCGACCACCGGGTTCTTTTCGTTCAGTTCCCAGATCAGCCACGCCACAAACCCGATCAGGGCCAGCAGCGACAGGATGACGATATGGGCCGAATTGAACCAGTCGGCGTCCTTACCGGTATCGAGCACCAGTTGCAGCGTCCCGACCCAGAAGACCAGCAGAGAGAAGGACACCATGTTCAGCTTACGCGCTACGGTCGGGGTTTCGCGATTGTGCATGAAGCGCCAGCATATCCACGTACAGGCAATCCCCACCGGCACATTGATCAGGAATATCCATTCCCACGCGAAATTATCGGATATCCAGCCGCCCAGAATAGGCCCCAGCACCGGCGCGACCAGCGTGGTCATCGACCACACCCCCAGCGCTGTCGAGCGTTTATCGGGGGGGAAGATCATGATCAGCAGGGCCTGAGAGCCCGGAATCATCGGGCCTGACACCGCCCCTTGCAGAATACGGAACAGGATCAGCGACGGCAGGTTCCACGCAATACCGCATAAGAACGAGGCCAGCGTAAACAGGGCCACCGAGACGACAAAGGTGCGCACCACGCCAAAGCGCATCATCAGCCAGCCGGTCAGCGGCACCGAGATGCCGTTGGCGACGGCGAAGGAGGTGATGACCCACGTCCCCTGATCGGAGGCGACGCCGAGATTACCGGCGATGGTCGGCAGGGCGACATTGGCGATGGTCGAGTCGAGCACCTGCATGAAGGTGCCGAGCGCCAGCGCCACGGCGGCGAGAGCCAGTGACACGCCGGTCAGCGGCGCGGGTCCGGAAGAGGAAGAAGATGAGGCCATAAGGCGCTCCATTAAGTTCAACTCCCCCTGAATCAGGGGGTACCGGCGTAGCCGGAAGGCGGTTATGTACGACAGGCCTTACTTCGATACGTCGATTTTGGCCTTCATCGACAGACCAACGCGCAGCGGGTGCTCTTTAAGGTCCTTTTCGTCGATCTGGATGCGTACCGGCAGACGCTGCACGACCTTGATCCAGTTGCCCGAAGCGTTCTGCGCCGGGATCAGCGAAAAGGCCGAGCCCGTACCGCCGGACACGCCGACGACCTTGCCCTTGTACTTGACACCTTCGCCGTACAGATCGGAGGTCAGTTCAACCTCCTGACCCGGCTGCACTTTCTTGAGCTGCACTTCCTTGAAGTTGGCATCGACATAGGCCTGCGAAATCGGCACCACCGACATCAGCGGCGAACCCATCTGCACCTGCTGGCCAACCTGCACCGACTTGCGGGTAACGACACCGGCGACGGGCGCGCGCACAACGGTGCGTTCCAGCGCTAGTTCCGCCGAGGCGAGACGCGCGCGCGCTGCCATGATTTCCGGGTTTTCACCCGGCTTGACCCCCGCGATCAGCGTCGCATTGCTCTGACGGTTGCCCTCAGCCGATGCCAGCGCGGCCTGCGCCTGAATACGGGCGGCGCGGGCAGCATTGAGGTTGGCGATGGCCGCGGCATAGGCGCTTTCGGTGGCCACGACCTCTTCCTGAGACACCGCCCCGCTGGTGGCGAGGCTCTTACGGCGTTCGAACTCGAATTTGGTGCGGTGCACCTCGGCCTCAGCGGCCTTGATCCCGGCGTCGGCGCGCACGATGTCGGCTTCGCGGGCCCCCATCTGACCGCCCAGCGCCTTGTCGTTGGCGTAGTAGCCCATCACGCGGCGTTCGGCGGTGGCCAGAGCGGCGCGCGCGGACTCGACGGCGATCTTGGCATCGGCATCGTCGATGACCAGCAACACGTCACCGGCCTTCACCATCTGGGTTTCCTTGACGAGGATGCGGGCCACGGGCCCGCCGACCAGCGCGTTGACCTGCGCCGTTTCGGCCCCGACATAGGCATTGTCGGTCGAAACATAGTGCGAGGCGACCAGCATGTAATAGGCGCCATAGCCCAGCACTCCCAAGGCGACAACGGCGGCCAGACCGGTCAGGAGCTGACGGCGGCGATCATTGGATTTGGCGGGGGACGTCTGAGCCGGCGTAACGGGCGGGGTGTTTTCAGTATCGGACATGGTGCGTCACTTTTTCTTCAGCGTGGAATTCAGTGGGAACCGCCAAGCGCCTTGACCATAGCGACTTCGAGGGTCAGGGCGCGGCTTTGCAGGGCCGTATTGGCGGTCCGCTGCGACAGGAGATTTTGTTCGATAACCAGCAGGCTGGCGTAATCGCTGAGGCCTGCCTCGTAGCGCAGACGGGCCATGCGATAGGCCTCCTCGCTGGCAGCGAGGGCTTCGTTGGAGAGACTCAGCCGCTCGCTCAGCGCTGTCTGGCTGGCACCGGTATCGGCGACCTCCTGCATGGCGTTGATGACGGACTGATGATAGCTGGCGAGAGCGACCGACTGATCGGCTTCGGCGCCGCGCAGATTGGCGCGCAGCTTGCCCCCCTCAAACAGGGGCAGGCTGATCACCGGGCCGGCATTGATGGCGTCCATGCCCGACCCGGACAGGTCGTTGAGGAACACCTTGCCCGCAAAGGCCATCAGGTTGACATTGGGATAGAAGGACGCCTTGGCGCGCTCAGTGCCGTGTACGGCCTGTTCGGCCCGCGCCCGCGCAGCGGCCACGTCCGGACGGCGGGCAACCAGCTCCAGATCAATGCGCGTTGGGGCCTTGAAATCGTGCGTATCGGGCAGGACGGGTCTCGGCAGGGCTTCACCAAAGGCCGGGGCCTGACCGGCCAGCGCCGCGATCAGGTGACGCTGGATCAGGATGCGCTCGTTCAGAGCCGCCACCTCGCCCTTGCTGTTGGCGACATTGGCGCGGGCCTGTTCCAGCTCGGCGCGCGGGCGCAGACCGCCCTCGACTTTTTGCGCGACCAGAGACTGGGTGTCTGTACGGATGGCCAGATTGCGTTCGGCGACATCGAGGTCTTTATACATATGACCCAGCTCGAACCAGGCATTGACCAGAGAGGTCGACAAGACCAGTACGGCCTGCTGTCCGTCGGCGCGGGCGGCCTCGGCGGCCGACACCGCCGCCTTTACCCCGGCGCGGTTCTTGCCCCAGAAATCCAGCTCCCAGCCGAAATTGATGCCGCCGAGCGTCAGTGAATCGATTGCAGGATTTTTGCCGCCCATCTGCAAGGACGCCCCCAAGGCCGTCGCCGTAGGATAGAGCGTCGCTTTCTGCGTGTCTTCCAGCGCGCGCGCCTTCAGAAGACGTCCGGCGGCAGCGGTCAGACTGGGGGAGTCGCGCAGGGCCGTTTGGACCAGATCGGTAAGTTGCGCGTCCTTATAGCCCTCCCACCAGCGACCGATCAGCATGTCCTGAGGCACAGCACTGGCGGTGGGGATCGGGGAAACGGGCTCAGCCTTGGGCAGCGCGGCGCAGGCGGTAAGCGCCAAGGCCGAAACGCCCATAAGCAAACCCATTGCGGGTCGTTTAAATACAAACATCAGGTACGCCCTCAGTTTCGCGAACCGTACGGTACGGTCATTTATCTGTTGCGCCTATACGCCGCGATCGCTATATTGTCAATCAAACCGTACGGTACGGTCAGTAATTTTTTGCGCACTGCAAAAGGCTGATGTATCAACGACACATATTCAAAACGTGGTCCGTCGCAACGTCTGCAAATGATTGCACGCCACACCGAGGCTAAGATGCAAGAGTTAAAATCTCGTCCCGACAAGGACGCCCGTCGTGAAGCCATACTGGATGTGGCCAGCCGGATTTTCCTCGAAGAAGGGTTTGACGCTGCGTCGATGTCGGCCATCGCCGCGAAGCTGGGCGGCTCAAAGGGCACGCTTTATAACTACTTCAAGAGCAAGGAGGAACTGTTCGAGGCCTTCGTGGATCGCCACTGCGCCATCCATGCGCGGCTGATTGACTCGTTTGAGGTCGATGGCGGCGGCTATCGCGAAGCCCTGCGCCGCTGGGCCAAGCAATATTTACGCATTGTGACCTCCGACTCGACCATGCGCAATTACCGCGTCATCATGGCAGTTTCCGAACGCTGGCCCGACATAGGCCGGGCCTTTTACGAAAACGGCCCGTTGCGCGGGGCGCGCAATGTTGCCAACTTTCTGGCCGAGGCGGCCCAGGCCGGCGAGTTCGTCATCGACGATACCTTACGCGCGGCGCATCAGTTCATCGCCCTGTGCCAGAGCCGTTATCAGAAGGCGCGTTTCCTCAACTACCTCCCCGAACCGGACGAGGCCGAAATCGAAGCCGAGGTCGAGGCCGCCGTTGCCGCCTTCTATGCGGCTTATGGACAGCGCGGCTAAACCTTAGGCAATACTTACCCCTCATCGCGGGAAGCACCGCAACATCCTTACGGACAAAGGGCTATACAGAGGCCGCCTCACCGGCTCACCCCCTGCCCTTCCTCCCTCCCCAGGCCACGCGCTTTTGCCCGTGGCGCACCTTAAGGATGCGACTATGGACCCGCTGAAAACCCCGCAAAACTCGCCTGAAAAACCCGTCGAAAAGGCCGCCGACACGCTGAGCGGCGCGGCGCAATCCGCCACCTCTGCCGCATCCGACGCCCTGCACCGCACACAGGATGCCGTGAAGGAGTCCACTGAGCGCGGCATGGCCATCGGTCAGGACGCGCTGAACCGCACCCACGCCGAAACCCAGCGCCTCAGCCAGCGCGGGGTCGAAATGGGCAGCGAAGCGCTGAAGGCCTGCGTCACCGCCGGCCATCAGACGGCCGACCTGATGTCAGAACTCAATCAGGCCATGACCGAACTGGGCAATCAGTCGATCTCGCACTATGACCGCCTGTCACGTCAGGCCATGGGCGTGCGTACCGTGCAGGACATGGTCAATCTTCAGAGCGCCACGGTTGAAACGCTTCAGGAGCATATGGGGGGCTTTGCCCGCCTCTATGGCCTCTATGTTGATGGTCTGGGACGCATCATGCAGCCCATCGCCGAGCAGGCGGTGAAGTCACAGCGCCATCTGTCGCCGGCCGCGTAGGTCCGCGCGTTATCAAATCGTTATGGCGGGGGTAAGCGGTTGTTTGCGCCAGAAGGCCGCTTCCCACGCCCCTATACCCATCGCCAGTGCGATCCCCTTGCCACCTAACAGGCCCATGGTGGTGAAATAGGCCCAGTATCCAATATTTTCAGATGAGTTCCAGTTCGCCAGCGCCACCACCACATGCGACAAGGTAGTGGCCAGTTGAAACGAACAGACAAGCAGCGTCCAAACACGCCGAACCTTGACGGACACGCCAAGTAATACCACCAGCACAAAGACATCCAGCAGCTTACCCAGTACGCCCAACTCATAGCCCTGCTGAACAAAGGGCGTGGCGAACCATCCAAAAAGAATAGCCGCCACGCCCCATTTTTCCAATACGGTCGCGCGGAAAAGCATATAGACGCCAAAAATCACGGCGAATACGGTTCCGCTCATCGACCACAGACTAATCACGCGGCTTCAGTTCCGTTGTTCGTATGGCGCAGCATCCGATCGTCTTCTTTTTTCTCAGGTTTGTTTTGCAGATCGCCAATGGCCATTGCACCACAGCCGACCTGCGTTTTCACCGTATCGAGGTGATGATGAGCTTCAACCAATGCACCGCGGGCCTCGGTCAGGGTGCTGACGACACGACCCACGGCCACAATAGCGTCCTGACCCAGCACGGCGGAGAAACGCCCGTCGATGCGCAGCCGTGAGAGAGTCGTCATCAGAGCGGCGGCTTCGGCCAGAGTATCGTCGATCTTGGCCTCAACGACAAATAATTGATCGGCACCGGTTTGAACAGCAACAGAACGTTTCATGGATAGATCTTTCATGGCTGGACCACCAGCCAGTGCTTCCGGGCTAGCGGCGAATTTGTTGAACGGCTTGAAGCATACCGAAAAGGCCAATCATGAGACCGCCGAAAAGCAAAACGGCTACGACTGCGCCCAGTACAATCAGCGCAAACCACTGGATGACGCTGAGGGCATTCAATCCACCAATGAGGGCGATGTATCGTTGAGAAAAGCTACGCCGCACAGAAGCGTCAGCAGGGCCGCTTTGTCGCTGACCGTCGAGGCTTCGAGCTTCACCTGCATGACCAGGGTTTCTATCTCCGTCGCGCGCTGATGCGGCATCAGCCGTTCCAGAGCCATTTGCAGATCGGTGAAGTGTATTGTGATTGACTGCCTGTTCTGCATGGGTCGCCTCATAGGTGGGAATGCCCGATGAGGATGGCGTGTCTGTTGCCGCCGGCGCTATCTGCAATGTCTGCCGTCTGTCATTATTACGGAGGCCTTCTGCAGCGCTCAGTAAGCGGGCCGCTTCACGGGTACTGGCCACAACAAGGCGAGCCCGCGCCTCCTCCATGTGGGTGCGTACTGTGCCTTCGGCTATACCCAGTTCCCTGGCAATTTCCTTTGCCTGAAACCCTCTCGCTATGAGGCGCAAAATTTCTTTCTGGCGCGGCGTCAATGAGTTGAGCCCCGCTTTGATTTCGGTCATTAGTCTGTCCCCGCAACAGCCCGAGCATATTGCACGGTAATTCGACATCGGGCAATGAACCTGGACAGAGGCTGCCGCTATTTGTCGTCTTCCGCGAGGATGGATTTGACAAGTGTCAGGACACCGCGCCGACGGATGGGCGAAAGTTTGGCGAAGTATTTTGCCATCTCAACGCCCTCTGCCGAAATCAGAAAGACGGACACTGTGTTTTCTGTGTCACTGAAGGCCGCCTTACTTTGCAAATCCAGCCCTTCAAAGGCATGGGCGACGGGCATGATTAATACCTGTGACACCTGATAAAGCTTCGACGCGCTGATGCGGTTTGATCCACGCTCATACTTCTGTACCTGTTGAAAGGTGACACCAATCGCGTTGGCCAGGTCTTGCTGACTCATTTTCAATTGTTTGCGGCGATTGCGGATGATTGTGCCGACATGAACATCGACAGGGTGCGCTTCCGACAAGGCTAAACTCCGTATTTAAACGCTATTCTTAACCGACAGATGTCATGGCGCAATAATCCACTGCGTTAAAGAGGGTTCAACTCATCCGCTTTTTTTGAGGTATTGAAAATCACCGCCGCAAGGGCTTGGTACGGGCAGCCGGACTCGAACCGGCATGGATTGCTCCGACGGATTTTAAGTCCGTTGCGTCTACCGATTCCGCCATGCCCGCAAACCGGTCGGCCCTTATAGCAAGGGGCGGAAAACTGTAAACGGTTTTCCGCCCTGCTTTTACGTTACTTACCGTTGGTCGGCTGGAAGGTGACGCTGGTATTGGCGATCATCCACACCGTTGCGGCCCAGGCGGCGACGTTTTGGCTCATCTTCTTCGGGTCGATGCGGTCCAGTGTATCGTCCGCTGTGTGGTGGACATCGAAATAGTCCGTGCCGTTCTGTTGCAGGTCGAAGATCGGCACACCCTTCGCGTTCAGCGGGCTGGTGTCCGGGCCGCCGCCGGTTGCCGGATCACGTTCGATGAAGATGCTGAGCGGATAGAGCACCTTTCCCAGCGTCTTGTTGAAATCGGGTGCGTCACTCTTGGGCAGGGCCAGTGAATAGATGACGTCCGCCCCGAAATCGGACTCGGCGGCGGCGATGTGCTTGTCCGTTTCGGATGATTTGGCATAGGCCACCGCCCCGGACAGACCCAGATCCCCCGGCTGTGACACCTCTTCGGAGCCCCAGAAAACCACGCGCACCGTGCGTTCCGGACGCAGCTTGTGATCGATCATCAGCTTGGCTGTAGCCATGGTGATCGCCACACCAGCGCCGTCGTCGATAGCTCCGGTGCCGAGGTCCCAGCTATCGAGGTGGCCGCCTATGGTGATGATCTCTTCCGGACGTTTGGAGCCCTTGATTTCGGCGATAACATTCTGCGATTGCCCGCCTGTGCGCACCGTGGGAGTGGATAGCATTTTGAGGCGCAGCGGACCGGCTTCCCCCGCGCGTTGCAACTTCAGCAGACGCTCGAACTGTTCGGCATCCGGCGGCGACATGGCAAGAGCCGGCAGGCCATCTACCCCGGTAAAGCGCGTGGCACCGGTGTGGGCGAAGCGATGATCCTCGGTGCCCAGCGAACGCATGACATACCCGACGGCACCGCGCTTCTTGGCCTCGTCCGGTCCACTTCGGCGCACCGAGCCGGAATTGACGCCATAGCCCTGCCCCGTTTGAGTGCGCACGGTGGGTTGCAGAATGACGACGATCTTGCCGGTCAGGTCGGCCTTGGAATCGATGAACTCAGCGTAGGTTTCAAACACGGCCGCCTCGCCCTCTACCCCCTCGGCTGGCGTCGCGCCTGAGCCGCCCAGCGCCGTCACCACCATCTTCTGCGCGAAGGGACCGGTGATTTCGAGGCCTTCGGCCCCGCGTTGCCAGATGACCAGCGGGAAGGTTTCGATGCGGACATTCTCAAAGCCCATTTTTTTCAGCTCGGCCGCCGACCATTCGGCGGCTTTACGCTCGGACGCCGAGCCTGCCGGACGCGCGCCGAAGCGCGTCGTCAGTTGCGTGACGAACTCATAGGCCCCGTTCGATTGCAGGGCCGCGTCCCGCAGGCGCGTGGCGGTGATTTCGGGCGCTTCGGCCACGGCCGCAACCGGGGCAGCGGGCTTGGCCTTCGGCTTGGCGAGGGCCGGGATGG
The DNA here is from genome assembly GCF_046503825.1 of Asticcacaulis sp. W401b. Classification (NCBI taxonomy): domain Bacteria; kingdom Pseudomonadati; phylum Pseudomonadota; class Alphaproteobacteria; order Caulobacterales; family Caulobacteraceae; genus Asticcacaulis; species Asticcacaulis sp. W401b. The sequence goes on from NZ_JBKFEE010000001.1 coordinate 264,203, forward strand.
TCACGCAACCCAGCGCGGCGGTGACGAGAAGAAGTGCCTTGAGTTTCATGTTCAATCCTGAGTAACGAGTTCTTCAAAACGGGCGTCGGGGAAGCGTTCGCGGGCCTTTTCGACCACGGCGGGCAGGCCGTCGAGCAAGGCCTGAAACGCCTCATCAAGGGCCTCGCGATTGCGCCCCCGGATGACGAGTTGCGTGCCGAACTCATCGGGGAAGATGCCGAAGGGATAGGAGCCCAGCGACAGGTCGGGATAGTGTTTGTCGAGCGCGCTGAGAATGTCCGCCGCCAGACTTTCGGGCACAAAGGTCGCCTTGACGGTGCGCGCCTGAACCTGTTCGCCCTGACGCAGGCGCGGGGCCACGTCGTTGAGCATACCGGCCATGATGCGCGGCACCCCCGCCATGACGAAGACGTTTTCGATCTGAAAGCCCGGCGCACCGGACACTGGATTAAGGATCAGCGACGCCCCCTCCGGAATACGCGCCATGCGGCGGCTATTGACGTTAAGAAGGCGCGCGTCACCACCATAGCGATCCAGCAGGATTTTCAGCGCGTCCTCACGCTCTGCAATCGTCACCCCAAAGGCCTGCGCCACGCAGTCGGCGGTGATATCGTCGTGCGTCGGCCCGATGCCGCCGGTGGTAAAGACGTAATCTACAGCGCTACGCAGTTCGTTGAGCGTCCGCACAATCTGCGGCGCATCGTCGTGGATCATGCGCACCTCGATCAGGTCGATGCCCAATGCGCCCAGGAATCTGGCCAGCGTATTGACATTGGTGTCCTGTGTGCGGCCCGACAGGATTTCATCGCCGATAATGATAACGGCGGCGGTGGGATTTTCTGTATTGACCGTCATGAGGCAGGCTCCTTATCACGACCCTGAACATTAGAGCGATGTGCGGAAAAGTGTGAGCGGTTTTCCGCAAAAACATCGCGACAAAACAAAAATTTAGAGCGAAATGGCGTTTCCACCCAAAGTCATTTCGCTCTAGCCCCCGGAATCGCTCATGCCATTCGCGCACAGATTTACTCCAGGCCGTCTGGTAACGAGATACAAGCGATTCTTCGCGGATGTCGAACTGGATACGGGTGCAACCGTCGTAAGCCATTGTCCCAATCCCGGCAAGATGCTGGGGCTACTGAGACCGGGCACACCTGCGCTTTTGACCGAAATAAGTGACCCGGCGAAAAAGCTGCGCTGGCGGCTGGAGGCTCTGCGCGAAGGTGATACCTGGGTCGGGGTGAATACGCAGTGGCCCAACCGCCTGATCGGCGACCTGATAAGGGATCAGCAGGTGCCGGAACTGCGCGGCTATGCCAGCCAGCGTCCGGAGGTGCGCTATGGGCACAATTCGCGCATCGACTGGCTGTTGCAAGGACACACTCAGCAGGCAGAGGCGTGGGTTGAAATCAAGAACGTCCATTATAGCCGCGTTCCCGGACTGGCGGAGTTTCCCGACAGCGTGACCGAACGCGGCGCCAAACATCTCATGGAACTGATCGGGCGCGTAGAGGCTGGCGCGCGCGCCGTGGTGGTCTTTTGCGTACAGCGCGACGATGTGTTTCGTTTTGATGTGGCGCACGACCTCGATCCGGTCTTCGGTCGGGCCTTTGCAGCGGCGCGCGCGGCCGGGGTTGAATTTCTGGCCCACGCCTTTCGCGTCACCCCCGATGGCATTACCCACGGCCATGCGCTGGAGATAGAGGGTTAGGCCTCTTTGGCCTTATCGACGCGCCCACCCAGTTGCACCACCGCCAGAAGCGCCGGCATCAGCGCCGCTTCGTTACCGGAAACCGCGAAGTAGATCGGCTTCCAGACCGGCTTGAACTTTTCCTTATAGGCGCGAAGACCGTCGAAATTGTACATCTCGCCACCATAGGCGTAGATCAGCGCCGCGATCTTGTTCCACATGGGGCTTAAAGGCCGCGCCTCCAGCCCGCCCAGCGGGGCCATGCCGAGGCTGAACCACTGATAACCTTCGTCGCGGGCGTAAAAGATCAGCCGCAGAAACAGATACTCCATGATATTGGGCGGGGCCTCTGGCGCATAGCGCATCAGGTCGAGGCTGAGAGAAGTCCGGCCTTCGGCGGCCCACAGATTGGCAAAGGCCATGATTTCACCGCCGATGCGGATGACGGCGATCGGCGTCAGGCGGATATAGTCCGGATCGAAATAGCCCAGAGAATAGCCCTTCTCCTTGCCCTTCTTTTCTTCCAGCCAGGCATCGGAAATGGCTTTCAGGCGCGGCAGATGGGTTTCCACCGCTTCGGGATGCAGCACTTCGAACTGTGCCTCGGCCTGCTCGAACTTGCGCCACACCTGCCGAAAGCCGTAGCCTTTTTTCCCGGCCAGATCGAAGCTCTGCACGGGCACCAGCGCCTCTTCGCCGATCTTAAAGGGCCTTAGCCCCAGATCAATGGCCAGAGGCAGGAACTCCGTCGTTACCCGGTAGATGGACAGCTTGGCATTGGCCAGGGCCGCCATTTCCTTCAACCGCCAGCCCAGCTTTTGTACCTCTTCCGGCGGGCCGACCGGAGCCGACAGGACCACCCAGTTGCGACCCGCGACACCATACATGGCAAAGGCCGTGCGCGCCTCATTCCACAGAATATGCTTGTCGCCGGTAAGCGCCAGCCAGGCCTGCGGGTCCTTCGCCAGCGAAACCACGCCGCGCAGATCCTCCATATCCTCATCATCGGGCAGGTCCGGCGTGGCGCGCGCCAGCCCGAACAGGCGATAGAGGGCAAACAAGGCCACCGTAATAGCGATGACCACCAGACCGCGCAGGAAGCGCGAGACGCTGGCCTCATAGGCGAAGCGCTGCCACAACTCATGGGCATAGGGGGTGCGCTCATAGAAGTAGAAGCCCGCCGTGGCCACAAGGATCAGCACAGTCGCCGTCACCAGCAACCAGATCGGCTTCAGCGTTAGCGTCATCAGACGTGAGCGGCGGTTAAAGGCGCGCTTGCACGGCAGGAGCAGCAGGGCGCAGACCACCATCACCTCGGCTACGCCGAAGGCCAGTTCGCGCGTCATCGACAGGATGGCCCCGGCGACCAGCAGACCCAGCGCCATATACCAGGCCGAATCCAGCCGTTCCCACAGGCCACGCGCCGCAAACAGCAGCAACACCCCGGTGGCGACACCGGCGACGTGCGACAGTTCCACCACCTCAAGCGGCAGCCACTGACGCACAAACGGCATGGCTTCGGGATCAATAGGCGACAGCACCGAAGCCAGCAGGAAGGCGCCGGCCAGCATCATCAATACCGCCATGATCTTGGGCACGGCGACGATGGCCATGTCGAGCACAAGGGCTTTGATGTCTTTGTGATGCTTCATACCCCTCACCTTTACACGGCGCGGGGATTCGCTAAAATCGTTTTGCGGCTTAATACCGACGTTACCCCGCCTTACGGCACCAGGCGTCCTGAATAGCCAACTGGTTGCACAGACGTTCGGCCTGTTGAGGTGAATGTACCGGCCCGATGCGCAGGCGCACCAGCACCTGACCACTAGCGGCGGTGACCGGTTGCAGGATCGGATTGAAATTATCAAGACCCGGATGTTTGGCACGCAGGTCGTGCCACGCCGCTTCGGCCACGGCGCGTGAGCTGAATGAGCCCACCTGAACGCTGCGGACCATTTGCTCGATACCGTTATCGGCGGGTTTGGCTACGGTTTTGAGCACCGGAGCTTTCGCAACTTTTTCAACCACTGCCTTTACCGGTGGCTCTGTCCGGGCCTCGGTCTGGGTCTGGGCCAGCCTCGTCGTCGCGGCAGGAGAAACGCCCGTCTCTAGCGGCGTGTCCGCGTCAGGGCGCTCCATATCGAGCGGATTGACCACGCGGATCAGATTACCGGCGGCGTCCTTCGGCACGGCGGCCAGCAGGCCATCCTTGCCCGTGGTCAGTTCCTTGACCGTCTCAAAAGCCAGTTGAATCTGTTCGTCACGCGTAGCGGAGGAGGAAGATTCCGAAGCGGATGACGCTTGGTCACCCTTTCCTTCGATGTCGATTTCGGCTAAACGCGCGGCCATCCGCTGGAAATCCTTGCCGTCGCCCTTGGGCATATCGCACCCCGACAGTCCGGCCGCCACGCAGGCGACGGTCAGCAGAGCCAGTCTCGAAACGGAAAAGAGAGAGCGCATAGCCTCATCCTCTCACAAGCCGTTTAAATCGTCGTTAGTAATTTTGGTTAATGCCCCATGTCCGCTTCCGCTGCTTCTCTCCTGCCCCGCGTCCGCGACCTGAGCGCCCTGCGCGACGCGGTTTCCGGCTTTCGCCGCAAGGGGCTGCGTATCGGCTTTGTGCCGACCATGGGCGCGTTGCACGACGGGCATCTGGCGCTGGTGCGGCATGCCAAAACCTTAAGCGACGTGGTGGTGGTTTCGGTCTTCGTAAACCCTAAACAGTTTGCGCCGCATGAGGATTTCGACCGTTATCCGCGCACCGAGGACAAGGACGCGCAGCTTCTGGAAAGCGTTGGGGCGGACCTGCTCTATCTGCCGAGCGTTGATCTGATGTACCCCGCCGTCTTTGCCTCAAGCGTCCACGTCGAAGGCCCGGCGCGCGAACTGGAAGGCACCTTCCGCCCGCAGTTTTTCGACGGCGTGGCCACAGTGGTCATGAAGCTTTTCAATCAGGTGCAACCCGACGTCGCCGTCTTTGGCGAAAAGGATTACCAGCAGCTTCAGGTCGTAAAGACCTTTGTGCGCGATCTCGATCTACCAGTGAATGTCGTTGGGATGCCGACCGTGCGCGAAGCCGACGGTCTGGCCCTGTCGTCGCGCAACGCCTATCTCAGCCCAGATGAACGCCAGACGGCGGCGCGCCTGATCGTCGAACTGAACGCCGTGGCTGAAGCCGTGCGTTCCGGTGGCGACCGCGAAAAGGCGCTCAACACGGCGAAGACCAACCTTCTGGCCGCCGGTTTCGGTCCGGTGGACTATGTGGAGCTGCGCGACGCCGATACGCTGGCGGTTGCCGACGCGCAGACGCCGAACCTGCGCCTTCTGGCGGCGGCGTGGCTGGGCAAGACGCGCCTGATCGACAATATCGCGGTTTAAGGGGTTAGCCGGCGTACAGCAGCGTGTCCCAGATCATGCCGGAATAGTGTCTGAGTTCAAAGCGATAGTCGGGCCGCATGTCCTGGATCAGGGCGCTCAGGCGCAGGAGATCGTCGGATGTGTGGTAGGCGCTGATGGCCAGTTTCGGCCGATAGGTCTCAATCGTCCGGCGCATCCCTTCGAGGGCCGGACCTTCGGCGCCTTCGATATCCAGCTTGACGAAGGTGACCTCCCCCAGATTCAGCGCATCAAGGGCGACCACCGGCACCTCAATGCTACCGTCGGCGTCGATACGGCTCCCCATCGCCCCTGTGGCTGAAAACCGCACCGTGTCGGCCTGGCTCCACAGGCCGGCGGCGTGACAGGTCACGAGCGGCGTCGCGGCAAAGGCCTCACTCAGGGCCGTAAAATTTTCAGGATCTAGCTCAAATGCGTGCACCTGCCGACATGGCCCGCCCAGATGCCCGAAGAAGGCGCGCACCGTATCGCCATCATAGGCTCCGCCATCGACCAACACATCATCACGCGACGGCGGGCAAAGCGCATTGTCGAGATAGATCTGATCCTGCGGCCGGACAATGCCGTCCAGCGCCGCCGCATCCCAGGTCAGACGGTAGGCCAGAAGCGCCGACAGGGTGCGAAGGCTTTCGGTGTCCGTGAACAGCTCTTGCCCCAGACGATGGATGGCGGCGACCTCGTCGCGGTCCGAAAAGGCCTGAAGCGCCGTAAACATGGCATTGCCGCTAAAGGTTTGCCCCAGCTTTGGCATGACCTCGAAATAGAACAGTAAGGGCCCCGGATGCGCGCCCCAGATGGCCTGAAAATGCTTGGCCGGTTTTTCCGAGCCGGCACAAATGACGCCGACCGCGTCGGGTGTCTTTGTCAGAAGCTGACTCAAGGCCGCGTCGCCAATCACCGGCAGGCCGTAAAGGCTTTGCCCGTCGCGCAGATTATCGACCACGGCGATGACATTCAGCCGCTCGCAGGCATAGCGGACAAAGCTCTGGGCCATCACCGAGCCCGCTCCCAGAAGCACCAGCGGCACGCGGTCATAATCGAGATCGGAGCGTGCCCGGCTTAAGGCGTCAAGACGCGCCAGAAACCCGGCATCGCCAAAATCCACAGGCCCGTCCAACAGTTCGCGATAACGCATCGACGTTCCTCCGCCTGTGACTTTCTCCGGGCGTCAGTCCCCGGCGATTCGTCGCCAGCTTAGCACAGAGATCGTCACCACGCCCCGGCGTCGCGCAGGGCCGCGATCAGGTCTGCCGGTAGAGCCTCGCCTCCCACCCCTTGCGGCAGGTCGCGCGGCGAATCCTTGACCTCCAGATAGCGCCAGCCCTGAAACGGACGGCGCGGCTGCGGCTCGGTCAGGATATGTTCGGTCGAAACCGTGATCAGGCATTGCGGCAGGTCGCCCTCCACCGTGTCGATGGCTACGATCGGCCGCCGCACCAGAATGACCCCCTTGATCACCCAGTAGAGCGAACCGCCATCCAGCAGTTCTTCGGCGCGTTTGGGCGTCTGGCGCGTATGGATGGTGCGGGTCTTGTGTCCTTGCTCCCAGCGGAGCAGGTCATCGACCGTATCGGCCCCCACACACAGCTTGACCAGATTAACGCTCATCCTACGCAAGCTCCACAATTTTTAACCACATTGGCAACAGCGCCCGCTGGGGCTATCTATGGGCAAGAGACTCATAATTCAAGGCCACCCGCATGGCGGAAGACACCTCTCTCGAAGCCGCCCTCGCCCGACTGTTCAACACGCCGACCGGACTGAAGGCCGCCAGTTGGATCACCCTGACCGGCGGCACGCGGCTGTTCAGCGCCGGTGACGAGTCCGATCACCTCTATCTGCTGCGCAGCGGACGCATGGGCGTGTTCCGCCACGACGACGACCATCAGGGTCTGCACCTGATCGGGGTGATCAAGCCGGGGGAGCCGGTGGGCGAAATGTCGCTGATTGCCGACACGCCGCACACCTCGACCGTCATTGCTCTGCGCGACTGCGAGCTGATGGTCCTGCCCAAGGCCGACTTCCTCAAGGCCATCGAAGCCGCGCCGGACGTGCTGCTGGCCCTGTCGAAGCAAATGATCGAACGCGCCCGCTCCGGCACCCCGCGCGAAGGCCGCCGCCACAACACCCCGAATGTCTTCGCTTTTTTTGCGCTGAACGACATCATCGTCCGCCCGCTGGTCGAACGTATCGCCGAACAGGTACGCGCGCTGGGCTATCGCGTCGCCGTACTCGACAAGGATCACCACGGCACCGGCGCCGATATTTTCGCCGAAGCTGAGGCGCACAACGACTACGTGCTGCACGTCGCCGAAAAGGCGGAAAGCCACTGGCGGCTGCTCAGTTCACGTCAAGTCGATCACACCTTCTGGATCGCCGACGCCCGCCACCATTCGCAGCGCCCCCACAGCGACCCGGCGCGCCTGCCGGCCAGCACGCTGAACCTCGAAGACTCGCAACTGCTCGACCCGCTGGGGCTGCAACGCGCGCCCGATCTGATCCTCATTCAGGCGCAGGAGGCCGACGGGCGTAAGGTGATCGCGCATACGCGCGACTGGCTGGACGCCTTCAAACCGGCGCGCTGGTTCCACGTGGGTGAACACTCGCTGCCCGACGCGGCGCGCATCGCCCGCATCGTCACCGGCCATTCCATCGGCGTGGTGTTTTCCGGCGGCGGGGCGCGCGCCTTTTCGCACATCGGCGCGGTACAGGCCCTGCGTGAAGCCCACATCCCCATCGACTTTATCTGCGGTTCGTCCATGGGGGCGATCATCGGCGGCTGCGTGGCACTCGACTGGTCCGACGCTGAAATCGACGCCCATATCCGCGAAGCCTTTGTCGTCTCCTCGCCGCTGGATGACGTCACCTTCCCCTTTGTCGCCCTGACCGGCGGGCGCAAGGTCGATCAGCGGCTGGAGCAGCATTTTGGCGACGTGCTGATCGAAGACCTGCCCCTGCCCTTCTTCTGCCTGTCATCCAATCTGACCTCCGGCACCATCAAGGTGCACAAGACCGGCCGCCTGCGTCAGGCCCTGCGCGCCTCCATCTCCCTGCCGGGCGTCATGCCGCCCGTGGTCGAACACGATCAGGTGCTGGTCGATGGCGCGGTGATGCGCTCCTTCCCGGCGCTGATGATGCGCAATTCGCATCTGGGGACGGTGATCGGCGTCGATGTGACGCGCGCCAAGGGTATCGACCCCAAAAGCGTGCACGTCCCCAAAAGCCTGCCGACCTGGTTCCTCAAAGGCGACTGGCGCAAGGGGCCACCGATTGTCTCGATACTGATGCGCTCGGCCACCATCACCACGGCGGCGGATCTGGAGCAAAGCCGTCTGGCCTGTGACCTTTTGATCATTCCCGAACCCGAAGGCGTCGAAATCCGCGAATGGCACGCCTATGATCTGGCGGTGGAATCCGGCTATCAGACCAGCGTGCAAAGCCTGGCGCAGCTTGCGCAACCCGTGACGCAGCTGCGCAAACTGGGCATCAGCCTGCACCCCAATATCCCGGTCTTTACGCCGGACGACAGCTTCCTCACCCCGCCGCGTCCCGATAAGCTGAAATACACGCTGAAACCACAGGGCGTCACCCTGCCGCGTTTTCTGAAGGGGCCGAAAAAACCGCAGCCCAAACTGTAGCGGTAAGCCGCAAAGCGGGGTAGGAAGCGTTCAACAACTCAGCAGGGTCCGGCATGAAAATCTTCACCTACAACGTCAATTCGGTCAATGCGCGCCTGCCCTTGATCCTGGAGTGGTTTGAGGAGACGCAGCCCGATGTCTGCGCCCTTCAGGAACTGAAATGCCTCGACGAAAAATTCCCCTATGAGGCCTTTGAACGGCTGGGCTACAATGCCGCTGTGCACGGGCAAAAGACGTGGAACGGCGTGGCCCTGTTGTCCAAGCGACCCTTGATCGACGTGGTGCGCGGCCTGCCGGGCGAGCCGGAAGACGAGCAGTCGCGCTATATAGAAGCCGTGGTCGATGGCCCGGTGCCGGTGCGTGTCACCTCGATCTATCTGCCCAATGGCAACCCGATCGGCACTGATAAATATCCTTACAAACACCGCTGGTACAAGCGCTTGCAGGCGCGGGCCAAAGAGATACTGGCCTTTGAAGAGATCAGCCTTTTATCAGGTGATTTCAACACCATCCCGACAAGAGCCGACCTCTACCGGGAATCGGCGTGGCTGGATGACGCGCTTTATCAGCCGGAGACGCGCGCCGCCTATCAATCATTGAAAAACCTCGGCTATAGCGACGCCTGCGACCTGAGGCCGCCCGAAGGCAACCGCTACACCTTCTGGGACTATCAGGCCGGGGCGTGGCAAAAGAACGAGGGCATCCGCATCGACCACCACCTGTTGTCGCCGCAGGCCGCCGACCGCCTGAAAGGCTTTGAAATCCACAAAGACGCCCGCGGTCGCACCCATGACGATGCCAAACCGTCGGACCACGTCCCGGTGGGCGTGGAACTGGACGTTTAGCAGGCACTATACCTATTCTTAACCCGATACCGGTAAGGACTGATTAAACATATGATCGGTCATGTAACGGTGTGATGGAAGAAGCCTTCCGCGTCATCTTGTGGTTTGCCTTTGCGGCCCTGCTCCTGACCCTCGTCGCGTCAGGGGCCCTGTGGTGGTATGAGAGCACGCGCCGCCTGACGCGCGGCCTGACCGCCGCCATCGGCAAGGCCCCGGACGCCATCATCTTTGATACCGGCACGAAAAAGGCCGCTGGCCTCGACTTCACGCACGGCGATCTGGCCATTCTGTGGGATCTGGGGCGGCACGGGCTGGTTTTTACGTTTGATGAAATCGAAGGGGCGGAACTGATCGTCGATGAGCGCGTGGTCGCCCGCACGCAGAAGGGTGAACCGCGCCGTGTGCTCGAAGAAACCTATCCGGGGGCGTCGCGCGTCGTGTTGCGCCTGATCTTCAACGATCTGGAAACGCCGGAGTTTGAGGTCACCCTGTTCGGCGACCTGACGACTCATGCGGCCTACCCCAAAACGGCCAGCGAGGCGGTACAACTGGGCCGTAAATGGCTGTCACATATCGACGCGGTGATCAAACGCACGCCGCCCAAGGCGCAACCGGTCCGCCCGACGGCGCCTGAACCCCAAATCGAACGACCGGAGCACGATTAAATCCACACCTGTGGCGTGCGGGCTCTTAACGGCTGCGCCAATTCGTGGTTAATATGCCGTCATTGTTCGTATTTGGGGGTTGAACGCAAGCGCCGTGAACCAGTATCTGCCGACCATCATCATCCTGACGGCAGCCGCCCTGGCCATCCTGCTTATCCTTTACCGGATATGGGATTCGCGCGTCGAAGCGCCCAAAAAGCTTGAGGACGAAGTCGCTGAGGCGCTGAATGGTGCCAAGGCCGATGTGGCCTCCATCGAACCGGCGCGCAAGGCTGCGGCCGCCCTCTCCTATCTCGGCAATCGCTGCGTCATCGTGCGCGAGTTCGGAAAACTGCCGACGCGCCTCTACAGCATGGCCGAACTGATCGGCATCGAGGTCTTCGTCAATAACAAGGTCGCCGCCCGCATTATCCGCGGCGGCGCGCACAAGATGTTCGACGATATCGCACCACAGGTGGATCGCGTCACCATCCGCCTGATGTTCAACGACCCGTCAAAGCCCGATTTCGAACTGATCCTGTGGGATCCCAATGACGCGCTGACGGCGCGCGCCGAAGGGCCGAGGGCCGCCATGGAAACCGCGCGGCGCTGGTTCTACCATGTCGAAGCGATTATCCGTAAACCTTTGGCCGAGATCGAAAAAGAACTGACGCCCCCCGCGCCGCCGCCGCCAGAACCCACCCCCAAGCCGCCGGTTCACGATCATCGCACTGATGACACGGACAATGACGACGCCCCGCCGCCGGCACCCAAAACAGCCCCCAAGGACGGCGACGTGCTCAATTCCCCTTTGATTCAGTACCTGTAAGGCGATCTTCTCATGTGGACCCTGGCTCTGGCCTGCGCCTTCTTCATCCTGATTCATATTCTGGTGTCCGGCTCCGATCTGCGGCAGCAGATGATCGGCGCCATCGGCACCCGCACCTACTTCATCCTGTTCAGCCTGTTGTCGATCATGGGTTTTTTCTGGATGATCGCCGCCTATTACGACTCGCGTGGCGACCCGGCCAATCTGCACCTGTGGTCGGCACCGTTTGTCCTGAAAATTCTGGCCTTCGGGGTCAACTTCATTAGCCTGATGCTGATTATCGTCGGGGCCCTGAGCCCCAGCCCGACGGCCCTGCGCTCGCTGAGCAAACTGCCCGACCATCCGATCAGCGGCATTATCCGCATCAGCCGTCACCCGGTGCTGGCCGGTATCGGCCTGTTGTCGGCGACGCACCTGATCACCACCGGCACGCTGGCCGCCTGGGTGTTTTTCGGGACGTTACTGGCGCTGAGCCTCCTTGGGGCCAACAGCATCGACCGCAAGCGCGAAGAAAAGTACGGCGAGTCCTATCAGGCGATTATGCGCGCGACCTCCATCCTGCCCTTCCTCGCCATTGCACAGAAGCGGGTACGCTTTGAACCGTCGGAGCTGGGCGTGCTGCGCGTCATGGTTGCCACCTCGGTCTTTACCTGTCTGGTGGTGCTGCACGAACTGCTGTTCCTGCGGCCGGCGCTTTGAGGTTTGTCACGGCAAACTCTTTATTTTTCACCCTGTGCGCGAATGTTGACGGGCGACTTCCCGACTTCGGTGCAACGCCGCAAAAAAATCCTTAACGCCCCATTGATCTCATCACAAATGTTTGAATAACTGCGGATAGGATGCGGAACCGGGGTAAACGCGCGGGTATTTCATGAAACTGACGGCAACGACAATCTTGCTGTTTCTGATCTCGGTGAGCCTCGTGTTCGCCAGTCTGATCGGCTATTTCCGCCCGTTCGAGGGCGAAGGCGTCGATTTCATGACCCAGTACAAGTATGTGCTGATGGGTGCGGGTTATGCCGTGCTGGCCTTTGCCGTGATTTTCAAAAGCCGGTAAGATTTAGCCACGAACGGCACGAAAAACACGAATGCCGAGCGGCAACTCTGTTCGTGCCCAAAGTACATTCGATGTGCGGGCGTATTTACGGCATCAGGCGCTTCGCGCGAAACATCCCCACAAAGACGTTCGTGATATGAGTCCTAAGCCTCGTCCTTACCCGACACGGCGTCATCAATCGCCAGCGCCAGACACAGGGCTTTCAGCGCCTCTTCGCCGGTGGCCAGAGGCTTATCGCGCTGTCCCGCTACCGTATCGAGGAAACGAAACACGCTGGTCCCCAGCGGGTCACGCGCAATATCGGCCTGCGCAAAGTCGGGATTGAGTTCGAACGGCGTGCCATTTTCAAACTTGCGGTTCAGCAGGTCGATAAACACTTCCCCCGACGGATAGACCAGCCGCATGGTGCGTTCGCGCGCCTCGGCCATGCGCGACGCCGCAAAGGTCGCCACAAAGCCGTCGTCGAACTTGACCTCGGCCGAGACCTCATCGGCGCCCACGGCCGTGTATCCGGCCTCTTCACGAAAGCGCGCCGATACCTCGACACCGCCGGCCTCTCCGGCGGCCAGGGTCAGCCCCAGATCGAGGTCGTGGATCATCAGATCAAGCACCACCGACACGTCGAGATTGCGCGTCGAAACCGTGCCATTGCGCACGGCTTCCATGCGCAGCGGACGTTCCGGCACCGCGTAAAGCCCCATGGCCTCAAACACAGCGCGCTCCTGATGGCCACAGGCCAGCACCACGCCCTTTTCGGCGGCCATAGCGACCATGGCGTCACCGTCTTCGACCGTGATAGCCAGCGGCTTTTCGACATAGGTGTGCACCCCCGCCGCCAGTGCCTTCAGAGCGACCTGAGCGTGTGCAAAGGCCGGGACGGCCACGGTAATCACATCCAGTTCGGCCAGAAACGCCTCGAACTCATCGCCGCCAAAAGCCTTGACGCCCAGCTTTTCAGCCGCGGCCTCGGCGCGAGATTTATCGAGATCGTAGATACCCACAAAGCGAACATGGCCGGCCGCTTCGGCCTCCTTGTACTTGTTGGCGTGATACCCCCCGAAAACGCCGGCACCGGCGACCCCTGCGCGTAGGACGGTCATGAGCCTCACACCCTTGTAAGCATTGAATTGCGCCCGTTGTACACAGGATTTCCCCCCTTGTGTAACCATAAAAGCGGTATTCGCGCCGACAATGCACAGTTTAGGGTTTGGCCACGCCGCCACCTTGGGCTAAAAGCGCCCGATTGTTTGCCCCCGTATTTGTCCCCGTATCGGAGTAGCCCTATGGCGCGTCTTTTCGGAGCCTATGTGATCGTTGACTGGAGCGCCGCCGAGGGCAAGAAGACCGGCGAGTCTTCGGTATGGATCGGGGTGATGAAGCGCGATGTGCGCTTTCGCCTGTCCTACGAAGGGCATAATCCGGCTACGCGCGCCGAAGCCGTTGCGCTTCTGAAAACCCTCCTCGCCGATCTGCACAAGCGCGGCGACCGGGTTTTCGTAGGATTCGATTTTAATTTCGGCTTCCCGCGCGGCACGGCGGCCAAGCTCGGCCTCGATGGCTGGGCCCAGATGTGGGACTTCCTCGTCAAGAACGTCGTCGATAAACCCGACAACACCAATAACCGCTTTGCGGTCGCCGCCAAGATGAACCGGCTGATGACCGATGAGGCCTATCCCTTCTGGGGCTGCCCCAAGAGCGCGGCGCAGAAGTGGCTTTCGACGCTGAAACCCGCCTCTTACGGCGACTTCCTGGAGTTTCGCCTGACCGAAGAGGCGGCGCGCAAGCTCGGCAAATCGTCACAGGCCAAGAGCGTGTGGCAGATGCACGGCGCGGGCGTGGTCGGCGGTCAGACCCTGCTGGGGATTCCGGCGGTGCGCGCCGTAAAGACGGCCCTTGACGGCAAGGCGGTCATCTGGCCGTTTGATACTGGCTTTGGCGCGCTAAACGAAGAAACGCTGGACGGCGTGAACACCGTGCTGGCCGAAATCTATCCGTCCCTCTATCCCGGCGTCGCGGAACCCGGCGAAGTCAAGGACGCGACCCAGGTGCGCCTGACGGCCACGGCTCTGGCTGAACTGGACGACAAGGACGCGCTGGCCGCCAAATTCGCCGCCCCGGCCCACCTCAACGCCGACGAAGCCGCCATCGCACTGGGCGAAGAAGGGTGGATTTTGGGGGTCTGATCGGGCAGGCTCAGGGCATGAAAACCCTGCTCATCTATGCCCTCGCGGCCCTGTGCGAAATCGGTGGCTGTTTCAGCCTCTATGCGGTGCTGCGTCTGCACAAGTCGCCGCTGTGGCTGGTGCCGGGCCTGATGTGCCTGATGGCCTTCGCGTGGCTGCTGACCCTGCCCGACAACGGGGCCGCCGGGCGCACCTACGCTGCCTATGGCGCCATCTACATCGCCGCCTCGTTCGGGTGGATGTGGCTGATCGAAAAGCAAAAACCCGACCTGTGGGACGGGTCGGGCTTGCTGGTTTGCCTGATCGGGGCCGGGCTTATTCTGTGGGGACCGCGCGCATAGCGGTCAGGGCCTTCTTGTCCAGCCACATAAAGCGCGCCTGAAGCAGGATGGCCGACACCCAACTGGCCAAAGCCGCCGCATAGATCAGGCCCGGCACCCCCTGCCCGACGTGCAGCGCCAGCCAATAGCCCACCGGCAACATGACCAGCCCGTAGGCGATATAGTGCAGCACCGGTGCCACTACGACGTCCTGACGCGCGCGCAGGGCCTGCGCCGTCACCACCTGCACGCCATCGGGCACAAAAAACAGGCAGGACAGCAAAAGCGCCGCCTGCACCCCGCCGCGCAGGGCGTCGTCCGACGTATAGCCCGACGCGATCCACTGCGACCCGATCAGCACCACCAGACAGACGCCCATCATAAAGGCCGCCGCCGCCGAAAAGCTGACCCGTCCCATGCGCGCCAGCCCCGGCATATCCCCGGCCCCATAGGCGCGCCCGACCAGCACCGAACAGCCGATGGCCAGTCCCATCGGCACCATGAAGACGATGGAGGCAAAGTTGAGCACAATGGCCCACACAGCGACCGCCTCTTCGGAAATGCGCCCGGCAAACAGGGTCATGCCGGCAAAGGCCGCCACCTCGATGAAATAGGAAGCCCCGGCCGCATAGCCAATCTGACGCTGTTCGCGCCCGCCCTGCGGGTCAGGTATGTGTCGCTTCAACAGGCCATATTGCGCAATGCCCGGAAGGGTCAGGACATAGACGATCAGCGCCACCATAACGCAGGCGCGCGCGATCAGGGTGGAAAGCGCCGCCCCCATCGCCCCGTCGCTGTCGATGCCGGGAAGGGTCACGACGCCCGGCACCAGCAACAGCAACAGCACGCCATTGATGACATTGCCCGCCCAGGTGAAGACGAGGCCCGGACGGGTCCGCCCCAGCCCTTCGAGAAATTCCGAGCCCGCCACGGCGATCATGTAAAACGGCATGGAGAGGGCGAAGACCAGCAGAGGGCCGGATGCACCATCGGCCATGTCTGGCTTGACGGCCAGATGCAGCAGACCCGGCCCGGCGAGGAACAGTACCACTGCCGCAAAAAGACCAAGGACGATGGCATAGACCATGCCGCGCTGAAACACCGGCCCGATGCGGTGCGGCTCATCGGCCCCGATAAAATGCGCC
This sequence comes from Asticcacaulis sp. W401b, assembly GCF_046503825.1. Classification (NCBI taxonomy): domain Bacteria; kingdom Pseudomonadati; phylum Pseudomonadota; class Alphaproteobacteria; order Caulobacterales; family Caulobacteraceae; genus Asticcacaulis; species Asticcacaulis sp. W401b. Next base: position 279,950 of record NZ_JBKFEE010000001.1, read on the forward strand.
GTCTTGACCTGAATCCCGACCAGCAGGCCAATCGAGGTGACGAGGAAGATCGAGGTCGGGGCCCAGGCCAGCGAATGATAGCCCAGTTCGGCCGCGCTGTAGTGCCCGACGATCAGCGTGTCCATCAGCCCCATCAGCATGAAGCCGAGACGCGACCCCACCACCGGCCACGACAGATGAAACAGTTCCTTGAAGGCGGCGGTATAGAGGGCTCTGGTCATGCCCCCGCCTGTAACCGGTTTCGCTTACCGCATCAACGCCGTGATCACGGTTCTGCTGACAGGTAATGACGGTGGTCAGCGCTACGCGGCGCGGCGACCGACAAAGGTCTCTACTGCTGCAGACAGGCTTTGCAGGGCATCGGTCACACGCCGGGCCGTATCATCCAGACGCTGATTGGCTTCGCGCGAATGGGCCACGTGAGCGGCCGCGTCCCGCACAGCCTGTTGCGTGGTGTCGGCATTACGCGCCGCCGTGCTGGCGCCGTTGGAGATGGCCGCCGCCGCCGTACTCTGTTCATAAACCGCACCGTGGATGCCCGCCGACAGGTTCTCGACCTCGGTCAGGACGCCCGTGATCGTGCGGATGGCCTCAACCGTTTCCTGGGTCGCCGTCTGGATGGCGCTGATCTGGCTGACAATATCTTCGGTGGCCTTGGCCGTCTGATTGGCCAGCGACTTGACCTCGGTGGCGACGACGGCAAAGCCCTTGCCCGCATCCCCGGCTCTGGCCGCTTCGATCGTGGCATTCAGCGCCAGCAGATTGGTCTGTTGCGCAATAGCCTGAATGAGATTGACAACATCGCCGATGCGGCCAGCCGCTTCGACCAGTTGCCCCACCTTTTGCGAGGCGAGTTCGCCCTCCTGTCCGGCCTTGCGGATGACGTCCGAGGCACTTTGCACCGACGCCGTGACCTCTTCGATGGTCGCCGCCAGTTGCGTTGTGGCTTCGGCCATATCCGCGACAGAGCCAGAGGCCTGCGCACTCGTCTGCGCCGCCTGTGCCGTGGCGCGCTCGGTCTGGCCGCCTATGTCGCGCAGGGTGTGGCTAAGGTCGGTGAAGGTACCGATATCGCTCTTTAGCGTGCCAAACAGGCCGCGCACCTGTTCCAGAAAGCGCTCGACGTCCTGCTGACCGGCATCACGGCGCGCCAGAGCGGCCGCGGTTTCCTCAGCCTGCTGGCGGCGCATGGCCTCGCGTTCGCGGGCGGCCTCGCGCAGGTCCGTAACGGCACGGGCGATCAGGGCAATCTCGTCCTGCCCCGCAGCGTGCGGAATATCACGATCCAGTTGCCCCTGCGCCACGTCGCGGGCCGCCGAGGCAATCCTCTGAATCTTGCCCAGTTCGCGGCCCAGCAGCGGATAAAGCACCGCAATGGTCGCCAGCAGCGTCCCGACCGCAAACCCCAACAGCAGAAACGCCTGCGCCCACAGGGCCTTGGTAATATCCGCCACCTTGGACACACCAACGAACAGAATGCCGATCACCTCACCCGCACCGTTGCGGATAGGGGCATAGGCGGTCTGGTAATCCTCACCCAGAATGGCGGCCTTGCCAAAATAGGGTTCTCCACGGCTGATCGATGGCCAGGCGGCACTGTCCTTACCCAGATTGGTGCCGACGGCGCGGTTGCCGTCCGGCTTGATGACATTGGTGCTCAGGCGGACAAAGTCGCCGGGCTTTTCCGCATCGACGCCGAATACCGTGACATAGCCCTTGTTGATCTTGCCCGTATCATCGACCAGCGTGTGATCCTCAGGCGGCGTGACGCTCTCGGCGGTGACCGCGGTTACCACCCCATCTGTGATCCCGACCTGCGCACCATTGGCCTGCGAATAGCGATCGGCGGCGACGCGCAGGGACCATTCGAGGTCGCGGCGCACCTGCGCTTCGAGATTGGAGCGAAAGTTGAAAAATTCGATCCCGGCGATGGCGAGTACCGCCACGCTGACACACGCAAATGCTGCCGACAGAATACGGCCGCGCAGGGTAGAAAAAATCGACATGGTACGCCTCAGACAAACGGGAAAGTCTGACTGCGACTATTTGTCGCTATGGTAACCAAGTTATTAAAGGGCAGGGTTGCAAACAAAAAAAGGGCCGCCGAAGCGACCCTTTTCCAAACCAAGCGCTGTGAGCAGGCTCAAGCCGCTTTGGTCACCTTGTCTTTCAGGCCTTGCAGACGCTCGGCCACGAGGAAGCTCAGTTCCAGCGCCTGATCGGCATTGAGGCGCGGGTCACAATGCGTGTGGTAGCGGTGGCTCAGTTCGTCCTCACTCAGGGCGTGCGCGCCGCCCAGACATTCGGTGACGTTCTGACCGGTCATCTCAAGGTGCAGGCCACCCGGATGGACGTTTTCCGACGCCGCAATGTCGATGAAGGAACGCACTTCCGACAGGATGCGGTCGAAGGGGCGCGTCTTGTAGCCATTGGCCGCCTTGACGACATTGCCGTGCATGGGGTCGATCGACCACACCACCGGCACGCCGTGTTCGCGCGACGCCTTCATCAGACGCGGCAAGCGCTCAGCCACCTTGTCCGAACCAAAGCGGCCGATCAGGGTCAGGCGGCCCGGAATACCTTCCGGATTCAGCGCGTCGATCAGACGCTTCAGATCGTCGGGTTCCAGCGTCGGGCCACACTTGACGCCGATGGGGTTCTTGATCCCCTGCATGAAGTGGACATGCGCCCCATCGAGCTGACGGGTGCGCTCACCGATCCACAGGAAGTGGGCCGAGGTGTCGTACCAGTCGCCGGAGGTCGAATCGACGCGCGTCAGGGCCTGCTCGTAATTGAGCAGCAGCGCTTCGTGCGAGGTGAAGAAATCGACCTGACGGATTTCCTGCGCTTTGTCCGAAGTGATGCCGATGGCCGACATGAAATTCAGCGTCTCGGAAATCTTTTCGGCCAGTTCACGGTAACGCTCACCCTGCGGCGAACCGGACACGAAGCCCAGCGTCCACTTGTGGATGTTGTAGAGGTCCGCATAGCCGCCATTGGCGAAGGCGCGCAGCAGGTTCAGGGTCGAGGACGACTGATGGTAGGCCTTGACCAGACGCTGCGGGTCCGGAATGCGCGCTTCGGGCGTGAATTCCATGCCGTTGATATTGTCGCCGCGATAGCTTGGCAGGGTCACATCGCCGATGGTTTCCACCGGCGAGGAGCGCGGCTTGCCGAACTGACCGGCGATGCGGCCCAGCTTGACCACCGGCTTGCCGCCGGCAAAGGTCAGCACCACGGCCATCTGAAGGATCAGGCGGAAGGTGTCGCGGATATTGTCGGCCGAAAACTCCTTGAAGCTTTCGGCGCAGTCGCCGCCCTGCAACAGGAAGGCTTCGCCATTGGCGACCTTACCCAGCGCAGAGGTCAGGCGACGGGCTTCACCGGCAAAAACCAGCGGCGGCAGCGTGGCGATTTCGGCCTCAGCGGCACGTAACGCCGCCGCATCGGGGTAATCGTCAGGAATGTGGAGCGCGGGGCGCGCGCGCCAGCTATGGGGAGACCAGGACTTGTTCATGGCCGCTATTTAAGCGGAGGGCGAAGCAAACTCAATATCCACAATCGTCGAAATCTGCCAAAACCGCTGAGAACACAGTAATTTATAGTATATTCCGCAACTACACCCTGTTTTTCAGACCTTTTGTGAGGCGGTACGCGCCATCAGATAGATGGCTGTTACGAGCGCCATCAGGGCCAGCCACCATTCCTGCCAGATGCCGAAGCTGAGCTGCGCAATGACAAATACTGCCGAAAGCGTCGCCAGCGCATAGGGCCGCGGATCGGTTTGTAGGGAGGCCTCGGCTTTGGACAGTTCGCGTAACTCAGCAAAGCCTGCGGACGGCACTTCCGGGGCCCCGCGCCCGATGCGCAGAACCAGCAAAACCCACACCGCTGCCAGCAGGAACAGGCCGATATACCCCAGTTCCAGCCCGACCTGTATCGACATATTGTGCGGATGCAACGGGATAGATTTGCCGAAATGGCGACTGGCGTCGAAGCCCCAGCCCAGAAACGGCTTCTGCAGGATCTTCTGCGCCGCATACTCCCAGATATCGAGGCGCGCATCCCATGAGGCGGGTAGAAACTGACGCACATTGTCCCCCCAGTCCAGACGCCGGATAAGGTCGATGATCAGGGGGGTGAACAGGATTTTCAAGCCGACCAATACGGCCATGACCTTGTAGATACCTATGCCAGCGATGACCGGAAAACGGCGCACAATCCAGAACACGGCTCCGGATATGATCAAGGCCATCAGCGGCGCACTCCCCCCGGTCACCAGCGGCGCGATAATACAGGCGGCGAGCGCAACGAGTTTAACCACACGCAACCGGTGCTCTCCGGCCAGCATGAGTGGCCAGTAAAGTAGCACAAAGGCATAGGTGGCGAGCGACACCTTGACCATGGCGAGGTCGGGGCGAATAGGTTTATAGAGCGCAGCCGACACGGCCTGATAGAGGCGCGCACCCGACAGGGCATCGACAATGATCAGGCCGCACAGGCCGATATAGGCGTACAGCATCACGTTCATCAGGCCGGACGCCGTTTTGGGCTTCATAGCCCAGGCTGCCAAAATCAAAGCGCCGTACCACAGGGGCTGAAGCATGATCTTCAGCCATTCCTGATCTTCCCAGGTCTTGTACTGGCTGAAATCAGCCCCGCTATTGAGATCGTAAAGCAGGGTCGAACGCGACACCAGCCACAGCAACAGGACCAGCAGTACCACGCCAATCCAGCCAAAACGACCTGCATAGCGCCAGTACCCCAGTAGCAGCAGCCCGCCAAAGGTCGCCGTCAGCGCATAGCCCAGCGGTCCGGCATAGGTAAAGAACGCCAGAAAGACGAGCGTGATCCCCATGATCACACCCGTGTAGGAGGGCAACGGCAATATTGAAGCTTTGGTCGGGGTCATGTGAACAATCTTTTCGCGAACGCCCCGCTCATAGGTCCGAATTGGTGCAGGAATAAGACAAAAATTGCTGCGCCGCAATATTTATCCCCAAGCTTAGGGCGGAATGATTTCCAATAGAATCATTCCGCTCAAGCCGCCATTGAGGCGGCGGCCAAGGTGGCGAAGCCACCGCCCGGCGAGGGACTAAACAAAAATCTAGATCATTATGTTTCCACCAGAAATCATAATGATCTAGAGCCAAGCTTACGCCATCCGCTTGTCCCGGAGCGTGACGAACTCTTCCGCTGCCGTCGGGTGGACGGCGCAGGTGGCGTCCCACTGGGCCTTGGTCAGGCCCGCCTTCACGGCGATACCGGCCATCTGGATGATTTCCGCCGAGTCCGGCCCCACCATGTGCGCGCCCAGCACCATATCGGTCTTGTGATCGACGATCAGCTTCATCAGGGTGCGGCTTTCGCCCGCCACAAAGGCCGTCTTCATCGGCTTGAAGCGCGCCGTATAGATATCGACGCGGATACCGCGCGCCACGGCGTCCTGTTCGGTGAGGCCCACCGTGCCGATCTGCGGCTGCGAAAACACCGCCGTGGGGATATTGGCGTAGTCATAGGCCGTCGGATTGTCTTTGAACGCCGTCTCGACAAAGGCCACGGCCTCGCGGATGGCGACGGGCGTCAGGTTGCAGCGATTGGTAACGTCGCCCACGGCAAAGATATGCTCAACCGCAGTACGCGAATAGGCATCGACCACCACCGCGCCATCGCGGTCCAGCTCAACCCCGACCTCGGTCAGGCCCAGCCCGTCCGTATGCGGGCGGCGGCCGGTGGCATAGAGCACCTTATCGACCGTCAGTTCGGTGTCATCGGTCAGGGTAATCCTGATGCCCTTATCGGTTTTTTCCAGTTTTTTGGGGTCGGCGTGGCACATGACCTTGATGCCCTTCTTGCCGATCTCCTGCGTCAGGTGCTCACGCACCTCCTGATCGAAGGCGCGCAGAATCTGATCACCGCGATAGAGTATGTGCGTATCGCTACCCCAGCCGTTCATGACGCCCGCAAATTCCACCGCGATATAGCCGCCGCCAACAATAGCGATGGATTTCGGCAGCTTATCCAGAAGGAACATGTCGTTGGAGGTGATGGCCAGTTCATGCCCTTCGACCTCTTCCGGCACGAAGGGCTGCCCCCCGACGGCGATCAAGATGGTTTTGGCGGTCACCTCATAGGGCGTGTCGCCATTAGTCGGCGTCAGATGCACCGTATGCGGCCCGGTGAGCTTCGCCCAGGCGGGGATCAGGTCCGCCCCGGCTTTGACCAGATTGGCGGCATAGATGTCGGACAGGCGCGACACCTCAGCCAGATTGGCATTGCGGAACTTGGTCCAGTCAAAGCGGCCCGTCTGCGCCTCCCAGCCGAAGCCGCGCGCATAGGCCACCTGCTCCGGCACTTCGGAGGCATAGACCATGAACTTTTTGGGGACGCAGCCGCGCACCACGCAGGTGCCGCCCGGCTTGTCGCCTTCGGCCACGCCGACCTTAAGGCCCAGTTGTGCGCTCAGCCGCGCCGCACGCACCCCGCCGGAGCCGGCCCCCAGCACAAAAAGATCATAGTCGAATGTGGACATGTCGCGCTTTCTTAAGGATGGAGGATATCGACGCCGCTATCGGTGCCGATCAGCGCAATGTCAGCCAGATCGAGGAACAGGCCGTGGTCGACGACCCCCGTGGTGGCTTTCAGCGCGCTGGCCAGTCCGGAAGGATCAGGGATCGCCCCGCACGGCACGTCAAAGATAAGATTGCCGCCGTCGGTCACAAAGGGCTCACCGCCTTTTTTCCGTAAAACCGGCAATTTGGCGATGTCAAACTCGCTAAGCACGTCGCAGATGCGGTTGATCGTGCCCTTATAGGCAAAGGGTTCGACTTCAATCGGCAGGGCAAAGGCCCCCAGCGTGGCTACGTGTTTAGCCGCATCGGCGATAACGATACAGCGGTCGGCCATTTCCCAGATCAGCTTTTCCCGCAAAAGCGCGCCGCCGCCGCCCTTGATCAAGGCCAGTCCGGCCCCGATTTCATCGGCGCCATCGACGCAGACATCCAGCTTGCCCACATCGTTGATATCCCTGATTTCCAGCCCCAGAGACTGCGCCAGATGCGTCGTCTGGTTCGAGGTGGAAACGAGCGTCAGCTTCAGCCCGCCCTGCACGGCGTCGGCCACGGCCTTGACGAACCAGGCGGCCGTGGAGCCGGTCCCAAGCCCGACCTTCATGCCGTTTTCGATATGGTCAATGGCGGCCAGCCCGGCGGCCTGTTTCTGCGTATCGGCGGACATGACTTAACCTTTCTTTTGGGCGGCTTTTTCCGCCGCCTTGCGTTCACGGAAGGCCCTGGCCCATCCGGCCTTTTCGGTCTGGCGCGAACGCTCGAAGGCCAGTGCGTCAGCGGGCACATCCTCCGTAATCACCGAACCCGACCCGGTGATGGCCCCGGCCCCCACCGTCACCGGCGCGACCAGCGAGGCGTTAGAGCCGACAAAGGCCCCTTCGCCGATCACCGTGCGATGTTTGAAATAGCCATCATAGTTACAGAAGATGGTGCCCGCACCGATATTCGCCTTCGCGCCCACCTCGCCATCGCCCAGATAGCTGAGGTGATTGGCCTTGGCCCCCTCACCGATCCTGACGTTCTTCACCTCGACGAAATTGCCGATGTGCACGTCCTTGCCGATATCGGCCCCCGGACGCAGGCGGGCATAGGGACCGATCAGCGCCCCTTCGGCGACGCTGGCCCCCTCAAGGTGCGAAAAGGCGCGGATCACCGCCCCTGAGGCAACGCTCACCCCTTCGGCGAAGACGACATTGGGTTCGACCACCACGCCCGGCGCGATGTGCGTATCCCACGACAGGAAAACGGTCTCCGGCGCGGGCATGGTCACGCCGTTCAGCATCAGGGCCTTGCGGCGGCGTGATTGCCAGATGGCTTCGGCCGCCGCCAGTTCGACCTGAGAATTGACGCCCGTGACGTCTTCTTCGGCTACGAAACAGACCTTGGGTTTCAGCCCGCGTCCCTTGGCGATGCCCACCACGTCGGTCAGGTAATATTCGCCCTTGGCATTGTCGTTACGCACTTCGTCCAGCAGGGCGAACAGAGTGGCGCGATCCGCCGCCAGCACGCCGGAATTGCAGGCGCGGATAGCCAGTTGTTCTGCCGTCGCTTCCTTGGCCTCGACAATGGCGCTGAGGTCGTCCGTTCCTTCGATGACCAGACGGCCATAGGCCCCCGGATCGGCGGCCTCAAAACCCAGCACCGCCAGATCGGCGCTTTCAGCCAGATCGAACACGGTCTTGAGCGTCTGCGTGTCGATCAGCGGGCAATCGGCATAGGAGACCACGACCTGACCATCGAAATCGCTGAGCGCCGCCCTGGCCGCCAGCACCGCATGACCGGTCCCCAGCGGCGGGTCCTGCACCACCACGCTGTCGGCCCCCAGACGCTGACGCGCGCTGTCGCCGACCTGCGGCGAATGCGCCCCGACCACGACGATGATGCGCTCACAGTTCAGCCCTTCGGCCGCGTCGATCGCCAGGTCCATCATGGCCCGACCGGCCACCCGGTGCAGCACCTTGGGCAGCGGCGATTTCATGCGCGTGCCCTGCCCAGCCGCCAGAATGATGGCGGCGCGTTTGCGGTTTTGGCTCATTGTCGTGATTCACCTGTTGCCGTTTGGCCCGATTTAGACCAAAGCACCGGCGAATTGAACGTGAAAAACACCCGCCGGAGCGATTTTGCCCATGACGACCCTTCCCGACCTCAGCGGATACGGTATCGCCTTCGATCTCGATGGCACGCTGGTGGAAACCGCACCGGACATTATCGGCACGCTGAACGCCATTCTGGCCGAATACGACGTGCCGCCCTTCCCTTACGAAGCGGCGCGCAGTCTGGTCGGGCGCGGGGCGCGATCGCTGATCCAACGCGGCTTTGCGGCAGCCAATGTCCCGCTCAGCGAAGAGGCCGAACTGCCCATGGTCGGGCGCTTTCTCGACCTCTATCGCGGCCGCATTGATCAGGAAAGCCACGCCTTCGCGGGACTTGAGGCCGCTCTGGATCAACTGAGCGCTGCCGGTGCGAAGCTGGCCGTCTGTACCAACAAGCCGACGGCCCTGTCGGAACTGCTGCTGACGAAACTCGGTCTGATCGGGCGTTTCGGCTCGGTGCGCGGGGCGGATAGCGTGCCGGTCAAAAAACCCGATGCCGGTCACCTGAAGGCCTGCGCCGACGATCTCGGCCTGCCGCTGGAAAAAATGCTGCTGATCGGCGATTCCGAAACCGACTATCTGACGGCGCAAAACGCGGGCGTCCCCTGTGTGCTGGTCAGCTTTGGCTATTGCGACACGCCGATGGAGGCGATGTCACCGGCCGCCCTGATCGACCATTTCGACGAACTGCCCACAGCCATCGCCTCTATCCTGCGATAAAAGCTCTTGTCAGGGCGGCGCGCAGCGACTAATGAGCGCGCTCCCTGCTTTGGATGGACGCGTAGCTCAGCGGGAGAGCATTCGCTTCACACGCGAAGGGTCACAGGTTCAATCCCTGTCGCGTCCACCATTCTCTCCACTCACGCTCATGCTCGCCGCACGCCCTGATCGGGCGCGCTATTGGCTCGCCGCTCCGTTAGGGCGGCGAACGATCGCCGGCGCCCGCTTGGGCGCTGTGGTTTTATTTGCGCTCAAAGGCTTCACCGCATCTTGTTCAAGACGGGCGCCGCGCAGGCTGCGCTCCCGCCCGATCTCAAAAAGCGAAGCGTTAGATCATCAAAAAATTCTCGCTAGTCGCTTCGCTCCACTCTCACCCCGCTTATGGCAGGGCGCTGTGATTTGTCGTTTGGTTTGCTCAACCTAAGCCGTCTTGGTCGCTTCGGCGCTGTCGGACTCGTCGTCGGTTAGGATGCGCTCCAGTTCCTTCTGGCTCAGGCGCGTGAAGTTGACCAGATCAGGCTCGGAATCGAAGAACGCGAAGGATTTTCGCAGCGTTACGATGTCGTGCTGCAGGAAGGCCTGTGCGCGGCGTTCGACCTGAGCCTTGGGCGCGCCCATGCTGATCAGGGCTTCGCGCGCTACCGCCATCGACGAGTCCAGCGTTTCGCGGTGGTAGTAGTCCACCCCCGCCCGGTCCAGTTCATAGGCGTGGCGGCGGTTGCGCGCCCGCGCGAACACCTTGAGATGCGGGAAGTTTTCCTTGGCCAGTTGCACGATCTTCACCGCGCCTTCGGCATCGTCGATGGCCACAATCAGCATCCGCGCCTGATCGGCACCGGCGCTGCGTAGCACATCCAACCGCGTCGCGTCACCGAAATAGGCCCGATTGATACCAAAGCGTTGCAGAAGCTCGATCTGGTCCGGATTGTTCTCCAGAATGGTCACGGTCACCCCCTGCGAGCGCAGGAAACGCCCGATGATCTGACCGAAGCGGCCGAACCCGGCGATGATGACGCTGTTGCGTTCTTCGATGGCGTCCGGCGCGCGTTCAGGCAGGAGCGACAGAAAGCGCGGCACGACATAGCGCGTAAACAGCTCAAGGCAGATCGGGGTGATGCCGATGGAGATAGCCACCACCAGCGTCAGGAAACGCCGCAGATCGGGCGTCAGCAGGCCCAACTGCCCCGACAACTGAAACAGCACGAAGGCGAACTCCCCGCCCTGCGCCAGAGACAGGGCCAGCCCCGACCCGGCGATATTGTCCATGCCGAACCGCCGCGCCAGAGCGTATAGAATCAAGCCCTTAATGGCCATCAGCCCTACGACCGCCAGCATAAGCTGCACCGGCTGAGTCAGCAGACGATCGACGTCCATACCCATGCCGACCGAGATGAAAAACAGGCCGAGCAACAGCCCCTTGAACGGCTGAATGTCGGTTTCAATCGTCGTCTTATAGGGGGAATTGGCCAGAACGACGCCGCCCAGGAACGCCCCCAGTGCCGGGGATACGCCGACCAGCTGCATCAGCAGCGTCACCCCGACGACCAGCGCCAGAGAGGTGGCCGTAAACACTTCGCGCAGATTGGTGCGCGCGATACGCGGCAGGAAGTAGCGCGACAGAAGCTGCCCGCCGGCAATGACCATGGCGATGGTGGACAGGCCCGCCAGCGCCTGCGCCCACACCGGCAGGTTTTCCACCAGACTGGCCCCATGCGCCGCCGGGGCCTGCCCGCCCCCTACCGCCAGCAGCGGGATGATGATCAGGATGGGGATGACAGCAATGTCCTGAAACAGCAGGACGGAGAAGGTGGTTTCACCGACCTGGGTCTGCATCAGGTGTTTTTCTTCCAGCATCTGAAGCACCAGCGCCGTGGACGACATGGATAGCGCCATGCCGATGGCCAGCGCCGTCTGCCAGCTCAGATTGAGGCCGAACTTGCCGAGCACCAGAATCGCCCCCATTAGGGCCAGAGACGATAAAACGACCTGAAGCCCGCCCATGCCGACAATGGTGCGCCGCAGCCGCCACAAGAGCGCGGGTTCCAGCTCAAGGCCGATAAGGAACATCATCATCACCACGCCGAATTCGGCAAAGTGCATAGTCGAGGTAACGCGGTCGATAAAGCCCAGACCTGACGGCCCGATCAGGATACCGGCGATGAGATAGCCCAGCACCGCCCCCAGCTTGAATCGCGCCGCCAGCGGCACGACCAGACAGGCCGCCGCCAGAAACACAAACACATTCAGCAGTAATCCCGTATCCACGCGCCGTCTCCGCAATCGTCGTCAGAAGATAGGGGCGTTCGGGGGGCTTTCACAATAGCTTGACTGGCAAAAAGCCTTCGTAAGACCGCTGCGGTTGACAGTCTGTCGCCGGTCGTCTCAACTGTGATCATGAGTGACCTTTCGTCTCCGGACCTCTTCACCCTGACCGAACGCGGCGGACCGCTGGTTATTGCTGCGCCGCATGTCGGGACATATCTGCCGCCGGACATCGCGGCCCGGCTCAATCCGGTGGGTTTATCGGTGATGGAGACGGACTTCCACGTCCATCGCCTGTACGATTTTGCGGCAGAGCTTGAGGCGACGACCCTGTTTGCCACCCATTCGCGCTATGTGGTCGATCTCAACCGCGATCCGCACTCTTCGCCCCTCTATCCGGGGATGTTTGAAACCGGCCTGTGCCCGTTGAGCGATTTCGACCGCAACCCCATCTATCTCGAAGGGCAGGAACCAAGCCTTGCCGAGACCGAACAGCGGCGTTTTCAGTACTGGTTCCCCTATCACGCCCGACTGGAAGAGGTGCTGGAGGCGACGCGCCAGCGCCACGGGTTTGCGCTGCTGATCGACGCCCATTCGATCCGCCCGTCCATCCCGCTGCTGTTTGACGGTGCGCTTCCCGATCTCAGCTTCGGCTCCGATAGCGGGCGCACCCTGCCACCCGTGGTGATCAAGGCTCTGCGAGGCTGGATGCAGCGCACGACCGACTGGACCAGCGTGCTCGACGGGCGTTTCAAGGGCGGCTTCACCACGCGCGGTCACGGCCGCCCCGAAGACCACATCTACGCCCTGCAAATCGAGATCGTGCAAAGCTGCTATCTCGACATGAACGACCCCACCCGTTTCGACCCGCAACGCGCCCGGCCTTTGTCGCAAACGCTGAAACCGTTGCTGGAGACCTTGATTTCGGCGGCGAAACAGGCCAAGTGAGCCGCCAAATTTCCAAGCTTCTCCGGAGAGCCTCATGAGCGCGCGCGGCAATATTATCGACGGCTTCGGCTACGCCAAGGGTCTGCGCGAACGCATCGCCGGGCGCGTGGCGACGCTTAAGACCGAACACGGCCTGACGCCCTGTCTGGTGGTGGTGATCGTCGGCGAAGACCCGGCTAGCCAGATCTATGTCAAGAACAAAGGCGAGACGACGAAGGCCGTCGGCATGGAAAGCCGCACCATCGTCCTGCCAGCGGACACCACCGAGGCCGATCTGCTGAAACTGATCGGCGAACTAAATGCCGATACCGGCGTCAACGGCATACTGGTGCAACTGCCCCTGCCGGCGCACATGTCGTCACTAAAGGTCATCGACGCCATTGATCCGCTGAAGGATGTCGATGGCTTCCATGTGCAGAATGCCGGGCGTCTGGCGGTGGGCCTTGACGCCATTGTCCCCTGCACGCCGCTGGGCTCGCTGATGCTGCTGAAGGACGCGCTGAAAACGCACGGTGACGGCAATCTGTCGGGCCTCAATGCCGTGATCGTCGGGCGCTCCAACATCGTGGGCAAGCCGATGGCGCAGCTTCTGCTCAATGAAAACTGCACCGTGACGATCGCCCATTCGCGCACCACCAATCTGCCAGAGCTGTGCCGCACCGCTGATGTGCTGGTCGCCGCGGTCGGGCGTCCGAAATTCATTCAGGGCGACTGGGTGAAGGACGGGGCCTATGTGATCGACGTCGGCATCAACCGCATCGAGGTCGAGGGCAAAAGCAAGATCGTCGGCGATGTCGATTTCGATGCCGCCCTGCCGCGCGCCACGGCCATCACGCCGGTGCCCAAGGGCGTTGGTCCGATGACCATTGCCTGCCTGCTCAACAACACCCTGCAAGCGGCCTGCGTACAGCACGGACTGCCCGTCCCCGGCGACCTGTAAATCATGAGCGCGGGCGTCGTCATCATCGGGGCAGGCCACGCCGGCGGATCGGCGGCGGCCTTCCTGCGCCAGTACGGCTACGAAGGTCCGATCACCCTGATCGGGGACGAACCGCACCTGCCCTATCAGCGCCCGCCCCTGTCGAAGGCCTGGCTGAAGGGCGAGGCGTCGGGCGACGACCTTTATCTGCGGCCGCAGGACTTCTATGACGAAGCGAATATCGCCGTCTGGCTGGAGCGCCGCGTCGAAGCCATTGATACGGCAGGCAAGACCGTCACCATTGATGGCGAACCCATCGGCTATGAGCACCTGATCATCGCCACTGGCTCAAAGGCGCGGCCCTTCGGCTGTCCCGGTGCCGAGGGTACGCCTTATCATCTGCTGCGCACCATTGCCGATGCCGAATGGCTCAAGCCGCACCTGAGGGCCGGGCAGCGCATCGGCCTGATCGGCGCGGGCTATGTGGGGCTGGAAGTCGCCGCCTCCGCGCGCAAGCTGGGCAGCGCGGTGACGGTGTTTGAGCGCGAAAGCCGCATTCTGGCGCGCGTCGCCTCGCCCGTTCTGTCGGAGGCCTTTACGCGCATCCACCGCGATAACGGCGTCAACCTGATCACCGGGGCCGAAGTGGTGCGCGTCAGTGCCGACGGTGATCTGCGCCGCGTGCACATGGCCGACGGCGCGGTGCATGAATTCGATGTGCTGCTGGTGGGCATAGGCGCCCTGCCCGCCGATGATCTGGCGCAGGCTTCCGGGATCGTGTGCGCGAATGGTATCGTCGTAGATCCCGAAGCCCGTACCTCGGCCGCGAATGTGTTTGCCATTGGCGACGTGACCTCGCGCGAGGTCAAACCGTGGTACGAGGGCCGCTATCGGCTGGAAAGCGTGCCGAGCGCGCTGGAACAGGCCAAGCAGGCGGCGGCCGCCATCACCGGCTTCAAGGCCCCGCCGCCCGAAGTGCCGTGGTTCTGGTCCGATCAGTACGACTACAAGCTCCAGATCGCGGGCCTGACGCGCCCCGGTGTCAAACTGATCACGCGCGGTGATCCCATGACGGGTGCATTCAGCGTCTTTCACCTGAACGATAGCCAGCAGGTCATCTGCGTCGAAAGCGTCAATCGTCCGGCGGATTTTATGGCGGGCAAGCAATTGATTCATAAGGCTGTAGCAGTGGAAGATAACGTCATCTCCGATGCCGACGCCTCGCTAAAACCCTATTTGCAGACCACCCGCTAAAACCTGCTGCATTGCGGCAATTTACGCATGACAGGGGGTAGGGTTTCGGTCTAGCCTTCATCAGATACGCGAACGGGAGAGACCGATGCCGTCGAAGATATATGCGGACGCGAAGAGTGCGCTGGAGGGGCTGACGTTTGACGGGATGACGGTGATGGCCGGGGGCTTTGGCCTGTGCGGCATCCCGGAAAACCTGATCGCCGCCCTGCGCGACTCAGGCGTGACCGGCATTACCGCCATTTCCAACAATGCCGGGGTCGATGGCTTCGGGCTGGGGATGCTCCTCAACACCCGTCAGATCAAAAAGATGATCTCGTCCTATGTCGGCGAAAACAAGGAGTTCGAGCGGCAGTATCTGGCGGGCGAGCTGGAGCTGGAGTTCAATCCGCAGGGCACCCTGGCCGAACGCATCCGCGCCGGCGGAGCCGGGATTCCGGGCTTCTACACCGCCACCGGCGTCGGCACGCTGGTCGCCGAGGGCAAGGAGTTGAAAGACTTCAACGGCAAGACCTACGTTCTTGAGACGGGGCTGGTCGCCGACCTTTCCATCGTCAAGGCGTGGAAGGCCGATGAGCGCGGCAATCTGATCTTCCGCAAGACGGCGCGCAATTTCAACCCGATGATGGCCACCGCCGGCAAGGTCTGCGTGGCCGAGGTCGAGGAGATCGTGCCGGTCGGCTCGCTCGATCCCGACACCATCCACACGCCCGGCGTCTATGTCGATCGCCTGATCAAGGGCACGTTCGAGAAACGCATCGAACAGCGCACCGTGCGTCAGAGAGAAGGAGCCTGATCATGCCCTGGACACGTGATGATCTTGCGGCCCGCGCCGCCAAGGAACTTCAGGACGGTTTCTACGTCAATCTGGGGATCGGTATCCCGACACTGGTGGCCAACCACATCCCGCAGGGCATGACCGTCACCTTTCAGTCGGAAAACGGTATGCTGGGCATGGGCCCCTTCCCCTATGAGGACGAGGTCGATCCCGACCTGATCAATGCGGGCAAGCAGACCATCACCGAACTGCCCGAAACGAGCTATTTCTCGTCGTCGGACTCGTTCGCCATGATCCGCGGCGGCCATATCGACCTGACCATATTGGGGGCGATGGAGGTCGGCGAAAACGGCGACATCGCCAACTGGATGATACCGGGCAAGCTGGTCAAGGGCATGGGTGGGGCGATGGACCTCGTCGCCGGGGTGCAGAAGGTGGTGGTGGTTATGGAACACGCCAACAAGCACGGCGAGTCCAAGGTACTGAAACGCTGCGACCTGCCGCTGACCGGGGCGGGTGTGGTCGATCTGATTATCTCGACGCTGGGCGTTTTTGAGGTGAAGCCCGACGGCTCAGGCCTCGTGCTGGTCGAACTGGCCCCCGATGTCACACTCGACGACATCGCCGCCCAGACACAGGCCACCTATGAGGTCGCGCTGCGCTAAGGGCTGGAAGATTAGCCACGAAAAGCACGAAACGCCGCGGTATTGATCTTGCCCGAAGGGCCATTATTGAACCGCCCAGAGATACGCTGAGCGCGTCGCGCCGAAGTGTGAATGTCGCTTTCGTGTCTTTTTGTGTTGTTCGTGGCCAAAATCCTTAGGCGCCCGACTTGCTGGCGCGCTTGATGACGCCGGAAAAGGTCATGACCATGCGGTCGCCCACCTTGATCTGACCCCGCCCGAAGATGGTCGATTGACCGGCACGGGTGATCTCACCGGTGGCAATCACGATGTCGCCCAGATTGCCGGGGCTGAGGAATTGCGCATCCAGTTGCATGGTCACGCCGCCCGACGTTTGCAGATTGTCCAGCGCAAACACGTACAGCGCCGTATCGGCCAGCGACAGCAGGCAGCCGCCGTGCATGATACCGCCGCCATTGAGGTGTCTCTGTTCGACCTTCAGCGCCACCTGCATCCTGCCGTCTGCGCCGGGCAGATAATAAAACGGCCCGATATGGTTGACATAGTCGTCATGGAAGGGCGAAAGGAACCACCCTTTGAAATCGCCGTCCTCGACCTGAAGGGGTTTGGGCTGATCGGCCATTTGCATACCTCGTTTAAACACGCACAAAAAAGTTAGGCCCGTCATGGCGAACCCGGTGGAAGAGCTGATTATCGAACTCCTGACCGAGTTGGGAAATAAGGAAACCCTGAGTCCTAATCAAGTCGCCAAAACCATAAACGCTGAAAACTGGCGGCGCCAGTTGCCGCAGGTGCGCGCCGCCATCGGGCAACTGGTCGAAGCCGGGCGCATCGAGGTGGTGCGCAAGGGCAAGGTGGTCGAATTCGACGGTATCCGCGGCATCTGGCGTATCCGACTGGCGGGCGCGGCCTAACCCCCGCTCCTGCCCACAGTCCCCCACGCATTTCGCTGCGACCGACGCTCTGCCTGTGGTAAGATGTGGCTTAACTGCCTGTGCGTCGAATAAATCCGGCGCCTATTGTCTCCTTATTTCCGGAACCTTATCTTTTCGGCGTTATATCCGCTATTGATTGAAGAGTGGCGCATAACGCGTTTTGCTTTTACCCTCAGGTTTGATGTCGAAGGCTGATTTTAAAATTGAGACGCCGCCGGGAGGGGAGGCAAGGGTCGTCAGCCTGACAGGTGACTGGACCGCCATTGGCCTGCGCGACGCCGGCGAACGGCTGAAGTCCGCCCTCAAGTCGGCCTCAGCGGTCCGCATCGACACCGATGATCTGAGCGGCTTTGATACGGCCGGGGCCTATGCCCTGCGTACCGCTCTGGGTGAACACGGTGATGACGCCCTGTTTGCGCACGATCTGCGCCTGAGCGCCGTTTATGAACTGATCCGCGACATTCAGCCCAAGGTGGTTGAGGCGCAGAAAAAGACAGCTCAGCAAAAAGCCAATCCCATCATCGCCGAGCTGGCGCGACTGGGGCGCAGCACCGAGGACGTGTTTAAGGATCTGCGCGATCTGAATGTCTTTATCGGGCATCTGGTCGTCACCGCCTTCCTGTCTCTCGTCACACCGGGGCGCATCCGCTGGACGCCGCTGGTGGCCCAGATGCAGCAGGCGGGTTTCGGGTCGCTGATGGTGGTTTGCGTCACCAACTTCTTTGTGGGTGCGGTGATCGCGTTTCTGGGCATCCTACAGCTTCAGCAGTTCGGGGCCGCCGTCTTTGCCGTCGAACTGATCGGCATTTCGGTCCTGCGCGAATTTGGCCCGGTCATCGCGGCTGTGCTGATCGCCGGGCGTTCGGCCTCGTCCTTCACCGCCGAAATCGGCGCCATGAAGATGAATCAGGAAATCAGCGCCATGCGCGTCATGGGCATCAACCCGTTTGACGCCCTGATCTTCCCGCGCCTTGCCGCCCTGGTCATCACCATGCCGCTGGTCACCTTCGCGGGCTCCATGGCCGGTCTTCTGGGCGGTTTCGTTGTGGTGTGGGCGCAACTGGGCTATGGGCCGCACTTCTTCTCAATCCGCATGACCGAGTACGTGCCGTTCGTGAACTTCTTTGTCGGAATGATCAAGGTACCGCTGTTTGCCATTGCTATCACCATTATCGGCTGCCGGCTGGGCATGAATGTCACTGAAGATGTTATCTCGCTGGGCCGACAGGTGACGCGCGCCGTGGTGCAGACCATTTTCACCATCATCCTCATCGACGCCATCGTCGCCATGATGTTCAACGGGTTTGACTTCTGATGACCGAAGCCCCTGCACCCGTTTCCGCCCCCGCGCACCCCATCGTTATTGAGGGGCTGCGCAACCAGTTCGGCCCGCACGTCGTGCACGACAACCTCGACCTGACGGTCGAACGGGGCAAGGTCATGGGTGTGGTTGGCGGCTCCGGCACCGGTAAGACGGTGCTGCTCAACTCGATCCTTGGGCTGCAAAAGCCGTCCAAGGGGGCGATCCATCTGTTCGGCAAGGACATTACCCGGCTTCACGAGAAACAGTTGCGCCTGATGCAGTCGCGCTTTGGCGTGTTGTTCCAGAGCGGGGCGCTGTTTTCAGCGCTCAGCGTCATCGAAAATGTCTGCGTGCCCCTGACCGAATACGCGAAGCTGAAACCCGCACAGATGCGCGAGATCGGCCTGATGAAGATGGCTCTGGCGGGCTTGCCGCTCGATGCCGCTGACAAGCGGCCCTCGGAACTGTCGGGGGGCATGATCAAGCGCACGGCACTGGCGCGTGCACTGGTGCTCGATCCGGAGCTTCTGTTCCTCGATGAGCCGACCGCTGGCCTCGACCCCATCGGGGCGGCGGCGTTCGACGCGCTGATCCGCGAACTGTCGGACAGTCTGAACCTGACCGTCTTCATGATCACCCACGATCTCGACAGCCTGTACGCCATCTGCGATGAAGTGGCGGTGCTGGCCGACAAGCGCGTGGTAGCACAGGCCCCGCCGAAAGTGCTGGAACAATCCGACCACCCGTGGATTCATGAGTATTTCAACGGCCCGCGTGGCCGGTCTTCGCAAAGCCGGGGGACGGGAGACGCCTCATGACCTGCCGAGTTGATGTCCACGCCTGCACGACGACCCTGAGCGGCAAACGCGCCGTGACGAGAGGAGAGTAAATGGAAAGACAGGCCCATTACGCGGTTGTCGGACTGATCACCCTGGTGCTCACCGCGGCTGCCTTTGTCTTTGCCTTCTGGCTGATTCAGGGCAGTTTCAACGAAACCTACTCGGAATACGACGTCGTGTTCAACTCTTCGGTCAACGGCCTGACCGAGGGCGGCGAAGTGCATTTCAACGGCATCAAGGTCGGTGAGGTCAAGGAGCTACGGCTGGGCAAGGCCAATACGGCTCAGGTCATTGCCACTGTACGCGTCGATTCCTCCACGCCCGTGCGCGTCGATTCCACCGCCGTGCTGGAGCCGCTGGGCGTCACCGGCCTCAACTACATCCAGATTTCTCCGGGCTCCAAGGAAGCGGCACTGCTCAAGCGTGAGCCCGGTATCGGCGCCCGCAACCCGGTTATTCGCGCCACCGAAAGCCGTCTGGACAAGCTGCTGGCCGGGTCAGGCGGCGTTATCGAAAGCGCCTATGAGTCGCTCAACCGTATCAATCGCCTGATGTCAGATGATAACCTCAACGCCTTTGCCAAGACGATGAAAAATATCGAAGACATCACCAGTGACATTGGGGAAGTCACCGAAGATCTCAAACAGCGTAAGCAACTGCTGGATGACGCGCATGAGGCCATTGTGCAGGCCGGCATCGCCGCTGAAAACCTGTCCAAGCTGGCCAATTCGGCCGATGTGCTGGTCAAGGATCGCGTGCCGCAGACCATGAACCGCATCGACGATGCGGCGGCCAAGCTGGCCGATGCCGCCACCGAAGTCGCCAACCTGTCGAAGGCGGCACAGGGGCCGATCAACGAAGTGTCCGAGACCACCCTGCCCGCCCTGTCGGACAGCCTGCGTAACCTCAATCAGGCCACCCGCTCCGTCGAAGACCTCGTTGAAGAGGTTCGCGCCAGCCCGCAGGGCCTGATCGGCAAGCCCAAGGCCAAAGAGAGAAAGGTCAATCCGTAATGATGACGCGCGCCACACGTCGCTCTTTGAGCCTCGGCCTGCTGACCGCCGGTCTGGCCACCGGCCTCAGCGGTTGCATTACCCTGCTGCCCGAAGTGAAGGCGGTGCAGCTCTACAGCATTCGCTTCAACCCGGCCCTGCTGGAAAAAGGCGAGGTCAAGGCCCCGCCCGCCTCGCCCGACGCCAAACCGGTCGATGTCTTCCTCAATTTCGACGGCTTTCCGCGCGCCGCCGCCGGGGACCGCATCGTGACGACCGAAGGCAATGAGGTGTCCTACGTCTCCGGCGGCCGCTGGGCCAGCACGGCGCAGGGGCAGTTCCGTGACCTGATGTCCGAAGGCTTTGCGCGGCAGGCCAGCCCTGAGGTTCGCCTTGGTGATCAGGGCCGTGTGTCTGGCGAATACCGGCTCGACATCAATGTACGTCGCTTTGAGGCGGCCTATGCCAAGCGCCGGCCAACGGTTATCGTGGCATTGGATGCGCGTCTGGTACGGTTAAAAGACCGCCAGGTGATGGCAGAGAAGTTCATCTCCTCAGAGATCGCTGTGCGCAAGGGCAGTCTGGGGCCGATGATCGAAGGGTTTGAGAGCGCCGCCTCGCGCGTGACGGTGGAGGTGATTGCTTTCACGGAAACGGCGGTCAGCGAGGCCAAAGCCAAAGAGGCCACGACGCCTCCGCCACCGGCAACAGCGCCGACCCAGTAACAGAAAAGCCCGTTCATTAGAGCGAGATGATTTCAAATCGAAGCGTCATCCCGCTCTAAATTTTTGTTTTGTCGCGATATTTTTGCCGAAAAACCGCTCACACTTTTCGACATATCGCTCGCGACCGGGCTTTTTCTTTTGGCGTTCCTCACGCCGCCTGAAGGGTTGATTTGCCACCCCGGCGGCGACCACGCGCATCGCGGTCCAGACGCTCATAGAGGTAGATCAGGTCCTCGCGTGGGGCGAACGGCACCTGAGTCAAAAAGCGTTCGATCATGCGCGCCTGAAAGCGCAGCACGTCAGGATCGGCATTTTCGCTGGCCAGCGAATGATAGGTGTCAACCGCAATGCGGAAGGTCTGGAACATGCGCGCCGGCAGGCCCGCCCGGTCATAGATGGCGCGCAGCCCCAAAGCCCCGGCATCATGCACCATGAGCCAGCAGCGATCGTGCGGTACGCCCGATAATTCCGCCAGAGCGTGTTCAAAGAAGGCCATATGCCCGCGGGCCAGCGCCCGCAGCATCAGGGACGGCGTCATGCGTCCGGCGATGACAAGGTGGCGCGCCAGAGCCGCCGGATCACGGCTGGCCCCTGTCTGATCGGCGACGTCCAGCGTGGCGCGCTCCTGCGTCGCCTCGGTGATCTGCACCGCCGTTTCCGGCTGGATGGCGTGACGTGACACCAGTTGTTCTTTCAGCGACTGGCTGACCATATGGATCAGCTTTTCGGTCACCGAGACCGGCAGGTGCTGACGATTGATCAACGTGTTCTGTACAATTTCGGACTCGCCAAAGCGTTCTAGCACCGCGTCCATGCCGGCGCTGCTGAACACGGCCTGATTATTGGCGCAGGCAATCACGACCGCCTCTTCGACGCCGTGTTCGGCCAGGGCCGTTGTCACGGTTTCCGACAGGATTTCGCGGCGTGCCACGGCCATCTGACGCACAGGCCCGCCGGAGCGGATGATGTCGGCCAGATCTTCGTCGGTAAACACCGGCGAATAGCTCAGCACCGGCACGGCGACCGCCTGCACGTCGCGCGACAGGCGCAAGGCGACATCGTGCGGCAGCAGGCTGGAGGTGCGCAAGGTGACCGCCAGCGACTTGCGCACAAGTTCGGCAGCGTCATCAGCCAGCAGACGGATGATTTCTTGCGCGGCGGCGCGCTCGACTTCGCTCAGTTCGCTGCGTTCCATCAGGCGGCACACCTTATGGGTGGCGACAGCGCGATCATCGGCATTGTCACTTCTGACCAGACGGGCGACGTCCGTTTCGGAAAGCAGGCTACGCGAAGCGGTCATGGGAGGAGGTCCTGATCATCTCGTACCGGACGAGTCGAGACGGTACGCTCCTGAATTGTCCGCCCCGCCTCTTAACGAATCCTTACCAAGGCCTACGTTGAGGCCTGATCTCCGGTCAAAAGTTAATTTTTCCGGCTCTGGTAACGGGACCGCAATCTGTTTGCGCCATTGTGGGGGCATGTCAGAGTCCACGCCCCCCTTAACTGCCGACGCCGAGGTCGTGCCCACGCAAGAACAGATCGCGCTTGATTACGGTCTGAAGGCGCAGGTGCGCCTGCTGCCCTATGCGCTTGGCTTTTTTGCCATCGGCCTGCCGGTCTATATCTGGGGTGCCAGCTACTTCATGTCGCCGCTGCAAATCGCGCTGAACATGGTCTTGTTCGTCTGCATCTGGACGGCCTTCTTCTTCCTTAAGCCCTCTTTGAAAACCGACGCCGTCCCGACACGCCGCAGTCTGGACGTCAGGCTGCGGCGGCAATGGTTGTGTGGCGCTCTATGGGCCCTGAGCCTGCTGGTGGCGTCCCTGAGTAGCGTAGGCGGCGGTCCGGCGGCGCAGGTCTTTGCCACCATCTGCGCCGGCGCGGCCGTCGGGATTATCTTTTTCAGCGCACCGGTCCTGCTGTTTTTGCTGACCCTGGCCCCGCTGGCCATGGCCGGACCTATACTGGCGCTCAACCTCACCCAACCTGACGGCACATGGACAAACCTCGTTACCGGCGGGCTGGCCATGGCGCTGGCTCTGGGCCTGATCATGAATCGTCATCTTCGGGAACATTATCAACTCGCCTTTGCGCAGGTGCGTACGCTTCAGGAGCGCGAAGCCGCCCTTACCGCCCGCGATAACCTGACCCGCGATCAGATGGCCCTGATGCAAACCCTGTCACGTGAAATCGCCACCGGCCTGCGCAGCGTGGAACAGACACTGGATCAGGGCCTGTCGCACCTCAGCCGTGCCCCGGCTCCGCGCCACTATGTCGAAAGTGCGCGCAGCGAAATCGACCATTTGCTGGGGCTGATCACCACCACGCTCGACGAAGGTGAGGCACGCTCCGGTCAGATGGTGCTCGACCTGCGCCCGCTGGATATCGAAAGTCTGATGCGTGACGTCACCAGCGGCTTTCAGGACATGGCCACTGCCAAGGGCCTGGATCTGACCCTGAGCCTGCCCCCCCTACCCGAAACAGGAGCCGCGATTGGGGACGCTTCGCGCGTGGAACAGATCCTGTCCCACCTGCTGGCCAATGCCATCCAGTACACGCCCAAGGGCAAGGTTGAGGTCAGACTTTTGCCACCTGACGAAGGCGTTTTACGGCTCAAGGTCATGGACTCCGGGCCGGGGCTGGAACCGGAGGAACTACACCGCGCCTTCCTGCCGCATGAGCGCATTGCACGTACCTCAGCCGGCTATTCTGGTGCGGGACTGGGGCTCAACCTGTCGCGTCGTCTGGCCGAACTGATGCATGGCGAGATCGGAGCCCAGAGCACACCGGATGTAGGCTCCAAATTCTGGCTGGACCTGCCCTACGACCCGGATGCCATCGCCCCCCGTCCGGTGGCCAAGCCGGAAGCGCCTACACAGGAGTCCGTAAGCGGCCTTAAGGTCATGCTGGTATCCAACGACTCTCTGCGTTCGGTAGAACTGCGCGACACGCTGGAAGGACTGGGGCATCGCTGCCTGA
Source organism: Asticcacaulis sp. W401b (assembly GCF_046503825.1). Lineage (NCBI taxonomy): Bacteria > Pseudomonadati > Pseudomonadota > Alphaproteobacteria > Caulobacterales > Caulobacteraceae > Asticcacaulis > Asticcacaulis sp. W401b. Next base: position 303,907 of record NZ_JBKFEE010000001.1, read on the forward strand.
CGGCCACCACGCGGCCGCGCGCCGTATCTCTGGCCGCCAAGGGGGATATCGACGCCGTGCTGATCGCCACGGGTGCCTTCGAGGATCTGGACAATGCGGCCAACCGCCAGAAGGTGGCCGAGTGGCTGGAACGTCTCAGGGCGACACAGGCGCGCGAAGCTCTGACCATACTGGCGCTGTTGCCCGATGGTCAGCAGGCGGAACCGCTGAGTGAAATGGGCGTGCGGCCCTTGTTGATGCCGCAATCGGAAGACGCCCTCCGTCGCGCTTTGACGGTGGGTTAGACGAAGCCGCCGCGCTCTTCGCTCTTGTCCTTTTCCGGACCGAAGGCCGACAAAAGTTGCGTGGCGAACAACAGGCTCTGATCGCCCGTTCCATTACCAAAGGCGATATTGAGCAACTGGGCGTCCGATTGCACGCGTTGCAGACGCGCCAGCAAGTAACCATTGCCATTGGCTTCCATCGGCGTGTTGCTGTCGGGCACATCGGGCAGGTTCATCTGCACGGCCCCGCCCGCCTTGGAATTGAGATTGGCCATCAGTTGGGCGGCGCTGACCGGCGCGCCATTGCGGTAGAAGATCGAACGATTGGCATTGGCCGCCGCCGGAAACAGACTGGCCGCCGCAGCACCCGGCCGCCGCTCCACCGCTTCAATCAGATTGGCTGCGCCCGCTGGTCCCAGAAAATGCGCCGCATAAAGTTCGCCCGCCGTGGGGTTGCGGCCTGTCCGGCCTTTCAGATAGGCGGCATTGCCCGCCGTCATCTCCGCCGCCATGGCCGCCGCTGCGTCCTGATTGTAGCGCAGGCCCAGCACCTGCTGACGCGCTTGCGAATCGGCCACATAGTATTGCCCGTTGCCCCCCTGACGGATGGCGTCGGCATAGCCGCCATAGCCGTGCTTGCCACCGTGCTTTTTGACGGTTGCCAGCCAGGTCTGTTCGATGAACTGGAACAGACCTGCCGCCGATGAGGTCGGGGCCTTGGCATTGGGGTTTAAGGAGCTTTCGCGCTGAGCGGTTTTCAGCAGATAGCTGAAATCGACACCCGTCCGCTGGGCCGCCCGCGTGATAGCGGAGACCACACTCTGCTTTCGCGGCGACAGGCCGGAAGAGTCGGGGACGGGAGACGAAGGGCCGGACATGAAAGGTGCGAATTAACCAAAGAATGGGCAAATTTTGCCCGACGAAGGTTAACGAGACATGAATCAAAACCGCTGTGGCGCGTAGGCCTCCGCCCCTTCCGGCGGTTCCTGCCCCGTTATCAGGGCCGTTAACACGGTGGCCGCATAGGGACCATATATCCAGCCATTGCGCCGCATTCCGGCGGCCACATAGACGCCGCTGATGTCGCGCCCGATCAGTGGCCAGTGATCGGGTGTCGCCGCCCGCACGCCAACGCGCGGCGTGACGTCCTGAAGCGGTGCAACGGACGACGGCGTGAACTTACTCGCCTTATCTTTCAGCGATTCGACGACCCCCGGCTCCACACCCTCATCGGCCTTACCGGCCTGCATGGTGGCGCCAAACTTGGTCAGGCCGTCCAGAAACACCCAGTAGCCCCAGGGCGAGCGCACCATCCGCCCGGCCAGAACCGGGTCGCTGCGCCCTTCGCGATCAAGCAGATGGCCCTTGATGGGCGTCAGAGCCTTCAATGACGGCACAGAGTCCGCAAAGCTCGCTGACCCATAGCCGGCGCAAACCGCCACATGCCCGGCCTGATGCACCGAACCATCGGATAGCTCGACGCTGTGGGCGGCCACCTGCGTGACATCGCCCTCGACCCAGCGCCCGCCGCGCGCCTCGAACTGCGTTTTCATAAAGGCCAGCACCGGCGCGGCGGCCATCAGCCATTCACCAACGATCTCGATGCCGTGCAAAGGTGCATGGAACCCCAGTTTGGCGAGGTCCTCTTCGGCCATCACCTGCCCCTTGGCTCCCAGCGCCGTAAAGCGCGCCATCATGTCGTCGGGCGACGGCCCCGCCTCACCCGACCACACCCATACGGCGGGTTGCGCCATTTCAAGGATTTCGGACAAACCCAGATCGGCGGCGAAGACGGGCCAATGCTTTTGCGCAGCGACGTAGCGGGCATAGGACAACTCTGGCTGCGCTTCAGTCAGGGCCTCCATCGCCGGGGCAATCATGCCCGCCGACAGGGCCGAGGTGGTGTCTTCGACCGCGTCCTTGGCAATAAGGGTCACCGCCAGACCGTAATCCAGCGCGCGCAGGGCAAAGCTGAGGCCGGTAATGCCGCCACCGATAACGATAAGGCTGAAAGACGAAAACATAGGCATATCCTTTTCAGGCCTGCCTTATAACCGGATTTGCCCGCAGGACCAGAGCGCACGCGACCCTTGCGTCAATCCGTCCGTGGACGACTGGTTTGGCTATGCCATGGACTTGTCGGGGGAGCTTTTATCACGATGGTACCGTCTGCTGGTTTCGAACCAGCTACCTCCAGAGCCACAATCTGGCGCTCTACCAAGTGAGCTAAGACGGCAGACCATCGTGAGGGCCGATCCTCTAAACCGCGACGGCCCGCCGATCAAGGGGTAATTTCACCCGCCGACGCAATAAGCGGTGAAAAAGCGGCTCCGTAACATTCAGTCCACCACCCAGCGAAAGCGGATCTTCAATCCCTCGCCGGCCGTAAAGGTCTCATCCGGATTTCGTGCGGCAACCCGCCCGTGGTCACGCATCAGACGCAGCGTTGCTTGTCCAAAGCCAAATCCCTGCGGGCTCTCAGAGATGATCGTACACCCTGTCACGCGCCCGCCAGCATCCCAGCGGCACGCAACCGTGCTTTCACCCTTTGCATTGGCATCTATGGCCCTATCGGGCATGTAATCGGCGAGGTCCACATCATCGCCGAGGTCCCACCTTGCGTTAATCGTGTTCGAGTCAATGTCTACGGGAACGGGTGGCGATGCCTCTACGGCGGGAATATCATAAGGACGGGGTTCGTGGCGCGTCTGGCGCGTGACCTCCTCCGAAAGGAAGGCCTCAATACTGTCTGAGACTTGGGACAGAGTGGGAAGTGGCTTAGTGTACTCGGCCAGCAAGCCGGCCCCCACAAACAGCAGCAAGGCCACGATAAGCCACACCACGAGTCTTTTCAGGCGGCGCGCAGCCGCCTCCCGCTCGTCCTCAACGATCATAGCCCCGCCCCCTTATATAGTGCTATTTATAGCCCTTTGACTGGATATAGCTTTCCAATTGTGCGATGCGCGTATTGTCTGACGGGTGGGTCGAAAGGAATTCCGGCGGCTTACCCTCATTCAGGGCCTGCATATTGCGCCACAGGGCGATGGACTCCGAGGCCTTATACCCCGCCTTGACCATGATATCGACGCCGATCCGGTCGGCCTCCAGTTCATGCTTGCGCGAATAGGGCAGCAGCAGCCCCAGTTGCGCGCCCATGCCTCCGTAATTGGCAATCACCTGCTGGGTGCGGCCCGACGTGGCCCCGGCGGCCGTCTGAAGCGCGATCTGCGTGCCGACCTGCTGCGAATAGCGCTCAGCCGCGTGCTTGCCCCGGACGTGCGCCGTTTCGTGGCCCAGAACCGCCGCCAACTGGTCATCATTCTTCACCACCTTGAACAGGCCGGTGTTCACGCCGACCTTGTTGCCCGGAATGACGAAGGCGTTGGGCTGATCATCCTGAAACAGCACATATTCCCACTGATTGGGATTATAGCCGGCTGCCGCGACGATCTTGGCACCGACGGTCTTGACCCGGCGGTTCAACGCGGCGTCGGTCGAGACTTTCGAGGTCCGCATCAGTTCCTGCCACCCTTGCAGGGCCGACGGCTCCAGATCGGCATTGTCAACCAGAAGGAACTGACTGCGGCCGAGGGTGTCGTTGGTTTCGCAGGCCACCAGAGCCCCCGCGGCCGCAATCAGGGCCGCGATCGTCAGGGTTTTGGGGCTCACAATGGTTTTCAGGCGCGCAGGCATGGGGACTCCCTCGGATTTTTCCTGAAACATAATGGCGTCTGCGCGGCGCTCGGTCAATAAAGGCTGCGCCCTTGGCTATAAGCCGGACGTAAAAAGGCCTCCGGATGTCCGGAGGCCCTATCACAATCGGGAGGCAGTGCGCCTACTGGAGGGCAAAGCCCATCTTGACGCGCATGGTCGCTCCGACCTCGACCGCACCGTTCGATGTGTCGGCGCGGCCCTTGGCCTCCACCGCGCGCACCGCGGCATCACCAAAGCCATAGCCTCGGGGGTCTTCCGACAGCACCTCGCACTTCACGCGACCCTTGGTGTCACGCACCGTACAGGCCAGCGTTGCCGCCCCTTCAACCTCGGCGTCCATAGCGCGGGCGGGGTAATATTCCATCAGGACCGCTGAGTCGGGGAAGCGCGACCACACCGCCTTGACGTAGGTCGGACCAACCGCATGGACCGGCCCAGATTCAGCCACCGGGCCAGGCTGACCGGTGATAACCGGTATGGGGCCTGTCACTTCGGGCAGGTCCGTCGGCGTCGCCACAAGCGGAAGGCTGTCCTCAACCGGCGGGGCTAGCGTATCGGGTCTGTTCAAACGGATCGGCGTCGTTTGAGGCCTGCGTTCCTGAACCGTTGGCTCTGTTGGCTTGGGTTTGAACGTGATCATTGGCGCTTCGATAACCGGCGTGCCGTCCGGTGCCTGGGCCAGCTTTACTTCAAAGCGTTCGTTGATGATGTAGGCCGCAAGGCCCAGATGCACCACAGAGGCAAAGGCAATGCCCACCATGACGGGCCTGGACAGGCGCTTTTGGGCGGGGGCCTGAAACAAAGGGTTGCGGGTTGGGGGGATGATGGTCGTTGCCATACGGTGTTTCCTTTCCTTAGGGTCTGATCCTTATGGCCGGCGTCCGTCCGGAAAACGGGAACCGGTACGTTACCGCGTGCGAGACGGTAAGGATTTGAAGTCTGCGGGCCCGTGCGTCTCAAAGCCCCCTTGCCTGAGACCAACCATCGGGAGAAAGGTATTCTCTTCTGACTTAGCAAAACATATCACTTAGCAATTATAAGTTCAAATGCCTTTTTCGTGATTGAAGTGCATTCCGATACGCGCGCAGCGGTATAGAAAGGAAAATATGTTATAAAACAGAATATTGGATCGGATTTCTTTAAATGGCCCCAGCATTTCAGCCTGCGCCCGGCAAACAAAAAAGCCCTCCGGTTCTGCCGGAGGGCTTTTCTGAGTTTCAGTAGGAAACCTATTGCAGGGTCCACTTGAAGCGGAACTTCTTGCGGTCACCATCGCGAAGTTCACCATCGGTGCCCTTCTTGATCTTGGCATAACGCATAAAGCCCTTCACGGTCGCCGCGCCGAAGCCATAACCCGCAGGCTTTTCGCTTTCGACAGTACAGCCCGTGATCTTGCCTTCAGAGTTCAGAACGCAGTCAATCGTGACTTCGCCCTCAACTTCCGCGTCCTGAGCACGCGGGGGATAAAGGTCAAGCAACTGATCCGATGTCGGCGGCGTCCATTGAGCCGTCGTGTAGCGCGGACCAGCGGGAACGACCGGAGCCGGAGGCGGCGGAGGTCCCGGGACAATTTGCGGCGGACCCTTATACTCGACGCGGTCTTCCTTCTTCGTGGCTTCGATCTGGATCGGAGCCGGAGGCGGAGGCGCATCGGTCTGGATCACCGGTTCGCGAACCTGAAGCTTCGGCGGAGGCGGAGGCATGTCAGGCGGCGGAGGCGGAGGCGGCGGCGGAGGTGGCGGGGGCGGTGCCAGATCTACCAGTTCGGTATCAATCTTGGTGTCTTCATATTCCACCGGCTTGATTTCGAACTTTTCGTGATAGATGTAGTAGGCCAGTCCCACGTGGGCCACGATTGCCACGCCAATACCGACGAACAAGGGCGTTTTGTCCTTGTTTACCGGGGGGTCGAGAATAGGATCTCGACGCCTGTGTGGGGTCTCTTCCATAATCTCAGGCCCTCTTACTTGTTACCATCTTCACCGATCAGAGCAACGCTGTAGTAGCCGTTGTCCTGAAGGGCATTCATCACCTGCATGAAGTCCGCATAGCGGGTCTTGCGATCGCAACGAATGAAGATGCGCTCCTTGTCCGGATCACGTTTGCCGACCTGAATCTTCATGTCGGCCCCAAGATCAGCCAGAGAGGTAGGTTTATCGCCGATGAACACACCGCCATCCTGCTGGATGGAGATATAGATCGGCTTGGGCGGGTTTTGTTGCGGCGGGGCGACGGCTGTCGGAAGGTTCACTTCGATCGACACGGAGGCCATGGGAGCGGCCACCATGAAGATAATCAGAAGAACCAGCATGATATCGACGAACGGCGTAACGTTAATTTCGCTGTTCTGCTCGATATGAAACTTCGAGCCGCCGCTGCCAGAGGATAGCTTGGCTCCCATGAGTACTTACGCCCCTTTGTCGAGTTGACGCGACAGCGAGTTCATCAGTTCCGCAACAAATTGCTCCGAACGGGTACCGTAAGCAGCGATCGAGGTGTTGAAGATGTTGTACATGACGACGGCCGGGATAGCGGCAGCCAGACCGATACCGGTGGCGAGCAGGGCTTCGGCGATACCCGGAGCCACGACGGCCAGGTTGGTCGTACCCGTGTCAGCGATACCGATGAACGAGTTCATGATGCCGTAAACCGTACCGAAGAGACCGACGAAAGGCCCGATCGAACCGGTCGAAGCGAGGAAGGTCAGGCCACCCGACAGACGCTTGGCCAGACCGGCCTGAACAGCGTTGATCGAGGACGAAGCGCGGTGCAGGGTCGAGTCGCGATGCTCACCCGAAACCTGAAGACCGGCTTGCTTCGAGATCTGGATTTCTTCGGTGGCGACGGCAGCCATGTCGGCCATCGGGTTGCCAGCGAACTCATCCGAGGTCGAGATGCGGTTGATGTCGGCGATAGAACGGGCGCCGCGGAAGGCTTCAAGATAGTTATTCGACGCCTTGTTGAGCTTCGCGAAGAACATCAGCTTGATGACCAGGATGGTCCAGGAGATGACGGACGCGACCACCAGACCGATCATGACGGCCTTAACGACCGGCACGGCCAGCATGAACATCGAGGCAACGGTGATCTTGCCGTGACCGCCCGAAGCGGATGAGGTGGACGATTCTTCGGTGGTCGCCGCCGGGGCGGCTTCAGCAGCCGGGGCTTCAGCAGCGGCGGGCGACGTAGCCGCAGCCGCGGCAGCCATCGTCGGAGCGCTCAGAAGCAGCGCAGCGGCGCCAAGCAGAGCAATGAGCGGGTTGTGTTTCTTGTGTTCGAGCATTTTTCGCCAATTCCTGAATAAGGATAACCCCCGGTAGGAGGGCTGACCAAGGATTTTCGGGGGCAGCGTGAACCCCCTGGTTTAAGCCTAAGACATATTTAGAACGTGGCACACGAAAGCCCATGTTTCCGTTAAGGTCGCATGTCCCTTCGTGAACCTCTCTTGTGTTACGCATCGTCACGGATCTGCGTCCGCATACGGCTGCGCTGCGCACAAACCTTTTGTCCCTGCCCTGCCGGATGACCGAGCGTGGACGATCCCTCTGTTACACCAGTGGTTACAAAGTGATTTGCGGACTAAAAAAGCAATCCTCCCTCACCCCGTCAAGGTGCTTATCGTGCCACCGCGCGTTACATTTCGGCCACAGGCAAGGCAATTCCTGCGCTTTTTTGTTAAAAACTCAAACATGTCCGATAGTTAAGTTCCAAGAGGCTTGGGAGAATATTTTTGCGTGAGATAAATTTTTTTTAATTCGGGGTGCCGGTCGAAGGGCGACTTGCATCGAAAAGGCGAAAAAACCACCCGCTTTCAACGCTATGTGTCAAATTTATAAAGACGTTTTTACGAACGCGCGGACGTCTCACGTCTCGGAAAGCGACCGGATTCGGTCATGTCCTTGCCCTTTATGCGGCATAAGATAACGCTAACACTGGCAAAATATTACCGATGACGGGAAATTTTCCCGCATTGCAGCAAAAGACAGTGTTCGGAGCATCCGGAAAACGGATTTACGCCATCTGAAACGGCACCGGTTTAACGGCCCGACGGGCCCAGGATCGTGTATCCCGTCGCCTTGGCCGACAATTCGCTTGCCAGTTCGTAGCTGAGATAGCCATCCGCGACGCGGCCATTGGCCTTTTGCCATTCGCGTAAAGCCTTACGCGTACCGATGCCGATAACCCCATCGACGGTCCCGGCGTTGAAGCCCGCCGCATTCAACGCCGTCTGGACATTCTTGCGCACGGCCAGTGACAGGGGTTGCTCATCCGGCCACGGCGTCTTCAACGCGCTGCGCCCCGCAATTCCATCGGCATTCAACCCGACGGCCAGCGCATAGGCGGTGGAATTATTGTATTTGCGAATAACGAAATGATTGGGCAGGGCCAGAAAGGCTGGCCCCTTGGCCCCCGACGGCAGAATCAGCACGGCCGGGGCCGTCTTCTCGCTGGCATTCCAGTTGCCACCGTCGGCACGAATCACACCCTTTTGCGCCCACCCGTCGGGCGTCTGGCTTTCGGTTTCGGCCAGATAGTAGTCGAAATCCGCAGGAAGCGTCACCTCAACCGCCCACGCCTGCCCCGGACGCCAGCCCTCGCTTTTCAGCAGATTGGCGGCGGAAGCCAGAGCGTCAGAGTCCGATGTCCAGATATTGACGTGGCCATCGCCGTCGCCGTCCTGCCCCAGCTTAAGATAATTTTCCGGCAGGAACTGCGTCTGCCCCATCGCCCCAGCCCAGGAGCCCTTCAACTCCTGACGGGTCGCCTTGCCGCTCTTTATAATAGACAGCACACTGAGCAACTGCGTTTCGGCCCAGTCGCGGCGACGTCCGTCATAGGCCAGGGTCGCAAAGGCGGTAACGACATCAATATCGCCCTGCACGCGGCCATAGTCGCTTTCCATGCCCCAGACGCCGCCCAGTACTTCGCGCGGCACGCCATAGCGGGCTTCGATGGCGGCTATATCGGGATTGGCGTTGACGCGCTCGCGCCCCATCTGGATGCGCGCGGCTGACACGGCGTTTTTCACGTAGGACGAGATGGGCTTGGAAAATTCCGGCTGCCCCGTATCGGCCTTGACCACCGATTCTTTCGGTTGCACATCGGCCAGCAGGTTTTCAACAAAGGCGCGGTCAAAGCTTCTGGCCACCGCCTTGGCCACAAAGGCCTTGCGCCAGTCGGCGAAATTGGCATAGGTGACCGGGGCAGAGGCCGGTGCGGGCTTTGGCGGCGTTTGCGGCTTATCGGTCGCCGGTCCCGTTTCGACGCGTGGCGGCTGCGGCTTGTTCTCGATCGGCGTCGGCAGGCTGGAGGCCGTCGAACAGGCGCCGAGGAACAGACACAGACTGAGTACACGCCGCTTCATACAGATCATCCTTCCGTTACAGGTGCGAATCTTAGCCTTGGAATGATGTCATTTCCAAGCGCAAAGCGGTAAACAAGCTGTTATGAGCGCTTTTCGACCAGTCCGGACAGCACCTCTATATAGCGGGCGAAGGCCTGACGTCCCGCAGGGGTGATGTGCACGCGCGTCAGCGGCTTCTTGCCCTGATAGCCCTTGACGATTTCGACATAGCCCGCGTCCTCCAGCTTGGACAGATGCACCGACAGATTGCCCTGCGTGGCTTCGAGCACGCCCTTCAGCTCGTTGAAATCGGCGGCTTCGGCGTCGGCCAGATAGGCCATAATCCCCAGCCGCAGGCGGCCGTGGATCGCATCGTCCAGCCGGTTGACGTCAAAGCCGGTCATACTTACGCCCGCTGTCCGGCGTCGAAACGCATCAGAAGATAACCCGGCACCGCCATCAGCAGGACCAGCGCGCTGGACAGGATCAGCAGATATTCCGGCGTTTCTACCCGCCACGCCAAAAGAACGGCGGTCGCAAACCAGCCGGCGCAGACAAGCGCAGGCCACAGCTTACGCTGGGCCACCGCCGCCACGTACCACCCGGCCCCCATCAGGGCACAAAGCGAAATCGGATAAAGCATCCAGATGAGCCATAGCTTTTGCGTGAAGGCAGCATAGCCAAAGACAAGGTTCATAAACAGATTGGCTAGGCCTACGCCCCCAAAGGCCGCATTGATGGCCCGGCTGCCGGCATTGGCGTGCGTCTTGTGCCGGTCGCGCCACAAGACCACGCTCAATATAATGAGAAACAGAATCGTCGGCAGAACACCATTGATCAGATGCCCTAAGGCCCCCAGTCGGACACTGCCGCTCATGTCCAGACCGTGCAGCAGGCATTGCAGGCCATACAGCAGGCCGCCGGACAGAAGCAAAAGGCCGCCCGATAGCTGCACCTGCTCGCCGCGATCGACCAACGCCTTAACAAAGGCCAGGGCTTCCCGCGCGGCCTGCGGGTCTGTGTCGGTGTGGGCATCGGCGGCATTTTCGCTTGTGGACGTTTCGGGCGCCCGCTCGCGCGCCGACAACCGCTGCATGACATAGCCCGGTGCCGCCATCAGTGCCAGCAGGGCTATGCCCAGACAGAAGAGATAGGCTGACACCTGCGTCATCAGCAGGGTCAAGGCCAGTGTGGTGACGAACCAGCCCGCCGAAACCAGACCCAGCCATAGCTTTCGGCGAATCAGGGCCGCCGCGTACCACACTGCCCCCTGCATGGCGCAGATGACGATGGGGTACAAAAGCCAGATCGTCGTGGACTGGCGACTGATCGCCAGCCAGCCGAACGTCACCGCAATAACCAGATTCAGAAGTCCTGCGGACGTGTAGCTGGCCGTCAGGGCGCGCGTCGCCACACCGCCCTTCCCCTTGCGCTCGCGCCACGCGACATAGCTGATCACCCCCAGAAACGGCAGGGTCGGACCGATGGCCAGCCACAGGCCGTAGGGCGGCGTGAGCGTCAGCCAGCCCGCTTCGATGGCCGCATAGACAAGCGTCTGAAGGCCATAGAGCAGCCCGGCCCAGAAGAAGACCAGCCCCGCCGAAGCCTGTGCCCGCGGCCCTTCCCCGGCGAAGGATCGGGCAAAGACCAGATCCGCCGCTTCGGCAATGCGCGATTTGAAGAATATCCGACCCATGATCAGCAATCAGACTGTAGCGGTTGTTGCAGGCGTCTGGCGCTTGCGCGAAACGCGCTTGCGACCGTCCAGAATCGCCCCGATGAAGCTGTACCTTACCAGAAGCTGATAGCTGAGCAGCGAAAGAAACAGCGTGCTCAAAACGGCCAGCGGCAGCTTGACGAAATAAGGTGCCGAGAGGTCGAGCAGCAGGTACTGCATCAGCAAGACCAGCGGCAGGTGCACCAGATAGACCCAATAGGCCGAATCCGCCATGTAGCGCCAGAAGCGGCTGGGGCGATCCAGAAAGCGCAGGGCGATACCGATCAGCCCCAGACACCAGATCCACAGCCCCAGCACATAGGCTGCTGAATAAAGCGCCCGCCAGGCCCCGCCGGTAACCGCGTCGGTTTCTGCCTGATGCCCGCCCAGCCATTGGGCCGCCAGCGTCAACGCCACGGCCGACAAGAGATTCAGAAAGCCTTTCCTGCGCACCATCTCCAGCCGGTTCGCATTGCGATGCAGGCACCAGCCGAAGACGAAGGCCGACAGGTAGGCGGCGCTGGCCAGCGCGTTGGGAATGAAGCCTTTGTCCGGCGTCGGGATACCAAGCCAGTGATCCCATTGCGGCTGCACCTGAATAAGCAGCCACAGAGGCAGGCCAAACACCAGCGGAGTCAGGTCCCAGCGGATGACGAAGCCAAACACGCTGTCGGCTGCGCGGCGCAAGGCCCCGCCGCTGTCGATAAAGGCCAGCAGGCCGCGCAGCGGTACGCACACCGCATAGAGCAGCAGCAGCATGTACAGGAACCACAGGTGCGTCAGGGGAAAGGTCTCTGCCGTCAGGGGCGGCGGCGGAGCGGGCGGCTGGTTCGCCAGCGCCGGATTGGCTTTCAGCGCGGCGAGAATGAGCACCGTGATAATGGCCGCCAGCACCGGAAACCAGAACAGGACCAGTGGGCCCGCCACGCGCTTTACGCGATCAAGGACAAAGCCCGCCGCACCGCGCTTGCGGTACAACAGACGCGCAAAAAACCCGGTCAATATAAAGAACAGGCTCATGCGGAACATGTGGATGGTGAAAAACAGCGATCCCACTACGGCATGGCCCGAGGGGTCGTTCACGATCCAGGCGGGCGGCGACATATAGGCCAGCCCGGCGTGTAGCACGACGCCTAAAAACAGCGCCCCACCCCGTACCGCATCCAGCGCATAAAAGCGCGTTGCGTCCACCCTATGCGTCTCATTCGTCATGGCGCCCTCCTCCGGCGTCAGCCCGGCCATAACGCCGTTGCGTCGGATTATATAAACCAGTTTATAATTTAAACTAGTCTAAAAACGATAAATCCATCGACCGCTCGCCTCCGGTCGTGATTTGTGCAAAAAGCCGCTCACAGATTGTTGACTTGTGTCTGCGCTTCGCGTAGGAACCGCGCCTCACACATGGCTTGAAGGCTTCGCCCCCGTATGGGCCGCGCGAATTCGGTCAAAGCCTCAGTCATTACTTAGTCAAAGGTTGGGACCATGAAAGTCCGTAGCTCGCTGAAGTCGCTGAAGACCCGTCACCGGGACTGCAAGATCGTCCGTCGCAAGGGCGTGGTCTATGTCATCAACAAGACCGACCCGCGCTTCAAGGCCAAGCAAGGCTAATCGACCCCGATTAGGCCTGAAGGCTCAAAGAATTCAGCGTCCGGAGCCCGCTCCGGACGCTTTTCTCGTTTATCATGGCTACGGATTTCATCCACAGCTCAGGCGCAGCCGGCGAATCGCGGCGTATTGAGCGGGTGATTCGCATGGTTTATGGTGAACGGGACCTCCGTTTTCCCTTTCAAGGATAGTTTCATGGCCGACGATCAGTCCGCTCACCCCGACGTCATCACCGCCGCCGCGCAAGGGCGCCTGAAATCGTTCATCGAGCGCATCGAACGCCTCGAAGAAGACAAGGCCGCCATCGCCGGCGATCTGAAAGACGTCTATGCCGAGGCCAAGGGCGAAGGCTTCGATACCAAGGTGATGCGCAAGGTGGTCAGCCTTCGCAAGAAGGACAAGGTCAAGCTTCAGGAAGAAGAAACCCTGCTCGACCTCTATCTTTCGGCCATTGGCGGGCTGTGATGCGATCCTCTCCTGACAAAGGAGAGGATTTTTTATTTGACCCAAGTGCCTGAGCGGCGTGTGATGCGCAAATGGCGTTCAAGTCCAAAACGCCCGGTAAGGGGCTGACGCGCAAGAGCGAACTGAAGACAAAGGCCCCTCTGTCATCACGGGGCGGCCTGTCTGCCCGGCCGGCTGCGCCCAAACCGCCCCCCTCTCCACGCGATGAAAAGAAGGCGCTGCAAAAGCGCACCCTGCGGGCGCTGGAACGCGCCAGAAAGGCCGCCGCCGAGGCGGGCGTCGATCTGTCCGAATGGGAAAACGACTTTATCGACAGCGTCAGCGACCGCGTAAAGACCTATGGCCGCGCCTTCGCCGATCCGGACAAGGGGGCGATGAATGGCACCCTGTCCCTGCTGCAAGGCGTCAAACTGCGTGAAATCCGCCAGAAGGTGAAATCGCGCGCCGCCAAGCCCGCCGAAGAAGAAGACTGAACCGAAGCCTGGCGGATAGCGTACTCTGATAAACCGCTATTGATGGAGCGTCCGATGCGTTCACGTGCCCTTCTGTTTGCCCTGGCTCTGACCACCGTCGGTGCGGGCAGTCTTTCCGGCTGCGCCTCGCTGGACATCGCCAGCAACAGCCGCCCGCAACCGGCCTTCGAGCTTGAGTCCTATTTTGCCGGGGAAACCCGTGCCTATGGCGTGTTCGAGGACCGCAGCGGCAAGGTCAGCCGCACCTTCAGCGTAGTGACGCGCGGCACGCAGACGGCTGAGGGTTTTGTACTGGATGAGCGCTTCTTGTGGAATGATGGCGAGCGCCAGACGCGCACCTGGACTTTCCGCAAAATCAGCAATGGCCTCTATGAAGGTCGGGCACAGGATGTGGCCGGAACGGCACGCATCGAAACGGGCGGCGACGCCATCCGCATCCGTTACCTGCTCAACCTGCCCTATCAGGGCAGCACGCTTAAGGTACGCTTCGACGACTGGTCGCATCTGGTGGCGGACGGGGTCGCGATCAATCGCGCCGATGTGTCGAAATTCGGCGTGCATGTGGGGCGGGTGACCCTGAGCTTTATCAAGCCCGGACACCCGACCCCGGTGGCCGAGTCTTTAAGCAAAGACTTTAAATAGTTACCCCGCTTCCTTGACCATGCCTTCAAGACCGCAGTCACGCACCTTGCGATAGAGGGTCGAGCGGCCGATGCCGAGGCGGCGCGCCACTTCGGACATGTGACCGGCATAGACGCTGATGGCATGCTCGATCAGGTCGCGTTCGATCTCTTCCAGCTTGCGCAGGTGCCCGGCCCCGTCGAGGATCTTCACCGGCTGATCCGGCAGGCTCGCATCAAGCTGCGTCATGGCCGCCTGATGCTCGGCAATGACCGGCGGCAGCACCGGCGCCGACACGGCCGCCTGCGGCAGGTGCTGACCCGAAATGGCTGGGAAGTCATAGGCCTGAAGGTGCGGCGTATCGGCCAGCACAATGGCGCGATAGATGGTGTTTTCCAGCTGACGCACATTGCCGGGCCAGTCGTAAGCGCACAGGAGTTGCAGGGCGTCCGAGGCCACACCGGCCACGCGCTTGCCCTCTTCGACATTGAAGCGGCGGATGAAATGTTCGATCAGGGCCGGAATATCCTCACGGCGTTCACGCAAGGCCGGCGCTTCGATAGGGAAGACATTGAGGCGATAGAAAAGATCTTCGCGGAAATGCCCGGCCTTAACCTGATCCTGAAGGTTGCGGTTGGTCGCCGAAATGATGCGGACATCGACCTTGACCGGACGTTTGGCGCCGATGGGGTCGATTTCGCCTTCCTGAAGGGCGCGCAGCAGCTTGACCTGCATGTCGAGCGGCAGTTCACCGACCTCATCGAGGAACAGGGTGCCGCCGCTGGCTTCCTGAAACTTGCCGAGGTGCTTGTCCGACGCGCCGGTGAAGGAACCCTTTTCGTGACCGAACAGAATGGATTCGACCAGATTGGCCGGTAAGGCGCCGCAGTTGACGGCGACAAAAGGCTTGCCGGCGCGATCCGATGAGCCCTGAATGGCGCGTGCGATCAGTTCCTTACCGACGCCGCTTTCGCCCAGGATCAGCACGGGGATGCCCGACCGCGCGGCGCGTTCGCCCAGACGGCGCACCATCTGCATGGCCGCAGACGTGCCGACCAGATCGTCGAACGAGGTGCGGTTGGTGACCTGCTTTTTCAGGCGCGTCACTTCGGCCGCCATATCGCCCATCTGCAAGGCGTTACGCACGCTGACCAGAATACGCTCTGGCGAAGCGGGCTTGATAAAGAAGTCCTGCGCCCCGGCCTGCATGGCCTTGACGACGGTGTCGATGCCGCCTGACGCGGTAAGCACAACCACTGGCGTGCGAATGCCCGCCGCACGGATGTCCTTGAGCGTGTCGATACCCGACTGCCCCGGCATGACCAGATCGAGAATGACCGCGTCGATGCCGGAGGTGGTGGTCAGGCGATCATAGGCCTGCGATCCGTTCTCGGCGTGGACGACCGCAAAGCCCTCGCGTTCCAAAACGGCCTGAATCAGCCGCCGCTGGGTCGGATCATCGTCGCAAATCAGGATCGTCTTGGCCATTTGGGACACCATCTCATCGGGTTTACCGGTCCGAAGGGAGGCGGACACGGCTTATTTTGAGACAGCTTGTAAACGAAAGCCTTGAAAATCCCGTTGAAAGACAAGGTTAATGTGCCGTTGAGAGACTCCTGTCTTCACCTTTGCCCAACGCTTTCCCTCTCGCTTTTGAATTTTGTTTTGGTTAGAGCCAGAGACATGACCGAACCCGCATCGCCCGATTCCGCCCCTGCCCTGTCCCAAACCCTGCCGGTGTGGGACCTGACCGATCTTTTCAGCGGTGTGGACGACCCGAAGATCGCTGCCGACTTTGCCGAAGCGGCGGCGACCCTGAAAGAGCTTCAGAAGCTACAGGGCAATTTCGTCGCGGCGCGCGGTAATGCCGAGCGGCTGGGCCTGCTGATCGATCAGGCGGCCACGCTTTATGAGCGCGCCTCGGACCGCATGGCCGGGGCCATGGCCTATACGACGCTCGCTTCGACCATCGCGCGCGAAGATACACAGATTGCCAAGCTCGATGCCGACCTGCGTAACAAGGCAGCGCTGATCTCGACCGACAGCCTGTTCCTGTCGCTGGAACTGAACCACTTGGAAGACTGGGAAATAGAACAGGCGCTGCGCGTCACCGAAAAGGCCCAGAAGTGGCGACCGTGGCTGCGGCGTATCCGCGCCAACCGCCCGCATGAATTATCGGCCGATCTGGAAAAGCTGCTGCTGGAAAAGATGCCCGGTGCGGCCTCGTGGGTGCGCCTGTTCGATGAGACCCTGACCCGTTTGCGCGTCAGAATCGGGCCGAAGTCGAAGCCCGAAGTCCTGACGCTCAACGACGCCCTGACGCGCCTGTCCTCGCCTGACGAAGCCGTGCGCAAAGCCGCCGCCGAAGGCCTGTCTGTGGCCTTGAAAGACAATGCGCCGGTACTGGCTCTGGCGCTCAATACGCTGGCCTTTGAAAAGCAGGTCGAAGACCGCTGGCGCAAGTTCGCTACGCCCGCCGCCTCGCGCCATCTGGCCAATGAGGTCGATGGCGATGCTGTCGATGCCATGGCCGAGGCCGTGAGCGAATCCTACGCCGCCCTGTCGCACCGCTACTATGCGCTGAAGGCGAAGGTCATGGGCAAGACGGTATTGAATTTCTGGGACCGCAATGCCCCCCTGACCAGCGCTGCTCCGAAACTGTATAGCTGGGACGAAGCCAGACGCATTGTGCTCGATTCCTTCGCCCGTCTGGGGCCTGACTTCGCCGAACGCGCCGCCGTCTTTTTTGAAAAGCCGTGGATCGACGCCCAGCCGCGCGAAGGCAAGTCGTCGGGGGCCTATGCCCACCCCGTGTCGTCCAGCCACCACCCCTATGTCATGCTCAACTTCACGGGTGAGCGGCGCGAAATGCTGACCCTGGCCCACGAACTGGGCCATGCGGTGCATCAGACTCTGGCCGCGCCTCTGGGGTCGATTCTGGCCGACACGCCGCTAACTTTGGCGGAAACCGCGTCGATCTTTGCCGAAGGGCTGGTGTTCGAATATCTGGTGGCTGATGCCTCGCCCGAAGACAGGAAGGCGCTGCTGGCCGGCAAGATCGAGGATGGCCTCAATAGCGTGGTGCGTCAGATCGCCTTCCATCGCTTTGAAGAACGCTTCCATGCCGAACGTCTTGAGGGCGAGGTGCCGGTCGATCGGCTGAACGCCCTGTGGCTCGAGGTAATGGGCGAGTCGCTTGGGCCTGCGATCAGGCTGAATGACGGCTACGAATACTGGTGGGCCTATATCAGCCACTTCGTCCACGCGCCCTTCTACGTCTATGCCTATGCGTTCGGTGACCTGCTGGTGTCGGCCCTGATGGAAAAGCGCCGCGAAAACCCCGAAGCCTTCACGCCGCTCTACGCGCAGCTTCTGTCGGCGGGCGGGACGAAGACCTATGTCGAAGCACTGGCCCCGTTTGGGCTCAATCCGCGCGAAAAGGCCTTCTGGGAGATGGGTTGCCAGCGGCTGAAAGGCCTGATCGACCAGTTCGAGGCGTTGGTTTAGGGTATGGCCACGAAAAACACGAAAAACTCGAAAAATAAGAACGTGTTTGCACATAAACCGGACGTGCACTGACCTCAGGCTTTGCCGTCAAACGGCTTTTCGTGTTTTTTGTGGCAAATCTCTTACCGCCCGATATAGCGCTCCGGGCGGTGCCAGCTCATCATGACCAGACTCATGGCGGCTGCGGACACGACCGAGTACAATAGCCGCTCACCCGGTATGACGAACATCGACGCCGCCATTATGATGAGGTCGATGATCAGTTGCGTCTGACCGGCATTGATGCCGCGCTTTTTCTGCAGATAGAGGCAGAGGACGCCGGTTCCCCCGGCTCCGGCCCCGTGCCGGGCCAGCGACAATATCCCCATGCCGATGATCGTCCCACCGAAAACGGCGGCAAACAAGGGCTGCACATAGTCGATATGCACGGCCATAGGCATCAGCACGGCCAGCCCCATGATCGCCATGGAAACGATGATCGTCTTGATCATGAAGACCCGGCCCATGCCCAGATAGGCAAAGATGAAAAAGGGCACGTTGATCAGCATGAACAACACGCCGACCGGCAGCGGGATCAGATAGGAGACCAGCAGCGCAATCCCGGCCACGCCGCCGGTGACCAGCCCGACGGTCTTCAGCAGGACGATGCCCAGCACGATCATCGAACAGCCGATAGCGAAGGCATAGGCGTCCTCCAGAGGCGTGTGCTTCAGACGCTCCGTCGATCCATCATTGGTGTTACCGGGCTTCAGTGAGGCCCAAAGTCTGGCAAAAATCATGCGTGTGGCTCTAAACCCAATTCCACCCGCCTGTCGTTCATCCCTGTCCGGATCACGCCGGAACCTGTCTTATAATTTCACTTGCAACCGTTTTAGGCGATTTCAGCGCCTGCGTCCATCAGCCGTTGACCGCAAAGCCCTGCTTTTGTAGAAAAGTACGAACGACAGACTTTTTCAGGGACACGAATCCAATGGCCGGACATCAATCGGGCGACTACCACAAGGGCGAGATGAACATTCACGAACAGTCGGAAACCTACGATCTGTTCATGGGCCTGACCAAGTGGGGCAGCCTGATCATCGCCGTCGGCATCCTGTTCTTCGTGCTTCTGTTCGCCGTCAAGGGTGCAGGCTTCTTCATCGCCGGCTTCGTTTCGGCCGTGGTGGCCGTGATTGGCTTTCTGCTGCTCAAGAAGAAGCCGGACGCCCACTGAGCGCGCCAGCAGATCAGAGCCCAAGGCCCCACCCGCTGGGGCCTTTTTTGCAACCGGCGCGGCGGCTCATCCACCGCACGCTCGACCGGTTGCCCGCGCCACTGGCCGAATTCATCCTGTTTGGTCTGAAGATGGCGTGGTCATGCCTGTTTGGCGCGGCCATGCTAGGGCTTCTGATCGTCACGCACCTGTTCTGGCCGGATAAGGCCCCGCTGCTGCGCTACGACTTCCTGTTCGTCGCGGCGGTGATCCTGCAAATCCTGATGCTTGTCCTGCGTCTGGAAACCTTCGAAGAGGCGCGGGTCATCTTCCTCTATCACGTCGTCGGCACGGTGATGGAGATTTTCAAGACGCATATGGGCTCCTGGACCTATCCGGACGAAGCCGTCATCCGCATCGCGGGTGTGCCGCTGTTTACAGGCTTCATGTATGCCTGCGTCGGCTCATTCATTGCCCGCGCCAGTCGGGTAATGGACCTCAGATACACCCACTATCCGCCCTTATGGGCGACCTATTTGCTGGCGGCGCTGATCTATCTCAACTTCTTCACCCATCACTATATCTGGGATTTTCGCTATCTGCTGTTCGCCGCCATCGGCGGGCTGTGGTGGCGAAGCTGGATCGTCTTCCGTGTCGATCAGACAGACCGGCGCATGCCCTTCACCCTCGCCAACGCCCTGACGGCCTTCTTCCTGTGGGTGGCGGAAAATATCGGCACGGCCACGCGCACCTGGGTCTATCCGGATCAGGACGTCTGGCACATGGTCAGCCTGCACAAGATGGGGGCGTGGGCGCTGCTGCTGGTTCTCAGCTTCGTCATGGTCAGCCTCGTCATCCCGCCACGTGCCCCACAGGAAGTTGAAGACCGTAAATCCGCAGAACCGTGATAGGTTGACACCCGCCGCAGGTCAGCCTGGCTCAACGCTTGAGCCTCTAAAACTGTCTTTACTAAACCCCGGCAAGGCCGTAAGGCCAAAGCATAAGAAGAATAAAGTGGCGTAAATCGTTGCAATTGTGAGGATTTTTCTGATGTAATCAGACAAATCCGGGGAGAGACACTTGGTTCTTGTCATCGGAATACCGAAGGAAAGCCTGACAGGCGAAACGCGGGTCGCCGCGACACCCGACACGGTGAAGAAATGGGTCGCCAGCGGCCAGCGCGTTGTTGTGGAAACAGGCGCCGGCCTCAGCGCAGCCTTTACCGACGAAGCGTTCACCGCTGCGGGCGCAGAGATTGCGGACACCAAAGCCGTGTGGTCGTCGGCAGACATCCTGCTCAAGGTGCGCGGTCCGTCCACCACCGAAGCGAAAACGCTGAAAAAAGGCGCGACCGTCGTCGCCCTGCTCGACGCCTACCGCGAAAAAGACGCGCTGAAAGCGCTGGCCGAGGCCGGTGCTACCGCCTACGCCATGGAGTTCGTGCCGCGCATCACCCGCGCTCAGGTGATGGACGCCCTGTCGTCTCAGGCCAATCTGGCCGGTTACCGCGCTGTGATCGAAGGCGCGCACCTGTACGGTAAGGCTTTTCCGATGATGATGACGGCGGCGGGCACCGTCGCCCCGGCCAAGGTGTTTGTAATGGGGGTCGGCGTGGCCGGGCTTCAGGCCATTGCTACGGCGCGGCGTCTGGGGGCGGTCGTCTCCGCCACCGATGTGCGCCCGGCCACCAAGGAACAGGTCGAATCGCTGGGGGCCAAGTTCATCGCGGTCGAGGACGAAGAGTTCAAAAACGCCCAGACCGCCGGCGGCTATGCCAAGGAAATGTCCGACGACTATAAGGCCAAACAGGCCGAACTGATCAGCGGCCATATCGGCAAGCAGGACATCGTCATCACCACGGCCCTGATCCCCGGCCGCCCGGCCCCCCGACTGGTCACGGCGGCGCAGGTCGCCTCGATGAAGGCCGGTTCAGTGCTGGTCGATATCGCGGCCCCACAGGGCGGCAATGTCGAGGGCTGCGTGCCCGATAGCGTGGCGGAAACGAATGGCGTCAAAATCTATGGCCCGACCAATATCGTCGCGGCCATCGCCAACGACGCCTCAGCGCTTTACGCCAAAAATCTTCAGGCCTTTCTGGGGCTTTTGATCAAGGACGGCGCGCTGAGCCCGGATTTTGAGGATGAGATTCTCAAGGCCGCTCTGGTCACGCAAAACGGTGCCGTGGTGCACCCCAACTTACAAAATTAAGGGGGAAACCGTGGAACACATCAATCCCACCGTCTTCCATTTCGCCATCTTCGTGCTGGCGGTCTTTGTCGGCTATTACGTCGTCTGGTCGGTGACCCCGGCCCTGCATACGCCGCTGATGGCCGTCACCAATGCTATTTCCTCGGTCATTATCGTCGGCGCTCTGATCGCCGCAGCGGCCTCCGGTTTCGGCGCCGGCACCTGGTTTGCCAAGGGCTCCGGTGCCATCGCCAGCGCGCTGGCGGCCGTCAATATCTTCGGTGGCTTCATGGTCACGCGCCGGATGCTGGCCATGTACAAGAAAAAAGAGCGTCCCGCTCAGGCTAAGAAAGAAGGGGCGCACTGATGTCTTTCGCTGACTTCTCTGCTCTCGCCTATCTTGTTTCGGGCGTGCTGTTCATTCTGGCCCTGCGCGGCCTGTCGTCACCCGAAACGTCGCGTCAGGGCAATCTTTACGGCATGGTCGGCATGGCCATCGCCGTCGGCGTGACGCTTCTGGGCCTGTTTATTGGCGGTGAGATCGACCCCGTCACCATCGCCCTAATCCTGGGTGGCGTGGCGGTCGGCGGTTTTGCCGGAGCGACCATCGCTAAAAAAGTCTCGATGACCTCCATGCCGCAGCTTGTGGCCGCCTTCCACTCGCTGGTCGGTCTGGCGGCCTGTCTGGTCGCCGTGGGGGCCCTCTATGCGCCCGACGCCTTCCATATCGACTCCGGCCTTGGCATCAAGACGCAATCGGTGATCGAACTGAGCCTGGGCGTTGCCATCGGGGCCATCACCTTCACCGGTTCAGTCATCGCCTATGCCAAGCTGAACGGCAATATGTCGGGGGCACCCATCATCCTGCCGGCACGACACGCGCTGAATATTGGCATCGGTCTGGCCATCTTCGCCCTGATCGGGGTGCTGATCGCCACGGCGGGTCAGGCGCAATGGGCCTTCTGGCTGATCTTTGCCCTGTCTCTGGTGCTGGGCGTGACCCTGATCATCCCCATTGGCGGGGCCGACATGCCGGTCGTTGTCTCCATGCTCAACTCCTATTCGGGCTGGGCCGCGGCAGCGCTGGGCTTCACGCTGGAAAACATCGCCCTGATCATCACCGGGGCGCTGGTCGGATCCTCCGGGGCCATCCTCAGCTACATCATGTGTAAGGGGATGAATCGCTCCTTCGTCTCGGTCATTCTGGGCGGATTCGGAGCCGATACCTCGGCGGCCGCCGCCGGTGGTAAGGTCGAAACGCGCCCGGTCAAGCAGGGCTCAGCCGATGACGCCGCCTTCATCATGAAGAACGCCTCCAAGGTCATCATCGTGCCGGGCTACGGCATGGCGGTGGCTCAGGCGCAGCACGCCCTGCGCGAAATGGCCGACAAGCTGAAAGAAGAAGGCGTTGAAGTCAAATACGCCATCCACCCTGTGGCCGGCCGCATGCCGGGCCACATGAATGTGCTGCTGGCCGAAGCCAATGTCCCCTATGATGAGGTCTTCGAACTGGAGGACATCAACAGCGAGTTTGCCACGGCGGACGTCGCCTTTGTCATCGGGGCCAATGACGTCACGAACCCGGCGGCCAAGACCGACCCGACCTCGGCCATCTTCGGTATGCCGATCCTCGACGTCGAAAAGGCGCAGACCGTACTCTTCGTCAAACGCGGCATGTCGTCGGGCTATGCGGGTGTCGAAAACGAACTCTTCTTCCGCGACAATACGATGATGCTGTTTGCCGATGCGAAGAAGATGGTCGAGGGGATCGTCAAGGCCCTTTGATCACTTCGCATCGGCGGGGGATGCTGTTTGCCGATGCGAAGAAGAGGGTCGAAGGGAGCGTCAAGGCCCTCTGAGCCCCTCATTCAGACCACAAAAAAACCTCTCGATCCAGGATCGGGAGGTTTTTTTAATCGGCCGACTGTGGGCGGAAGCTATGGCGGCGCGCCTTGCGCAGGAAGCGCCGCCGAACGGGTCCCAGAACGCGGTCTTTGGTTTTGGTGATCACCAGCTTCTCGGTGCGCAACATCTGATGCCAGATGATCGACAGGAATCTGGCGCGCGGACGCAGAAGACGGCGCACCGGGGTCAGCCACTTCGGATGACGCCGCCAGGTGCGGATAAACTGCCGCTTGGCCCAGTAAGAGTTGCGCAGAACAATAACCAAGCCGGCGATGGAGACGGGCAGGCCCATCGGTCCCGGCAGGGGCGCGATAATCACACCCAGAACCACAATGAAGAAGCCGAGCCCGGCCAGAACCCCGCGCCACAGCCGGCTGGCACCGCTGCGCACATGGCCTTTGCGACGGGTTTTGGACTTGCGGGTTTTCGGCGAGGCGGTCACGAGCGCGCGCGACTTCGACGCCTTCCCGGAGGAAGGTTTGAAAAGTCCCGCCAATAAGCCCTTCGGCCCGCTCATCGTCTTGCTCCGTGGTCCTGTGGGGTCGTTCTAGACCGTTTCAGGCCCTATTCTGTCAGTAGCCGTTCAAAGCTACCATACCAGGGTTATGATATCGTAAGTTCAGGCTAATAATCCCGCCGTGATCGCGATATGGGAATCGTCACCGTCTTTATAAAGAGCCTCTAAGGTCTAAATTGCGGCCCTTTGGCCTTAATTGGGCTCACTTTAGGTAAAAGCGCTGATACGTGACGTGATGGCCACAAGCCGTGTCTTTTTTATCGCAAAAAAAGGCGGCCCCGCAGGACCGCCTTCTCTGTAATCGTAGCCTGGATGCGGATTACGGCATCTTGACGCTGACCGAGACGCCGACAATACGCGGCTCGTTCAGCACGGAGGCCATGTAGTTTTCAATCACACCCTTGAGGTTCTTCTCATTGGTGATGTTGCGGCCATAGACGGCCAGCTCATAGCCGTCTTTGTGGTTGACATATCCGAGCTTCAGACCGCCTTCGAAGGTGTTGTCCGAATAGAACTCCGCCGACTTATACAGGACGAAGTTGGTATAGCCCTGGAACACCCAGTCGGTCGAAGCGAACAGCTCGCCATTGGCGCCGTAAGGGATGCTGTAGCGCGCGCCGAGGTTGACCGTATATTCCGGCGCGTTCGGCAGCGGGTTGCCGTCGATCTGAGCGAAGGTGTTGCGGCCGACCGTGATGATCGGGTCCTGCACGGTGCACACGACCGTATTGGTCGGGTTGGCCGGCACGGTGTTCAGCGCGCAGACCTGCGCATAGACCTTCTTGTCCTTGATCTCGCTGTGCAGCAGGCTGACACCGCCCGTCAGGCTGAGGTTGGCGATCGGACGCCATTCGGCTTCGGCTTCCAGACCGTAGGCATTGGCCTTGTCGGCGTTGAACAGCACGCCATTGCCGTTGGAGTCGTTGCCGTTCAACTGGATGTCCTTGACCTGATAGGCAAAGACCGAGGCATTCAGGCGCAGGGTACGGTCGAACAGGCGGCTCTTGATGCCGGTCTCGACCGAGGTGGTGGTTTCCGAATCCGCCGTGGTGAAGTCGGAGTTGAACACCGCAGAACGGCCCTGAATGGTCGGGCCACGGAAGCCACGGGCGACGCGGGCGAACAGGCTGACGTCCGGACTGACCTCATAGAGGGCGCTCAGGTCCCAGCTCGGCTCCTTGCCGACCATCTTGACATTGCGACGACCCGTATAGGTCACCGCGCCTGCCGCCGTGTCCGCTGTCTTCAGCAGGCGGGTCGATTTGATGTCTTCGGTCTGACGCACACCGGCGGTCAGGGTCAGGGCCGGGGTCACCTTATAGGCCACCTGACCAAAAACGGCCGACGACTTGTTCTCGTTTTTCAGGCGCACCCAGTTGTTCGGATTGGCACCGGTGAAATAGGCGCGTTGATAGAAGTCGGTCAGGTCCTTCGATTCGAAGTAGTAGGCCCCGACCTGCCACGACAGGTTGCCGCTGGTGTCGCTGGCCAGACGCAGTTCCTGCGTGTACTGATCGAGGTCGTTCAGCTTGCCCATGCTCTGACCGTAGAAGGCCAGCGTGTCCTGACCCGCATTGCCGCCGTCCGTATCGCCGCGGCTGTAGCCATTGGCGGTTTCATAGGCGCTGATCGAGGTCAGCTTGACGCCGCCGAAGTCGTAATCGACCTTCACCGACGCGCCATTGGTGTGATAGGCTTGCGGATTGTTCTGGGCCTCGTCGTAGGCGACCTTGTCCCAGTCGCCCGCCGGTTCGTTGGAGCCCTTGGTCAGGGACTTACGGCGGAACAGGGTCGAGGTGCCCTTATAGTTGCGGCCATGCACGGCGGCGAGGATCGAGAGGTCTTCGGTCGGCGTGTAGAGCAGTTGCAGGCGGACATTGCCGTCCTCATAACCGCCCATGGCGTCCTTTTTCGGCGACTGGGTCGCATCGGCGCTGACGCCGCTGTAGGTGTTTTCCACCCAGTTATCGCGGCTTTGCATCAGGGCCGACAGACGGAACGACAGCTTGCCGGGGATCAGGGCGCCACCGACGCCGCCATCGACGGTCAGCGTGCCATAGGTGCCGTAGGCGGCCGACAGACGGCCCTTATAGTCTTCCGACGGCTTGACCGAATCAAACTTGATGATACCCGCCGTCGTGTTGCGGCCGAACAGCGAGCCTTGCGGACCGCGCATAACTTCAATCTGCTGCACGTCAAAAACCGGGGTGGACTTCAGCACGACGTGTTCCATCACCACCTCGTCCTGAATGATCGAGACAGGCTGAGACGCACCGAGATAGAAGTCGATATTGCCAAGGCCTCGGATATAGAAGCGCGGGAAGATGCGGCCCGTAGTGGTTTCGGCATAAAGCCCAGGAACGCGACCCGACAGGGCCAGAACGTCTTCACCCGAGGTTTGCAGATTGCGCAGGGCATCGCCATTCAGCGCCGCCACCGAAATCGGCACGCGCTGGATGTTTTCCGAACGACGCTGGGCGGTGACGATCACCTCCTGCGAATCGGCGGCCTGAGCCGTTGATGACGTGGACTCTTGCGCTTGCGCGGCGCAGGCCAGAGACAGGACGCCGAGCGCCGTGGACAAAAGCAGGCCGGACTTGGCGGCCATCAGCTTGGACATAGGAACAACCCCATATGAAACGTTTAAGGTTGCCCTGCCTAGGAGCGTGTCCACCCTGTAACAATCTCGTTTTTTTGATTTTTTTTGCGACGCATATACGACAAGGCCCGCAACCGAAAGTGCAATCGGTTGCGGGCCTTGGGATTCAGGTGCGTAACTTTTTTGCCGCAACGCGAAATAACCGTTAATAGCTACGCCGCCTCGCGGTTATCTGCACACGGCTCTACTCCGCCGCCTCGCGGTTTTCCCGCTCAAACGCCGCTTGGCTCGCCGCAGGGGCGGCGGCGTGCGGTCGCACGCTGTCCGAGTCGGCGGATTATTCCGCCGCCTCGTCCATGTAGCTTTCCATCGGCGGGCACGAGCAGACCAGATGGCGGTCGCCATAGACATTGTCGATGCGGTTTACCGGCGACCAGTACTTGTTGGCCATCGCCCCCTCGGTCGGGAAGCAGGCTTCCTGACGGCTATAGGCGCGGTCCCACGTATCGGAGGCCAGATCGAAGATGGTGTGCGGCGCGTGACGCAGCGGGCTTTGCTCCGCCGTGAAGCGGCCATTGGCCACGTCGTCGATTTCGCGCTTGATGTCGATCATGGCGTCGCAGAAGCGGTCCAGTTCGGTCTTGGCCTCGGACTCCGTCGGCTCGATCATCAGCGTGCCCGGCACCGGGAAGCTCATGGTCGGGGCATGGAAGCCGTGGTCGATCAGGCGCTTGGCCACATCGTCCACCGTCACCCCCGTGGCGTCCTTGATCGGACGCAGGTCGATGATGCACTCATGCGCCACGCGGCCCTTTTCTCCGCGATAGAGCACCGGATAGTGCCCTTCGAGGCGCGCGGCGATGTAGTTGGCGTTGAGAATGGCCACCTCGGTCGCCTTGCGCAGACCCTGATCGCCCATCAGAAGCATATAGGCAAATGAGATCGGCAGGATGGAGGCCGAACCATAGGGGGCCGCCGACACCGCCCCTGCCTCGCCCGTTTGCGGGTCCGACGGCAGGAAGGGTTTCAGGTGCGCCTTGACGCCAATGGGGCCCATGCCGGGGCCACCGCCGCCGTGCGGGATGCAGAAGGTCTTGTGCAGGTTAAAGTGGCTGACGTCCGAGCCGTAGTGCCCCGGACGCGACAGGCCGACCTGCGCATTGAGGTTAGCGCCGTCGAGATAGACCTGACCGCCGGCCGCATGGACCAGGTCGCAAATCTCCTTGATCGCCTCTTCGAACACGCCGTGCGTGGACGGATAGGTGATCATGATAGCCGCCAGGTTGGCCGCGTACTGATCGACCTTGAGCTTCAGATCGGCCATATCGACATTGCCGTCCTCATCACAGGCGACCACCACCGTCTTCATGCCGACCATCTGGGCCGAGGCCGGGTTGGTGCCGTGCGCCGAAGCCGGGATCAGACAGATGTCACGGTGCGCATCATCACGCGACAGGTGATAGCCCCGTATGGCGAGAAGGCCCGCATATTCGCCCTGCGCGCCGGAATTGGGTTGCAGGGAGACGGCGTCATAGCCCGAAATGCCGCACAGATAGGCTTCGAGCGCGTCGAACATGCGCTGATAGCCTTTCGCCTGATCCTTGGGGGCGAAGGGGTGCAGGTTCGAAAACTCCGGCCACGTAATGGGGATCATCTCGGTCGTGGCATTGAGCTTCATGGTGCACGACCCCAGCGGTATCATGGTGCGGTCGAGCGCCAGATCCTTGTCCGACAGGCGGCGCAGATAGCGCAGCATCTCGGTTTCCGAGCGATACAGATGGAAGACCGGATGGGTCAGGATGTCGTCCGAACGCCGCAGGGCCGCCGCAATGGCCACGCCCTCGCCTGTACCGCCGTCCTTGCCAGCGGCAAAGGCCGCGATAACACGCGCCAGCACGGCCGGCGTCACGCTTTCATCCAGCGACACGCCGATATGAGCGTCATCGACGCGGCGGAAGTTGATGCCGTCGGCCACCGCACGCGCGTGGATGGCGGCGGTGTCGGCACCGGTCTTCACCGTAATCGTATCAAAGGCGGCCCTGGTCACGACCTCAAAGCCCAGACCGCGCAGATGCGCCGCAAGGGCACTGGTCTTCTCATGGATGGCCGAGGCGATGGCCTTCAACCCTTCCGGACCGTGATAGACGGCGTACATGGAGGCGATGACCGCTAGCAGCACCTGAGCGGTACAGATGTTGGAGGTCGCCTTTTCACGGCGGATATGCTGTTCGCGCGTTTGCAGGGCCAGACGATAGGCCGGTTCCCCGCGGCTATCGACCGACACGCCGATGAGGCGGCCCGGCATGGAACGTTTCAGCGCGTCCTTTACGGCCATATAGGCGGCGTGCGGGCCGCCATAGCCCATCGGCACGCCGTAACGTTGCATGGAGCCGATGGCGATGTCGGCACCCAGTTCGCCCGGCGAGGTCAGAAGCGTCAGGGCCAGCGGATCGGCAGCCATGGACACAACCGCGCCATTGGCCTTGGCAGACGCGATCACCTGACGGAAATCGCGCACCTCACCCGATGAGCCGGGATATTGCAGCAGGATGCCGAAAACCTCGGCGTCGATGTCGGTTTCCGGATTGCCGACGACGATCTCCCAGCCCAGCGGTTCAGCGCGGGTGCGGATGACGGCCAGAGTCTGCGGGTGGCAGTCGGCATCGACGAAGAAGCGATCGGCCTTGACCTTTGAAGACCGACGCGCCAGCGCCATAGCTTCGGCGGCGGCGGTTGCCTCATCGAGCAGCGAGGCATTGGCGACGTCAAGCCCGGTCAGATCGCACAGCAGGGTCTGGAAGTTCAGCAGCGCCTCAAGGCGGCCCTGACTGATTTCCGGCTGATAGGGCGTATAGGCCGTGTACCAGGCCGGATTTTCCAGAATATTGCGCTGAATGACTCCCGGCAGCAGCGTGCCGTAATAGCCCTGCCCGATCAGCGAGACGAACGGCTTGTTTTCCGCCGCAATGCCACGCAGATGCGCCAGCACCGCCTCTTCGTCCATCGCCTCGCCCACGCCCATGGGCGAGCGTTCGCGGATGGCCACAGGGATGGTCTGGTCGATCAGGGCGTCGATATCGGACACCCCCAGCGCCGCCAGCATGGCGGAGATTTCGGCTTCGGACGGACCGATGTGACGACGGACAAAGGCGCCCTGTTCGATGGGCTGATTGGACTGACGCATGAGATTTACCTCTAAGCATCCCCCCTGATTTCAGGGGGGAAACCGGCGAAGCCGGAGGGGGGTTACACCGGTGGTTTTAACCCCACCGTCTTCGCCGCCTGACCGGCGGCGAATCCACCTCCCCTGACATCAGGGGAGGCACTTGATTACAGAGTCGCCAGGTAGGCTTCGTAGGCTTCGCGATCCATCAGCGCATCAAGCTGCGACGGATTGGTCAGCTTGATTTTCGCGAACCAGCCACCGGCTTCCGGCACAGCATTAACGGTTTCCGGCGCATTGCCCAGCTCGCCATTGCCTTCGATGACTTCGCCATCGACCGGCGCATAGACGTCAGAGGCGGCCTTGACCGACTCGACCACGGCGAAGGCGTCGCCCTTGGTCAGGGTCTTGCCGGCTTCCGGGACTTCGACGAAGACCACATCGCCCAGCGCGTCGGCGGCATAGGCCGTGATGCCGACGAAGGCCGTACCGTCGCCCTGATCCTTGACCCACTCGTGTTCCTTGGTGAATTTCATGATGACGACCTCTTAAGCCTTGGGTTTGCGGTAATATGAATTAGGGACGAAGGGGATGGTGACGACTTCGCAGGCATAGGGCTTGCCGCGCACCTCCAGCTTCAGTTGCGTACCGGGCGCCGATTGTGTGGCGGGCACATAGCCCATGGCAATCGAATAGCCGAGCGTCGGCGAAGGCACGCCGGAGGTGACGATGCCGATGGCCTCACCCTCGGTGTTGAGGATCTTGGCCCCGTCGCGGGCGGGCGGGCCTTCCAGCACACGCAGCGCGACGCGGGTGCGCTGCGGGTTGTCGCGCTCCGCACGGATACGCTCGATGCCGCGGATATCGCCGCGTTCCAGACGCGACTTCGACATGCCGAAGCTCAGGCCCGACTCGACCACGCCATAGGTTTCGTCCATTTCGTGCCCATAGAGCGGCATCCCGGCTTCGAGGCGCAGCGAATCGCGCGCGCCCAGACCGATCGGCTTCACCTGCGGAATGGTCAGCAGCAGGTCCCACAGTTCGGCGGCACGGGCACCAGGGAAGCTGATTTCAAAACCGTCTTCGCCCGTGTAGCCAGAGCGCGACACGAAGGCCGTTTCCCCCAGAATCTCGAACGTGCCGCAGTCCATGAAGTACATGTCACAGGCGGCGGGGCAGACCTGCGCCATCACTTCGCGGGCGCGCGGCCCCTGCAAGGCCAGAAGCGCGCGGTCGGCCAGGATGTCGAACGTCGTATCTCCCTTGAGGTTGTCGGCGATAATCGCGAAGTCCTGATCCTTGCAGGCGGCATTGACCACCAGAAAGAAGCCCTCCGTTTGCGGACGCGACACCATCCAGTCATCGAGAATGCCGCCCGCTTCGTTGAGCAGCAGGGAATATTTCTGCTTACCGGGCTTCAGCGCCGCGAAATCGGTCGGTGTCAGGGCTTCGAGGGTGTGGACCGCATCCGTCCCGCTCAGGCGCGCCTGCCCCATGTGCGACACGTCGAACAGACCGGCTTCGGCGCGGGTCCATTTGTGCTCGGCCATCACGCCTTCATACTGAACGGGCATGTTGTAGCCGGCGAACGGCACCATGCGCGCACCCAGCGCGACGTGACGGTCTTCAAGCGGAGTGGGTTTCAGAGCGACATCGGTCATACGCGGCCTCAGGGTTGCAAACGTGCGGAATCGCAGAGCTTTTCACTAAAAAAGTCTGCCCCCGCTGTCCCTGTGACCTGAGAGATTTAGACCCGGTTTACGAGCCGTTGCTCCGTCGGTAGGCGCCTCATGGCGCCATTTTCCAGCGTGTAAAATGATCCACGGTCCTTTGGCCTGAGCGTTTCCGGGGCGGTTGCGCCTTCGGCGGCATGACGAGTCATGCACTCTCCCGTGGGTCATCTCGCTTGTGCGTGAGGCGGGCCCAAGAGTCAATAGGCCGCCCGTCTCTCGCCGCGCCTCACTCACAGGCGTTAGTTGCAACCTGTCCCCGCCCCTTGTGGCTATGCCTACACTCAGCGCATCAGTTCAGGAGCCGTACATGACACCCTCTTCACAATCCACCGAATCCGCAGCCGCCCTCAGAGTCGAAGTCCGCGACCTGTTTCACGGCAGCGCGCAGGGCAAGGTCGCCATCGACACCCTCGCCTTTCTGGTGATTTTCCTCAGTGCCCTGATGTTCGGGGCTTTCGTACTGGCGCGGTTTTACCGGCGCGGCCGTCCCTAACCGTTATTGACCACCACCTTGAGGTGGCCCTTTTCGCGCAGTTCGGGTGGGTCATAGGCTTCAGGGCGTTCAATTGTTGACGACGGTCCCAGCAAGCGCGTCCGGTATTTGGTCATCTGCGGCAGCAGCGACGCCTCAAGGTGCTCTCGCTCGATCTCCACCACGCGATCGGCAAATTTGAGAATGTGCTTGTTGGGATAACGCCCCGGCGGGCAGACCAGCACCAGTTCCTTCTTCGGGAAGCGTTCCTTGAGGTAGCGCGCCGTCGCTGCGTGGTCGCCATCGGCCGAGACCAGATAGCAGACATCGAACAGGTTATCTTCGGCATCCGAGGCAATCGACAGGGCCAGATTGACGTCGCCTTGCTTTTCAATGGCCAGATGCCACTGATGCCCGCAGGCATTGCAGCCATCGATGGCCGACACGAAATGGCCTATGCGGCACAGGACACCGCGAGCCTGAAGCGCCCGCATATAGTCTTCGTGGCGCTTCATCTTCGACTTGTTTTGCGGGCGAAAGGCCGAGCACCACACCACGCGCTTGACCACTTCGTCAGACGGACTGATCGCCTGCGCCAGCGCCTTGAGATCCAGCCATTTCAGATAGGGTCGTTTATAGGCATCCACCGCGTGATACAGGTTGAAGCCATCGTAATAGACAGCGGCGCGCTTACGGAAAAAGGGTATCCTGAAACCGCCCCCTCGACCGCGTCCCGTTACCGGTGCCGTGCCATGATTTTTGGCTTTATCTGGCTGCGACATGGACCCCGAAACGACGCAAGCGTTAACCCTCTGCTAACACTAAAGCGCATGTTTCGGCGTTTGTCAGTATCTTTCGGGTGACAGTTTTATTTTCACCCACCCGGAGAATTATTGCGGCTTGACCTTGGCGAAGCGGAAGCGCTTGCCCTGACGGTTGAAGTCCACCATTTGCGGCGTCACATCAAACCCAACCAGAACCTCGAAATTCGATCCCGCCACGGTCGAAGAGGCGCGCGGAATGACGATGTTTTCAACGCGGGTGGCCACATCCACCGTCTGCTGACCGTTAAAGCGCACCGGCAGGTCAAAATATTCCTTGGCCAGCACCGCCTTGTCGCGGTCGGTCACCGCCACCCAATAGCGATAGGTGTTGGTATCGGCCGGGGCCTTCGGACCCTTGCCCAGCGAGAAGCCGATGATCATGGCGATTTCAATCGGCTGATCACCCTTATAGGCGCAATCCGACGCAACGCCGTTGATCTGACCCGTCCAGGTGGCGTCAGACGAGGCCTCCTTGTTGTCGGCAAATTCGTGATAGCGAGCGGCTTCGTACAGCACCTTCACATAGGGGCACGGACCATCCGCACGACGCTTGGCCAGACGCAGGTCCTTCTGTTCCCACTCTTCTTCCTTTTTGGCGCGCTTTGACGCGTCATCTTCCGATTGATCGCGGTCACGGTCGCGATTCTGGGCTGAGGCAAGGTCGGGCAGAATCGCCGCCGAAGCGACACCGGCCAGCGACAGACCAATCAGAAGCGCACGCAATTTGGAAGACATTCAGGTCTCTTGAGCTTGAAAAGGCGAAAGGGCGCCGCGAAGCGCCCCCACTTAGTAGCGTCTCGCCTGCGAATTTCAAAGAGCTAAAGAGGGATGTGGGCGACTTCATGGCGAAGCGGTGTTGTGTATGATGCACAAACTCTATGGCGCGCCGCCGCGAAAGCGCTTATCTAAGCCCCATGCCTGATGCCCTTACTCTCAAACTGGCGACCCCGCGCGGTTTCTGCGCCGGTGTCGATCGCGCCATTCAGATCGTCGAGCGCGCCCTCGAACTTTACGGCGCGCCGGTCTATGTGCGCCATGAGATCGTCCACAACAAACACGTCGTGGACCGCCTGAAAGGCCTGGGCGCGGTGTTCGTCAAGGAACTGGATCAGTGTCCGCCGGACCGCCCGGTGGTGTTTTCGGCGCACGGCGTGCCGAAATCGGTCCCGGCCGAAGCGCAATCGCGTCAGATGTTCTTCCTTGATGCCACCTGCCCGCTTGTGTCCAAAGTGCATGTGGAGGCCGAACGTCATCACGAAGCCGGGCGCGAAATCTTGCTGATCGGCCACGCCGGCCACCCCGAAGTCATTGGCACCATGGGGCAATTGCCCGAAGGCGTGGTCAAGTTGATCGAAACGGTCGAAGACGCCCGCAGCTTTCAACCCGTTGACCCGAAAAACCTCGCTTTCGTCACCCAGACCACCCTGTCGGTCGATGACACCGCCGATATCGTAGCAGAGCTGAAGGCGCGCTTCCCGGACATCTCCCTGCCACACAAGGAAGACATCTGCTACGCCACCACCAACCGTCAGGAGGCGGTGAAGCGGGTGGCCGAAGACTGCGACCTTTTCCTCGTCATCGGGTCGAAAAAATCCTCCAATTCGCAGCGTCTGGTCGAGGTGGCCCTGCGTGCCGGGGCCCGTAGCGCGTATCTGATCGACGACGCGTCGGAGGTGGACTGGGGCTGGTTCGACGGCGCGAAAACGGTGGGCGTGTCCGCTGGAGCCTCGGCGCCGGAAAACCTGATCGAAGACCTGATCAAGGCCATTCACGCGCGCTTCGACGTGTCGATGAGCGAAGACAATGGCGTGCGCGAAACCGTGACCTTCAAGCTGCCGCGCGTCCTGACCGAAGCGTCCGCCTGAGATGAAGAAGGTCACCATCTACACCGACGGGGCCTGCAAGGGTAATCCCGGCAAGGGCGGCTGGGGCGCGATCCTCACCTTCGGCCCGCATGAGAAGGAACTCTACGGCTATGAAGCCGAGACGACCAATAACCGTATGGAACTGATGGCCGTCATCATGGCGCTGGAGGCGCTGAAAGAGCCGTGCGAAATTGATCTGCACGCCGACAGCCAGTACGTCCTCAAAGGCATCAAGGAGTGGATTCACGGCTGGAAGGCGCGCGGCTGGAAGACCGCTGACAAGAAGCCGGTGAAAAATGACGACCTGTGGATGCGCCTTGATGCCGCCCGTCAGCGACATAAGATCCACTGGCACTGGGTCAAGGGCCACGCCGGGCACGAGATGAACGAACGCGCCGATGGGCTGGCCAACAAAGCGATTACGGAAGCAGCGGCTTCGTTCTAAAGAGATTGGGGGGCCGGCGCTCAGGCAGCGAAGCGTTAGCGCGCGATAAAGGCCCCGCGTCCTTTCCCTTAATCGAAGTCGAAGATATCCAGCATATCGAAGCCCTTTTTCTTTTTGCGATGGCCGTACTTGTCGTACTCGATCTTGCGACCGTACTTGTCGTATTCGACGGGCCGCCCGTACTTGTCCATCTGAGGCGGGCGCTGTTGATGATAGGGCTGCTGCGGGTAGGGTTGCGGCGGTTGCTGATAGTGCGGCTGTTGCGGCGGCACATAGGGGGCCGGTTGCGGCGCGGGCTGCGCCACAGTACCGCCGGCGGCCAGTGACAACAGCTTTTCCAGTTCGCCGCGGTCCAGCCAGACGCCACGACACTGGGTGCAGACGTCGATCAGTATGCCCTCCTTCAAAACCTCACGGAAATCACCCCGGCAGACGGGACACTGAAGGGCAGACATGCGTTCTCTCCTGTAAAAGATCGTACAGCAGAGACATTGGCCCATAATGGGCGCGCTTCAAGGGCCATTGCCTAACGCAATCGGTTCCACGGCGCTTAATTCCCGAATTTATAGTTCAGCGCCAGCTTGACCGCCCGACCATAATAGAATTGCTCCGCCTGTGTGCGGTAGCGCGCCGTTACCGTGCGGGTTTCGTTGGATTGAGCGCCCACGAGATTGGAGCCCGTCGCCACAAGGGTCAGTTTTTTGTTCAGCGGGTGCGACCAACTGATCTCGGTGCTCCAGTTGACACCCGAACGCGACTGTAAGCCCCGATTTTGCATCACGGTCGCCGAAAACTGGTACTGATCGCCGCTCAGGCCCGCACGCTTCGGGCCGTCATATTGCAGCATCGGCTTGACCATCCAGAAGGTCGCCTCGCGCGGCCCGCCCGCCTCAATGGCTTCCGAACGGTTGCGGGTGAAGCTGGCGCTGCCGCTCTGGCTCCAGCGCCCCTTGCCCGGCAGACGCTTGACCGGAAAGCGCCAGTTGACGTCAAACCCGGCATACTGGGTCTGGCCGCGATTGACCGGGCGTGACAGGATGACCTCGCCGTCGATCAGGGTGTTGACGTTTTCGATGGCGTTACTGGCTTCGCGCATGAACACGCTCGCGCCCCACGACGAGTCCTTGTGCTCCCAGTCGTAGCTGGCCTCCAGCGAATTGACGAGGACGAGCGCCAGATCGGGATTGCCGCTCTGCGCCCAGGTCAATGACCCGCGCAGAATTTGTGCATCATATTGCCCCAGATTGATCGGATCGAGGCGGCGGCTATAGCTGAAGCGTATCTTGCCGTCTTCGCCCCAGGCACGGCTGAGGTGAAGGGAGGGGAACCATTCCGTCTCCCCGCCCCGTCGCCCGGCAATATCGCGGCGGCGATCTTCGACGCGCAGACCCGGCATGGCCGTCCACTTGCCTGACAGGGGCCATTGCAGGGTGACATAGGCCGCGGCCGTCGTCTCGCGCCCGGCAAAGCGGCTGTCGTAGTCGATCAGTCCCGGCATATCGCTGTCGAGTGATCGCGCCATATGCAGCCTCTGTCTCTGCCAGTCGAAACCGGCACTGAGCAGTTTGTTACCCCCCAGCGGCTTCTCGTAATCGGCCTTGATCTCCTGCCCGTGGTCGCGCTGAATATCGCTGACCCGATTGATGCCCGTACTCGCGCCAATGTACTCATAGAGCGTGGAATCGCGCGTATGGTTGAGTTCGTCGCTCACCTCGACCGTCAGCCGTTCCCCTTTGTCATCGGCAAAGGTGTAGTTCAGTTCGTAAGCCCACAGGCGCAGGAACCACGGCTCATAGGAACGTTCACTCGTCTTACCTTCGGCGCTGTCGTCATAGGCCGTCAGGTTATTGCCGGTCCAACTGGCCTCACTTTGCCGGACCTTCAGCTTCAGCGAACTGCGCGGCCCCAGCTTGTAGCCCCCGCGTAAGCCGATATTGCGCCATTGGTTGTCACTGATATTGATGCCCTCTTCGCGCAGACGGCCCGTTACCTGCCCTTGGGCATTGATGTAGTCACGCGTGGAAAACGAGCGATTTTTCGTCGGCCCGCCATTGGCTGACAGGCTGAGACCCCACGACCACGGCCCCTTGCCGTCGTCATAGCTGAGCGTGGCCCCATAGCGATCACGCGAGTGCGCCCAGAGCGAGGCAGACCCTCTGCGCACGACCTTACCGCGCGGCTTTTTGGTGATGATATTGATAATGCCTTTGCTGGTGGCCGCCGCGTACTGGGCCGAAGGGTTGGTGATGACCTCAATGCGCTCGATCTCCGATGCCGGCAGCATACGCAGCACCTGCTTGCCCTCCGCCGGAGGCTTGCCATCGACCCAGATGGTCACACCGGAGTCGCCGCGCAGAAGAACCTTGTCATCGGGGGTGACGGTGACCGAGGGCACCTTGGACAACACATCGCTCAATTGCCCGGTGGTCGCCTGCGGGTCGGTCTTGATGTCATAGACGCGACGGTCGATGCGCGTGCCGGCGCTTTTGCTGGCCGTGACGGTGATTTCTTCGATGGCTTCGCCGGGTTTGGCGTCTTTTTCAGCGGTGGCAGGCGCCGCTTTAGCGGTTTGCGTGGCCTCTTGCGCCCGAACCGCCGTCGCCAGCGCCAATCCCGCCAGCAGCCCGGCGGCGGCCGCCCCATAAACCAAGCGTCTCTTCATCGAGCCCCCCAAAGTGTCGGCATCCCCTTATCCCACTGACACACGCAATCAAGGCGAGATTCCGGCAAACCCAACCTCAGCGACACACGAGCGCGTGATCAGAGAGGGGTAAGGCCCTTGGCAAATCTCTGGGCATTCCACACATAGTGATCCGCCGACAGAGTGAGCCGCGCGATCTGATCTTCGGTCAGTTCGCGCGCCACCCGCGCCGGAGACCCGATCAGCAGCACGCCATCCGGGAAGACCTTGCCTTCCGGCACCAGCGCCCCGGCCCCGACGATCGAGTTCCGGCCGATCACCGCGCGATTGAGCACCACCGCATTGATGCCGATCAGACTGTTGTCGCCGACCGTGCAGCCGTGCAGCATGGCCTTGTGCCCGACCGTCACCCCCTCGCCGATCGTCAGGGGCGATCCGGGGTCGGAATGCAGCACCGATCCGTCCTGAATATTGCTGCGTGCCCCGATCGTCATGGGCTCGTTATCGGCGCGCAGCACGGCGTTGAACCATACGCTAGCGCCGTCCCCCAGGCGCACATTACCGATCACCTGCGCCGAAGGGGCGATCCATACGCCTTCGCCCAGCGTTGGCGAAACGCCGTCCAAAGCAAAAACCGTCATCGCGGCCCTGTCCTCCCGATTGTTTCCTTACGCTTATGAGCGTGAGATAGGGCCCGTGGCAAGCCTTTGGCGGTCGTCGCGCTAATTTCCATTATTTCGCGCATGCACAAAAGTTTTCCACAACCCATTTAAGAACTCGGTAAGCATTCTGCCGGAATCTGGTACTGTTCTTCAGGGGGAATCACCAGAGCCCCCCAACAGGACCCGGCGACATCCGGCCCGTTACCTTTCAAGAGGTTTTCAGTGGCTCACAGGTACGTGTTTGCACCCGAAAATGTCCCCCCGCCCCCGGCGGTGCGGCCCCAAGGATGCGACACACCCGGACGCGCCCGCCTTTCCTCCCCTGACGCATACGCGAAGACGAACCCTTACCCGGTTTCGTCTTTTTTTGTGCCTCAAATCCCGCTCTTGCTGACGCGCACTGACCGGACGCCTGCACTGCGATCCGGCTGGCGCTTTATTTTAAGGAGGCTGTCATGACCAAGCGTTCCACCAAGCGTTTTCTGCGCGAAGGTACTCTCGATGCCGAAGAATATGCCCGCGACACCAAGGTGCGCCGCATTTCCGTGCATCACGCCGCCTGGTCGCCGGTAGCCCCGGCCAACGAGGAGCGGGACCAGAGCTACGTCAAAACCATCAAGGCCAAGTCCGACGGACAGGCGCAGCTTCTGACCGCCATTGACGAGAAAAACCTCGTTCTGGCGCTGGGGCCGGCCGGCACGGGTAAGACCTACCTCGCCATCGCCAAGGCCGTTGAGGCGCTGGAGGCCGGGAAGGTCGGCCGCATCGTCCTGTCGCGCCCGGCGGTCGAAGCCGGGGAGTCGATCGGCTTCCTGCCCGGCGATATGGAGGACAAGCTGGCCCCCTATCTGCGCCCACTGTACGACGCCCTGACCGATCGCCTCAGCATGAAGCGCGTCAAGGCGCTGATGCAGGAAGGCCTGATCGAGATTGCACCGGTCGGCTATATGCGCGGCCGCACGCTGAACAACGCCTTTGTGGTCATCGACGAAGCGCAGAACTGCACCTATACGCAGCTCAAAATGCTGCTGACGCGCCTCGGCTGGAACTCGACCATGATCGTCACCGGTGACCCGAACCAGTCGGACCTGCTGCCCGGCCTGTCGGGGCTGGCCGATGTGGCGGCGAAGTTCGAAACACTCGATACCGTGGCGGTAGTGCAGTTGAAGGACAAGGACATCGTGCGCCACCCGCTGGTCGCACAAATGCTCGGCGTTTTGTAGGCGCGGCAAGATTTTGAGTGGAAAGGGCGGGGTTTTTCCCTGCCCTTTTTCTTTTAAGCCCGGAAAAAACTACAGCACCAGCGGACGATAGGCCGTCGGGGTCACGCTGAAATCAGCGCGCAGGGCCTGACGGCGCGGCGTATCTGAAAAGCCGATATGCACCCACGTCCCCTCATAGATCAGCTGATCGAAGACGATATCGCTGGCCATGATCTTGCGGCAGATATCGAGCGGCGTGCCGAAGCGCTGCGACACAAAATCCACCGCCCGTCCGATCATGTGAGCACTGGTCTTTGAGCCACCGATTTTGGCATTGAGCGTCGGGCCGCGATAGCCGCTGCGCACCGTGATGGGCTGCCCCAGAAGCGCGCGCACCTTGTCCATGCGCTGCGCCGTGTCCTTGAGATTGGCCAGATGCTCAGGCGTTGGTGTGTTGTCGATGCCGTTGCGTTCCGCAATATCGGACTGGGTGAGTTCTTCCAGCGTGAAATACTGGCTGAGCGGCGTATAGCCCGGATAGCTGGGCGGTAGGACCGGTTCCGGCCACACCTGTTTGGCGCGTTCATATAGCGCCTTACGGTGATCGAGGCCGTTGGTGCCACCATTGATGATGCGCGTAACGCCGACAAGGTCATCGGCATCGGCCAGGGCATTGAGGTTTTTGGCACGCCAGAAGGCCGCAGACGCACGCGCGGCCGTTTCCGCCTCCTCCAGCTTTTGCGGTTGCTCGGCCAGAGGCAGGCCCGTCAGTTCGCCGTAGCGCGTATAGTTGGCCCGCCCGGTGATCATGATAAAACCGCGCCCGATATAGCGGAAGCCGTCGCCGGGCTCGACATTACCCAGTTCGGGGCGGTTGCCATAGATGGCTTCGGCAATGGCCGCCTTGCCCTCATTCACCAGCCGCTGGGCGTTTTCCAGCGAGCCGACGCGCTTGGGGAAGGTCTTGTAGAGGCCCTGCGCGCTGTAGTTCAGATTTTCGACCAGCGCCCGGAAATTATCGCACTCATGCGCCAGTTGCGCCATGAAGTGCGCGACCCGCCGCGGCGTGTCGATACCGTATTCGACCCGCGCCGCTTCCAGTGCCGGAGCATAGACGGCGATGCGCGTCGCATTGGCCTGCGGCGACAGGGCCTTAAGCGTGTCCGCCGTAATCATCAGTAATCCCTCGGCCGCAGCGACGGATCGGGCAAGGCGTCGTCAGCCTCCACCACCTGAGCCGGAACCGCTGCCAGTGCCGGGGCGGTCGCGGTGGTGGTCACGGCGGATGAGGTCGGCAGGGTAATGACGCGCATGGTCGTCTCATCCGCGAAGGGCTGAAGCGGCGTGAAGGTCGAAGCCGGCGGTGGCGCGCCCCCTTTGAAGGTCGAGCGCACCGTCATCAGCTTGCTCAGCACGTCGAACCAGAAGGGCGCCCCCAGAGTCACGGCAAAGGCCGTCATCACCCAGCCTGAAATCAGCGCCACCATCGGCAGCACGTTAAACAGCGCATTGTCGCCAAGCGTCGGCGTCCCGTTATAGGCATTGGTGGCGATCTCAATCGTGCGCCCGACGGCCAGTTGCGCATTGTGCCACCACTGATCCGGACGATCGAGCCGGAAATCCGGTGCCGGTGTCCTGGGTTCCTTGCTGGGCGGGCATTTGCGGTTATCGTGCAGGGGCGTGTCATTGCCGCAGAAGCGGAACAGGTGCTGCATACTGTCCATGGTGGTAGCGTTCCACCCCAAGGGCAGGCCCAGACGACTCAAAGGGTTATCCAGACTGGCCGTCGCTTCCACGCCCTTGGCAGCGGTGTCGGTGTAGTATTGCTGGGCCGAGGCCTCGACCGCCTTGCGCAGGCTGGGCGAGCGGTAGAGCGTATCGGCAATCACCACCGTGTTGACGTTCATTACCACGCAGGCGACAAGACTGAACCAGAACAGGATGGTCTGCGTCTCATGGCGATACCAGCCGGACACGCGGTCCATAGTGGCGTTGAACCATTGCTCCAGAAAGGTACGCGCCTTGTTCATATCCCCATCGGCGGTATTGACCGCCAGTTGCACCACCCTGGCCAGACGCGGATTATTGAGGTTGTGGGTAGCGTTCAGCACGGCCTGCGGGTCGAGACGCCCGGACTGGGTCTGACCACCCTTTTCGCTGATCATATCCAGTACAACGAAGGCGAAGTGCTCGGCCGGTATGTAGGACGGCAGTTTGCGCCCTTCGAAAAAGCGGCGGCGCGGCGGCGGCTTATAGTTGCCGCGATACAGCGTCATGATCAGGGGGTGGTTATAAAACCCTTCCAGAAATTCAAAGCCGTGCAGCTTGTCACCCGACTTGCGGTCAAAGCGCAGGGAATGCCCCTTGGGCAGATTGCACAGAAGTTCGATCAGGCCACGCTCCAGATTGCGCGAACGGCTTTTGAAAAAGCCTTCTACAGCTTCGCGCGCCGTCGTCGCCAGCACGCTCATCAGCAGGTAGATGAACACCAGACCCGCGGCGACATCTATGGACTCCGGCAGCAGCATGTCCCCCACCCCGACCCGTTCATGGAAATTTTTATAAAAAATCAAACAGCCGGGGATGACGTTAACCAAAATTAACGAAAGCGCAATCACCAAATCGTGACACTTTCCACAGGGTGGAAAGTGGCGCATTCGGGTCACAGGTCATGGCGTGAAAGCCGGCCTATTCCGGCCGTTCGAGGGCGCTCAGTTTTTCGCGGCCTTCGGGGCTGAGGGTCAAGCCGTCGGCAACGGTCTTGGCCGTCGCCACGGCCCCGCGCGGCGACATCATGGCCGCCGCCTTCATCGACGCATGGGTAATGCCCGCCAGCCGCGCCACCGCCATCTGCCGATAGCTGTCGAAGCCCTGGACCATGCAGGCACCGGCGGCCTGTTTGGCCGCGGCCGCCAGTTGCCCCAGATATTCACTCAGCGCGTCATCATCGCGCTTAACGCCATCATATTCGATGCACACGCCCGACAGGCCGCACTTAGCCAAAGCCGAGATGACCTTGCGGTCCGAAGAGACGTGTCCCACCACCGTCATGCAGAAGGGCTTGATCAGCGAGACGATTTCCAGAACGCGATGCGGCGGCACCCCATCGAGACCGCGCACCTCAAACAGGACTTTCAGCCCCATCTCATTGGCGGCCTTGGCCACTTCGTGTGTGATCTTCTGACGCGCGCGCTGCGAGGCGAAGGTGGAAAAGGCCGCGGGCACGACCATCAGCATCTTGCGCTGATCGGCCTCACGCATACGCAGAATTTTCAGACCCTGCTCGATATTAGTGATATCGACCAGCTCGCGCAGACCCCAGTCCATATTGGCCAGCGCCTTGCGGTCCAGCAGGGTGTTGTCCGACGCCTCAACCACCAGCGGCTCCAGTCGGTGGCCGATCATCACCATCTTCTTCATCTCGAACAGGGGCTCGTTGGACGAAGCGATGCGCAGGGTGCGATTGGCCAAGGCCACGGTGGCCGCCACCATCACCGGACGCTGGATATTGGTCATTTGCGGCCCCTGACCGGGCGTGCGGACGGCCTCACCCGTGGTTTCGCCCGTGATCGGCTTTACGCGCTCAGGCCCGGCTTCCGGGCGGTCGAACCAGGTTTTGAGGTCAATCGGATTGAGCAGAAAGCGGTCCACATCCTCGACCTGCACCTCATACAGGGGCACCGGCACTTCGGATACGTCACCGACAAAGAAATTCCCTAGATCGCGCCACATCTCGGTCACCGACAACGCCCCGCGCCGCGATCCTTCGGTCGGGATTATGGCCAGCCAGGCGTCATCATTGATGCGCAGGCACCAGTTCGGCTCCTGAAAGCGGCGTTCAAACCCGGTCTTGAGATGTTCGTAAACCAGCTCGCTCTTGACGTCCCACTTGGAGCCCAGACGCACGATCAGCGTATCGAGTTTGAGCAGAAAGGCATGGCCCCGCGCGCTGACACGGGTTTCGCGCAGGCGCTCGATGATATTCACCGCGTCCTCGCGCTCCAGCACCAGCCGTTCAGGCTCCGCTGCGCTACCCTGCCCTGTCGAAAGGATGTCTTGAGACATGCCGCTGACACCAGCCTTACTTACAACACCATCCCCCTCAGCCTACGGATGCAGCGTTGAAACAACATTAACGCACATGTCAAAAATGCAGAGGGCGGGTCTGAGGGGGTGAAAGGGCGCTCTGAACGAAAGAGTTAAGCAAGTCTTCACTCTAAGTGTTAAAACCTTGTACACCTTGAGCGAATCGCCCGGAGGCTTGCCATTTCCGCCGTTGCACCGGCCCCTGCCGACCTGAACCGCGTCGCCCCTGCGGCAGACGCGCCCGAAGTCGTGCGCCCGGACAGCGGTCTTCAACCCCTGACTCAGGTGCGGACCCTTTTGCATCTGATGCAACTAAACGCTCTGGCGCGGCGTCAGGCAGGCTTGGCGGTCGAAAGCCAGCCGGGCTTTGTCGCGCGCCTGAAGGCGCTGATCGCGGACCTGCCCACGGACAGCGTGCAGGCCGTGCTCGACGAACTGGCCGAGG
Organism: Asticcacaulis sp. W401b; assembly: GCF_046503825.1. Classification (NCBI taxonomy): domain Bacteria; kingdom Pseudomonadati; phylum Pseudomonadota; class Alphaproteobacteria; order Caulobacterales; family Caulobacteraceae; genus Asticcacaulis; species Asticcacaulis sp. W401b. The sequence goes on from NZ_JBKFEE010000001.1 coordinate 347,554, forward strand.
CCGACTGGGCCGATCCGGATCTGATTGCCGCCCTGTGCCGTTTACCCCAGGCCGGGGCCGCGGGTTTGCTGCGTTCACCGGTTTTGCGCGATCACGACCTCCTGTCGCTTTTGGCCGACTCAGCCGACCGCGCGCGCCTGATCGCGCGACGATCCCATCTCAGCCCTGCGGTCATCGACGCCCTGATCGCGGTGGCTGACACCGCCACGGCCACCGCGCTGTTGAACAACCGCCACCTGCGTCTCAACGCCGCCGCTTTCGATGCCCTGACCGACCGCGCGCGCACAGACATCGCGCTGCGCGCGCCCCTGACGCGCCACCCTCGCCTGACGCGAGAAGCGGCGGCCCGGCTGCTCGATGCGGTGGGGCCGGACCTGCGCGCCACCTTGCTTGGCCGCTTTGAAGGCCTGTATGCCCGGCATTTTCGCACCACGCCCCCGACCGATGCGGCGCAGACCCTGCACCGGTTGCAAGGCGGTGACTTCCTCGCCTTCCGTCAGGGTCTGTCGCGCCTGACCGGACTGAACCGCGCCGTCGTGGACCGCGCCCTGACGCAGGACTCCGCCGTGCCTCTGGTCCTGCTTCTGAGCGCCGCGAAGATCGACCGGGCCGCCTTTGCAGACATACTGGCTCAGGTTCAGGCGCTGAATGACGGGCACCCGCGCATTCATGAGCGCCACCTGGCCTTTGTGCGCGGCCTGTTCGATCTCGATGCTGACGAAGCCCGTCAAAGGCTGCTGGCCATCTATTCCCATTGAACGAAATCCGTTTTAAGACGGCTATCCCCTGCTGTTCAGACCCTGCCTCATGCCCCTCAAACTCGCCTTTACCGCCTCCGAACGCCCCGAAGCTCAGGCCGCCTGCGCGGTCTTACGCAAACGGTATGGCGAGTCGAATGACCCGGATGTGATTGTGGCGCTGGGCGGGGACGGCTGGCTTCTGGAGTGTGTGCACGCGCATTTCCGCGACGAACGCCCGATCTTTGGCATGAATATGGGCTCGATCGGCTTTCTGCTGAACGAATATCGTGAAAACGACCTGATGGCACGCATCGAAAGTGCAGAACACACGCGCATCAGCCCCCTGCGCATGACCGCCACCAATGGTCGTGGCGAAGTGCAGGAGGCGCTGGCCTTCAACGAAGTGTCGCTGCTGCGGCAGACGCATCAGAGCGCCAAACTCCGCATCCTGATTGATGGCAAGGCGCGGCTGGAGGAACTGATCTGCGACGGCGCGCTGGTGGCAACGCCGGCGGGTTCGACCGCCTACAATCTGTCGGCGCATGGGCCAATCATCCCTCTGGACGCGCAGGCCCTCGCCCTGACCCCGATCAGCGCCTTCCGCCCCCGTCGCTGGCGCGGCGCCCTGCTGCCCCATTCGGCCAAGGTGCGCTTTGAGGTGCTGGAGTGCGACAAGCGCCCGGTAGCGGCCTCGGCCGATACGTTCGAAGTGCGCCATATCCGTGAGGTCGAGGTCGTCGAGGCCCCGGAACTATCGGCCACCATACTGTTTGATGCCGGTAATGGCTATGATGAGCGCGTGCTGACGGAACAGTTTTCAAGCTGAGCTTTGCCGTCCACAGGTGAAATACGTGGCTATTAGGGCTTCCTAAAGGGGTTTGGGGTATGGTTGACGAAACAGCCCCACGGAAATAACCACGTCATGTCCGAAAAAGCCCAGGTCATTCAGATCCCCAACACTTTGCGCGCCAAGGTCGGCGGCAAGCTGGGTGCGCTTGATCCGGCCACGCTTGCCAAGGCGGAAGAAGCCCTGTCGTCCCTGTCGGATCAGTTCGACAACTGGCTGGACGATGAGGTCAACAAGCTGGAGAAAGCGCAGGAGACCATCCGCAACGAAGGCCTCAGCGAAAAGAACGCCGAACAGCTCTATTTCCGCTGCCATGACCTTAAGGGGCTCGGCACCACCTATGGCTATCCGCTGATCACCCGCATCGCCGGTTCGGTATGCAAGATGCTGGACGACGAGACCATTCGTTTGCAGTCGCCGCGCCTTCTGATCGACGCCCACGTCGATGCCATTCGCGCCGTCGTGCGCGGCAAGATCAAGGACGAAAACCATCCGGTGGGCGTGACGCTGGCCGAAACGCTGGAAGCGCGCGTCAAGGAACATATGGACAAGTTCAAAGACTGAACCGCTTTCAGTCTGGAGCGATGTGCGGAAACGAAGTTCGGCGAAGCCAAAAGTGTAAGCGGTTTTCCGCAAAAACATCGCGACAAAACAAAAATTTAGAGCGAAATGGCGATCTCTCTTAAAGTCATTTCGCTCTGGTCACAAAAAAAGCCCCGGTTCGCACCGGGGCTTTTTGCGTTTCAGGGGGATGGATGTCAGCGCGCGGCGACCGCTGCGGCCGGTGCCTTGGCCTCGCTGAGGCCGAATAGGGCATCCGGCAAAGCTCCGATGATAGCCGCCGACAGGCAGGTGGCGACAAAGCCGGCAAACAGGGCCTTCCACACCAGACTCAACACCTCTTCGCGGCGCTCGGGCATCAGAACGCCCAGCCCTGTGACCGTGATGCCGACCGAACCGATATTGGCGAAACCGCAAATGGCATAGGTCATCAGCATCCGTGTGCGCTCGCTCATATCCTCTGCCGGGATCGCGCCCAGCTTGAGGAAGGCGACAAATTCGGTCAGGGTCAGCTTGGTGCCGAGGATATAGCCCGCCTTCTGCGCCTCTTCCCACGGCACGCCGATGATCCAGGCCAGAGGCGCGAAAACGACGGACAGACCGCGTTCCAGCGACAAGGGCTCGCCACCGACGTGCGGGAACATGCCCAGCAGGATGTTCACCAGCGAGACAAAGGACACGAAAACGATCAGGATGGCCGAAATATTCATCACCACCATCAGGCCGTCCGCCGTGCCCTTGGAAATGGCGTCGACGGCGCTGTCGTACTTCAGCGACGAATTGTAATCGGCGACCACGCCGCCCTCGCCTTCCTTTTCAGGCACGATAATGCGCGACAACAGCACGCCTGCCGGGGCCGAAATGATCGAAGCGACCAGCACGTGACCCGCCGCATTGGGCAGGGTCGCCTTAAGGATCAGAGCGTAAGCGACCATGGTCGAACCGGCCACTGTGGCCAGACCCACCACCATCATCATGAACACTTCCGAGCGCGATAGCTTCGACAGATAGGCGCGGATAACGATGGGGCTTTCGATCATGCCCAGAAAGATGTTGGTGGCCACGGCCAGTGCCGACGCGCCGCCAAGGCCCATCGTCTTCTGAAACAGCAATCCGAAGCCCTGCGTGATCCATTTGAGGATGTGCCAGTGCCACAGAAGCGCCGACAGGGCGGAAATGACGAGGATCAGCGGCAGGACCTGAAAGGCAAAAACGAACAGGGCGCTCTGGTCCTGCACAGTATAGGGCTGGGCACCGCCGCCCAGATAGCCAAAGACGAACTGTGTGCCCTGATTGGTCGCCGCCGCCAGAGCGTCCACGCCGGCATTCACGCTGTCGAGCACGGCCTGCGATTGCGGGAAACCGAAGAACAGAAAGGCCAGAAGGACCTGAACCCCAATGGCACCGAGGGTCAGAAAGACCGGAAACTTTTTCTTGTTTTCCGAGAGCAGCCAGCAGGCCAGCAGCATGATCCCGATGCCCAGTATGCTCTGGACGTTCAGCATTCCGTAAGACGGCATGTACACTATCCCCTGGCGGCTCTGCACACGATTGCGCCGCCCAAACCGTAAATATCCGATAACCTTTGAAACCAAGGCAAGCGGTTTCTTCGTCTGGCCGACACTATTTTCGCTGTCCGCGACCCGCTATGACAAAAAGGCGACAAATCCAGATGACAAATCACCTTGTGCCCCTGTAGTCTCGACGCAAACCGGCCCCAAGACGCCGCCCATAACAAGGACAGGACTTAAACGTGAGCCCTCAGCCCGGTCTTAATGACGCCGTCGTTCGCCATCTGCTGGTTGTTGACGACGATGATCGCATCCGTACCCTGCTCAAGGAATTCCTGTCGCGTCAGGGCTTCCGCGTCACCGCCGCCGCCCATGCTGACGCCGCCAAGCGGATGCTGCAACTGCTGGATTTCGACCTCCTGATCCTCGACGTGATGATGCCGGGCGAAGACGGCTTCTCGCTATCGAAATGGGTGCGGCAGCATTCCAACGTCCCCATCCTCATCCTGACGGCGCGCGGCCTGCCCGACGACCGTATTATGGGGCTAAGCCTGGGGGCCGACGACTATTTGTCCAAGCCGTTCGAGCCGCAGGAGCTTTTGCTGCGGATTGAGGCGATCCTGCGTCGCACCGGCGTCAAGCCTGCCCTGCCGAAGACGATCAGCATGGGGCAGATCACCTTCGACCTCGAACGCGCCGAACTGACACGAAATGGCGCGATGGTGCGCCTGACCGAGGCCGAGGCGCAGCTTCTGAAATACCTGGCCGAACGCGCCAATGTGCCGGTGGACCGTATGGACCTCGCCAAGGACAGCGTCGATACCACCGGTCGCGCCGTGGACGTTCAGGTCACCCGACTGCGCCGCAAGATCGAGCCGGACCCCAAGAACCCGCGCTACCTGCAAACCGTGCGCGGCAAGGGCTATATGCTGGCACCGGATTAAGGCTTCGCCCTCCCTGCTCACGAGGAGGGAGGGCCGCGAAGTGGTGTGTGGGGCAAACCACGCAAAGACATGCCCCCTGCGGCGCAGACCAACTGCGCCACCTCCCCCGCCCCGCAGGGGAGGAGGATCGGTTGAATGCGCATACCCCGTCTCAAATTCTGGCCGCAGGCCATCAAGCGCAAGATCCCCAAGACGCTGTGGGGCCGCGCCCTGCTGATCATCGTCCTGCCCGTCGCCCTGATGCAGGTGGCGGTGACCTGGGCCTTTTTCGACATGCACTGGGAAACCGTTACCGCCAAGCTGTCGGAAGGATTGGTCGGAGACGTCGCCTGGGCCGTCGATGCCTACAAGGCCGATCCGACGCCGCAGACCATGGCCACCATCTCCGCCGCCGCGCAGAAGTCGATGCAGCTATCCATCGTCTATCAGCCCGGCCGCGCCCTGCCCGAAAATCGCCGGCGCAACGCCTGGGCCGCGCTCGACCGGTCGCTGAAACGCGCGCTCAATGAGCAACTGGATGACCCCTTCTGGTTTGACACGACCCGCTATGCCGGGTCTGTCGATATCCGCGTCAAGGTGAAGGATGGCGTCATCCGGGTGATTGCGCCGCGTGAGCGCGCCTTCGCCACCCGCGCCCATATCTTCGTACTGTGGATGACGGGCGCGACCCTGCTTTTGACCGCCGTGTCGATCCTGTTTATCCGCAATCAGGTGCGCGCCATCGAGCGTCTGTCCGTCGCAGCCGAAAAGTTTGGCCGCGGCGAAGATGACCCCAATTTCAAGCCCTATGGGGCATCCGAAGTACGCGCCGCGGCGCAGAACTTCCTCAAGATGAAGTCGCGCATCCAGCGCCATATCGAACAGCGCACCACGCTTCTGGCTTCGGTGAGCCACGACCTGCGCACCCCCCTGACGCGGCTGAAACTGGAACTGGCTATGGCCCCGCCCGACGCGGCGACCGAACGCATGAAGCAGGACGTGTCGGAAATGGCCTATATGATCGACGAATATCTGGCCTTTGCGCGCGGCGAAATGCAGGAAAGCCCGCAAACGACATCCGTTAACGCTCTGCTGGAAACCGTCGTGGACGGTGCCCGCCGTGCCGGGCATCAGCCGGAATTTGTCCCCCTTTCGGAAGACGTCGAAACCTCGATTCGCGTCATGGCGCTCAGCCGTGCCCTGTCCAATCTGGTGATGAACGGCTTTCACTACGCCACTCAGGTGCGCGTCTCTGCCGAAATCGAGCATAAGGCGGGCGGCAAGCAGTCGCTGCATATCTATGTCGATGACGACGGCCCCGGCATCCCGCCCGAAAAACGCGAAGAGGCGCTCAAGCCGTTTTCACGTCTGGATGATGCGCGCAATCAGAACAAGAAGGGCGTCGGACTGGGGCTGGCCATCGCCCGCGATACGGTGCGCAGCCACGGCGGCGAACTGAACCTCGATCAGAGTCCGCTGGGCGGCCTGCGCGCCGATATAGGCATACCGCTGATCAGTTAAATGCAACCGCGCGTTAACCCTGTTTTCTAACCCTTTATTGACCATATGGGCCCATTGTGCACGCTAAAGCCGAAAAAATGATCGGCTTTCCAAGAACAGAAGGTTCCCGATGGCCAAGGCCTCCACGCATCGAACGGTTGCCCGTTCCCGCGCCCCGTTGAAGGCGTGCGGTGAGTGCAATCTGTGCTGCAAGGTCTATGACGTCGAGGACGTCGGTAAAAAGGCCGGGAAGCTATGCAACCACACGCGTGAAAACGCCGGCTGTGGCATTTGGGGGCTTCATCCGCAAATCTGTCAGGATTTCAAATGCCTGTGGCTGAAACACGATGACCTGAATGGTCTGTGGCGGCCCAATATAGCCGGCTTTGTCCTGCGTCTTGAGCCGAATGGCACCACGCTGAATGTCGATGTGGACCCGGCGCGCCCGGACTCTTGGCGGCAAGCCCCCTACTATGCGCAGTTCAAGCTGTGGGGCGAAGGCATCCTGCGTAATGAGAGCCTTGTCGTCGTCTATGCGCCGGAAGGGCTATACGTCGTTACCCCCGACGAGGACCTGTTCCTGCGCCAGCCCAGACGCGGCGACATACTGGAAACCGGTATGGAAATGACGCTGTTCGGCCCTCGCGCCTTCGCCCGCGTCGTACCCGCAGCCAAGGGCCGTGACGCTCTGCGGGCTTAAACATCAAAAAAGGCCTCTCCGCGTGAACGAAGAGGCCTTCTTTAACCTTAGTCCTGCTCGACGCTGCCCGCACCGCTGATGCGGGTATCGAGTTGCGCCGGGCGGGTTTGCAGATCGACATTGCCCGATCCCGACACATCGACCTTGACCTGGCCGGTCGGAGCGATGGTGGCATCCCCTGAGCCAGAGATGCTGACATCGGCGTCTTCGACACTGAGGCCGGACAGGTCGGCTTCGCCCGCGCCGGTGATATCGAGCTTCAGCGCCTTAGCCTTGCCCGTCACTTCGGCCGAGCCGGAGCCGCTGATACGCAGATCAATCGTCGGTTGGTCGTAAGCGCTGACCCGAAGGTCGCCAGAGCCGGAAATCTCGAAATCCTTCACCGAAGGCGCCGTGATGACGATCTTCAACTCGTCGCTGGCGTGGGCTTCGATATGGCCCGGCCCGAAGCGGAACTGCACCACCTTTTCGACGTCCGGCCCATCGGCCAGATAGAGGCGTCCGTTTTCGAGGCGCACCCGGTCGGTCAGGGCCTTGGGCCCGTTGACGGTCACCGAAGGCGTGGCACCCTGAGTATAGACCACCTCAGCCGGGACGTCGATCTTGAGCTGTTCGCTACCGCTCCAGACAAGGGTGCGCGTCACGGTGGGCGCGATCTCGGTCTTGGTCGTTTTCATGAAGCGGATGTGCTTGTCCCCGGCGTCCGACAGGGTCCACACCCCGCCGTTTTTGGCAATGTCATGGCTGGCCAGACCGGCGGCACCGGCGAGGCACGCGACCGACAGGACGAAGGCGGAGCCGGAAATAATGGCAAGTTTGCGGATCATCATGGTCTTCCCTCCTCCGATCAGGCGTTTTGCGCGTCAAGCGCGGGTTTCAGCAGGCGATAGTGCAGACGGGCGTACCAGACGAGACCGTTGACCAGCCACACGCTGACGATAGCCGTCAGGCCGGCAATGGTAACGGCCAGAGCCATCCCGCCGACACCGCCCAGAAGCGCGGCAAACACACCGCCCGGCATCCAGAAGGCCCCGGTGGCGAAGACGACGCCGCTGGCGATAAAGATACCGATGGCGCTCATGAAGAAGCCAAACAGGGTGCCGATGACGCCCATCAGCAGCGGCAGCAGGATCAGGATGTCGATGGCCCCAAGCCCCAGAACGGCAAACACCGCGCTAACCGCCGAAGACGGTGACTTGGTGTCTTCCCACTGTTTCAGGCCGATTTCGGCCCGCAGTTCGCGCGCCAGACGCGCCGGATCCCCCAGGGCGGCGGCCACTTCGGCCTCGCTGCGACCAGCGGCGACGCCGTCCGTGAAATGGGCTTCGTAGTCGGCGACCACATCGGCGATGGATGCGGCGGGCAGGCCCGTCAGGCCTTGCTTGAGCCGATTGATAAATTCGTTGCGGGTCATGTCCCTTACCCCTCTTGCGTTTCGGTAGGAGCCGGTTGCGGCTCAGGCGGTGCGGCATCCAGCAGCGCATCGACGCTGCGGGCAAAGCCGCGCCATTCAGCGGCCTGCGCCACCAGTGCCGCGTGACCGGCCTCGGTCAGGCGGTAATATTTGCGCGACGGCCCCGATGAGGATTCGACCAGTCGCGTATCGACCAGCCCGTCGCTCTGCATCCGCCGCATCAACGGATAGATGGTGCCTTCACCCATGCCGATCGCATCGGACAGGGTGGAGGCGATTTCATAGGCGTAGCTCTCGTTGCGGGCCAGAAGCGCCAGAACGCACAGGCCGAGCACGCCTTTCTTCAGTTGAATGTCAATGGTTTCAGCCATCTCCGGTTTCCTTTCGACGGAGCCGTGTGCGCGCCGTGATGAAGAGGTGTATATGACAAGCTACTATTTATTGCAAGATACCATTTTAAAACATGTACCATTTGTAATGTGGTAGCCATCAGCGACAGGTAGCTTGCCAAACCTCCTGCGTGTCGATGAAACGAAGGGGAGCTCAGCTTGGGCCTCGACACCTGCCCGCGAAAGGCGCAAATGAGGGCACATGACTCACGATCCCCTTGCCCTCCCCGATGCCCCCAAAGCCAACTGGGTCGATCTCTATGCCCCTGCCCCCCTGCGCCCGTGGCTGAGGCTCGGGCGTTTCGACCGGCCCATCGGTATCTGGCTGCTGTTCCTGCCGGGGGCGATGGGACTGGTTTTCGGGGCGGCGAATCCGTGGTCGCTGGAGGTGGCCTATAGGCTGGTCCTGTTTGCGCTAGGCTCCGCTTTGATGCGTGGGGCGGGCTGCGCCTATAACGACTTCGTGGACCGCGATTTCGATGCACAGGTCGAACGCACGCGCCTGCGTCCCATCCCGTCCGGGCAAATCAGCCCCAAACAGGCCCTGTTGTTCGTCGTCCTGTCCTCGCTGATCAGCCTCCTTATCCTGTTGCAACTGGGCCCGACCGCCATCTGGCTGGGGGTGGCGTCTCTTGGGCTGGTCGCCGCCTATCCCTTTATGAAGCGCATCACCTGGTGGCCGCAGGCGTGGCTGGGCGTGACCTTCAATTGGGGCTTTCTGATGGGCGTCGCCACCATGACCGGAACTCTGAGCCTTGCCGCGGTCATCTTCTATGCGGGTCTGATCTTCTGGACCCTGGGGTACGACACCATCTACGCCTATCAGGACATAGAGGACGACGCTATGATCGGGGTCAAATCCTCGGCCCGCGCCTTAGGCAGCCAAGGCAAAAGCGGCGTTTCACTGTTTTACGCCGCCGCCGTGGCCCTGACCGGCGTAGGGGTCATACTCGGCGGCCTGAGCTGGCCGCTCTATGCCGGGCTTGCGGCCGTGTGTCTGCACCTGTTCTGGCAGGTCAACACCTTGCGAATCGATGACAACGCGCGTCTTCTGAAGCTATTCAAAGCGAATCGCGAAACCGGCCTGTTGTGGGTCGCAGCCATCCTGATCGGGCACTGGTCGGTTTAATCAATGGGCGACCTTAAGGAGTTAGACATGCGGATGAGACCGCACCTGCTGATCACGGTCGCGTTTTGCGCGCTGACTCTGGCGTCGTGCTCGCGCAAGGACGAGGCGCATAAGGATGACGCCCCGCCCGTGGCCGCCGCACCGCTTGAGTTTGCGCAAACGACCCCGGATGCCGAGGTCAAGCTGACCTTCCCCGAAGCGATCAAAGTCTTCCCGGACCTGCACAATCGCCTGTATTCCGAAGGCCAGAGCGAGCTTAAGGCCTTTGGCGATCAGGCGGCCAAAGATCGCAAGGAACTGAGCGCTGCGGGTTCCGAACCGCCGCCCTATTTCCGTTCGATAACCTGGACCCTGCCGGCGCAGTCCGAGCACCTGGCCTCGCTCTATGCCGAGCAGTCGGAATTTACCGGCGGCGCCCACCCGAACGCCAACTATCAGAGCGTGCTGTGGGACAAGACGGCCAAACAGGCCATCGACGCGCGCCTGTTGTTCGCGCCCAATGCCGACCTCGCTGCGGCCGACGCATTTCTTTGCCGTCAGATCGAGGCCGAGCGGTCGCGCCGCAATCAGACCCCGACGACGCAGACCGCCACCGGCTTCACCTGCCCCAAGCTGATCGACAGCCATCTGGCGTTGGTGGCTTCCACCACATCTGGCAAGATCGGCGCGATCGAGGCCCTGTTCGCCCCCTATGAGGTCGGCCCCTATGCCGAAGGCGCCTATCAGATCCGCGTGCCACAGGCGGTGCTGCGCGGCCTGATCAGTCCGGCCTATGCGGCGGATTTTGCGGGGGAACCCGCGCCGCCCCCCACGGCCACTCAATGAGCGAACCGGCGGCATTTATCCGCGCCCACACCACCCCTCTGCCGGTCCCCTCCCTGCCCGACCTGAGCCTCTACCAAGCGGCGGAGGTGACGAGCCTGTGGGAGATGACCGAGGCCGAACTGCTGCAAAACGGTCTGGCCCCGCCCTTCTGGGCCTTTCCGTGGGCCGGCGGTCAGGCGCTTGGCCTGTGGCTCAGGCAAAACCCGCACGTCGTCAAGGGCAAGCGGGTACTCGATCTGGCCTGTGGCTCCGGGCTGGTCGGTATAGTGGCGGCGAAGCTGGGGGCGGCGCAGGTCATCGCCAATGATATCGACCCGTTCGCCGGGGCCGCCGTGGCGCTCAATGCGGCTCTGAACGGCGTGGATGTCACCTTTGACGGGGCTGATCGACTGGCGGAAGCGCCTCCCGGCGTCGATGTCATTCTGGCTGGGGATATCTGCTACGAAAAGTCGATGACGGCGGCCATGCTGACATTTTTGCGCAAGAGCCGGGCGCTGGGTATCGCCGTCTATGTCGGCGACCCGCACCGCAGCTACTTCCCCGGCGAAGGGCTGACGCGGCTGGCGACCTTCGACATCCACACCGACACCCAAATCGAAGACCGCGCCGTCAAACCCGCCAGCGTCTGGAGCCTGATATGAGCGAACATCACAAGATCGACTATGTCGAATGGCAGGCCACCGCCCTGCCCGAAACCAAAGCCTTCTATCATCAGGCGTTTGGCTGGAATTTCATTGATTACGGCCCGACCTATGCCGCCCTGTCCGAAGCCGGTCTCGACGGCGGTTTCGACGCCGATAACGGGCCGGCCAAGCCTCTGGTTATCCTCTATTCTGAAAACCTCGAAGCGTCGCGCGACACGGTTCTAGGCGCGGGCGGACACCTGACGCAGGACATCTTCAGCTTCCCCGGTGGCCGGCGTTTTCATTTCACCGATCCGTCGGGCAATGAACTGGGCGTATGGAGCGACAAATAGGGGTTGCCGCCCCTGCCCTGGCTTGCCATAAGGGCCGGGGCCCCACTCGCGCGTATTGAAATGACCGACACCCTGCTTGCCGATGTCAAAACCCGCTGGACGCAACTCCGCCGCGGCAAATGGGGCGACGACTCTCTGATGCAGGTTCTGGGACGCGAGCCCGTGATGCGCTGGCTTCTGGGCTTTGCCGTCCTCTGTCTGGCCTGTTTCAACTTTGCGCGCGACCTCAATGATCCGCCCAATGCCTTCTGGGACGAAAGCTACTACGTCACGGCGCTGGAACGCTACGAAGGCCATATTGCCTCTTACGCCTCGCACCCGCCTCTGGGCTTCATGCTGATGAAGGTCGGCCGCGACCTTGTCGGGGATGCCCAAAAGGCCGATAGCCGTTTTCTGGCCGAGGTCAAAAAGACCGACACCCGCAAAATCCCCAAAGGCTATAGCTTTACCGGCGTGCGCCTGATGGGGGGCCTGTTCGGGGCGGCCGGGGCGGTTCTGTTCTATCTGATCTGCCTGACCATAACGCGCGAAGCCTTTTCCGCCGCTATATTCAGCCTGCTCTACGTGTTTGAAAACGCGCTGATTGTGCATTTCCGCGCCGGGCATCTCGATCCGTTCCAGATTACCTTTGCGCTGGGTGGCATACTGGTGTGGTTGCGCGCCTTCTGTGACCCGCAAAAGGACAGTTGGAAGCACGCCGCCCTGTTCGGTGCGCTGATCGGCCTGAGCTTTATGGTCAAGGTCAATACGATCGTGCTGCTGGCGCTTCCGGCCTTTACCGCCCTGCGCGACCTGATGCGCAGCCGCTGGCCGATGGACCGCACGATCGGCCATATCGCCGCCAAGGCCGTGGCCGTTTCCGCCAGCTTTACCGCCATCATGGTGTCGATCTTTGTGCTGCACACCGTGCTCAATCCGGTGGCACCGGATTTCAAAAGCGATGCCGGGCGCAAGGACGCCCCCTTCATCACCGAACCTTACAAGGCGTGGCTGGAACAGCGCGCCCCCCTGACACCTCAGGTGTTATACGATGCCACCAATGGCTATTTCCGCTTCATGAACAATGACTTCACCGGCATTGTCAAAACGGAAAAGAACGGGTCCAATCCAGCCCTGTGGCCGCTGATGCACAAGAACATCACCTATCGCTGGGACTCTCATAATGGCCGCACCAGCTATGTGCAGATGGCAGGCAACCTGTTCAACTGGACGCTGGGCGGGCTGGCGCTGTTGGGCACGCTGGTGCTTCTGGCCCAGCGAACCTTCCAGAAAAAAGCGTGGCTTGATACGCACGATATGGACATGGCGGCCGCCATTGTCGGCATGTGGGTCGTCTTCATGCTGATCCACATCTGGCTTGGCACGCAGCGGGTCATGTATATCTACCACTATTTTGCGGGCCTGCTGCTCAGCTTCATGCTTTTGCCCCTGCTCTATCAGGTGCTGAAAAGCCGCTTTGCCTGGATCGAAAAGCACAAGGACTACGTGCTGGGGGTGGTGTGCATCGGGGCTGCGGCGGGCTTTATGTGGATCGCTCCGCTGACCTACCATCAACCCTTGACTCGCGCCGCCTGCGAAGCGCGCAATGTCCCTTTCAAAATGGTGCCCTGCCAACCCCGGCTGAAACCGACCCCTTCTCCCTCATCTTAAGCGCGTACCGTCTTCAAAAGGCCCCAAAGCCTGATAAGGTCATCTGTCTATTAAGGAGCGACGGATGACACTGAAGGCTTTGGCATTAGGGGTAATGCTGGCGGTTGGGCTGAGCGGCGCGGCGATGGCCGAGCCCCTGAAAGCCGGAGCGCCGGGTGCACAGTTCGCCCACCTCTATTCCGACCTGCCCGTCGATCCTCAGGCGCGCTTTGGCCGCCTGTCCAACGGCATGACCTATGTCCTCTATCCCAACGCCGCTCAGCCGGGCAAGGTGGTGATGCGTTTGCGCATCGGGGCCGGGCCGCTGGACGAAGCCGACGAAGAAAGCGGCATTTCCTACCTCATCACCTTCATGGCCTTTTCCGGCTCATCCCACTATCCCGACGGCGACCTGTTCCGGCAGCTTGAGCGTCAGGGTATCCAGATGGGGGCGGGTCAGCAGACCCTGACCGAGGAAGGCGAAACCAGCTATCAGATCGCCCTGCCGCGCAATGATGCGGCGACGCTGGATACCGGTTTCAATGTGATGTCGGACATGGCCTTCGGTTTGACCTTCCCCGAAACGGCGGATCAGCGCGACCGCGCGCTGGTGGTCACGCAACTGAACACTGCCGATCAGCCGGTGCAGCGCCGCTATGACGAGTGGCTGCGCACCGCCTTTGCCGGTCAGCTCCTGCCAGAACGACCGCAAAAAGGTCTGCGCGACATCGTACTCTATACGCCGCGTGAACAGGTCCGCCGCTTCTACGACACCTATTACCGCCCAGAGCGCGCCACCCTGATCATTGTGGGCGACATCGACGCCACCGCGCTGGAAAAGCGTATCGAAAAGACCTTCGGTGCGTGGAAGGCCAGGACTCCGGCCCCTGCGACGCGAGATGCCGGCGCCTACACACCCAAAGGGCCGCGCGGCACCACCTATTTTGAACCCGGCCTGCCGGAGATCATTGACATCGCCTGGCTCAAACCCGCCGAAACGCGCTTTCAGAACCGCGAGGCGGTGCGTGATATGATGCGTGAGCATCTGGCGCTGGCCGCGCTCGATAACCGGCTGGAGCGCGTCGCCGCCCGCCCGGACAGTGCCTTTGCCCGCGCGGGTCTCAACCGTCAGTCCTTTCAGCGCACCGGCGAAAGCCTCAGCCTGATGGTCATGCCCAAGCCCGGTGAAACGCAAAAGGCCCTTAACGAGGCCCTGACTCTGGCGCGGCAGGTCGGCGAATACGGCTTCAGCGACGCTGAATTTGCGCGCGCCGCCGCCGATTATGAAGCCGGGCTGCGTCAGCGCGCCGATAGCGCCGCCACGCGCTCGAACGAGTGGATCGCCGACATGATCGCCGGGTCTATCGGTGATCGCTACGTGATCAACTCCCCGGCGCAGGACCTGCAATTCTATCTGGACCTCAAGCCCGAACTGTCGCGAGAAGCCATCAACAGCTACATGAAGGCCCTGATGCAGCGCGATGGTCCGCTGATATCGGTCAGCGGCCCCGCCCCGGTGGCCGGGCTGGATGCCGCAGCCTTAGAAAAGACCTATGCGGCGCTGGAAAAGGCGCCCGTCACCGCGCCGGAGGCCGAAACGGCCAAGGCCTGGGCCTATGCTGATTTCGGCGCACCGGTCGCCCCCATCCGCACCGAACAGGACGCAGCGCTGGGCACGACGCGCCTGATCTATGCGAACGGCGTGAAGGTGACGATCAAGCCGTCGAAGCTGCAAGCCGGGTCGGTGATGGTCAGCGTGCGCGCTCTGGGCGGGTTGAAGCGTTTGTCACCCAAAACACCGGATGCGGCCTTCGCTCTGAACTTCTACGATATCTTTCAGGGCGGCCTGAAAAATATGTCGGCCAGCGAGATCGAAGAATCGCTGGCGGGCATGAATTTCGACCTCGCCTATCGCCTGACCGAAGACGCAGCCGTCCTGATAGGGCAAAGCACGCCGCACGATTTTGCGCGCGAAATGCAGTTGCTGCGCGCCTTCTATTCCGACGCCGCCTTCGATCCGGCCTATCTGGAGCGTCTGCGCCATTCCATGCCCGCCTATTACACCTTCGCCTCGACCAATCCGTCAGGGGTCATGGCCATGCACCTGCCGCGGCTGGTCTATGATGGCGATGCCCGCCTGACGCCGCTGTCGCAGGCCGACATGCTCAGCCTCAGTAACGACCGTATCGCCGCGCTGATCCGCAATTCGCTGCGCGACACGACGTTGGAAATCGTCATCGTCGGCGACATCACGCCCGAACAGGCACGCCCGGCGCTGGATGCCACCTTTGGTGTCCTGCCGCCCCTGCCCGCCCGCTACACCCCCGCCCCCGACGGCGGCGAGACGGCCCGCTTCCCGACCGCAGGCCTCTACAAGACCCTCTATCATCAGGGCAGCCCCGAACAGGCACTGATGATGATCGCCTTTCCCACCACTGACCGCTACAGCGACCCGAAGACCGGTCTGGGTCTCGACCTGCTGGCTGAGGTCCTGAGCCTGCGCCATTATGAGGCCGGGCGCGCCGAAACCGGCACCACCTATGTGCCTCTGGCGCGGCATGTACCCTCCACAGGATTTAAAGGCTTCGGCTATCTGTCGGCCACGGTGCAACTCTATCCGGGGGCTGAAAGCAGCTTCTATACCGGCTTCCTCAGCCTGATCGATGGGCTGAAAAGCGCGCCGGTGACCGATGACGAACTGCTGCGCGGGCGTCAGTCGCTGCTGCGCCGGATGGCCGAAGAGGATCGCAATAACGGCTACTGGCTGGCGGCCCTGTCCGGCATCGACGCCAATGCTGGTCAGCGCGACTATGTGCTGAAACGTCAGGCGCTGCTGAACAGCCTGACCCCCGCCGACCTTCAGGACCTCGCCAAACGCTATCTCGATCCCGCAAAGGCCTTGAAGACGGTGGTGTTACCTGTGCCGAAAGGCGACTCAAAAGCCTCCTAACGCGCTCATAACGCTGGCACGCCATTTGAACCCTCACAGGCGAACCGTCCCGGAACGGCACGCTTACAGATAGAACGAGGGATAACTCACATGGCTAACGATATCGACCTGCACCTGGGCAAGCGACTGCGCCGCCGCCGCCGCCTGCTGGGCCTGACCCAGCAGCAACTGGCCCTGGCCGTCGGCATCCGCTTCCAGCAAATCCAGAAGTATGAATGCGGCGCCAACCGCATCTCCGCTGCTCGCCTGTTCCAGCTCGCCAAGGCGCTGGAAACCCCGGTCACCTATTTCTACGACGGCCTGGAAGACAATACGACCGAAGTGGCCGCCGTGCAGAACGAAGGCATCGAAGTGTTTTCGCGCAAGGAAACGCTGGATCTCATTCAGGCCTATTACCGCCTGTCGGAGCGTCCGCGCCGCCGTCTGCTCGATCTGGCCAAGTCGCTGAACACCGAAACCGAAACCGCGGCCTGACCCTTCTTCCGTCTTGAGTTCCGCCCGGCGGACGCTTACACATGCGACCGATTGAATCTGCGCAAGGTGGTCTATGGCGTCCTCAGCCGAACTCGAAACTCTGGAAGCCTTTATCCTTCGTCTGGCGGAGGCAGCGGCGGGCGTAGCCCTGCCGCTGTTCCGTTCCGTCGAACTGGGTGAGGTGAGCAAGCCCGGCCATTCGAGCGGCTTTGACCCGGTCACCGAAGCCGACAAGGGGGCCGAACGCGCCATCCGCGCCCTGATCGAGGCCGAATACCCCGATCATGGCATTATTGGCGAAGAATACGGCTCAGTGCGCGCCGTAGCTGACTATGTGTGGGTGCTGGACCCCATTGACGGCACGCGCGCCTTCATCTCCGGCCTGCCGCTGTGGACCACCCTGATCGGCCTGCGCCACAAGGGTCGTCCGATTATGGGCGTCATCGCCCAGCCCTTCCTCAAGGAAGTCTTCCTCGGTTCGCCCCTCGGTTCGCGCCTGATCACCCCCTCGGGATCGACGCCGCTGCGGGTGCGCGACTGCGCGTCACTGAATCAGGCCGTGCTGGCCACCACCGATCCCCACCTTTATTCGGCCTCCGAAGACCCCGCCTTCACCGCCTTGCGCAAAGCCGTCAAACTGATGCGCTATGGCTGCGATGCCTACGCCTTTGCCATGGTGGCACAGGGCACGATGGACGGTGCGCTGGAAACCGGACTTAAGGCCTGGGACATCGACGCCATCATTCCGGTGATCGAAAACGCCGGGGGCGTGGTTACTGACTGGGCGGGTGCGCCCGTGGGTCCTTATGGTGGTCAGGTCATGGCCGCCGGTTCACGCGCCGTGCTAGAGGCCGCCGTCGGCCTTCTGTCGCCGGCTTCCAAGCCCGCCGAGGCGCACTGATCACGGTTTGGGAGCTAAAGCGATGTGCGGAAACGGAGTTCGGCGAAGCCAAAAGTGTGAGCGGTTTTCCGCAAAAACATCGGGACAAAACAAAAATTTAGAGCGAAATGGCGTTTCCACCTAAAGTCATTTCGCTCTAACGTCGGCTGGCGTTCCTTCGGCGGTTTCTGCTGGGGTCTCTTCCCAGTCCGCGACCTCGACCTCATCCCGTTTCGCGCGCAGGCCCTCCGGCACCGATAGACGTTCCGGCGGCGGTTGCGGCGCATAGACGGGGATGTCGTTCAGTTCATAGGAAAAGAAGATCGGCTGCCCCGTTACCGGACGCACTTCCGTCTCCGCTGGCTCCGCGACAACCACCGTCTCCACCGCCTCAGCAGGGACGTGCGAATCGAAGACCTCGGTGGCGGCGTGCACGACGGGTTCGCTGACCTCGATCTCGGCTACCGGCACCTGCGCCAAGGATGACTCGACCGGCGCGCTCGGCAGGGCCTCCGCCGGCAGGTTGAAGCTGATCTGCTCGTCGAACTCGGCCCAGAAGGCACGGCGATACGCATCCATCTCCATCAGGATTTCATGATCGGCGCCGGCGATTTCGACGCAGCGCCCTTTGGCCAGTTTCTTGACGAAGGCCTTGGTCGGCTGCTTCATCATCAGGGTATCGTCGCTGGAGATCACCACCGACACCGGCGTGCGCACCTTTTTCAGCACCTTGCCCTTGTCCTTGAGCAGGGTGTCCCCGATGCGAAGCGCAAACAAAAGCCAGCCCCAGGTCGGCGTCCCCACCGCCAGATGCGGGCAGGCAAACAGTTGCTCGCGCCACAGATTGTAGCGCGCCGCATCGTGCGTCAGGGCGTCGTCTTCGAAGGTGTGCTCAAACGGGTCATCAAACAGTTCCGGCACGTACTCGCTGGCCTGACCGTGTTTGACCTTCCAGTCGGTCTGGAACATCACCGACCACAGGGAATGCTTGCCCGTCTTGATGCGCAGCATCGGATTGATGAAAACGGCGGCGCTGAAACGGCCTTCGCCACGCGTCAGGGTGGCTAGATTGAGCGCCGCCCCCATCGAATGGCCCAGCATCACCCACGGCTTGGGGGCGCGGTCCTCAAAGCCATCGAGCAGGCGTTGATAATCGTCAAGAAACTCGTCTTCGGAACGGGCGTGGCCCTTCAGACGGTCCGGCAGCAAACGCGCCGACAGCCCCTGCCCGCGCCAGTCGTGCACCACAACGCAGAAACGGCGTTCCAGCAGATCGGCGACGACCTCGTAATATTTCTCGATCGGTTCGGCCCGACCGGGGCTGACGAAGACGGTACCGCGCGCCGGTCCCTTCGGATGCCAGAAGCCCAGCCGCAGACGCAGCCCCCCCGCTCCGCGAAACCATTCCCCCACGCCCCCTTCGGGCGGCCGGTATTCCGGTATCGCCATCAGCGGGGCCGCGGTGGACAGGGAAGCGATGCGTGTCACGGGTGCAGTCTCAAACAGGGTTATCAGGCAGGCTTGCGGAATTTCAACGTCATCCGGTCGCTTTCGCCGATGGATTCATACAGTGTACCATCAAAATCCGGATTTGGCGGCTCTCCTCTGTGGGCCGTCAAACGATAGGGCGGCAGGGTCCACACACCGAACGGATGCGCCTTGTTATCCTTGGGGTTGGCGTTGATTTCCGACGCCTCAAGGAACTCAAAACCGGCCTCGGCCGCCAGTTGCTTGACGAAGGGCTCCTGCACATAGCCATTGGTGGCTGCCGGGTCCTGCGCATTGCCAACGTCGGCGCGATGCTGCTCAATGCCCAAAAGACCGCCGGGTTTGAGCGCCGCAAAGGCATCGGCAAAGGCCTTTTCGGCCAGGCCTGCCGCCATCCAGTCGTGCAGCACCAGCAGGAACAAAACCGAATCGACGCTTTCCGCATCGGCCAGCGCTCCGGTCTGCGGCCCGAAGGCCGAAAAGCCCAGTTCGCCATAGAGCTTGGGATCGGCGGTAAAGCGGCGGCGATATTCTGCGGTCAGGGTGGCCGCTTCGGGAGCCGTGGCCTCATTCTCGATCAGGGCGGCGATATAGCGTCCTTTGCCGCGCGCCAGCCACGGCGCTAGAATATCGGTCATATAGCCGGCACCGGGCCACATATCGATGACCGTATCGCGCGGTTTGATCTCGAAAAATTCCAGCGTTTCAATCGGGTGGCGGAACTTGTCCCGCTGACGGTCGATGTCGTTGCGCCACTTGCCCCCCACGGCCCACGGCAGAGTGCCCTCCTGCGCAGCGCCATTGGTCGCTGCGGACTCGCTCTTGCGGCCACAGGCGGTAAGCCCCGTAACGGCCAGAGCCGACGCAGCAAACCCCAGACGCATCATACCGCGCCGGTCGAAGCTCATTTTGGAATCGTCTCGCGCCAATAGGCTACCCGGATGAACTCGTTTCAGTCTGGGAAAACCTAAAGCGGTTTCCCCGCCCTGTGAAGCCTTTTGCAGGACAAAAGCCCAACAAGAGACAAAGGGCTGATCAGGCCTCGCCTTCGATTTCCTTCATGGCGCTTTGCAGGTAGTTGGGCTCACCCATCAGACGGATCAGACCAATCTGCGTTTCCAGCCAGTCGATATGGTGTTCGGTATCGGCCAAAATCTGGCGCAGCAGGTCGCGGCTAACGTAATCCTGCACGTCTTCGCACTGCTTGATCCCGGCGACCAGCACGCCGTGACCGCGCGTTTCCACCGACAGATCTGCGGTCAGACACTCGGTGATGGTTTCACCTATCTTCAGCTTGTGCAGGTCCTGAAGATTGGGCAGCCCCTCCAGAAAGAAGATGCGCTTGATCAGCAGATCGGCGTGCTTCATCTCCTCGATCGATTCCTGATAGACGATGCGGCCCAGATGCGTCAGGCCCCAGTTTTCCAGCATACGCGCATGAAGAAAATACTGGTTGATGGCCGTCAGCTCATTGGTGAGGACGGTATTGAGAAGCTTGATAATCGCCGGATTGCCCTGCATGGCCGCACTCCTGAGGTTGACGGTGGCGGCAGGGCCGAAAACGCTGTCTATTCAGCCGCCAGCCGCACGGTGGCGCTAACGTCTTCGATCATCTGCCGGATGTCGCAGACGCATTTGGCGCATTGCGGGCGGGTCTGGCAATGGTTGAAGACGGCTTTTACCGTGGTTGCCCCCGATAAAATGGCCTTTTGCGCGTCTCTTTCGCGGATAGCGTTACAATTGCAAACGTACACGAGGGAACCTGTGAGTCCGGCATACCGAGTCAAATCTGAGAATGCGTCTCAGATAGCATCACTCACATTCAATTGCAAGTCACTCGCAACGCGAAGCCCGCGAATGCTTCTCAAAAACTCAGGCCTGTTCCTTAAAGGTCACGGTGACGCCGCGCTTCTTGAAATATGACTGCATCAGCTTGCGACCCGCGCGGTTGTTCTGCGCCAGTCGCGACGGCTCCACGACCGCCTCTTTTTGACCTTCAGCCGCCAGAGCAGCCTTCAGCGCCGCAATGTGCGTGTCCAGTTGCGCATTGTCGTCGATCAGCGAGGTGTAGACGTTTTCGAGCGCTTCAGCGACGGTCAGGGGGGGCAAGAGGAAACTCCATTATTCGCCGCTCGTCTGCCGTAAAAGCAATCAGAGCGACCTTCATCCGAAAGCCGCTCTAGCAGAAGGCCCCGGCCCTATCAAGCCGCAGGTCAAAACAGGAAAATGGCGGATGCCGCAGGGGCTGCGGCATCCGCCAGACCCGACCGTCACGCCACGGTCAGGGTAGTCGTTTTCAGGTCACGGCTGTTGGGCCCGACCATGATGGTGAAGGTGCCGGCTTCGACCACGCGCTTCATATCGGTGTCAAAGAAGGCGAGATCGGCCGGGGTGATCTCCAGCGTTACCGTCGTCTTGGCACCCGGCTCCAGCGTGACACGCTTGAAGCCCTTAAGCTCCTTGACCGGGCGCGTGACCGACGAATAGTCGTCGCGGATATAGAGCTGCACCACTTCGTCGCCCTTCAGCTTGCCCGTATTGGTCACATCGACCGAAACGGGCAGGCTTTCGCTGGCGGCAATGGTGGCCTTCGACAGGCGCGGGGCCGAGATGTCGAAGGTGGTATAGCTGAGGCCGAAACCGAACGGATAGAGCGGCGTGACGTCCCCATCCAGATAGCCGCGGCGCGCCGTCGGCTTGTGGTTATAGAAGACCGGCAACTGACCGACGCTGCGCGCGAAGGTGATGGGCAGCTTGCCGCCCGGATTGGCGCGCCCGAACAGCAGGTCGGCGGCGGCGTGGCCCGTCTCCTGCCCCAGATACCAGCCTTCAATGATGGCGTCGGCCTTGTCCTGAAGCAGGTTGATCGACAGCGGACGGCCATTGAGCAGGAAGACCACGGTCGGCTTTTTCAGCGCAAAAATGGCGGCCGCCAGATCGTTCTGCTGCCCGATCAGGTCCAGCGATTCGCGGTCACCGAGGTGGTTATCGGCCCAGGCTTCGCGCGAGGTTTGCTCATTGTCGCCCAGCACCATGACGATGGTGTCGGCAGACTTGGCGGCTTCGACCGCCTCGGCGATCAGCTTGGCATTGACCGCCGGATCGACGAACTTCACCTCATCCGCCGCCCAGTCGCGCTTTTCGGTCAGACGGATGGCCTCACGGTATTCCAGCGTGAAGCCCTGCGCCTTGGCTTCTTTCTCCAGTCCTTCGTGGATGGAGACGACATGACGCGGGATTTCCGAATAGCCGCCGATGGGCGTGTCCTTGGCGTGCGTACCGAGCAGCAACAGTTTGCCAACCTTTTTGCCATCCAACGGCAAGACGCCATTGTTTTTCAGCAGCACCGCCGAACGCACAGCGGCTTCGCGGGCCAGAGCGATGGCATCGGGGGTCGCCGTCAGCTTGTCAGCCTGTTTGGCATCGACATAGGGGTTTTCGAACAGACCACCGAGGAATTTCAGCTCCAGAATGCGGTGGACGATGGCGTCGATCTCGGCTTCCGAGACGCGCCCCGACTGCACCAGCTTGATCAGGTTCGGATAGGCTTCACCGTCCGGCGCCTCGATATCCACTCCGGCCTTGACGGCGCGATAGGCGGCTTCGGTCATGTCCGGCACCAGATGGTGACGGCTGATCATTTCCTTGATGGCGAAATAGTCGGACACCAGCACGCCCTTGAAGCCCCATTCGCCGCGCAACACGGTGTCGAGGAGCCATTTGTTGGCGTGCGACGGCACGCCGTCGATTTCGTTGTAGGACGGCATGACAGCCGCGATCGGGGTTTCCTTGACGATCTTTTCAAACGGCGGGAAGAAGACTTCGCGCAGGGTGCGCTCGGAAATCGGCGCGGGGCCGACATTGGTACCGTTTTCCGGCTGGCCATGGCCGGTCATGTGCTTGAGCGTGGCAAACACCTTGTCCTTGGCTAACTTACGGTCCGTACCGGAGAAGCCCAGCACCGCCGCCTTACCCATCACGCCCATAAGGTGCGTGTCTTCGCCATAGGTTTCTTCGACACGCCCCCAGCGCGGCTCACGGCAGACATCGACCACCGGCGCCAGCGCCAGATTGGCCCCGCGCGCTCGCATTTCCTTAGCGCAGACGGAGAACACCTTCTCGACCAGTTGCGGATCGAAACTCGACGCCAGACCAATGGCCTGCGGGAAGGAGGTGGAGTCACGCGCCACATAGCCGTGCAGGCTTTCCTCGTGCATGAACATCGGAATGCCGAGACGCGTCTTTTCGACGGCCCACTTCTGAGCGGCATTGACATAGGTGGCGGTTTCCAGCGCATTCCGGTTGACCACGCCGACATCGGCGCCGGCATTGGCTTGCGTGTTTTCGATGCCGCGGCGGTCGCTTGGGCGCGCAATCATGCCCAAGCCGTTGGGGAAGGCTTCGCTGGCCTTTTTCGGGTCGAAGTCGCCCTTGTCGTTCTGAATCTTACCCTTTTGCAGCCAGATGCACATCATCTGGGCAACCTTTTCCTCGAGCGTCATGCGCTTGAGCAGATCAGTGGTGCGGGCTTCGACCGAGGCCGAGGCGTCCTTATACAGCGGCTTGTCCGTCGCGGCGTGCGAAGCGGCCGAAACCGCCAGAGCGGTAGCGCTCACACCGGCAGCAAAATGGCGTCGGTTCAGTTGCAAGGTCATGACTTGTCTCCCTGTGGTCGTCTCGGGACGCATCCCGTTTCACATTTCTGATTGACCGTTTTGTGTGACCGCACACGTTCCACACCACGGCTATATTTATTGCGCCGCACAAGGATTTCGCCCCGCCGCCGCTCTTATTGACGACTTGCATAACCGATATACCGGGGCTTGGAAAGGGGTAATGATAGCGCTACCAGATAGTTTGTGCGCGGTATCGATTGCAGCCCGCGCGTCCGACGCGGCCCATGAAAAAAACGACACCGTTCGCAGGGAACGATGTCGCTTTTTTTACTACGCATACGAAAAATAACGGCGGACAGCACAACCCGCAAGGCTGTCCGCCGCTACCTGAAACCCTCAACCCTGTCCGAGGAGACAAGGCCAGAGGATCAGATTCTAGAGCGATGTGCGGAGACGGAGTTCGGCGAAGCCAAAAGTGTGAGCGGTTTTCCGCAAAAACATCGCGACAAAACAAAAATTTAGAGCGAAATGGCGTTTCCACCTAAAGTCATTTCGCTCTAGAAACGGTAGGCCAGACCGACCGAGGCGACGACCGGGTCGAGATCGACCTTGGACTTCAGCGCGCCGTCATTGATCTTGGCATCGGTGTTGAACCATACCTTTTTCACATCGGCATTCAGCGACCAGTTGCCCTTCAGAGCGATATCGACGCCGCCCTGAAGCGCATAGCCCAGACCATCATCCAGCTTCACCTTGAAGCCGTTATAGTCCTTGCTGTTGTAGAAGATCATGGCGTTGACGCCCGCGCCCACATAGGGGCTGACGCGGCCCTTGGGGTTGAAGTGATATTGAGCCGCAATGACCGGCGGCAGGACGCGCGTCGTATGCACCTTCACATCGGTCGTGCCGCCCACGGCGCGCACTTCGTGCTTGGACGTGCCCAGAATGGCCTCAACGGCAATATGGTCAGTGAAGAAATAGGTGAAGCCGAGGCTGGGGATGGTGTCGTCCTTCACCTTGACATCCAGACCGCTATCGACGCCGGCGGCTGTCTTGATGTCGCCCTTTTCGTCCGGGGCGACGCTGGTGATGCGGGTGGCGACGATGAACTGCCCCTTGGCCTTTGGCTTGAACTCCTGCGCCGACGCGCCGTTGGCAAGGCCCATAACCAGCAGGCTGGCACCGATCAGATAAGCGATTTTCATGGCGAATACTCCGCTTCGTGCGTTTCGCTTCGAAGTTGGGTTTAGCCGCCCGCCGCGCGTCTGTGACCTGCGCATTCCGCCGCGCGTCAGCCTGCCTCAGGGACCAGACGCCGCGCGACAAATAACCACATTTTTTTCATGGATATTCAGCGATTGCGACGATCGTGCCGGGATTGTATGACCTTCACACCCGCAACGCATTAAAGGCACACGCATGTCCGTTCGCAATCTTACGCCCGCCGAAGTTCAGGCCGCCCTCGACAGCGGGGCGATCCACCTGATCGATGTGCGCGAGGTGTATGAGTACGAGCGCGTGCGCGTGCCCGGCAGCGTCAACCTGCCCCTCTCCACCTTCCATCCGGCCGAACTGCCACAGGACGGCAAGGAGATCATCTTTATGTGCGCCGGAGGGGTGCGGTCGCTGCGCGCCATCGAAGCGGCGCAAGCCTTCGGTCTCACCGCCGACGCGCATCTGGCTCCCGGCATCAATGGCTGGATCGCCGCGGGCCTTCCGGTTGAGGCATAAAACAGGGCCTTTTCCGAGTTTGTCGGAAAAGGCCCTTAGATCATTATGATTTCTGGTGGAAACATAATGATCCAGATTTTTGTTTAGTCCCTTGCCGGGCGGTGGCTTTGCCACCTTGGCCGCCGCCTCAATGGCGGCTTGAGCGGAATGATTTTAGAGATCATTCCGCTCTAAAACCTACAGATCAGCGGCGGTAATAAACCCATCGGCGTTTTTGTCGCGCTTCTTGAACGCCGCCAGATTATGGGCGGTGAGTTCCTCAAGTGTCACCTTGCCATCGGCATTGACATCCGCCGCCGCCATGTCCGCGATACGCTTGACCGTCTTGGGGTCATCGGCCGGCGCTATGGCCACGTAGAATTTTTCGATTTCATCCTTGCTCAGGGCCTTGTCGCCATTGGCGTCGATGCGTTTGAACAGGGACGGTTTGTCACGCACCCATTCTTCGGGGCTCAGCTTGCCATCGCCATCCTTGTCCATCTTGGCCAGATGGTCGGGGAAGGCCTGAGCCGAAACGGTCGTGCCCATCACCATGGTCGTCAACAGCGCAGAGCACGCAAACACGATAAAATGCGGACGCTTGATCATATGTTTTCCCCGTCTGAATTATGCGCTGCATTCCTCACCAACGGCGGGGCAGCCGCGCGAAGGTGATCGAATTTTTGATCAATATCTATTTATTTCGATCATTTTTGCGCGGTTAAGGGGCCTCCGTGTCGATTACGCCGCATCTAGCGAACCGGATCGCGTGACCTGCACCGGCGACGCAATCCGGACCACAGGTTTTAAAACGCTTTACGCACGGTGACGCCGAAGCTGCGCGGGTCGCCGGGCTGGCCATAAATGGCCCCGGAGTTACCGGCCTGAAGGCTGAGGAATTGCAGATACTCTTCGTTGAAGGCGTTTTTGGCCCACAGGAAGACCTCGGTGCCGCCGCTGGCGCGGTAGCCGACGCGGAAGTTGGCGATGGTCGAGGCTCCGACGACCGTATATTTCGACACCGACGGATCGGAGTTCCAGTCCGAGCGGTAGGAGACGTCGCCGCTGAAATAGGCGTCGCCGCTCAGCTTGCCGATGGTGGCCGGATGGTTATATTCCCAGCCGATCGAGCCCGCCCACTTCGACACACCGGGCAGATCCTTGCCGCTGAGGTCAGCAACGGAAGAACTGGAGGTCTGAAGCTCAAGAGGGGCCGGACCGTTCTTGAACGAGGCGTACTTGCCGTCGGCATAGCTCACCGAGCCATAGATCAGCAGGTTATCCGTCGCACGGAACTTGCCGTCCAGTTCGACACCGCGCACCTCGACCTTTTCGATATTGGCCAGATAGGGACGAATGGCCCCCAGATTACCGTCTACCACGGTCGCCTGATAGTCTTTGACGTTGGTGCTATAGATCGCGACATTGACCGTGCCGCGCTTGTCCCAGAACTGCGTCTTCAGGCCCGCTTCGATGGTCTCCACCTCTTCCGGCTTGACGACGATGGAGGCGGTGAAGGGCTGGAAGTTGGCATCGACCGGCACGCCGGCGGCATTGATACCGCCCGACTTATAGCCCTTCGACAGGTTGACATAGCCCAGCACGGTGGGCGTCAGGTCATAGGCGAAGTTGATCTGACCCGACGGGCTGTCGTCCTGATAATCGGCCGTATAGGCATAGGTCGGGGCAATATTGTTCTTGGCCGTGATCTGGGACGCGACCGTCGTCGCCAGACCGCCGGTGACGATCTGACGGAAGCTGCCGTCCTTCTCCTCATAGGTGTAGCGCAGGCCCGGCGTGATGCGGAAGCGGTCCGTCACGTTCCAGGTCAGTTGCCCGAACACCGCGTAGGAGCGCACCTTGGTGACCACGTGGGTGCTGGAGGTCAGGCCATCAATCAGGTTTGCGGGCACATTGGTGCCGATCAGCCAGAAGGCCCCGTCCTTGCCCCACTGTTCCACGCCATTGGTTTCAACGCGCTGATTAAAGCCATAGGCCCCGACCACCCAGTTGACCTTGCGGTCGCTATTGGAGGCCAGACGCACTTCCTGAGAGATTTGCTGCTGTTCGGATGGGTTGTTGGATTTTGAGCGGATCGACAGCGAGGTGTAGTCGCGGTCGTTTTGCGGCGCCCAGTCCCAGTCGCGATAGGCTGTGATCGGGGTCAGGGTGACATCGCCCAGATCCCAGTTGACCGTACCCGACAGGCCATTGATCACCTGCTTGGCTTCCAGCGGCGAATTGACATCGAGCAGACGGTCATAGGGGTTGGTCGAGGGCGGCGCATAGTTAAGCGCCGCAGCCAAGGCCGGGAACTGACGATTGGCGGCCCGCAGCGACGCCCCATAGCGCACGAAGGTCTGGGTATTGGCCTCCGGGTCCTGATAGGCGAAGTCGTAGGACAGGCGCACGTTCAGCTTATCCGACGGCTTCCACAGCAACTGGGCGCGCAGAACCTGGCTGTTTACGTCGTTCTGTTTGACGTTAAGGAAGGTGTTCTTGAATAGACCGTCGCGCTTTGTGCCGCCAAAGGCGACGCGCACCGCCACCGTATCGCTGAGCGGACCCGACAGGCTGATCTTGGTTTGCAGGAAGCCATAGTCACCGACGCTGGCCTCGATGCGACCTTCCGGCGTGAAGCTGGGGGCGCGGGTGGTGATGTTTAGCGCCCCTGCGGTGGTGTTCTTGCCAAACAGGGTGCCTTGCGGGCCGCGCAGGATTTCGACGCGCTCAATGTCGATCAGGTCAACAACGGCCGAGCCGGGGCGGGCATAGAAGACTTCATCGACATAGATGCCGACACCCTGCTCAAGCCCGTCATTGGTCAGGCCGATGCCCGACCCCAGACCGCGGATGGTTGTGGCCGTATTGCGCGGGTTGGACGAGATGAATTGCAGGCTGGGCTGCACCTTTTGCAGGGTCTCGACATTGTAGATGCCGGCGGATTCCAGTTGCTCACCGGAGATAGCCGAGACGGCGATCGGCACCTTTTGCAGGTTTTCGCTCTTGCGGCGGGCGGTGACATAGACGTCAGTGATGGCGCTATCGCGAGAGGCCGCGTCATCGGCGGCAGGCGCATCAGCAGCGAACACAGGGGCGGCAAGGGCGAGCGAAGAGACACCAGCCAGAAGGGCGAGCGAAATCTTCCCCGCCCGCAAAGCGGAGCGAGAATGGGACATGGAGGATACCTTCGTGCGTGAGAGGCGTCGCTTCCGGTCGGTCCGGTCAGGGCGCGTGTGTTTTTTTGTGTGCGCAAATGCGCTAAAACTAATCGCGGCGGGTCTCGAAACGGACCTTTTCGCTCTTTTCGATCTGAACGATACGCGAGTCGTGGATGACCACTTCGACCGATCCATAACGGATGTGGCTGATAGCGTTCAGGATGTGCTGCTCCGCCTCGGACAGGGGGCGCGGCGCGGTCAGGTGATGCAGAGGGCTCATGGTGTATTCCTCAGCGGCGTTAATTACTATCAAATAAGTCGTTTATAAACCCGTTTCCGTCAAATGAATTCTGGCAGAGTTTAGAAATCATCCTGTGTGTCGGCCCGCCATCCCGGAGGCTTCGGAAGCGATCACCTCAGAAAGAGGTAAATTAAAGCATTGATATTCAATATTTATTGTTAAATTTCACAAAATCGCCACGGTAACCACACCCCCGTACACCCGCTAAAAGCACGAAACGCAGGAGCGCCGCAATGCCGCCCTGCTTTAACCATTCTAATTCAAAATAAAAATGGTTCAGTTTTAATTAGATCACACGCCGTGGAAGAAGTCGTAGATGCGCTGGGCGAGGGCCTCGTTAATGCCCTCCACCTTGCGCAGGTCTTCGATGCGCGCCTTGCCCACCTCACGGCCCGACCCGAAGGCGGCCAGCAGGGCGCGTTTTTTGCGCGGGCCGATGCCTTCGATCTCATCCAGCGGGTTTTTGGTAATCGCCGCGTCGCGCTTTTGACGATTGGCCCCGATGGCGTAGCGGTGCGCCTCATCGCGCAGGCGCTGAAGATAGTAGAGGACCGGCGATTTGGGCTCCATCATGAAGGGGGCACGTCCCGGCATGAAGAAGCGCTCCATCCCGGCGTCGCGATCCGGCCCCTTGGCCACACCGACAATGCGGATGTCTTCCATGCCGAGTTCGCGCATCACGTCCAGAACGGCCTCAAGTTGCCCCTGCCCGCCATCGACCAGCACCAAATCAGGACGACCAAAGCGTTCCTCTTCCGTCGCATCTTCCGCACAGTTCTTCAAACGTAAAAACCGACGACGGAACACTTCGCGCATCATGGCGTAGTCGTCACCGGCGGTCATCTTATCGAGATCACGGATGGTAAACTTGCGATACTGCCCCTTCATAAAGCCTTCGGGCCCGGCCACCACCATGCCCCCCACCGCGTGCGTGCCGCCGAGGTGCGAGTTGTCGTAAACCTCAATGCGGTTGGGCGGGGCGGGAAGCTCAAACACCTCCGCCACACCTTTCAGCAGGCGCGTCTGCGCCGACTGTTCGGCCATACGCCGACCCAGAGCCGCCCTGGCGTTATTAAGCGCATGGGCCACAGCGTCGGCCTTTTCGCCCCGGCGCGGGCAGTGGATCTCGACCTTACGACCGGCGCGCAGCGACAGGGCTTCCATCATCAGGTCCGGCTCGCTTAAGGGATGCGAGACAAGGATGAGCTTCGGTACCGGACGGTCCTGATAGAACTGCCCCAGAAAGGCATCGAGGATTTCGCCCTCAGCGTTGTCCGTCTCTTCACCGCTGTCGGGCACGCGCGGGAAGTAGGCGCGGTCGCCCCAGTTCTGCCCCGCCCGGAAGAAGATGGTCTGTACGCAAGCCGACCCGCCTTCGCTGATCACGGCAAACACGTCGGCCTCGGCCTCACCGATGCCGATGGAAGAGGTCATGGACACGTGGTTGAGCGCCCGCACCCGGTCACGCAGGTGCGCCGCCTTCTCGAAATCCATATCGTCGGAGGCCTTCATCATGCGTTTGGTCAGGTCGTCGATGACCACGCGCGAACGACCTTTCAGAAAGGCCTCGGCCTGCCCCACCAATGCGCCATAATCCTCAAGGCTGATCTCACCGGTGCACGGCGCCGAACAGCGACGAATCTGATGCAACATGCAGGGCCGCGTACGCGAGGCATAGACGCTGTCGGTGCAGGTACGCAGCAGGAAGGCGCGTTGGAGCGTATCGAGGGTACGGTTCACCGCCTGGGTCGAGGCGAAGGGGCCGAAATATTCGCCTTGAATGGCGTGCGCCCCGCGATGCTTGGTGATCTGCGCTGCCGCGTGGTCCTTGCGCACCAGAATTTCGGCAAAGGACTTATCGTCACGCAGCAGCACATTGTAGCGCGGTTTGAGCGCCTTGATCAGGCGCGCCTCTAGCAGCAGGGCCTCGCCCTCGGTCTGGGTGCGCACAATGACCATGGATCGCGTCAGATAGACCATGCGCGCGATACGCTGGGCATGGACGCGCCCCTGTGCGTATTGAAGGATGCGCTTTTTCAACGACTTGGCCTTGCCCACATAGAGCACCTCGTCGTTTTCTCCGATCATGCGATAGACGCCGGGCTTGTCTTCCGCCAGCCGCGCTTCACGCAGGATCAGAGCCGCCCCCGTCAGGGGCGCATCGGTCGGCAGGGTTTCAGTTGAGGCATCGGTCGGCAGGTGGGACATGCTCCCGATATAGGCGAAGGGCCGGAACGGGGCAAGAACATCCGCATCCGCCTTCCCTTCTTAAATGACATAATTGCAAAGGTGCGCCACAGGAATTGACTTGCCTTCGTCGGGGCATGGCGTCATGGAGAGACACCGCACACAAAATCGTGATCGCATGACCGCCACGCCTGCCGCCCGATCGTCCGAAATCCGCGCCCTCACGGGTTTGCGCGGCGTCGCGGCCCTGTTCGTCGTGCTCTACCACGCCACTGGCTATTTTCGCTTTCCCGATCCGTGGCAGCACTATGTGCGGCATGGCTATATTTCGGTCGATCTGTTCTTTGTCCTGTCCGGCTTCGTCATGGCCATGACCTATGGCAAGCTGTTCGACGCAGGCTTTCAATGGCCGAACTTCCGCAAGTTCATTCTGATGCGTGTGGCGCGCGTCTGGCCGCTGTTTGCGCTGATGACGCTGATCACCGCCGCCCTGATCCCGACTGTTCTGGGCACGCGTTACTATGCCGAAGACGTCTGGCACGGCCTGTTGCCCAACCTGACCATGACTCAGGCCTGGGGGCTGGCCAATTCCATCGTCCGCCCGTCTTGGTCGATCTCGACCGAATGGGCGGCCTATCTGGTTTTTCCACTGCTGGTGATTGCGGCCCTCAAAGGCTCGTGGCAACGCGCACTTTTGTGGACCGGGCTGGCCGCCGGTCTGCTGGCCTTTGTCGCCTATGGCCCCCTGTGGTTCGGGCAGACGATTCGCCGCTCAGGCCCGCTCGACATCGCCGCCTCCTACGCCAGCGGCACCCTGCTGCGCTGCCTGTTGAGCTTCTTTATTGGTATGGTGGCCTATCGTTTCCGCGCTCTGGTGCCGACACGCGCCGCGGTTCTCTTTTTGGTGGCGTCGCTCCTGCTGATCGCCTGGCGCCCGTCGGACCTCATTCTGGTGGGTCTGTTTACCGGGCTGATCATGGCCCTGTCCGACGATGAAGGCCCGGTGGCCAGAATGTTGTCGTGGCGACCGATCTATCTGATCGGCGTGTGGTCCTACGCCATCTATCTGATCCACGACGTGGTGCTGTTTGGCACCTTCCGCACCCTGCCAAAATTTGACCTGAGCCTGCCGGGGGAGCGCGTCCACTGGCTGATGGCAGCGATTGCCATCACGGTCGTGCTGTCCGCACTGGCCCATTACGGCTTTGAGAAGCCTTCACGCGACGGGCTGCGCCGCCTGATCAGCCGATGGACGGCCCGCAAACCGGAGCTGCACGCCGTCGCCGGTGACCTGCCGGCTGAACCCTCTCCTACCACAGCGGGTCCGGCGGCAGACCTTGCAGAGCTTCCTGTATCCGCCGCAAAGAGCCGCCGTTGATATTGTCCGGCAGGGCGTCGATATCGAAGAAATCGACATTCTTGATTTCCCCCTGCGAGGTCAGTTCACCGCGCTCGAAGCGGTCAATGCGATAGAGCAGCACGTGATCGCCGGGGAAGAAGCATTCATTGGAATGGATCGACAGAAGGCGCGGTGTTTCGTGGGTAATAACTCCCGCCTCTTCGCGCAGTTCACGCACCACGGCGTCGCCCGCCGCCTCAAAGGCATCGACGCCACCACCGGGCAGCCACCAGCCTTCGAGATAGGTATGCTCGATCAGCAGAACGCGACGCTCATCCTCTACCACAAGGCCGCGCACACCCAGAGTCTTGCCCCGCGTCATGCGCGAATGAGCAAAGAACAGCGGCCGGGTGTACGGCTCGACAAGGCGCTTCCAGTCTTCCATGATTATAAAAATAAGATAAATAACGCTGTGCGCAAGCCTTGCGCCGGGTTTTTCTCGCTGCGCCGCGCAACAAGGCTTGAGTTCGCCGTAAGAGGCGCTTAATCAGATAAAAACAGGACTGACCGGGAGATTTCACATGCTGGCCATCGGCATTTTTGCGGGCTTCATCGCCTTCTATTTCATCGTCAACTATATCGACTTTGGCCGTATTGACTAAACCGGCTCCCAAAATCGCTCTGGTCACCGGTGCGGCCAAACGCATCGGCAGGGCCGTAGCCTTTGCGCTGGCGAAACGCGGCTACGATATTGGCGTCCATTACGGCACTTCCGCAACCGATGCGCAGGCCTTGGTTGAGCAGTTACGCGCGTCTGGCGTGCGGGCAGAAGCGCTTCAGGCCGACCTGTCGGACGCCGACAGCGTCAAGGCGCTCATTCCCGCGACCGTGGCCGCTCTGGGTCCTCTGAGCCTGCTGATCAACAATGCCTCTGTCTTTTACGATGACCGCGCCGGGACGCTGACGGTGGCGCGCTGGCACGCCCATATGAACACCAATCTGCTGGCCCCTGTGCTGCTGGCGCAGGGTTTTGCGGCGCAAGGCGCTCTGCCGGACGGCGCGGCTATCGTCAATTTGATCGACCAGCGGGTGCTGAAACCCTCCCCGCCATTCTTCTCCTACGGTTTGTCAAAGGCCGGGCTGTGGCACGCTACGCGCACCCTGGCGCAGGAACTGGCCCCGCGTATCCGCGTCAACGCCGTCGGGCCGGGTCCTACCCTGCCCTCCATTCACCAGACCGAAGCCGATTTCGAGGCCGAGGCCGCTTCGACCCTGCTGCAAAAGCGGGTCACGCCGGAAGAGATCGCCGAGGCCGTGGTGTTTCTGGCCGAAGCCCCTTCGGTGACCGGTCAGATGATCTGCGTCGATTCGGGCCAGCATCTGGGCTGGAAGACGCCGGATATGGAAGGGTTGTAGCTCTCCTTACACCTCCCCGCCATAGGCAGGGAGGTGTAATTTTGCGTGCTTACTTCGTGCGTTCGACGCTGTAATCGGCCAGCGCTTCCAGTGCTGTGCGCCAGTCCGAGGCTTCAAAGCCTTTCAACGCATCCTTGGCCTTTTGCGCATAATGGCGAGCCGTCTCGATCGTCTTGGCCATCGCTCCTGATTCGACGATCAGGGCCTGAGCTTGGGCCAGATCGCCGTCGGTCTGCTCGCGCATAGACACGGTGCGGTGCCAGAAATCAGCCGCTTGCGGTGTCGCCTTGACGGCCAAAATCAATGGCAAGGTTGCCTTACCCTCAGCAAAATCGTCACCGGCATTCTTGCCGAGGCTCTGGGCCGTGCCGCCGTAGTCGAGCGCGTCGTCCTGAATCTGAAAGGCCAGACCGAGGTTCAGACCATAGTCACGCAAGGCCTGCTGGCGGGCCGGGGATGCCCCCGCCGCCACGGCACCGCTTTCCGACGCTGCGGCAAACAAAGCCGCCGTCTTGGCCGAGATAATGTCGATATAGGTCTCTTCGGTCAGATTGACGTCATAGGCCTTCATCAGTTGCAGGACCTCGCCTTCGGCGATGACCCCCGACGCCTTGGACAGGATGCCCAGCGCCTGAAGCGAGTCGGTTTCGACCATCAGCTCAAAGGCCCGCGCAAACAGAAAATCCCCAACCAGCACCGAAGACGGCGCGCCCCAGATCAGATGCGCCGCCACCTTGCCCCGGCGCAACTGGCTGGAATCGACCACGTCGTCGTGCAGCAGGGTAGCCGTGTGGATAAATTCGACAGCCGCCGACAGCTTCTGGTGGTGAACAGTCGTCGTCCCGACCAGACGCGCCGCCGCAACGCACAGCAACGGACGCAACCGTTTGCCGCCGGCGCTGATCAGATGTTCGGCCAAGGCCGGAATCACCGCGACATCACTTTGCATACGCTCGGTGATGATGGCGTTGACCGCCGCCATGTCGTCGGCGCACAGACGCACCAGCGCCTCTACATCCGCCTTACCCGCCGTCTCAGCGGGGGTGGATTTGTGCGTTTTCTCGATATTGGCCGTATCCAAAACCCACTACTCCGGCACACTTGGAAAGTGTTAAACCCCTTAAACTTCCTTTACGGCTTAGTCCATGCCCCGCGCGGCGAGTTTGTGCTATATCCCGATAAAATTGCTACAGTCCCGGATACACACCCCTTGCCAGAGACCGCCTTCTCCCCCCCTGCCGATGCGATGCCGACCACCCTGCTGGGGGGGCGGGTGCGGCTGTGGCAACCGACGAAGGGCTATCGAATCGGTATGGACGGCGCCCTGCTGGCGGCGGGTGCGGCGGGTATTCTGGCTGAGCGCGCCGAACGAGCCGTGAGCGCTTTAGAGTTAGGCTGCGGTGTGGGGGGCGTCATTTTGTCGCTGGCGGCGCGCTGCCCGCAGGTGCGCGCCGTGGGTATAGAGCGCGACGCGGCGACCTTTGCCCTGACCCAGGTCAATCTGGCTCAGGCGGGCGGTGACCATCGTGTGATTCACGGCGATATTGGTACCGGCTATCGCGCTTTTGATCTGCCGCGCTTTGACCTTGTCCTGAGCAATCCGCCCTATTTCGACGACCCGGAAACGCTGCGCGCCCCGCATGAGCTAAAGCGTCCGGCGTGGATCGCCGATGACGGGCTTCAGGCGTGGCTCGACTTTGCGCAGGCCGCCGTGGTCGATGGCGGGGAGATTGTGTTCATCCACCGCGCCGACCGGCTGGGGGATATCTTGGGCGGCCTGCCGAAATGCGGTTCGTTTGTCATCCGCCCCATCCAGCCCTTTTTCGATAAGGAGGCCAAGCGCGTACTGGTGCGCGCCAAACGGCTGGGCAAGGCCCCTTTGCGTCTCCTGCCGCCGCTGATCCTTCACGACGAAGGCGAGCGTAAACACACACATGAGGTCGAGGCGATCCTGCGCGGCGAGGCCGAGCTAGGATGGAGATGAATGTGTGCCGATAATCAGCTTTTGCCTCACTTCTTCCTCGTGAGGCAAAAACCAGACAACACGTCCCCTGTTAGACTCATGAACGAAATCACGTAGCGCTGTGCTGCTTTCAACTGCCTTAGAAATATCACCAAGGAAAACGAGCCTGATCTGGTAGTTGACAAATTTCTGGATCACCTCTCCCGCCAGCTTCGTGCGCAATTGAAGAAAATCCGGGCCAAGACGGCTCACCGGAATGACCGCAGTCTCTGCATTTTGCCCCCAGACCTCGCCGATAAAATCATTCGCATCGGCGGGCTTACTCAGGACTGATCCTTGGGGATTGAAGAACAGGACGGTCCGACCCGCTATAATTTCCGTTCGATCTCTCATGACCGCAATTTAGCAAAGAGAAGACCCGGCCGCAAACCTGTGGCGGGGTCGTTGCCTCCTGCTAAAGGAAGAGTGCCATTTTTACTCCCTACCGCATCGCTTCCTGAGCTCTGCCTTGCCCGGCTCAGTTCACCGTTGGCTTGCCGATCACCAGATGATCGCCGTCAAAGCTGACGCTGATCACGTCGCCATCGGCGAACTCACCCACAAGGATGCGTTTGGCGATGGCATCGACCAGTTGCTTCTGGATCACCCGCTTCAAAGGCCTGGCACCATAGGCCGGTTCGTAGCCCAGTTCGGCGAGGTGGTTGAGCGCTGCGTCGTCGATGGCGAGGGTCATCTGACGATCCTTCAGCAGCTTTTCCAGACCCTTGAGCTGGATACGCACGATATTGCCCATCTGCGCCCGGCCGAGGCGGTGGAAGAGGATGGTTTCGTCGATGCGGTTGAGGAATTCCGGCCGGAAGTGGCGTTTGACCTCATCCATGACCAGGCCGCGCACCATCTCCACATCCTGACCGTCCTCCATATTGACGAGATACTGCGAGCCGAGGTTCGAGGTCATGACGATCAGGGTGTTGCGGAAATCGACCACACGCCCCTGCCCGTCCGTCAGCCGGCCGTCGTCCAGCACCTGAAGGAGGACGTTGAACACGTCCGGATGCGCCTTTTCGACTTCGTCAAACAGCACGACCTGATAGGGCCGACGGCGCACGGCTTCGGTCAGCGCCCCGCCCTCGTCATAGCCGACATAGCCTGGAGGCGCGCCGATCATGCGTGAGACCGCATGCTTTTCCATATATTCGGACATGTCGAGGCGCGTAATGGCGGTCTCGTCATCGAACAGGAATTCGGCCAAAGCCTTGTTCAACTCGGTCTTGCCAACGCCCGTAGGCCCCAGAAACAGGAAGGAGCCGATGGGACGGTTGGGGTCTTTGAGCCCCGCCCGCGCCCGGCGCACGGCATCGGACACGGCCTCAAGGGCCTCGTCCTGACCGACGACCCGCTTGCGCAGTTCGTCCTCCATGCGCAGCAGCTTGTCGCGCTCGCCTTCCAGCATCTTGTCCACCGGAATACCGGTCCAGCGTGACACCACCTGAGCGATCTGCGCCGAATCGACGACTTCCGGCGTCAGCGGTGCCTCTTCCGATTTGGTTTCAGCCTCGGCAACCCATTTTTCCAGTTGCGGAATCTGGCCATAGAGGATTTCCGACGCCCGTTGGAGATCGCCCGAACGCTGCGCCGACTGAAGCTCGATACGCGCGCGGTCCAGCGCTTCGCGGGCGCGCGAAGCGGCCCCGACCTTGTCCTTTTCCGACTGCCAGCGGGCGGTCAGTTGCGCCGACTTGCCCTCCAGATCGCCCAGTTCCTCATTGAGCTTTTCCAGGCGTGTTTTTGAGCCCTGATCGCTTTCCTTCTGCAAGGCCTCACGTTCGATCTTGAGCTGGACGATGCGACGATCCAGTTCATCGAGCTCTTCCGGCTTGGAATCGACGGCCATACGCACGCGCGAACCGGCCTCGTCGATCAGGTCGATGGCCTTGTCCGGCAGGAAGCGGTCGGCAATGTAGCGGTTCGACAGGGTGGCCGCCGCCACGATGGCGCTGTCGGAAATCTTGACGCCGTGGTGGACCTCGTACTTTTCTTTCAGGCCGCGCAGGATCGAAATGGTGTCTTCGACCGTCGGCTCCTGCACAAAGACCGGCTGAAAGCGCCGGGCCAGAGCCGGGTCCTTTTCGACGTGCTTCTGGTACTCATCGAGCGTCGTGGCACCCACGCAATGCAGTTCACCGCGCGCCAGGGCGGGCTTGAGCAGGTTCGAAGCGTCCATCGCTCCGTCCGACTTGCCTGCGCCCACCAGGGTGTGCATTTCGTCGATAAACAGCACGATCTGGCCTTCGGCCTGCGTGACTTCGTTGAGAACGGCCTTCAGCCGCTCCTCGAACTCACCGCGGTACTTGGCCCCGGCGATCAGCGCGCCCATGTCGAGCGACAAAAGCTTCTTGTCTTTCAGTGACTCCGGCACGTCGCCATTGACGATGCGCTGGGCCAGCCCTTCGACAATGGCGGTCTTACCCACGCCGGGCTCACCGATCAGGACGGGGTTGTTTTTGGTGCGGCGGGCCAGCACCTGAATGGTACGACGGATTTCCTCGTCTCGTCCGATGACCGGGTCGATCTTGCCATCCAGCGCCGCCTGCGTGAGGTCACGCGCATATTTGTTGAGCGCATCGAACCCGGCCTCGGCATTGGCGGAGTTGGCGGGCTTGCCCTTGCGAAATTCCTTCTGCGCATCCTTGAGTGCCCCCAGAGACGTGCCCGCCGCCTTCAGCAGAGCCGCCCCGTCGCTGTTGTTCAGCGCGGCGACCAGCAGACGGTCAGCCGTGATGAAGGCATCGCCCGCCTTATTGGCGTCGTTTTCCGCTTCGGTGAAGGCATTGGCGGTATCATTGTGCATGTAAAGCTGTTGCGTGCCACCGGTGACGGACGGCAGTTTATTCAGCGTCGTATCGACCGCACCGACAAAGGCTTCCGGGCGTCCACCTGCGCGCTCGATCAAAGGCCGCGCCACGGACTCGCGGTCCTCGGTCAGCGCCTTAAGCAGATGCAGGGGGGTGAAATACTGGTGGTTGCGGCTTTGGGCAATGGCCTGTGCGCTTTGGATAAGCTTCTGAGTTTTCTCAGAGTATTTTTCGATATTCATCGTCTGGCTTCCCCTTTAGAGGCGGATGGATGTGATCGGCCCTTCGACGGAAGCAACCGCTCATGCCCTCCGATATGGTGTGATCTTCGCGCCACACAAGGGGGATACACAGGGGAATTATTGTCGCAGCTAAAGCCGGATCACATAGGTCTTCAACGTGGTCTCGAGCACCTCCCACACGCCGGTGAAGCCCGGCGGGATGACGAAGCGCGTCCCGGCCTCCAGCCGCA
This sequence comes from Asticcacaulis sp. W401b, assembly GCF_046503825.1. Classification (NCBI taxonomy): domain Bacteria; kingdom Pseudomonadati; phylum Pseudomonadota; class Alphaproteobacteria; order Caulobacterales; family Caulobacteraceae; genus Asticcacaulis; species Asticcacaulis sp. W401b. The sequence goes on from NZ_JBKFEE010000001.1 coordinate 386,510, forward strand.
GCGGGGCCTTGCCGTCCTCGTGCAGGATCGAGACGCCTTCGAGGATTTCGCAATATTCCCATTCGTCATAGACGACGCGCCACGCGCCCGGCGTCGCCTGCCAGAAGCCGGCATATGTCTTTTCATCCTCGGAGGTGTCAAGGTTCCACGTCAGAAAGCGCGGATCACCGGACACAACGCGCTCTGCAGCTGGCGCGCCGGTTTCAGGCTCAGGCAGGGCATTACGATCGAACAGAATCAAAGACACGCACACCTCCGAAACAAAACCGGCCCCGATTAAACATCGGAGCCGGTTTCAATTCCATAGAATTAAGCCGAAAGCCTATTTCGGGGCCAAAATCATGATCATCTGGCGGCCTTCCATCTTGGGCTCATATTCCACCTTGGTGGTCGCCTCGAAGTCGGCCTTGACCTGATTGAGCAGCTTCATACCCAGTTCCGGGTGGGCCATTTCGCGGCCACGGAAGCGCAGCGTCACCTTGACCTTATCGCCTTCTTCGAAGAAGCGCGTCATGGCCTTGGCCTTCACCTCATAATCGTGCTTGTCGATATTGGGGCGAAGCTTGATTTCCTTGATTTCGACGACCTTCTGCTTCTTGCGGGCTTCGGCCTTCTTCTTCTGTTCCTGGAAGCGGTACTTGCCGTAGTCGAGAATCTTGCAGACGGGGGGATCGGCGGTCGGGGAGACTTCGACCAGATCAAGACCGGCTTCCTCGGCGGCTTCGAGCGCGGCGGAAGTCGGCATGATGCCCTGTTTCTCACCGTTCTGGTCGATCAAAAGGACGCGCGGAACCTTGATGTCCTGATTGATACGGGGGCCGTCTTTCGCGGGCGGAGCTTGCATTGGGCGACGAATAGGGATGTCTCCATGGACTGTTTAAACGGACCGGACTCACCTGTCCGGGATCGGGGCCTAATTATAGGAAGGGCCTAGGCGTGATCAATCCCCTTTATGGCGCACAAGGGGTTAATTTTTCAGCCCGTTGTCCCCTCGCCTCACGTAAGCAGAGAGCGGTATATATCAAGGGTTGCCGCGCACATGGTTTCCAGGCTGAAACGCTCATGCACCCGCGCCCGACCGGCAGCCCCCATGACGGCGCGTGCCGGGGCGGAGGTCAGGGCCGCCACACGCATGGCGTCGGCCCAGGCCGTGACACCGCCGGGCGTCACCAGCCAGCCGCTCACCGCGTCTTCGACCGTTTCCGCCGTCGCGCCGTGTTTAGCCGCCAGCACCGGGCGGCCCATAGCCTGCGGCTCGACCGCCGTGCGCCCGAAGGCCTCAGGTTCCAAAGACGGCGCCAGTGCGAAATCGCACAGGCTGTAGGCGGCGGGCATGTCGGAACAGTGCCCCACGATCTTTACCTGTGCCTCAAGTCCTAGATCGGCGGCCAGCGCGCGCAATTCTTGTGTATAGTCGCTGCGCCCCTGATCGTCGCCGGCAAGGATCAGTTGCACATCGCTGCGCTCCAGACCCTTCAACGCCTCTATGACGAGCGTTTGCCCCTTCCAGCGTGTGAGGCGTCCGGCCAGCAGGAACCGAGTGCGGCCATCACCACGGTCAATACCCCAGCCTTGCGCCAGGTTATCCTTGCGCGCCTCATCGACCGCACCCGGATCAAACTTTTTGAGGTCCACACCGCGCGGTACGGCGATGACCTTTGCCGGGTCGAGGTCGTATTCGCGCAGCACGTGGTCGCGCGTGTAGTCCGAATTGGCGATGACCACGTCCGCCGTGGTCATGCGCCCGTTGTACCAGCGCTTGAACGCCGACCCGGCCTTGTAGATACCGTGATAGGTGGTGACGGTCTTCACGCCTTCGGCCTTCGCGGCGGGCAGCACCGACAGCGCCGGGGCGCGCGAACGCACATGCACGATGTCCGGCTTCTCTTTGCGGATCAGCGCCCGCAGCGCGTAGTAGTTCTTGAACTGCACATAGGGGTTTTTGGAATGCACGGGCAGGAGCACAACCACCGCGCCGATCTGTTTCAGATAGCCCTCAAGCCGTCCACCCTTTGAGACCACTATGGCCCGCCCCCCGGCCTCGATCACCGCGCGCGCCACATCCACCACGGTCTGTTCCACGCCGCCGGTATCCAGCTCCGGCACGACTTGCATCACGGTATAGGGGAAGGATAAAGGAGAGGATATTGGGGGCATAAGCGCTTGTTCGAGAGGCTCCGGGCAATTAAGGCTTATGCGCATGAGCACCGAGCCAAATCAAGACAGCACGCAGTTTCTCAACGACTCCCTCGCCTACCGCCACGTCAAAGGCGAAGGGCCAACGGTCCTGTGGCTGGGCGGCTTTAAATCGGACATGACCGGTTCAAAAGCCGAAGCGCTGGCGCAAACAGCCCGCACCGAAGGCTGGGATTTCCTGCGATTTGACTATACCGCGCACGGCGAAAGCCCCGGTCGCTGGGAAGAGGCCCGCGTCGGCCAGTGGCGGCAGAATGTGCATGACGTTGTCGATCACCTGACCGCCGGACCTCTGCTGATCATCGGCTCCAGCATGGGCGGCTGGATGGCGTCGTTGCTGATGCGCGACCGTCCGGAACGGGTGAAGGCCGCCGTCCTGATCGCTCCCGCCCCCGATTTTACCACCGAACTCATGCTGCCGTCCCTGTCGCCCGAAGACCGGCGGTCGCTGGAGATTTCCGGTTTTTTTCATCTGCGCGGCTACGACTACGACGTGCCCATGTCGCAGGCCTTTTTCGATGAGGCACTCGACCACCGGGTGCTGGATCAGCCACTTGTCTTCGACGGCCCGGTGCGCATCCTGCACGGCCTTGCGGACGAGGTGGTGCCGTGGCCGCACGGCCTGAGACTGGCGCAGCACATATCGTCAAAAGACGTGACGCTGGAACTGATCAAGGGCGGTGATCACCGCCTGTCCAGCCCGGCCGATCTGCGGCGGCTGATCGATACGGTGCGTGCCCTGCGCCCCCTTGCCAAACCGTAAAATTTGATACCAGATATGGCGAACCGGAGTTCGCCCATGCACCGCCGATCCTTCTTTGCCGCCCTGCCCGCCCTCGCCGCCAGTCCGGCTCTGGCGCTGGACCCACTGCACGGCGGCGACCGCATCACCGGAGCCAAATTCGCCGGGCGTTCGACCGTCTGGGGCACGCAAGGGGCCGCCGCCACGGCGCACCCGCTGGCCAGCCTGATTGGTATAGATATCCTGCGTCAGGGCGGATCGGCCATCGACGCCGCCATCGCCATCAATGCGGCGCTCGGCTTCCTTGAGCCTATTGCCTGCGGCATAGGCGGGGATGCCTATGTGATGCTGTGGGACCCGGCGCAGAAGACGGTGGTGGGCTTTAACGGATCGGGCCGCTCGCCCAAGGGCATGAGCCTCGACTATGTCCGCTCAAAAGCCAAGAACGGCCACATCCCGTCGTGGGGCAGCGTGTCGGTCTCCGTGCCCGGCGCGGTGGACACCTGGGGGCAGATGCACGCCCGCTATGGCAAGCTGAAATTCGCCGATGTGCTGGCGCCGGCCATCGCCCTGTGCGAACGCGGTGTGCCGGTGGCCCAGACCATCGCCTTTTATCTCAACGCCAGCTACCGGCGCTTTACCAACCCCGACGCAGGCATTGAGGAGGTGCAGAACTTCCTGAAGGTTTACGCGCCGAACGGGCGCACCCCGCGCGAAGGCGAAATCTTCCGCAACCCGGACCTTGGCCGCACCTATCGCTATATCGCCGAAAACGGCGCGCGCAGCTTCTATGAAGGGCAGATCGCCGACACCATCGACGCCTATTTCCGCCGCATCGGCGGGCACCTGCGCAAATCAGACCTGATGGCGCATCACGGTGAAGACACGACACCGCTGAAAACCACCTATCGCGGCGTCGAGGTGCTGGGGCTGGGGGCCAATACGCAAGGCCTGTCCACGCTTCAGATGATGAACATTCTGGAGACCTTTGATCTGAAAGGCATGGGGTTTCAGACCACCGCCTCGCTGCACACCCAGATCGAGGCCAAGCGTCTGCCCTTTGAGGACCGGGCCAAATTCTTTGGCGATCCCGCCTTCTCGAAAATCCCGGTCGAGGCCCTGTTGTCCAAGGCCTATGCGCAGGAACAGGCGGCGAAAATCCGTCCCGATGCCATCCTGCCGCGCGTCGTGCCCTATGAGGCCCCGGCACGCGGCGACACCACCTATTTCACCGTTTCGGACAAAGACGGCATGATGGTGAGCTGGATTCAGTCCAACTATCGCGGCATGGGGTCAGGCCTGATTCCCGACGGTCTGGGCTTTATGCTTCAGGACCGCGGCGAACTGTTCTCGCTGCGCGACGGCTCGCCCAATGTCTATGCGCCGGGCAAACGACCGTTCCACACCATCATCCCCGGCTTTGCCTGCAAGGACGGCCAGCCGTGGCTCAGCTTCGGCGTCATGGGTGGCGATATGCAGCCGCAGGGTCAGGCGCAGATTCTAGTCAACCTGATCGACTACGGGCTGGGCTTACAGGAGGCGGGCGATGCCCCGCGCTGGCACCACGAAGGCTCATCCGAACCCACCGGGGAAGCGGCGGAAGGCACCGGGACGCTCAATCTCGAAAGCGGCGTGCCGCCGGAAACGCGTGCCGGTCTCGAAAAACTCGGCTGGTCTATCAAGCCGTCGCCCGGCAATTATGGCGGCTATCAGGCCATCGTGACGCAGGCCGATCCTTTGGGCCGTGCCTACGGGGCGGCCACCGAAATGCGTAAGGATGGTCTAGCTCTGGCCTATTAAGCGCAATCCGATAAAGTGGGCACCACTTTACGGAAAAATTGCGCGACAAACAAAAATTTAGTGCGGAATGACGGAGACATTCCGCACTAAGCGTTGGACTTCGCGGAGACCTTCGCGATAGGTCGGAAATTGCGGTCGCCAGCCTAGTTCGGCCTTGGCCAGGGCATTGGAAACGCGCTTGTTTTCGGCATAGAAGCGCCGCATGCCGGGACTCAGGTCAGGCGCGTCAAACGGGATTTCGGGTGGCACCGCGAAGCCAAAGGTCTGGGCCGCCCACACCAGCACGGCATCCGCCGGGGCTGGCTCATCGTCGCACAGATTATAGACCGCCCCGGCGCGCCGACGCTCGGCGCTACGTATCAGGGCGTCGGCGCAGTCGGTATCATAAAGGCGCGAAAAGACCTGACCCGGCTTATGGATGCGTCGCGCCGTCCCGTCACGCAGACGTTGGATCACGCTGCGGCCCACGCCATACAGGCCGGGCAGACGGAATACCGCCACATCATGCTGACTGCTGAAGGACTGCCACTGGGTTTCGGCCTGCACGCGGCGGCGGCCTTCGGTGGACAGGGGTGTGAGGGCCTGATCCTCAAAGGCCCAGCCGCCGCCCCGATCGCCATAGACCCCGGTGGTCGAAAGATAGCCCAGCCATTTGCGCGGCGCATCATGCAGGGCCGCACTCAACGCTCCAAAGGCCGGACAACCAGCGTCATCCGGTGCGGACGTAATCAGGATAAGGTCAGCGGCTGCCGCGAAATCGCTCAGTTGCGGGCTCAGTGGGTCCACGGCGTCGATCCCCTGCCCGGCCAGCCACGTTCGCTTTTCCGCCGTGCGGGCCGTAGCCGACACGCGGTAGCCGCGCGCCCGGCACAGATCGGCAAAGGCCGCGCCAATAAAGCCGTAGCCGAACACCAGAACGCGCGTCATGGGTTTTATTGTGCCGAAGCCGAAGCCGTCGAAGAGGCTGAGGCCTCAGTGGCCGCCTGTGCCTTGGCGGCACGCTCAGCGGCCTGCTCCGCCTTGCGCTTGGCGTCGCGCTCGGCCTTCTCGCGCTGAGCCCGCACCACATCGGGCAGCACGATGTCATGGCCGAACGGCGCCGGCGAGCGCGTCCCCAGCCCCTGCGGCCAGACAAGGCTGAGCGCAATCATCAAAAGGGCGACCACGGCCGCGCTGGTATAGAAGACCTTGTCATTCATGACCTAAGCTATACCCCTCCCTTGCGCGTTTGAGAACCCAAAATTGCTGCACTGCGTAAGCGCACAACCTCATTCCCAGAACTCTGGCGTTTCAGGCACCCGGTTAAAGGCGATCTTGGCGCCTACAAATTCATGCAGTTTGGGCTTTGGCCCGATGCTGATGCGATCCTTGCCGAAGCGCTGATTGAGGGCGTCCATCGCCTCCAGCAGGCGCATATGGCGCGGGTCTTCCGCCGCCGCCGGACTATAGCCAAACAGGTCAGGCGCCGTATCCGCCGGAATCAGGCGCAGACAGGTGACCGACACCTTCTTGATGCGCGTCTGGTTGAGGGTCCGCACGCAGACGTCCCACAACGCATCCGCTGCCTCCAGCATACGGAAACTGTCGGCCGTGGTCATAAACAGGCGCTCGGCCTGCGCTCGGCCCTCCTGTGTGCCACGGATAGACATGTGCAGGCCGCCGCACTTATAGCCCATGCGCCGCAGCCGCGACCCGCACTTGGCCGTCAGCCGGCGGGCCACGGCACGCGCAGCGTCCACAGGACGCAACTCAGCCGCCAGAACGTGCGAATGGCTGATGCTGCCGCGTTCGGTTTCGATCTCCGGCGGGTCGATGCCGTGCAGGGCGTACCAGAACTGATCCCCGCCGATACCGCCCCATAACTGACGCATCCGGCTGGCGCTGAGGTGCCAGAGCTGACGCGGATCGCTGATGCCGGCCTTATGCAGCCGCGCCTTCATCGCCGGGCCTATGCCGGGAAAATCGCCGATGTCGATGTCGAGCAAGGCCCCCGGCAACTGATCGCGGCGCAACACCGTCATCCCCAGCGGCTTTTGCATGTCCGCCGCCGTCTTGGCCAGCATCCGCGAGGGCGCCAGCCCGATCGAGGCCGTCAGACACTCGCCGATATTGGACAGGATGCGTCTCTGGATACGATGGCCCAAAGCGCGCGCCGCCGCCTCCACCGTCTCCGGCCCCATCAGGCGGCAGGCCACCTCATCAATCGAACAGACCTTTTCGACCGGGATGACGTGATCGACCTCCTCAAGGATGCGATGATGAATCCGTACATAGTCATCCGGACGCGCTTCGACGACGTGCAGGTTGGGACAGAGCTGCCGCGCCACAGCCACCGAAGTCCCCGTCTTGATCCCCAACTTCTTGGCTTCCTGACTGGCGGCAATGGCGCAGGTATAGTCACTCTTCACCGGCACCACGATCAGCGGCTGCCCGCGCATGTGCGGCCGCGCCTGCTGTTCGCAACTGGCGAAGAAGCTGTTCATGTCGAGATAGAGCCATTTCAGCCCACCCCCGTCGTCCCACTGTCTGGTCTGCGCCGCCTGCATAAAAAGAACATAACATGAACATATTGAGCGAGTCAAGACGCCCCTGTTTCAAAAACCGTGCGAAGGCGAAAGGCGGGGCTTTCGCACCTGCACCCAAATGCCCTATAGAAGGTCAATGTCAGTGACGAAGCCCCAGCCGCCCCGACCGGAACCGTCCGTCTCAGGGCCCGACGCCGAGACCGCCACCCCACCCGACACAAAAGGCGGCAAGCCGACGCTCAGACGCGCCATCATGGACAATGGCGCGCTCAGCGTCATGTTCGCTGTCGTCTTCATCAATCTCGTCGGGTTTGGCCTGCTGGTGCCCCTGATGCCCTTCTTCGCTCAGACGTTGAATGCCGGGCCGTGGCAGGTGACCCTGGTGTTCGCCGCCTATTCGCTGGGGCAGTTTTTTGCCGAACCCCTGTGGGGTAGCCTGTCCGACAAGTGGGGACGAAAGCCGGTTCTGCTGATCACCACCGCCTCCAACATCCTCTTTTATGTGCTGCTGGCCTTTGCGCCCAATGTGTGGTGGGCCATCGCGATCCGTTTCCTGAACGGCATAGGCTCCGGCAATGTGTCGTGCATCCAGTCCTATGTGTCGGACATGTCCGAACCGCATCAGCGGGCCGGCCGCATGAGCCTGATCGGCGCGGCCTTTTCGCTGGGATTCGTGATCGGCCCGGTCATGGGCGGGTTTCTGGCCCACGAAGAAGCCGGGGCCGCCGGATTCCGTCTGCCGCTGTTCCTCGCCGCAGGCCTTTCCGCCGTGGCGACGCTGGGCATTCTCTTCTATGTGCGCGAAAGCCGCGTGCGTACCCATGCGGCTCCGCAAAATTTCCGCGCCACCTTCGCCGAAGCTCGCCGCCATCCGATCATCAGCCGCCTGATCCTCTCGACCTTGTTCTACATGGCCGCACTGGCCGGGCTGGAGGCTACATTTGGCCTGTGGGCCAAGGCGCGCTACGACTGGGGTCCGCGTGAGGTCAGCCTGGTCTTCCTGTTTATCGGCGTTACCGCCGCCCTGATGCAGATGGTTTTTACCCGCCCGCTGGTGCGCCGGTATGGCGAAGCGCGCATACTGGTGCTGGGGCTGACCGTGTTCGGCATGGGCTTTTTCCTTCAGGGGATCAATCAGATTCCGTGGCTGGTTACGCCGCTGGTCATGCTGGCCGCTCTGGGGCAGGCGGTCATCTTCGCCTCGATCTCAGCTATCATCTCAAAATCGACGGCCACCGACCGTCAGGGGGCCATGCTGGGCCTCAATCAATCGACGGGGGCGATTGCGCGCATTGCCGGGCCGGTGGTGGCAGGCTTCCTGTTCAGTCAGATGGGGGCCGATGGCCCGCTGTGGTTTTGCGCCCTCATGTGCTTTACCGCCGCCCTGCTGGCCCTGCGTGTGTCGCAGGTCGAACGCCGGTTGAATGCCGGATAAGCTTTTAGCGGGTCGCGCATTTGATCCGAAAACCGGTACCCACTTCTCGGAATGCGCTTAGAAGATCAGAAACGCCGCCAGCGCCATACCGATGCTCAGGCCCACAATGATGTCGAGCGGACGCACCAGAGACGGTTTGAGCGGCTTGTCAGCGGTCTCCCGCCGAAAGGCGTAATTGTGTTTGATCGCCACGGTTATTGTCCCGAAATGAGTCAAGGCCCGCTGAGATCAGCAAGAGCCGTGCCTGCGTTTCGAAAAGAGGCACACAACCGCTCTTTTCAAAAAAATCACAAAATCAGGGGAAAACTTTTTAAAAGCGCTTGCGTTTAAAATTCCAAGAGACTAATTGTCCGGCCCTCGCCGCTGAGGCGGGAACACGAAATGGACACGCACTCGTAGCTCAGCTGGATAGAGCATCAGACTACGAATCTGAGGGTCAGGAGTTCGAATCTCTTCGAGTGCGCCATTCGTTTTAAAGACAGGCTCCCCACGGGGAGCCTTTTCTTTTGCGTATTTGCCCATTCCACAAAACAAAGCCCCGCCATTTCTGACGGGGCTTGTTCTGTTGGCAGTGTGGCCGCAATCAGGCCGCGCGGACCGTTTGCAGGAACTTGTCCATCTCGTGATGCAGGCGTTCAGCCTGGGTGGCCAGTTCAGCGGACGAGCTTTGTACCTGCACGGCGGCCTCCCCGGTCTGTTCCGCGGCCTGTGCGACACCCGACATGTTGGAGGTGACCTCCTGCGTGCCGACCGAGGCCTGATTGACCGCCTGAATGATCTCCTGCGTCGCCGCACTCTGTTGCTCGACCGCCGAAGCGATGGCCGTGCTGGAATGGTTGAGGCTCTGGATCGTCCCGGCGATGTTACGCATCGTCGTCGCCGCCCGGTTGGTGGCGTCCTGAATCTTGGCGATCTTTTCGGAGATGTCGGTCGTGGCCTTGGCGGTTTGCGAGGCCAGCGCTTTGACCTCAGCGGCCACTACCGCAAAGCCCTTACCCGCTTCACCGGCGCGCGCCGACTCGATGGTAGCGTTGAGCGCCAGCAGGTTGGTCTGGTTGGCCAGACCGGCGATCAGATCGACCACGCCCCCGATAGAGGCAGCGGTTTCGTTCAGTTCGCTGACCACGATCTGCGCTTCTTCGGCTTCCCGCACGGCATTGGCAGCGACCGAGGATGAGGTTTCGACCTGACGGCCGATTTCACCAACCGAAGCCCCCAGTTCCTCCGTAGAAGCGGCCACCGAGGTCACATTGGCCCCGGCCTCCTCAGCGGCGGCAGATACGGCGACCGACTGCGCCGAAGCCTCCTGCGCCGTGGCGCTCAGTTGCGCGGCAGCGGCCTGCATCTCGGTGGCCGCAGAGGACACCAGCGACACGATACCGCCCACCGACTTTTCGAAATCATCGGCCAGCTTGAGCATGGCCGTGCGGCGTTCGGCCTCGGCTATGGCCTTTTGCTGTTCGGCGGAGGCGCGCAGGGTTTCAGCCTCCATCAGGCCCTGACGGAAGGCTTCGGCGGTGCGCGACATCGAGCCGATCTCGTCGCGACGCTCCTGTCCGGGGATAACGACGTCGAGCTTGCCCTTGGCCATCTGACCCATCAGGCCATCGAGGCGAACCACAGGGGCCGAAATGCCGCTGCGCGTCAGCCATACGGCGAAGCTGCCGGCCACCAGCAGGCCGATAAGACCGATGATATTGGCATTGCGCACGGCATCATCGGCGCTTTTCTGAAGGCTGGCCGCCAAAGCGTTATTCTCTTCAATCGTGCGGTCCACGATTCCGGCAACGCCGGTCATGACCTCCAGCAGTTCAGGGCCACAGCCATTATCCATAGAGGCGATCGCGGCGTCTTTCTGACCGGCTTGCGCCAGGCTGACCACCTCGGCGCAGGCCGTGCTCATCACCGTATTGTATTTTTCGCGCAGGGGTTTGAACTCGGAGACCTTGCTGGGCAGGAACTTTTCGGCCTTGTCCATTTCGGCGTTGAACTTGGTCTTACCGTCTTCGATATCGTGCTGGGCCTTTTCCAATTTATCTGCGTCAGAGGCGATAACGGCCTTGAGGATCGAGCGCGAGGTCCACGCCGCGTGACGGCCGGAGCGCGCCAGCGCCACCGTACCCGGCGCCGGCCCGGTCAGGGCTTCGTCGTATTTGTCAATATTGCCCCCAGCGAGGCGTCGGTGTAGAGCACAGCCCCTACACCGACGATGGCGATCACTGCCAGAAGCACTATCACCTTGATTTGCATAGATAAGTTATTCAGCATTGGTGACCCCGATTATAGTTACGCTAATAAAACCGCGTTACAAGGAGTCGTCCGCTAAGGTTAACAAGTGGTAACAGGTGGCAGCGTTTCTCATAAAGACGCCTACTCAATTCATGCGATCAATTGGAAAGCCGACCACATTTCAAAGGACCGGCTCCCTCTTAGATCAGCCCGCAATCGCTGCCAGACTTTCAACAATTTCAGGGAACAGAGGGCGGTTTTGCGGCACATCGACACAGGCCGCCGTCAAGCGTTTCAAGGCCTCAGGTGCGTCGCATAGCCGCGTCAGTTCCTCCAGCAGGCAGCCGAAGGCGCGCACCTCCAGACGCTGAAGGGCCTCCGCCTGCGTGCGGTCCGCCGGGTCATAGGCCGACGCGGCGCCGAAATCCCCCAGACAGGCACGACCGCGACCGTCATGGAGAATATTATGCGCGTAAAGGTCGCCGTGCAGGATACCCCGACTGTGCAGATGGCTTGCAGCGCTCGCGATCTGCTGAGCGATGCCTAACGCCGTCCCGACGTCGAATCGCACCCCGTCCGCATAGACGTCGCGCGTGCAGGTCTCAAAGTTCGGCGGCCCCGCCAGCACGCGCCAGTCGGGATCAATGCGCTCCATCACCAGTGCGTCGCGCCCGTCCGGATGACCGCGCACCCTGCCCACCACGGGTATCAGGCCCTCATGACGCCCGGCGGCGACACAGGCCACCATCTCGCTTTGGGGCAGGCCATCGCTGGTCATGGCCCCCTTGAATATCTTGACGGCGACCGGGCGCCTGAGGCCTTCATGCGACAATTGCGCCAGATGCGTGGTGCCCGACGCCCCCTCGCCCAGCACGTTACTCAGCGACAGGTCAGACCACGCGATGTCCGCTACCGGCACATGAGTAAGAGCGGCCTCAGCCCTGGCGGCGAACGGATTGCCGGCCAAGGCCAGCCAGGACAAGCGCGGCAACCGGGTCAGCCACACCGGCAGGGTTTCAAACTGATTAGCTGCCAGACGCACCAGTTCGAGCGCGCGACAGTTTTGCATGGCTTCCGGTAAAGCCTTGAGCCGGTTTCCCGCCAGCATCAGCTTTTGCAGGGCCGCGCAATCCCCCAGACTCTGCGGCAGGCTTTCAACGCGATTATCCGTCAGGATGAGCCAGCGCAGGCGCGGCGGCAGGGCTTCGGACGGCACCTCACGGATGCGGCAGGATTTAAACCCGACCATTTCCAGCGCCTCGCAACGCCCCAGCACCGGCGGCAATGTCTCAAACGGATTGTTCGAGCAAAACAGGATTTTCAGCCTGTGAAATCGCGCGAAATCCTCCGGCAGGTGCGTCAACTGACTGCCGCCCAGATCGAGCACTTCCAGCGTGTCGGCCAGATCGTACAGCGCTTCGGGAAAGACCGTCAGCCCGCTGAGTCTTACGTGTGTCGCGCCTGCAAGCGCGCCGGAACGGAGATCGTCGAGCGTGTGCATAAAAGTAATCCTGAAACCCTAACCGGGAGGTCTCCTAAATCATTATGATTTCTGGTAGAAACATAATGATTTAGATTTTGTTTAGCCCCTCGCCGGGCGGTGGCTTCGCCACCTTGGCCGCCGCCTCAATGGCGGCTAGAGCGGAATGATTCCAGTAGAAATCATTCCGCTCTAGCATCTTTGAGGCTGACTCGCTGTCTTTGTTTCACGCGCCATAAGGGGCAAAAATTGAGCGCGCGTCTGTAAAGCTCTGGCGACTAAGGTAATGGCCTCCTATAGTGCGGGTCTGTGTGTTTTATTTCGCGGAAGCCTCCCCATGCTGTCACGCCGCCTTGTCCTCGTCGCCGCACTGGCCTTTGGTCTGAGCGGATGCGCCACCTTTGCCCCCCGGCCTGCTGAGCGCTTCACCCCGGTTGTGGCGGCGGCCAATCCGCTGGCGGCCAAGGCGGGCATGGAGATACTGGAGCGCGGCGGCACGGCAGTCGATGCCGCCATCGCCGTTCAGGCCACCCTGTCTCTGGTCGAGCCGCAAAGCTCCGGCCTCGGCGGCGGGGCCTTCATGGTCTATTACGACCACAAGACCGGTCAAACCACCGCCTATAATGGCCGCGAAACCGCGCCGAAGTCCGCCGACGGGACTCTGTTTCTCAAGCCCGATGGGACACCTCTGCCCTTTGGCGAAGCGGTAGTTTCGGGCCGCGCCACCGGCGTACCGGGGGCGGTGCTGATGCTCGACATGGCCCATGCCCAGCACGGCAAGCTGGCATGGAAGGACCTGTTCCACACGCCGGAAAAACTGGCCGAGGAAGGCTTTGTCATTTCGCCGCGTCTGGGGAACTATCTGGCCAGCAGCCGCTTCCCGCAGAGCCAGACGCCCGATGTGAAGGCCTATTTCGGTGATGGCAAGGGTGGCGTCAAAAAGACCGGCGATGTGCTGAAAAACCCGGCCTATGCGCAGACCCTGCGCACCCTGGCCGACAAGGGCGCGGTCATCTTCCGCGAAGGGCCGCTGGTCGAGGCCATGATCGCCAAAACCCACGAAGGGCCTCTGCCCGGCGATCTGCAAGCGCTGGATTTCAAGATGTATTTCCCGAAGGCCGGGGCACCGGTCTGCGACACCTATCGGGTCTATATTATCTGTGTGCCGGCTCCTCCCTCGTCGGGTGTGTCGCTGCTTCAGGCGCTGAAGATCGTTGAAGCCTTCCCGATGAACGAATACGGGGTCAATGATGCGCGCGGCTGGCAGGTGATTATCGAAGCCGAGCGGCTGATGTACGCCGACCGCGATCAGTACGTGGCCGACAGCGACTTCGTCAGCGTGCCGGTCACAGGCTTGCGCGACCCGGCCTATGTGCGCAGCCGTGCGGCCACCATCACCATCGGCAAGGCGTCGCCCGCCCCCGCCTTTGGCACACCGCCCACCGCCGTGGCCTGGGCGAAGGACGCAACGCAGGAGCCCGCCGGAACCACGCATTTCGTCATCCGCGACCGCTACGGCAATGCCGTATCCATGACCACAACGGTCGAAAGCCTCTTCGGGACGGGCCGCATGGTCGGCGGGTTTTTCCTGAACAATCAGCTCACCGACTTCTCTTTCACCCCGGTGACGAAGACCGGTCAGAAGGTCGCCAATGCGGTCGAAGGCGGTAAGCGCCCGCGCTCCTCCATGTCGCCGGTGCTGATTTTCGATAAGGACAAGCACCTGATCGGCATGATCGGATCGCCGGGTGGGTCGTCCATCCTGTCCTATAATCTCAAGGCTCTGGTAGGGATGCTCGACTGGAATCTCAGCGTGCAGGAGGCCGTCGCCCTGCCGAATGTCGTGGCCAACCCGACGGCCATCCGCATCGAGGCCGGCCTCAAACCCGACGTTCTGCAAGGGCTGAAAGACATGGGCTATACGATCCAGGAGGTGCAGGGTGAAAACTCCGGCCTGCACGGCGTCATGTTCCGCAACGGAGGCATCGACGGCGGCGCCGATCCGCGCCGCGAAGGCGTGGTGCTGAAAGGGCAATAAGGCCGTGCGTCCCTCGATCGTCATCCTCACCGGTGCCGGCATTTCGGCAGAGTCGGGCGTGCCGACCTTTCGCGCCTCCGACGGGCTGTGGTGTGGGCACCGCGTCGAAGCCGTGGCCACGCCCGAAGGCTTTGAGGCCAATCCGGTGCTGGTCCATGACTTCTACAATCAACGCCGCGCACAGTTAAAGGCCGTGGCCACCAATGCGGCGCATCACGCTCTGGCACGGTTGTCGGCCGCCTATGACGGCGACGTGCTGCTGGTGACGCAGAATGTCGATGACCTGCACGACCGGGCGCACCGGAGCGTCACACCCAAACGCGGCTTTGGCCTGATCCACATGCACGGTGAGCTGCTGCGGGCGCGCTGCGTCGAAACAGGCAAAACCTTTGACTGGAGCGGCGATATCCATATCGACACCCCCTCGCCGTTCGGGACGCTGGGCCTGCGCCCGGACATTGTGTGGTTCGGCGAAATGCCGTTTCAGATGGAGCGCATCTACGACGCCCTGTCGGGCTGCGGCCTGTTTATCTCTATCGGGACGTCGGGCAATGTCTATCCGGCGGCCGGGTTTGTGCAGGAGGCCACGCGCGCCGGGGCGCACACGGTGGAACTGAACCTTGAGCCGTCTCAGGGCCACAGCCTGTTTAAAGAGCGCTTGTACGGTCCCGCCACCGAGGTGGTCCCGGCTTATGTTGAGGGTTTAGTGGGTTAAAACACCCGCACCGCCGTGCAGCCGTTCATCTCGATCAGCAGCAGTAGGTCGATCAGCGCCTGAACCGGGGCCGTGCCGAAATCGACGTGCAGGTGGTCGGCATCGACCAGCAGCGAATGGATATGGCCCGAAAAGCGCGAGTCCAGATCGACATTGCGGTCTTCCGGATCGAACCAGGTTTCAAACCACGCCTCCAGCCCCTGAAGCGTTTCCGGCGCGCCGGTGAGGGACAGGTTCATCTCGTGCCAGTCGAGCGCTTCGACCGTCATTTCCAGCTCATTGAGCGTCACCACTATGGGGTCAAAAGCCACCTCTTCATCGGGCGACAATTCGACGATCTGCGGCGCGTCGTCCTCTGCCGGGCCGGTCATGTAGTCGGCGCAGTAAAGCGACCGGTAAAGTCCGGCCTCGACCGAAACCTCCAGCTTGACCTCGGCCACGCCGCCGGGATGGGCCTTGGCCTGTACATCGGCAAAGTGCGCAAATTGCCCCACATAGGAGTCGCGCGCCAGTTCGATCAGTTCTTCAAAATCCATAGTCTGTTTCTTTCGCGCGTCTGACGGGGAAGCGCTTTTATTCAAAATGCGACAGCAGCGACTGGGTGCGAGGCAATTCCTGATAACGATGCACCTTGACCCCCATAACCAGACCGAAGCCGATCATCACCGTGGTCATGACCGAGCCGCCATAGGACAGAAGCGGTTGCGGCACACCCACCACAGGGGCCAGCCCCATAACCATGGCGCCATTGATCAGCACATAGAGCGCGAAGGTCGCCGTCACCCCCGCCGCCGCCAGCCGCCCGAAATGCGAGTGCGACAGCGACGCGATGCGCAGGGCCATAAACACCGCCAGTGCATAGAGGGCAAACACTGTAAATGCCCCCAGAAACCCTAGTTCCTCACCCACTGCCGCCAGAATAAAGTCGGTGTGTTTTTCCGGCAGGAAGCTCAGTTGCGACTGCGACCCCAGCCCCAGTCCCTTGCCCAGTAGCCCGCCGGAACCGATGGCGATCTTGGATTGCAGGATGTGGTAACCGTCGCCGGATGGGTCGGCTTCGGGATTGAGGAAGGTCAGGACGCGTTTGCGCTGATAATCGTGCATGACGAATAGGACGAAGAAGGGCACGGCCACCGCACCGCCCACGGCTGCGGTGCCGATAATGCGCCAGTCGAGCCCGGCCACGATCATCACCGTAATCCCGGTCAGCAGGATCAGCATGGCCGTGCCCAGATCGGGCTGGTGCGCCACAAGCAGCACGGGGGCCATGATCATGGTAAAGGGGATCAACAGCTTCCACGACAGCACCGCGTCCTTGGTCCCCGCTTCATGATACCAGCGCGCCAAAGCCATCACGATAGACAGCTTCATGAATTCAGACGGCTGCATGGAGAAGGACCCGATTTCCAGCCAGCGCTGCGCCCCCATACGCACATCCCCGACCAGTTCCACGGCCACCAGCAGCAGCAAGGACACCCCATAGGCCGGATAGGCCAGCAGCATCCACCACCGCAGATCGACCAGGGCCAGCGCGATCATAAAGAGGAAACACAGGCCAAAACGCAGAACGTGATTATAGGCCCACGGCTCCCACGACATGCCGCCTACCGAATAGAGGACCAGCACGCCGATGCCAGCAATCAGCGTCAGTACCAGCGCAAAACCCCAGTCCACCTGAAGCAGCTTGATGTCATAACGTTCGCGTTCGCCCCGCCGGGTCATTGCGCTTTCGGCCATGGGAACCTCAGGGTACGGGAGGGATATATTCGTTGCTTTCCGGCGCGACTTCGGTGCTTTCGACCTCAGGCGGCGCGGTTTCGGCAGCTTCGACAGGCTCCGGCGGCGGCGGCGCGACGATGCGCGCCTGAAGCTCAGGGTCTTTGAGCAGGGCTACCTTCATGATCTCACGCGCCTTTGGGGCGGCAAAGCGACCCCCGGCGATACCGTGCTGCACGATGACCGCCATGGCGTAGCGTGGATTATCGACCGGCGCATAACAGACGAACAGGCCGTGGTCCTTGTTCTTCCACTGCGTCGCCTTGCGCGTGCCAGCGCGGTCATAGTTGATGACCTGCGCCGTGCCGGTCTTGCCGGCCATCTTCATGTCACCCAGATTGAGTTGCGAATTACGAAACGCTGTGCCGTCGGCGTCGTTGGACACCATCTCCATGCCGTCGCGCACGATCTGGATATGCTCCGGCGGGATACCCAGCGGCTTGAAATCAAAATCCTTATCTACCGCCCCGATCTTCTTGATCAGGTGCGGCGTGACGGCCTTACCGCCATTGGCGATGCGCGACACATAGACGGCCAGTTGCAGGGCAGACACCGTCGTATAGCCCTGCCCGATGGCCACCGACAGGGTTTCACCGAGATGCCATTTGGGGTCCTTGGGACGGTTACGGGTGCCATCGAAATAGTTCCGCTTCCATTCGGTCGTTGGCACAAGACCGGACTTCTGCCCCTCGATCTCCAGATCGAACAGCTCGCCCAGACCCAGCTTGTGAGCCATAGCCGCGATGCGATCCACACCGGGGCGGTTGCACATGTGGTAGAAATAGGTGTCGCACGAAAATTTCAGCGCATGGCGCATATCGACAGCCCCATGCACGCCGTGGCAACGGAAGGTGCGATTGCCGTAACGGTAGGAGCCGCGGCAGACCACCTTCTCGGTCGGGTCGATACCGTAGTCGAGGAAGGACAGGGCCGTCGCCATCTTGAAGGTCGAACCCGGCGCAAAGGTCGAGCCAATCGCCTTGTCCAGCAGAGGACGCCGCTCATACTCGTTCAGCAGCTTATAGGCCTTGGACGAGATACCCGACACGAACAGGTTGGGATCGAAGGACGGCGCCGACACCATGCACAGGATTTCGCCCGTGTGGATGTTGAGCAGCACCGCACTGCCGGAATCCTGTTCGAACACCTCAAGCGCGCGCGCCTGCACCTCGGCATCCAGCGTCAGGGTGATGTCTTCGCCCGGTGTGGGTGGGCGCGTGCCATCAGGGTCTTCGGCGACGATATTGCCGCGCGCATTGACCTCGATCTTCTGGGCCCCCGCCACGCCGCGAAGCTGCTTGTCAAAGGCCTTTTCCACCCCCTGCTTGCCGATGCGAAAGCCCGGATGCAGCAGAAGCGGATCGGGGTTTTCTCCTTCGGCCTCAAGGTCCTTTTCGGAAATTTTCGAGACATAGCCCACGACGTGCGAAAAGGCCCCACCATAGTGATAGACGCGGATTTCGTCCATCACTGCCTGCACGCCGGGGATTTCGGCGGCAAACAGATTGACCCGCGAAAACTCCTCCCAGGTGAGGTCAGCCGCCACCACAGTGGGCACAAAACGCTGCGACTGGTTGATGTCGCGCACGATGCGGCGGCGGTTGTCCTGCACCTGCGGCAGGACGTAGGAAATCTGATCCAGCGTATCGTCGAGATCGTCGATTTCATTGCGGATAATCAGCACGCGGAAGGACGGACGGTTCCCGGCAATGACATTGCCATTGCGGTCGAGAATCTTACCACGCGGCGGCGGCACGACGCGGAAATTGAACTGATTGGCCGCCGACAGGCGCTTGTACTTGCCGCCCTGCACGATCTGAAGCAGCGCCAGCTGCCCGCCCAGTGCAAAGATACCCAGCGCCGTCACCCCGCCCATCAGAAAGATGCGGCGATGGAACGTCCCCTGCTTCTCATTGACGTCTTCAAAAAAGATGGAAGGTTCGCTCAATTGAACCTCACATCGCTATTGAGAAAACGCTCAAGCAGGATCAGCACCACGACCACCAGACACCAGGTGGCCAGCATCTGTTCAAACACGCTGATCAGGCGCGGCACGACACCGGAATCGAGCGTGGTCATGATCACGCCGAGCGTAAAAAACAACAGAACCGCAAAGGTATAGGCCCCGATGACCACCCAGGTGTCCTGCCCCACAATATAGCTGCGGATGATCAGCGTCGCCGCGTGGACGGCCATCAGGCCAATGACGTAGAAACCGAGCGGCGCGCCCCAGAAATAGTCGAGAAACAAGCCCATCAGGCCCAGCAGGATCGGCGCGATAAAGCTGGGGCGGATCAGCGGCCAGGCAAAGGCCAGCGCCACAGGCCACACCGGTTCCGGCAGGTCGAGCCCAAACGGCAAAGGCAGGTCAGTGGCCAGCACCAGCGTCGCCAGAACCGCCAACAGCGCCGGATAGAGCAACCAGTCCTGCGGCCCGACAATGCCCCCCGATCCGCGGCGCGGTGTACGATTTTCAAACAACGCCTTGTACAGGCGCGCGCGGCGGCTGGCCGACGGCGTCATGCTGCGGGTGGACGATGAGCGGGGACGGCGTTGCGGAGCCAGCATGGCCTCAGCCTCCGCTGACACTGGCGGACGAGGCCGACGCCGGCGCCTCGGGGGCCGGAACGGGTTGCGGACGCGGCGTCTGTACGGCGGGAGACGACACCGGCGTCGGGCGTGGCCGCGCAACAGTGACCGGACTGGCGCTGGAGGCGGCAGAGCTGACGGCGGCCCCGCTTGCGGACACGGTAGCGCTTGAGACGCTGGCGCTGTGCGTGGTCGCGGCCGCCGTCGGGGGCGGTGGCGGCAGCACGTCGGTGACCAACGGCGTGCGCAGCACCTCTTCGGCGCGCGGAAGCTGGCTGAAATCCTTGAACTTCATGACCTTGACCAGATCAACGGGTCCGCGATTGGTATAAAGGTCAACGCGCCAGACGCCATCGACGCCACGACGGGCCTCCCCTACCGGCAGGCCACGCGGGAAGATGCCGCCATCACCAGAGGTCAGGATCTGATCGCCTTTTTTGAGCACGTCCGGCCCACCACGCACAAACTCCAGACGCGGAAACCCGCCCCCGTCGCCCACCATCATGGCGCGGGCGTCGGTGCGCGCCACCATGACCGGCACACGGCTGACGACATCGGTGACCATCAGCACGCGGCTGACGTCCGGGCTGACGCCGACCACACGGCCGACCAGCCCGTGTTCATTGATCACCGGATTACCAAAAGCGAGGCCTCTGGATGACCCCGCATCAATCAGGCGATTGTTGTTGAACGGACCGCGCGATACCGACACCGAACGCGCCGAGACGCTTTCGACTTCCGGCTCGGTACGCAGGTTGAGCAGCACCTCATAGCGGCGGTTCAGTTCCCTGGCCTTGCGATACTCATCGCGATAGCGCTCCAGTTCGACAATCTTCTGTTTCAGGACGCGGTTTTCGCTGACGGCGAAGAAATAGTCCTCGATGCCATTGGTGCGGTCGCTGACGAAGTGCGCAGGCGTTGACAGTAGATTATTGCTTTTGGCCGCCGCCCGGTCAAATCCGGCCCGATTGCCATAGGCCGACGCATCCAGCCCGCCGCGACGGTCGCCCAGAAACAGCAATGCCGCGACCACGCAAATGGCGGCGACAAGGATCATCACTCCCCACGTAATGGGCAGTTTCAGATGTTCAAAAGGCTGGTTATCCCCGTATCGCACGCTGACTTCCCTCCGGGCCCACCCGGACCCTCACTCAGAGGACAGATACTGCAAGTTTCGGTCCGAAACTATCAAGGAAATTATAGACGGTCTGATGACAGGGCCGACGATTTTTCGGCCCTGTCATCGCCCTTTCAGGCTCAGAACATCGTCGAGTCGAGGATGCCCTTCATCCAGCGCGGATGCTCAAGCACCTTGCCGCAGCCGATGGCCACGCACGACAGGGGGTCTTCGGCGATCGTCACCGGCAGGCCCGTCTGATCACGGATTTCCGAGTCAAGCCCGCGCAGCAGCGCACCACCACCGGTGAGCATGATGCCCTTGTCCGCGATGTCAGCGGCCAGTTCGGGCGGCGTGGCTTCCAGCGCCACCTTCACGGCCTCGATGATCTGCGCCACCGGTTCAGCCAGCGCCTCAGCGGCCTGACGCTCACTGATGCGCACTTCGCGCGGCACGCCCTGCATCAGGTCGCGGCCCTTCACTTCGATGGCCAGACCTTCACCATCGTGCGGGACGCGGGCGGTGCCGATGTCCTTCTTGATGCGCTCTGCTGTGGTTTCACCGATCAGCAGGTTGTGGTTACGGCGCATGAAGTTGGTGATGGCTTCGTCCATCTTGTCACCACCGACGCGCACCGACTTGGCATAGACCACGCCCGACAGCGACAGAACGGCCACTTCGGTGGTGCCGCCGCCGATATCGACGACCATCGAACCGGTCGGCTCGTGGATGGGCAGGCCGGCCCCGATGGCCGCGGCCATGGGCTCAGGCAGCAGGCCGACACGACGCGCCCCGGCGTTCAGGCACGAGTCATTGATGGCGCGGCGTTCCACAGCGGTCGCGCCCGACGGCACGCAGACAATAACCTTCGGATTTACAAAACCCTTGCGATTGTGCACCTTGCGGATGAAGTACTTGATCATCTCTTCGGCGACTTCGAAATCGGCGATGACGCCATCGCGCATCGGACGGATGGCTTCCATGTGGCCAGGGGTACGGCCCAGCATCTGCTTGGCTTCGATGCCCACCGCGTGCACCACCTTGCGCCCGCCCATATTGCGCAGCGCCACCACCGACGGCTCGTTGAGCACGATGCCGCGCCCCTTCTGATAGACCAGCGTATTGGCCGTGCCGAGATCGATGGCGATATCGTTGGAGAAGCTGCCGAAGAAGGGCTTTAACATTGAGCACTACCGCGAGAAATTTGTCTGGGAGGTGGCCGGGATACCGGCGGCGCATAGGGCCCCGTTAAGGGCGTCGCGCCGCGAAAACACGCGCCGTCCGCAAGGGGAAAACTCCCTTGCCCTTATCTCGCGTCAATTTCAAGGCCTTCAAAAAAAAACTTCGAATCACCTTGAAACGCATAACGGTAAACTATTGATTTCCGTCGTTCCCGCCCGCGGCGCTGCGGCCTTCGCGCCATTTGGTGATCAGGTGTCTGGCCAGAATGACAACGCCCAGCCAGGCCAGCCCGATCAGCGCGATCAGTGCGGTGCCCTTCCAGTCTCCGCCCTCGACGATGCGCGTAAAGACATTGCCAAACAGCGCCACCAGCGCCGTCTTGGGGATCGAGCCCAGGGCCAGCCCCAGTATGAAACCGGTGAAGGGGGCCTTCGATACGCCAAAGGCCATGTTGACGATGATGAACGGTGCCGAAGGGACGTTGCGCACGATGAAAGAGGCCGAAAAGGCGTTTCGCCCAATATAGTCCGACAGCCGCCCCAGATGCCCGCTGCCGATGCGGTTGAACGTATCCGCCCCGATAACCCGCCCCGTATAGAAGGTGGCGGCCCCGGACACGACGGTGGCCACCCAAGAATAAAAGAAACCCAGCCACGGCCCGAAGGCCACCACACAGGCCGCGATCAGCACAAACTGCGGCGCGCCGATATAGGCCGACAGCGTAAAGACGGCGATGACGATGAAGATACCCCACGGGGAATCCCGATATTCGGCCATCCACAGCTCGAACTCATGCGTCACCTCATGGCCGAAGTCGGTCTTGCCGATCAGGAAAACCACGCCAATCATGGCAAACAAGGCCAACGTCACCCAGATGGCGCGCACCGTCTTGGCGTCCATCTCGAACAGGAACTGGCAGCAGCGCCGCCACAGGGGCAGCGGGCTGTTGGCGGCATCGCGCCCCGGTTCGGAAGGATCAGGCGTTTCGGTCATGACATGGCTATGTGCGACGGACCGCAATCGAAATCAATATGAAGAGGTAAAGTTTGGAGCGATGTGCGGAAAAGTGTGAGCGGTTTTCCGCTAAAACATCGCGACAAAACAAAAATCTAAAGCGAAAGTTTTTGCCGTGGCCTTACTCAAACAAAAACCCCTCCGTTTCCGGAGGGGCTGATGATCAGGCGCTGAGCGCTTCCATCTCTTCGTCCGAGATGTCGAAATTGGCATAGACCGCCTGCACGTCATCATCATCATTGAGCGCGTCGATCAGCTTCATCAGCGTCTTGGCCGGGTCGCCGGTGATGGGCGACAGGGTCTGCGGCTTCCAGATAAACTTGGTGGACTTGGGATCGCCCAAAACCTTGGCCACGGCTTCGGTCACGGCGTTGAGATCTTCGTAAGCCGTGAAGATCAGGTGGCCGCCGTCTTCCTCGTCCTCATCGGTTTCCACATCGGCAGCCCCGGCTTCGATCGCCGCTTCCATGATGGCATCAGCCGAACCGGCCTTCAGCGGGTACTCGATCTGGCCCATGCGGTCCCACATGAAGCTGACCGAGCCGGTTTCGCCCAGATTGCCGCCAAACTTGGTGAAGTAGGAGCGCACATTGCCGCCGGTACGGTTGCGGTTATCGGTCAGGGTCTCGACGATGATGCCGATACCTTGCGGCCCGAAGCCTTCGTAGCGGATTTCTTCCATATTGTCGGATTCACCGGCCGCCCCCTTCTTGATGGCGCGGTCGATATTGTCCTTCGGCATGGACTCGGCCTTGGCGTTGTTGACCGCCAGACGCAGACGCGGGTTCATGGCCGGGTCAGGCATACCCGACTTGGCGGCCACGGTGATGTCGCGCGCCAGCTTGGAAAACAGCTTGGAACGGGCCGCGTCGGCGCGGCCCTTCTTGTGCATGATGTTCTTGAACTTACTATGGCCTGCCATGGGATTCACTCACGTAAAAGTTCGGCGGAGCCGAATCTTTTACGTGGCTCCATAAGGCGAAAAATCTCTCGGGGCGGCCCGTCGAGATTTTTCACATGATTGTTTGGCGGGAGTCTGGCCCTTCGTCAGAGCCTTACATCACCGGAATGCGCCAGCTTCTAAACCGAAACCTGAAGTTCTGGCAACACCGTCTTGAGACGCCCACCTAACCGGATGGGCTCGATGCGCGTGGCCAGTCCCGTCTTGTCGTCCGTCTCAACAAAGACGCCGCACAGGGTCGCGGGGCCGGAGGCCGGCTTATAACGCTCCTTGCCGATGCGCGTGGTGAAGCGACGCAGAGGCTCCTCCTTGTCCATGCCGATGACGCTGTCGTAATCGGCGCAGGCCCCGGCATCGGTCTGATAGGCGGTGCCGCCGGGCAGGATCTGCGCGTCGGCCGTCGGCACATGGGTGTGCGTGCCCACCACCAGTGAGGCGCGTCCGTCGCAGAAATGCCCCATGGCCATCTTTTCGGAGGTGGCTTCGGCGTGGATATCGACCACCACCGCATCGGCCACCAGCCCCAGCGGCGCGCTTTCCAGCGCCTTGTCCACCGCCGCAAACGGGTCGTCCATCGACGCCATATGCACCAGACCCAGCGCGTTCATCACCAGAATCCTCTTGCCCGACGCCGTTTCAAACAGATTGACCCCCCGCCCCGGCACATCGGCCAGAGGCGGATAGTTCAGCGGGCGGATCAGGCGCGGCTCACGCACAATATAGGTCAGGGCCTCTTTCTGATCCCAGGAGTGGTTGCCGAGCGTCAGGCAGTCCGCCCCCGCCTCGAACAACTGATTGGCGGTGTTTTCCGACACGCCGAAACCAGAAGCGGCGTTTTCGGCATTGACGATAACGAATTCGAGGTCAAGCGCCCGGCGCACAAAGGGCAGATGTTCGGACACGGCGTCGCGGCCGGCCCGGCCGACCACATCACCGAAAAAAGCAAAACGCATCAGGTGTTCTTTCTAATCGCGATTACGCCCAGTTCGGTGAGGACGGCATCGAGACGCTGATCGTGGGGTTCGGTGGGCACGCGGGTGACCGCCTGAGCGGAAAAGGCCACGCCCCACACTTGCAAGGGATTTTCATTACTCTGATTTACAGAGCGAAGATAGTCCAAAGCGCGGTCGTAAAAGCCGCCGCCATAGCCCAGCCGCCCCCCTTGGCGGTCAAAGGCCAGAAGCGGGGCCAGAATGAGATCGGGGAACACCTCGGGCGCGTCTGGTCCGGGCTGCTGTGTGCCAAACGGCCCCGCCGCCAGCAGCGCGTCGAGGCTATAGGCGCAGAAGCTCATGTGCCCCTCCACGTCGATACGGGGCAAGGCCAGAGTGTAACCGCGCGCCAGAAAGTGTCGCATCAGGGGCCGGGGGTCTATCTCATCGCTGATGGGGTGAAAGCCGGCCACGACCGCCGCCCTTGGCCAAACCCCGCGCGCCACGAAGGCCTCGGCCAGCCGTTCGCCCGCATCCGGCGATGCGGCGGCCAGGGCGGCCCGTCGGCCCTTCATCTCTCTACGCAAGGCGGCTTTGGCGTCTGACATAACGGTTTAAGGCCATGTCACACCACAAAAAGCAAGAGCCCCCTCCGGAGGGAACCGAAGGGGGCAAAAGGTTAGTCTTCGTCGTTTTTCTTCTTCGAATCGAACGGGAAGGCCCCGGTCGGGTGGGCGTCGCCCTTCGGCTTGATCAGGATAGACAGGATCATGGTCAGGACCAGTATCGAGGCCGTGGCGGTGAGCGACCACACAATCGGGATCTTATAGATGTCGATCAGCAGCATCTTGGTACCGACAAAGACCAGCACCAGCGCCAGACCATAGGGCAGCAGGTGGAACTTTTCGTGCATCCCGGCCAGCAGGAAGTACATGGCGCGCAGGCCCAGAATAGCGAAGACGTTGGAGGTCAGGACGATAAACGGATCGGTGGTGATGGCGAAGATGGCCGGGATCGAGTCCACCGCAAACACCACGTCGATAATACCGATCAGGATGACCACGATCAGCAGCGGCGTGGCGATGCGCTTGCCATCAATGCGGGTAAAGAACTTCTCACCGTCGTAATTGGGCGAGATGGTGAAGGTCTTGCGCACCCATTTCAAGGCCGGATTGCTTTCCAGATCAGGCTCCTGACCGGCGGCCAGCCACATCTTGAAGCCCGTGAACACCAGAAACGCGCCGAACACGTAGAGCACCCAATGGAACTGCGCCACCAGCCACGCGCCCACCACAATCATACCTGCGCGCAGGACCAGCGCCATCAGAATGCCGATCATCAGAACGCGCTTCTGATACTCCGCCGGCACGGCGAAATAGGTGAACAGCATCAGGAAGACGAAGATATTATCAACCGCCAGCGCCTTTTCGACCAGATAGCCGGTGGTAAATTCCAGCGCCTTGGTATTGGCCAGCGCCTGAGTGGCGGCATCGCCCGTCAGGCCCCCCATCTCCCACCACATAATGCCGAGGAAGGCGAAGGAGGTGGCCACCCAGATCAGCGACCAGATGGCCGCTTCGGTCATCGAGACCTTGTGCGCCCCTTGTTTGTTCAGAGCAAAAAAATCGATAAACAGCGCGACAATAACAAAAGCCGCGAACGTCCCCCACATCAGGGGCGTTGCAATGGTTTCCATAGGTGAGACTCAATCTCTGAGGGGTTACAAGGACAGGCCCGCAGGACCCGCCCTCAGTCTCGCCACGCCGCCGAAACGGTGTCTGATGCCGGAGCAAAGCTCGTGTTGACGACATCAAACGATCGCACACTGCGATCTGGCTACTCCCTGAGGATAACCGCCTTATTCCAGACGAAGGCGGTGACTGTCAAGTTGGGATTGTAACGATTGCGCGGTTTAAATCCCCGCAGACACACTGTGCAGCAAAAAAGGGGTGGCGGCGCCCTGAGAAACTTAAAGAATGTGGCTTCGCCACCCCAAAGGGGTGGCGGCGCCACGGGAACCGTTGCGAAGCGTTAAAATCCACTCAGACCTGACGTATCAGGTGGGAGCCATATGATAGGGACCACGGTCCCAGTCAGGGACAGCCCCCGTTCTAAGAGATTAAGGTCAGAAGGATTAGGTGTTCGCTGACGTGAGCCGCAGCACGACCCGCCGTCACACAATCTAGGCGCAACGTTGCCCCCTTACAAGGGGGGCGACCACAGGCTTTTGTAAATCCATCATAAAGCGGCTGCTTTGTCCTGCGCCGGTCAAAAAAAGACATCGATGTCATAAGAAATGACTTCACAGACATTCGATCCCGGCTTATGAAATTGCCCAACGACAAAATCATTCCAGGGACACTGATCATGCGCACTTTCAAGCTCAGCCTGCTGGCGACCGCCGCCCTTGGGCTCGCCTTCGTCTCCACCGCACCCGCCTATGCTCAGGCCCCGGCCGCCGCCGCTGAGGCCCCCAAGGCGACGCCCTGGACCGACACCCGGCTGGATGCCGACACCCGAACAGAGCTGCTACTCAAGGAAATGACGCAGGACGAGAAGCTGAAACTCGTCTTCGGTCATTTCGCCACGGCCGCCGACTGGCTCAATGCGCGCGGCGACATTGCCGGGCTGAACTGGAAGCCACCGGTCGAAAGCCACCACCAATCGGCAGGCTTTGTCTTCGGCGTGCCGCGTCTGGGCATCCCGAACCAATGGCAAACCGACGCGGGCGTCGGCGTCGCCTCTCAGGTCGGTGACAAGCCACGCCTGCGCACCGCCCTGCCGTCGGGCATGGCCACGGCGGCGACCTGGGACCGCGATCTGGCCTTCAAGGGCGGCGCGATGATCGGTCGCGAAGCGCGCCTGTCGGGCTTTAACGTGCAACTGGCCGGGGGCGTCAACCTGATGCGTGAACCGCGCAATGGCCGCAACTTCGAATATGGCGGCGAAGACCCGCTGCTGGCCGGGATCATCGTCGGCGAGCAAATCCGCGGCATTCAGTCGAACCACATCATTTCGACGGTCAAGCACTACGCCTATAATGCGCAGGAAACCAATCGCTTCACCGCCTCCTCCAACATCTCGGACAAAGCCGGGCGCGAGTCCGACCTGCTGGCGTTTCAGTTCGCCATCGAAACCGGCAATCCGGCCTCGGTGATGTGCGCCTATAACCGCGTCAACAATGTCTATGCCTGCGAAAGCGACTATCTGCTGAACGAAGTCCTGAAGAAAGACTGGGGCTATAAGGGCTATGTGATGTCGGACTGGGGCGCCACCCATTCGACCATCCCGGCGGCCAATGCCGGTCTCGATCAGCAGTCCGGCTATCCGTTCGACAAGAGCAACTACTTCGCCGGGCCGCTGAAAGAAGCGGTGGAAAACGGCTTTGTGAAGCAAGAGCGTCTCGACGATATGGCGCGGCGCGTTCTGTGGGGCCTGTTCTCGACCGGTGCCTTCGACAAGCCGGTGCCGGTGGCTGAAGACCAGATCGACTTCAAGGCGCACGCCGCCGTCACTCAGGCCGATGCCGAAGGCGGCATTGTGCTGCTGAAAAACACCGGCCTGCTGCCGCTGGCGACCACCGCCAAAAAGATCATTGTGATCGGCGGCTATGCCGACAAGGGCGTCATTTCCGGTGGCGGCTCATCGCAGGTCTATGGTCAGGGCGGCAATCCCGTCAAGGATCTGGGCCTTGGCCCCAAGGCCTTCCCCGGCCCCCTCACCTACTATCCGGACTCGCCGGTCGAAGCGCTGAAAGCCCGCACCAGGGCCGAGGTCGTCTATCATGACGGCAAGGACATCAAGGCGGCGGTGAAGGCGGCCAGGGGCGCGGACGTGGTGATCGTGTTCGGCACCCAGTGGACAGGCGAATCGCTGGATGCCGAACTGAAACTCGATGAAAACGCCGACGCCCTGATCGACGCGGTGGCCAAGGCCAATAAAAAGACCGTCGTCGTGCTGCAAACGGGTGGGCCGGTCTTCATGCCGTGGCTGTCCAAGGTCGGTGCCGTGGTCGAAGCTTGGTATCCCGGCACCAAGGGCGGTACGGCCATTGCGCGCGTCCTGACCGGTGAAGTCTCGCCGTCAGGCCGTCTGCCGGTGACCTTTGCCGCCTCGCTCGATCAGTTGCCGCGCCCGAAGCTGGACGGTGACCCCAAGAGCGATACCATCCGTACCCAGGTCAATTACGACATCGAAGGCGCGGCCATCGGTTACAAGTGGTTCGACAAGAAGGGCCTGAAGCCGCTGTTCGCCTTCGGCCACGGTCTGACCTATTCCACATTCGGCTACAGCGACCTGAAGACCTCAACGGCCGGCGACAGGCTGAGCGTCAGCTTCACCGTGACCAATACGGGCAAGGTCGCCGCTTCGGACGTGCCGCAGGTCTATGTTTCGGCCCCCGCCTCGGCCGGCTGGGAAGCACCCAAGCGCCTCGGCGGCTGGGATAAGGTGGCACTGAAACCCGGCGAGTCGAAGACGGTGACGGTAACGGTTGATCCACGCCTGCTGGCCAGTTTCGACAGCGCGTCAAAGACGTGGAACGTCGCCGCCGGGGCTTACGATGTGATCCTCGCCCGCTCGGCCACAGATGCCGTCAGCAAGACCACGGTCACGCTGAGCGCGCAAAAGTACGATGTGAGAGGGAAGTAACATGGCTGCGGCAGAGGACGATCGCCTTGAGGTTCTGCCTATCCTGCCCAGCCTGTCACTAAGCGAAACCCAGAGCTTCTACAGTGCGTTTCTGGGTTTCGACGCCACCGTGTTTGAGGATCATAACTATCTGATCCTCAGACGCGATGCCTTCGGTTCACCGATTGAACTGCACTTCTGGCTGACGGATCGCCGCGACCTGTGCGAACAGAGTGCGGTCTATATTCGCGGCGGCAGCATAGACAGGCTGCACGAAGAGTTCCGGCAAAAAGAACTTTTGCACCTGTCGCCCATCCTGCCGAGGCCGTGGGGCATGACCGAATTTTACATTCATGACCCGCATGGGAATTTGCTTAAATTCGGACGCGTGAGCGACGAAAGCCGCCCATAGATGTTTAGAGCGATGTGCGGAAAAGTGTAAGCGGTTTTCCGCAAAAACATCGCGACAAAACAAAAACTTAGAGTGAAATGGCGATTCCACTCAAAGTCACTTCACTCTAGTCCCTCGCCGGGCGGTGGCTGCGCCACCTTGGCCGCCGCCTCAATGGCGGCTTGAGCGGAATGATTCCAGTAGAAATCATTCCGCTCTAAACCTCCCCAACCAGCTTTTCCAGCCGTTCGGCGGCGTCAGAAATGGCAAAGGCCGCCTTGCGTTCGATCTCGAAGGCCCCGGCGGACATGCGCGCCTGCGCCGACTGCGCTTCTTCGAGTTGGGCGCGCAGTTCTTCCATCTCATCGACCAGCAGCAGCGACGCCATCAGGAACAGGCGCACCTCACCGATCGCCCCGACATCGGAGACCACCATTTCCACGTGGTCGTTAAAGACGCGCGCCAGTTCCTGAACGCGCGCTTCCTGACCGTCGGCACAACCGACCGTGTAGGGCTTGTTATTGACCTTGACCGTAACCTCAGCCATCAGGCGGCCTGCTCGTTAAGAAGTTGACGGATATCCTTGGCCGCGATGCCAAGCGCCTCAAAAGCCTCCGAAGCCGCGGCCTCCAGCGCCTTTTCACGGGCCTTCAGCGCGCTGATTTCGTCCTGAAGGCGACGGGCCTCTGCGGCCGCCTCAGCGGGGAACGAATCGCCGTTGTGATCGGCGCTGCGACCTTGCAGATCGCGGATACGGGTTTCGAGCGCATTGAGCGCGCTGTCCAGACGCTCGACCGCCGCTGTCAGGCTGGCGCCCGCGACCGGAGAAAGCTGAGCCGTGTTCTGAGCATTTTCCATAGGTTGACTGTACTTCCTAAAGGGCTGCTTCACAAGTCATGCAGCCTGAAAGGCGAAAATTAGCCCCGTACACCCCTGCGGAGACAAATTCCTAAAACTCGAATATGGCCATTGTCCGGCATATGGGCTAAAGGACCGCGCAACCTCACCCCCCGTATTTGTTTGAGATTGCCATGTCCCTGCCACCGATCCCTGGCCTCCCCGCTGCCAAACCGTCCCCGACCGTGATGGCGGATGCGATTCGCGTCCTGTCGATGGAGGCGGTGCACCGCGCCAAATCCGGCCACCAGGGGATGCCGATGGGCATGGCCGATGTGGCCACCGTTTTGTGGACGAAGTTCCTCAAATACGATCCGAAAAAGCCTGACTGGGCTGACCGCGACCGCTTTGTTTTGTCGGCAGGTCACGGCTCGATGCTGATCTATTCGCTGCTGCACCTGACGGGTTTCAAGTCGGTGTCGATGGAAGACATCAAAAACTTCCGCCAGTGGGGCTCGACCACCGCTGGCCATCCGGAATACGGCCATACGGCGGGCGTTGAATGCACCACCGGGCCGCTGGGTCAGGGCTTGGCGACCGCCGTGGGTATGGCTATGGCTGAACGCCACCTCAATGCGCGTTTTGGCGATGAGATCGTCGATCACCGCACCTGGGTTATCGCGGGTGACGGCTGCCTGATGGAAGGCGTGTCGCACGAAGCCATCTCGCTGGCCGGGCGCCTGAAACTCAACAAGCTGATCGTACTGTGGGACGACAATAACGTCACCATCGACGGCGTGGCGACCATTGCGGAAACCGGCGATCAACTGGCGCGCTTCAAGGCCGCAGGCTGGGCCGTGAAGGCCGTCGATGGCCACGACCACTCGAAGATCGCGGCGGCCATGCGTTGGGCCACGCAGCAATCGAAGCCGGTGCTTCTGGCCTGCAAGACCCTGATTTCCAAGGGCGCTGGCCCCAAGGAAGGCAATCCGCATTCGCATGGCTACACCCTGTTCGACAGCGATATCGAACTGTCGCGCAAGGCCATGGGCTGGGAGGCCGAGGCCTGGACCGTGCCCGCTCCGATCAAGAAGGCGTGGGAAGCCGCCGGCCGCAAGGCGGCGCGTCCGCGCAAAGCGTGGGAAGCGGCCCTGAAGACGCATCCGCAGCGCGACGCCTTTGAGCGCGCCATGACCGGCGACCTGCCCGCTAATGCGTTCGACGCACTGGACGCCCATATCGAAAAGCAACTGGAGCTGAAGGCGGGCGATGCGACGCGCTCGGCGTCCGGGGCGGCTCTGGCGCAACTGGTGCCGCATATCGACGAAATGATCGGCGGCTCGGCCGACCTGACCGGTTCGAACAATACGCTGGTCAAGGGCATGACCGCCTTTGACGCCCCGGCCTATGACGGTCGCTACGTGCACTATGGCATCCGCGAATTCGGCATGTCGGCGGCGCTGAACGGTATGGCGCTGCACGGCGGCATCATCCCCTATTCGGGCACCTTCTTCGTCTTCTCCGACTATTCGCGCCCGGCCATCCGTCTGGCGGCGCTGATGGGGATTCGCGTTATCAACGTCCTGACGCACGACTCGATCGGCGTCGGCGAAGACGGCCCGACGCACCAGCCGGTCGAGCATCTGGCCAGCTTCCGCGCCATGCCGAACCTCCTGACCTTCCGCCCGGCGGATATTGTCGAAGCCGCCGAATGCTGGAAGGCGGCGCTTCTTGAGCGCAAGACGCCGTCGCTGATGGTGCTGTCGCGTCAGAAGGTCCCGGCCGTGCGTCATCAGGGCGGCAACCTGTCGGCCAAAGGCGCCTATGAGTTGAAAGCCGCTTCCGGCGAAGCCAAGGTGTCGATCTTCTCATCAGGCACCGAAGTCTCGGTCGCCGTGGCAGCGGCTGAGGCGCTCGAATCGCAAGGCATCCCGACCCGCGTCGTTTCGACGCCGTGCTGGGCGCTGTTCGATCGTCAGCCGGGTAAGTATCAGGCCGAGGTGATCGGCTCTGCGCCCGTCAATGTTGCCATCGAAGCGGCGGTGTCGCTGGGCTGGGAGCGCTTTATCGGTCAGGACGGTATCTTCGTCGGCATGAACGGCTTCGGTGCCTCGGCCCCGCAGGACGTGCTGTATAAGCAGTTCGGCATCACCAAGGAGGCCGTGATCGAAAAGGTCACGGCGAAACTGGCGGCCAAGGCGGGTTAATCCCACCTTCAGGCGCAAACCTATCGGGCGCGGGCTTTGGTCCGCGCCTTTTACACAGGTCAAAAGGTCACGAAAACCGATTGCACGGGTCAAAGCCGCGTGATCGGCCCTTTGGTGTTTGACGCGCCGTCCCTATACCTGTACGGTCTCGGCATCGACTTTTGAACTGCGACTTTCTACTGCGGCCCCGGCCGTATCTGCGAACTTCCTTTCATAGATCGACGACTACCACGCTGCCTTTGAAAGGAATTAATCATGAGCACAGGTACGGTTAAGTGGTTCAACGGAACCAAGGGTTATGGCTTCATTCAGCCGGACGACGGTGGCAACGACGTGTTCGTGCACATCTCGGCCGTTGAGCGTTCGGGCCTGCGCGGCCTCAACGAAGGCCAGAAGGTCACCTTCGAACTGGCCCGCGACAAGCGTTCGGGCAAGATGTCGGCTGAAAACCTTCAGGTCGCCTAAGCCTTTTCAGCTTTTGCTGAATGAAAAAGCCGCTCCGACCGGGGCGGCTTTTTTGCATTTGTGCCGCGGCTGTGCCAAAAGCCCCCGATGCAAGACCCTGTACTCGATACCCTGTTCCGCCCGTTTGAGGATGGCCTGATCGACTGGCCCACCACCCCCGCCCTCTTCCTGCGCGCCCGCTATGGCGCGGCTTTGAGCGGTGTGGACCGCACGCGCCTGATCTGCGATCAAAGCTTTAAACCCGAATACGACCGGCTGAAACAGGCGGGCTTCACCCTGCGCACGGCCAGCGACACGGCGCGCTATCCGCTGGTGATTGTTCTGCCGCCGCGCCAGCGCGAGGAATACCGCGCCCTTTTGGCTCGCGCCGTCGAAAGCGCCGAACCGGGCGGCATCGTGCTGGCCTGCGTCTCCAATCTCGAAGGGGCCAAGACGGTCGAAAACGACCTGAAAGCCCTGTGCGGTACGGTGGCCTCGCTATCGAAGAACAAGTGTCGCGCCTTCTGGGCCACCACCGATGCGATCAACGTGGATCAGGTGGCGCAGTGGCGGACGCTCGATGCACCGCGCCCGATTCTGGATGGGCGTTTCCAAAGCCGCCCCGGCCTGTTCGCCTGGGACCGCATTGATGCGGGGTCCGAGCGACTGGTGGCGCATTTGCCCGCCCTGAGCGGTCACGGGGCCGATCTGGGCGGCGGCTACGGCTATCTGAGTGATGACGTGCTGCGCCGCCATCCGGAAGTGCGCCTCGACCTCTATGAGGCCGAACAGCGGGCGATAGAGATGGCCGAACTCAATCTCAACGCCTATGGCGAACGGGTTCGTTACCGCTGGCACGACGTGACCAGGGGCATCGACGGCCCCTACGACTTTATCGTCTCCAATCCGCCCTTTCATGCCGGCCGCGCCGATCAGCCGGAACTGGGGCAGGCCTTTATCCGCAGCGCCGCCGCCGCGCTGAAACCCGGCGGCAGCCTGTATATGGTCGCCAACCGCCACCTGCCCTATGAGGCCGGGCTGAAAGCCGCCTTCAAGAGCGTCAGCCTGCTGCACGAGGACCGCGACTACAAGGTCTATCGGGGGATTAAATGAGGCTGATTAAACTTCTGGCCAATCTTGGTTACGGGTCGCGCAAGGAGGTGCAGAAATATATCCGCATGGGGATCGTCACCGACGCCGAAGGTAACGTCCTGAAAGACGATGCCAAAACCGCCCATGAGGATATCCGCTTCAATGAGCGCCCGCTCGATCCGGCACACGGCGTGGTGCTGATGCTCAACAAGCCGACCGGCTATGTCTGTTCGCTGAAAGACACGGGCAAGCTGGTCTATGAACTGCTGCCACATCGGTTCAGCGAGCGTAAGCCCGTCCTGTCCACCGTCGGGCGACTGGATTCGGAGACGTCGGGCCTGCTGCTGTTTACCGATGACGGGGACTATCTGCACCGCATCATCTCGCCCAAAAACCACGTCGCCAAAATCTATGAGGTGACATTGGCACGCCCGCTCGAAGGGCATGAGGCGGCGATCTTTGCTTCCGGTGAGTTGATGCTCGAGTCGGAAAAAACGCCTCTCAAGCCCGCCACCATGGAACAGACGGGCGAAAAGACCGCACGCCTGACCCTCTATGAAGGGCGTTATCATCAGGTGCGCCGCATGTTCGCCGCTGTCGGCAACCACGTCGAAGCCCTGCACCGCGCCCAGATGGGTGATCTGACGCTGGGGGATCTGCGGCCGGGAAAATGGCGGCTGCTGACGACCGCCGAACGCGACGGTCTGCTGCAAAGCTGAGAAAAGCGGCCTAATTCTTCTGTGGCCCGCATGCACCGGGATGGAACCTCAGGACGTCACCTTTGGGCCCCTTCCCGTCCGGACCATGCGGCGGTTTGGGCAGGGCCAGACGTTCATCGGCGTCGATAAAACCGTTTTTATTGCTATCGGCGGCATCGAAATGTGCTTTCAGAGGGGCCGAAACCTCTGCCCATGACAGCTTGCCATCATGATCGCTGTCCAGCGCTTCAAGACGGGGCGGCCCCATAGGCGGGCCTTTGGCATCAGGGCCTTCCGCGCCAACGGGTGCGCAGTGCGGGGGCCGGAAGGCTTCAAACTCGGCCTTGCTGATCTGGCCATCATTATTGCTGTCCATCGCCTCGAAAGCCGGTGGCGGCGGGGGTGGCGGGGCCGCCTTGTCTTCGGCCCATACGGGCAGGCTTGCGACGATCAGGGCGCTGCCGACCACAAGGCCGGACAAGAACAGGCGTCTACGTGTCATGGGGTGTCTCCCAACATCTGGAGGCCCCAGAATGCACGGGCGAAATGTCCTCAGAATTTCAGTGTTGGTTGAAATTTGACCAAAATGTGTCTTGGTGTGTCCGAGGTGACATTCTGCGACCTAGATGTCGCGTCATAAGTCACGCCTGTTCCCGATTACACGTAAGATATCTCATGACGCCCGACACCGCCGCCAGCCCCCATCGCCCGCACATCCTCGTCGTCGATGACGATTTCGACCTCCGCGAACTGATTTCGGGCTTCCTCAGCCAGAACGGTTTCGAGGTCCACACCGCCGCCAGCGGGCGTGAGATGGACAAGGTGCTGCAACGCGGCGATATCGGCCTGGTCGTGCTCGACTACATGATGCCGGGCGAGGACGGCCTGTCGATCTGCAAGCGCCTGAACCAGAAGGGCGGACCGCCGGTGATCATGCTGTCAGCCAAGGGTGAGGAGATCGACCGCATAGTGGGCCTTGAACTGGGGGCCGATGACTATCTGGCCAAGCCCTTCCACCCGCGTGAGCTTCTGGCACGTATCCGGGCGGTGATGCGGCGCGGCGACGGCCGTGGTCAGGGCGAAAAATCGCCGCTGACGACCTTTTTCGGCTGGACGCTCGACAATATCAAACGCACGCTGCAACGCCCCGACGGCGTGCAGGTGGCCTTGTCCAATGCTGAATTCGAGTTGCTGCGCGTGTTTCTGGAACGACCGGGCCGCGCCCTCACCCGCGATCAGATCCTCGACCACCTGCACGGACCCAACAGCGACAATTTCGACCGCGCGATTGATGTGCAGATTTCCCGCCTGCGCCGCAAGCTGAACGATGAGGCGAACGATGGTGAAGAAATTATCCGCACCATTCGCGGCATCGGCTATATGTTCCGCCCTCTAAAGTAAGCCTACCCCGCCGTGCCCCTGCCCCCCCTGCCGCGATACCTGACCCGCCTGCCCATCTTTACGCAGGTCATGGGCCTCTGCGTCTTCGTGCTGATCATCTCTATCCTGATCAATATTGCGCTGGTGGTGCTGATGCCGCCGCCCAAACCCTCAGGCTACACGCTGAACGAGGCGGCCAGGGCGCTAAGCGAAGGGCAGGTCAAACTGCGCAATGGCCGCACGCTCAAAACCGAAACCCTCAGCACTCCGCCCGCCTTTATCCGTGAAAGGCCGCCGCATCCTTTCGGTGAAAATGGCTTTGAACAACTGATGCGCCAGAGGCTGGCCCAATCCCTCAAGGTGCCGGAAAGCCGCGTCTTTATCGACGGTCGCCGGGACTTTCGCCGCAACCGTTTCGGCCCGGACCGCATAGTTTTTCGCCTGCCCGATCAGGGGCCGCGAGGTCCCGGCTTTCAGGGCGTGTTTGCCGAGCGCGCCGGACGCCCGAATATGGCGCCTCCGTCTGCCCCGCCAGCGGGAGCGACGCCGGACGGGGCCACCCTGCACCGGATGCGTGAGGCCTTTCTGTTCAACAGCCTGCCGCCCGGCTTCAATGAGCAGATCACCTTCCCCGCCTTCCGCGCGGCGCTTCAGCTGCCGGACGGACGTTACCGCAGCCTGATCCCGCCGCGGCAGTTCCCGGAACCGTGGCAGGTCAGTCTGCTGCTGGGCTTCCTGCTGACCGCCGCCCTGATTGCGCCCTTGGCCTGGCTGTTGTCGCGCCGTCTGACCCAACCGATCGCAGCCCTGGCCGAAGGGGCCGCCAAGCTCGAATTTGACCGCGCCGCCGAACCACTGAAAGAAAGCGGGCCGGCGGAGGTGCGCCGGGCGACGCACGTGCTGAACGCCATGCAGGTGCGTATCCGTCAGCACGTCGAAAGCCGCACCGCCGTCATTGCCGCCATCGCCCACGATCTGAAAACCCCGCTGGCGCGCCTGCGGTTGCGCATCGAGAGCCTGCCCGCCAAAGAGCGTGACCGGATCGCTCAGGACATCGCCCATATGGACGGTCTGATCCGCTCGGCCATGACCTTTGCCTCGGCGGACAAGATGGCGCAGAACGTGGTGCGGCTTGATCTGAGCGCCTTGGCCGAAAGTCTGGCCGAGGACATGGCCGATCTGCACAATGTGCAGATGGGTCCGATAGAACCGGGCCTGACCGTCATGGCCGACAGCATCGCCATGAAGCGCATCCTGTGCAACCTGTTTGAAAACGCCCACCGTTATGCGGGCGGTTCGCGTCTCAGCGTGCAGCGTGACGGCAATCAGGTTGTTGTCACACTCAGCGACGACGGCCCCGGCGTGCCGGAAGAGGCGCTGGAGGCGGTGTTTGAGCCCTTCCACCGGCTGGAATCTTCACGCAACCGCGACACCGGCGGGGCAGGACTGGGGCTCAGCGTCGCCCGCGCTCTGGCCGAAGCGCATCAGGGTGCCCTGACCCTGCGCAATCGCGTCACAGACGGTCGTGTCGAAGGGCTGGACGCCCGCCTGACCCTGCCGCTGGCCTGAGAGGCATCGCCCAAACCCAGCCTGTTACCTTGCGAAACAAGGCGTGCACCGGGTAGCGCTACCACGTGCCGCATGATGGTATTTTGCGCTTGACTTGGCGAGACTTAGGGACAAAACCAAGGTCGCAAAAACATGGATTTGCCGCCGGTTTCGACGGCCCTGAGCACAAGGGATGTGACAATGACTTTACGTGTGGCGATTAACGGATTCGGTCGTATTGGCCGTCTGGTTCTGCGTTCGATCATCGAGAACAACCGTACCGACATCGAAGTGGTGTCGATCAACGATCTCGGCCCGGTCGAAACCAACGCCCATCTGCTGCGTTACGACTCCGTGCATGGCAAGTTCCCGGCCGAAGTGAAGGTCTATGGCGACAGCCTGATCATCACCGCCAATGGCAAGACCTATGCCCCGATCAAGGTGACGGCGATCAAGAACCCGGCCGAGTTGCCGCACGCGGCGCTCAAGGTCGATATCGCCATGGAATGCACCGGCATCTTCACCTCGAAGGAAAAGGCCTCGGCCCACCTCGAAGCCGGCGCGAAGAAGGTCATCATCTCGGCCCCCGGCGACAATGCCGACAAGACCATCGTCTATGGCGTCAACCACGACACCCTGACCGCCGAAGACACGGTCATCTCCAACGCCTCGTGCACCACCAACTGCCTGTCGCCGGTGGCCAAGGTCCTGTCGGACCTGTGCGGCATCGAGCGCGGCTACATGACGACCATCCACTCCTATACGGGTGATCAGCCGACGCTCGACACCATGCACAAGGACCTGTATCGCGCCCGCGCCGCGGCGCTCAGCATGATCCCGACCTCGACCGGTGCTGCCAAGGCCGTGGGCCTCGTCCTGCCGCACCTGAAGGGCAAGCTGGACGGTTCGTCGATCCGCGTGCCGACCCCGAACGTCTCGGTGGTGGACCTGAAGATCGTGCCGGCGCGCCCGGTCACGGTCGAAGAGGTCAATGCCGCCATCATCGCCGCCGCCGACGGCCCGATGAAGGGCATCCTCGCCTATACCGATGAGCCGCTGGTGTCTTCGGACTTCAACCACAATCCGGCCTCTTCGACCTTTGCGCTCAAGCAGACGCAGGTCATCGACGGTCAGTTCGTGCGCATCCTGACCTGGTACGACAATGAGTGGGGCTTCTCGACCCGCATGTCGGACACCGCCGTCGCGCTGGGCAAGTTCCTGTAATAGGCCAAGCCCCGCCGGAGTGATCCGGCGGGGTTTCTCCAAAAAAGGCACAGCCTTCGTGGAACCGGAAAAATCAAGTCTAAAGCGCCATCAGCAGGAGGTGAACACCAAGTTCCTGTGGTGGTTGGCAGGTGGCTTTCTATCCGGCACTCCGTTTTTCGCTTCACTGATATGTTTGATACTCTTTACGCCTCTCGCCGTCGTATTTATTGTTTTTGCGGCAATCCCATTGATATATCTAATTCTTTTTCAAAAATTCTTTCTCGATCCTAACGCTGAAATAATTAAGAACGGAAACTTAATCATCTCCAACCGGCCTTTAGCCTACCTGTTCCTGCTGGTGTCCATGCTGATCGGCAGCATTGTTGGATGGGTGTTCTTATCAGGCATTATCGGCTCCATTTACAGCTTCTGACCCTTAAGCGAGGCCCCATGACCTTCAAAACCCTTGATGATGTATACGACCTTCACGGCAAGACCGCGCTGGTGCGCGTCGATTTCAACGTGCCGGTCGAAGACGGTCGCATCACCGATGACACGCGCCTGAAGGTGGCCTTACCGACCATCGAAAAGCTGCAAAAATCAGGAGCGAAAGTCGCCCTGCTGGCACACTTCGACCGCCCGAAGGGCAAGGTCGTGCCGGAAATGTCGCTGCGGTTCGTTGCTCCGGCCCTGTCGGCGCTACTGGGGACCACCGTCGCCTTTGCCGATGACTGCGTG
This sequence comes from Asticcacaulis sp. W401b, assembly GCF_046503825.1. Classification (NCBI taxonomy): domain Bacteria; kingdom Pseudomonadati; phylum Pseudomonadota; class Alphaproteobacteria; order Caulobacterales; family Caulobacteraceae; genus Asticcacaulis; species Asticcacaulis sp. W401b. Next base: position 426,411 of record NZ_JBKFEE010000001.1, read on the forward strand.
GGTGCAGACGCCGCCGATGTGCTGAAACTGTTGCCCGCCGGGGGCGTGGCCCTGCTGGAAAACGTGCGCTTCCATGCCGGCGAGGAAAAGAACGATCCGGCCTTTGCCCAACAGCTCGCCGATCTTGGCGACCTCTATGTCAACGACGCCTTCTCCGCTGCGCACCGCGCCCATGCCTCGACCGAAGGCGTGGCAAAGCTCATCCCCGCCTATGCCGGTGAGTCCATGCGCCGCGAACTGGATGCACTGAATGCCGCGCTGGGTGCGCCGGTGCGCCCCACCATCGGCATCGTCGGCGGCTCGAAGGTATCGACCAAACTCGACCTGCTGAAGAACCTTGTCGGTAAACTAGACGCGCTGGCCATCGGTGGCGGCATGGCCAACACCTTCCTCTACGCGCAGGGTCATGAGGTCGGCGGCTCGCTCTGCGAAAAAGACCTTAAGGACACGGCCCTCGAAATCCTGAAAGAGGCCGAAGCCAAAGGCTGCCGCATCCTGCTGCCGCTCGATGTTGTGGTGGCGCAGGACTTCAAGGCGCACGCGGCTAATCGCACGCTTGATCTGGGGGCGGAGTTGAGCCCCGACGACAAGATTTTTGACGCAGGCCCCAAGACGGTCGCGCAACTGAAAGACGTCATCGCCAACTCCAAGACCCTGATCTGGAACGGGCCTCTAGGTGTGTTCGAACTGCCACCGTTTGACGCCGCGACCGTCGAAGCCGCGAAATTTGCGGCAGAACAAACGCAATCGGGTAAGCTGGTCGCTGTGGCCGGTGGCGGTGATACGGTTGCCGCGCTGAACCACGCCGGTGTGGTGCAGGACATGACCTTTGTGTCCACGGCGGGGGGTGCCTTCCTTGAATGGATGGAAGGCAAGGACTTGCCGGGCGTCTCCGCACTCAGTTAAATGAAAAGGCTATAGCTCTGGTGTCAGGGAGCCAGACCGACTAATATTTAAATGATTTTCAGACCTTGCGGCCTGAGACCGGAAACCGGCCAGTCCGCAGGGTCCTCACTGAGCATATGAAAGAGGGAAATTTATCATGGCTCGTATCAGTTTGCGCCAGCTTCTCGACCACGCGGCCGAGAACGATTACGGCGTACCCGCCTTTAATATCAACAATATGGAACAGGGGCTGGCCGTCATGGACGCCGCCCGCAAGGCCGAAAGCCCGGTCATTATTCAGGCGTCGCGCGGCGCGCGCAACTACGCGCACGACATCATGCTGACCAAGATGATCGACGCTCTGGTCGAAATCTATCCGGAACTGCCGATCGTCATGCATCAGGACCACGGCAATTCGCCGGCGACCTGCGCCACGGCCATTCAGAACGGTTTTACCTCGGTGATGATGGACGGCTCGCTGATGGCCGACGCCAAGACGCCCGCCGACTTTGAGTACAATGTCAATGTGACCAGGACCGTCGTTGATTTCGCCCACGCCTGCGGCGTGTCCGTCGAAGGCGAACTGGGTGTGCTGGGTTCGCTGGAAACGGGCATGGGCGAAGCCGAAGACGGCCACGGGGCCGAAGGCGTGCTTGACCACTCGCAACTGCTGACCGACCCGGATCAGGCCGTTGATTTTGTGGCCAAAACCAATGTCGATGCCCTGGCGATCGCGATGGGCACCTCGCACGGCGCCTACAAGTTCTCGCGCAAGCCCGACGGTGAAGTGCTGGCCATGCACGTTATTGCCGAAATCCACAAGCGCCTGCCCAATACCCACCTCGTCATGCACGGTTCGTCCTCGGTGCCGCAGGAGCTTCAGGACCTGATCAACGCCTATGGCGGGGAAATGCCGCAAACCTACGGCGTGCCCGTCGAAGAACTGCAAAAGGCCATCAAGATCGGCGTGCGCAAGATCAATATCGACACCGATTGCCGCATGGCCATCACCGGCACGATCCGCAAATACTTTATCGAAAACCCGGCGGGCTTCGATCCGCGCTCGTACCTGAAACCCGCTAAAGAGGCGATGCAGCAGGTCTGCTATGACCGCTTTGTGCAGTTCGGCACGGCAGGCAACGCCTCGAAGATCAAGGCCAAGCCTTTGTCGAGCATGGCGAAATACTATCTGGCTTAATCGAGATCATACCTCCCCCGCGTGCGGGGGACGACCATCGAAAAGCGCAGGCCCCACGCCTGCGCTTTTTTTGTTTACAAAATTTGGGGTGCCCTCTTGAAGCCGTCTAAACCCTCCCCAAATCCATAGACGTAAGACGCCGACACCGGGTCTTTCTGGACCGCTTCATCGCCCGTTTCGGGGATGCGCAAGCGTTCCAACCGACAACCGAAGACAGCTCTACGCCGCTGTCGATCTCGCTTTGGATAAGGAGACTTTCATGCGTACTCAAATCGACTTTTCCCCCCTGTACCGCAGCGCCGTTGGCTTTGACCGTCTGGTCAGCCTGCTCGATTCCGCCGCACGCACCGATACCGCGCCGGGTTGGCCGCCGTACAATATCGAACGCATTGCCACCGGCACCGATGGGGATGGCGACGCCTACCGCATCGAAATCGCCGTCGCTGGCTTCCGCCCTGATCAACTGAATATCGAGGTCAAGGAAAACGTCCTGACCGTTACGGGCAAGAAGGACGCCGAAGACGGGTCACGCACCTTCCTGCATCGCGGTCTGGCCGAACGCAGCTTTGAGCGTCGCTTCCAGCTTGCCGACCATATCCGCGTCACCGAAGCCGAACTGGCCAACGGGCTGCTGACCCTCAATCTGGTGGTCGAAATCCCGGAAGCCAAGAAACCGAAGCAGATTGCCATCAAGACCTCCGGCAACACGCCGCAGGCACTGGAAGCCGCCGAGTAAACGTTGTGTGGCACTGAATGCCGCTTCGGTCGGCGCATATCGGTGCCCTTGGTCCCCGACCGAAAGGGTCGCGTCTCTCGTATCTCTCTGATGAGAGATGCGACCCGCCCCTTCTCTCTCCCCCTCCGAAACTCCGCCGGAAGCGCCCCCTCGCTTCCGGTTTTTTATGCCGTCTCGGCCTGACGCGCCTCATAGGCCCGGTACATGGCGTCTTCCAGTTCGCGCCATTGTCTGAGCAGCGTCGTGCGCCGCGTCGGATAGCGCTCATCCGCAACGCTCAGATTACGAATACGGTCAGAGCGAAAATGCCGGAAATCCTGCCGCAATTCGCACCAGCCGACCAGCAGCCGCGCCCGTTCATAAAAGCCCAGTGCCACCGGCCAGACGACACGCGCCGTCGTCGCCTCCTTCACATCGCTATAGTCCATGATCAGCTTACGCTCGGATTTCAGCGCCTGCCGGATCATTTTGAGGTAACGATCCTCAAACTCCGTCACCTCGGCGTCCTTCCACGGCGGTGGTACCATCAGGCCGGTCGTTTGCAGGCTGTCGCGCATATCGTCGGGCAGGACGGCATTGATCTTGGCCAACGCATTGACCGCCGCCGCCGAAATGGCCTTGTCGGTGCGCCCGGCCACCCATTTGACCCCCAGCGCAATGGCCTCAATCTCATCGTGAGATAGCATCAGCGGCGGCAGCATGAAACCGGGCCGCAGCAGAAAGCCCACCCCGGCCTCGGCTTCGATATCGGCCCCCTGAGCGCGTAGGGCATCGACGTCCCGATAAAGGGTGCGCAATGAGACGTTCAACTCCTGCGCAAGACAGTCACCGGTTACCGGATAACGGTGCCGGCGCAAAATCTGTAGCAAATTCAAAAGCCGGGCGGCGCGCGACATATCCCTTCCCCTGCGTCAGTCCACTCCTGACATAGCGCAAAGACCGGAACAAAGCAAAAACAAAATCTATAAAGCCGCCAAAGCCTGTTCAATATCGGCGATCAGGTCATCGGGGTCTTCGAGACCGACATAGAGGCGCACATAGCTGCCTTCCAGCGGCGCATGATCTTCTGGGGTCAGTTTGTGACGGCCGATAAATTGCGGTTCACAATTGACAGCCAGACTCTCATAGCCGCCCCACGAAAAACCCAACCCGAACAGTTTAAGCGCATTCAGAAAGCGCTGCGAGGCCGGTTCGCCGTCGCCTTTAAGCACCACGAGGAACAGACCATTGGGCGCGCTGAAATCCCGGCGGAAGACGTCGCTGCCCGGATGGCTGTCCAGCCACGGATGGACCACGCGGATCACTTCGGGGCGGGTGGTGAGCCATTGCGCCACCTTCAGTCCCGCCTCGCCCGACTGTTTGAGGCGCAGGTGCAGGGTGCGCAGACCGCGCAGGGCCAGATAGGATTCGTCGGCCGAGGTGAAGAAGCCCCAAGCCTTGATGGCATCGTAAATCGCCTCGGCCAGCGCCGGATCATTGACCGCCACCGACCCGATCAGCACATCGGAATGGCCGCCCACATATTTGGTCAGGGCCTGCATGGACATATCGACCCCGTGCGCCAGCGGCTTGAACAACACGCCCGCTCCATAGGTATTGTCGCAGAAGGTCAGGATGCCACGCGCCTTGGCGGCCTGCGCAATGGCCGGGATATCCTGAATTTCAAAGGTCAGTGAGCCGGGGCTTTCGAGGTAGATCAGCTTCGTCTTTTCGGTGGCGAGCGCCATCACTTCGTCTGGCGTCGCAGACGGCGCATACCAGGTGACATCAACGCCAAAGCGCGCCAGTTGCGTATCGAGGAAGCGCCTGACCGGGCGATAGGCCGAATTGACCGCCAGCACGTGATCGCCGGCCTTCAGCACCGCGAAGATGGGCAGGGTCTGCGCCGCCAGACCGCTGGGCAGTATAAAAGCCTCTTCGGCTCCCTCCAGTTCGGCCAGCAGGCGACACAGTTCGCGCTGGGTCGAAAGGCCTTCGGTGCCATAGGTCGGCTTGATATCATCGCGATACAGCACCTCCGCGCTTTCCATCAGCACGGTCGAGCCGCGCTCGACGCCGGTATTGACGGCGCGGCGGCTGCGGGGCTTATCCAGAACCGGAGAGATGACACGGGTGGTTTCACGCATATGATGGGCCTTTCGTATACGATGACTGCTCTGCCGCCGAATGGCGTCAGGCGCAAGTGAAGATTGACCGGATCGCAGATTAGAACGACTAATCCGACCCGGTAAAAATCGTCGCCTGACCAATTGTCATGGATTTGGCATATGCTGCGTCATGGGGTAGGCTGTGGCGTTATCAAAAGACGCGCGTAAAATTCCTACTAAATTGCATTCGTAACCGGCCTTTTCCGTACAGGAGACCGACCATGACCCGATCTGTTGCTCTTTCCCGCCGCTGGCTGCTCAAAGGCGCGGCAGCGGCTGGCCTTACGGGTTCGGCCCTGTCTCTGGCGGCTTGCGGTCAGAGCGGTGAGGCGTCGGCCAAGACCCTGCTCAACGTCTCCTATGACCCGACGCGCGAGCTTTATGTCGCCTATAACAAACTGTTCGCCACCAAGGTGAAGACGCCGGTGACGGTCAATCAGAGCCACGGCGGCTCCGGCAAGCAGACGACCGCCGTCATCGAAGGGCTCGATGCCGATATCGTCTCTCTGGCGCTGGCCCACGATATCGACGCCATTGCCGAAAAGGGCCTGATCAGCACCGACTGGGCCAAACGTCTGCCGCACAATTCGACCCCCTACTTTTCGACCATCGTGTTTCTGGTGCGCAAGGGCAACCCCAAGGCTATCAAGGACTGGGGCGATTTAATTAAGCCCGGTATCGGCGTCATTACCCCCAACCCCAAGACCTCGGGCGGGGCGCGCTGGAACTATTTGGCCGCCTACGGCTGGGCCAAAACAAATGGTCAGGACCCGGCCGCCTATATCGAAGCGCTGTATCGCAATGTGCCGGTGCTCGACACCGGGGCGCGCGGCTCCACCACCACCTTCGTGCAGCGCGGTCAGGGCGATGTCCTGCTGGCCTGGGAAAACGAGGCTCTGCTGGCGCTGAAGGACAGCGGAGCCAAGGATTTCGAGATCGTCTATCCGTCCCTGTCGATTCGCGCCGAGCCGCCGGTCGCCGTGGTGGACAAGAATGTCGATAAGAAGGGCACGCGAGAACTGGCCGAAGCCTATGTGAAGGGCCTGTTCGACGACGACGCACAAAAGCTGGTCGCCGAAAACTTCTACCGCCCGGTCAGCGAGGCCGTCGCCGCGCAGTTCACGCAGACGTTCCCGCAACTGCGCCTGTTGTCAGTGGACAGCGACTTCGGCGGCTGGAAAAAAGCCCATGCCGATTTCTTTGCGGCGGGCGCGGCCTTCGATGCGCTGCAAGTCAAGCTGAACAAGTAAGCCCAAGGCCTTTATGACCGTCAACGCCACCCCCACGCCGGGCGCTGTTCCGCTGGCCACCGAAGGCTACAAGCCGCCCAAGGCGACGCACAAGGCGCGCGTCCTGCCGGGCTTTGGCCTGTCGCTGGGCATCACCCTGACATATCTGTCGCTGATCGTCGTCCTGCCGCTCGCCGCCCTTCTGGCGCGTCCGTGGGAACACGGGCTGGACGGCGTGTGGCAAACCATCAGCGATCCGCGCGTGCTGGCCAGCTTGCGCCTGACCTTCACCACCTCGCTTCTGGCGGCACTGGTCAATCTGTTTGCCGGGCTGATCGTGGCCTGGGTGCTGACGCGCTATGAGTTTCCGGGCAAGGGACTGGTCGATGCACTGGTCGATCTGCCGTTTGCCCTGCCCACCGCAGTGGCCGGCGTGTCGCTCTGTTCGATGTACGCCGCCAATGGCTGGGTCGGCAGCCTGTTCGCGCCCTTAGGTATCAAGATCGCCTATACGCCGCTCGGTATCTTCGTAGCGCTGGTCTTTGTTGGCCTGCCCTTCATAGTGCGCTCGGTGCAGCCCGTTCTGGCCGAGTTCGATGCCGAGGTCGAAGAGGCCGCCGCCACTCTGGGCGCCACGCCGCTGCAAACCACCCTGCGCGTCATCGTGCCCTCGCTGGCCCCCGCCCTGCTGACCGGCTTTTCGCTGGCCTTTGCGCGCGCCGTCGGCGAATACGGCTCGGTCATCTTTATCGCCGGCAACATGCCCTTTGTGTCGGAAATCACGCCACTGCTGATCGTTATCAAGCTTGAAGAGTTCGACTATGCCGGGGCGGCCGCCATCGCGGTGGCCATGCTGAGCCTCGCCTTCCTTAGCCTGCTGCTGGTCAATGCCCTGCAACTGCTTCTATCGCGTCGGGGACGCGCCTGAGCATGAGAGCCCGCGCCCCCGAAAGACCGAAGACCCCCGCCGCCTTCCTGCTGATGGCGCTGGCCGCCGTGTGGATGGCGCTGGTTATCGTCCTGCCCTTGGTCAATGTGCTGGCCGAAGCCTTCAAACAGGGCGTTCAGCCCTACCTGTCGGCGATCGTCCAACCCGACGCCCTCAGCGCCATTCGTCTGACCCTGACGGTCGCCGCCATCGCCGTGCCGCTCAATGCCGTCTTCGGTATAGCGGCGGCGTGGTGCGTGACGCGCTTTGATTTTGCGGGTAAGGGGCTGTTGCTGTCGGTGCTCGACCTGCCCTTCACGATCTCGCCGGTCATTTCAGGCATGGTGTGGGTGCTGTTGTTCGGGGCGCACGGCTGGTTCGCCAGCGTGCTCGAAGCCAGCAATATTAAAATCATCTACGCCCTGCCCGGCCTTGTTATCGCCACCGTGCTGGTCACCCTGCCCTTCGTGGCGCGCGAACTGATCCCGCTGATGCAGGATCAGGGCACAGACGAAGAAATCGCCGCCGTAACGCTGGGGGCTTCGGGCTGGGACGTCTTCTTTCGTATCACCCTGCCCAATATCAAATGGGCCCTGACCTATGGCGTGCTTTTGTGTACGGCGCGGGCCATGGGCGAATTCGGCGCCGTGTCGGTGGTGTCGGGCCATATTCGCGGCCTGACCAACACCCTGCCCCTGCACATCGAAGTGCTTTATAACGAATATGACAGTGTGGGGGCCTTCGGGGCCGCGACGCTGCTGGCCGGTCTGGCACTTGTGACGCTGGTCCTGAAAACCCTGCTGGAATGGCGCTTCGGTGACGAACTGGCCGCCAACCGCCGCCACTGATTGAGCTTTATATGTCCTTAGTCGTCAAAAACATCACCAAACGCTTCAGCGACTTCGCCGCGCTCAACGATGTGTCGTTCGAAGCCCAGCCGGGCGAGTTTCTGGCCCTGCTGGGACCATCGGGTTCGGGCAAGACGACGCTTTTGCGCCTGCTGGCCGGGCTCGACCGTCCGGACACGGGCCGTATCGACTTCGACGGCCTCGACTATCTGACGCTGTCGGCGCGCGACCGTCGCGTCGGCATGGTGTTTCAGTCCTACGCCCTGTTCCGTCACATGACTGTGGCGCAGAACATCGCCTTCGGCCTCAATGTGCGTCCGTCCAAAGAGCGCCCGTCCAAGGCGGAGATTCAGGCCACGGTGCAGCGCCTTTTGAAACTGATCCAGCTCGAAGACCTCGGCAAGCGCTACCCCAGCCAGCTTTCGGGCGGTCAGCGGCAGCGCGTGGCGCTGGCGCGCGCGCTGGCCATCAATCCGCGCATCCTGCTGCTCGATGAGCCGTTCGGCGCACTCGATGCGCTGGTGCGCAAGGATCTCCGCCGCTGGCTGCGCCGCATCCACGATGAAACCGGCGTCACCACCCTCTTCGTCACCCACGATCAGGAAGAGGCGCTCGACCTCGCCGACCGCGTGGTGGTGCTGAAAGACGGCCAGATCGAACAGATCGGCAAGCCACTGGAGCTTTACCGCCATCCGCAATCGGCCTTTGTCTTCGATTTTCTCGGCACGTCAAATAAGGTGGCGGCCAGCCTGTCGGACGGGGTGGCCGATTTCGGCGGTTTCAGCGCCCCGGTCGTCAGCCCCAAGGCGCTCAGCGGTGCACAGACCGTTCGCTTTCGCCCCTTCGATACGCACCTGCACGACGAGGGACCGGGCTTTGAGGCCAAGGTGCTGTCCCTCCTGCCTGCCGGGGCCAATCTGCGTCTGGAACTGCAAAGCTCAACGGGGCAGGTGTTTGAAACCCAGCACGCCCACGACTCAGAGGCCTCAGACCTGCGCCTGAACGACACAGTCTATCTGCGCCCGTCCAAGGTGTATGCGTTTTAGTTAATCCGCCCCTCTCCCGTGAGGGAGAGGGGATAGCCAGTCGCCTCACTCTGCCCCGGCCATCGCCGCTTCAAGGCCCGGTGCATTGGTACGCCAGGTATGGCCAATATGATCCGCTACCGGGTCGGTGAAGATGTATTCTTCACCCGCTTCCAGCCCTTCGACAATGCGTTTGGCTGCGGTTTCCGGCGTCGCCTTTTGCATCGGTATATCGCGCGCCAGATCGGTGTCGATCGGTCCTGGGAAGACACCGAGCACCTTGACGCCCGTGCCTTTCAGGCCGGCTCGCGCCGACTGCGTAACCGACAACAGCGCCGCCTTGGACGCCGAATAGCCGCCCAGAGACGCAGCGGCGACAAGGCCCACGACGCTGATGACATTGGCAATCGTGCCTGAGCCTTTGGCGACCAGCTTCGGCGCAAACGCGCGCATGACCCTAAGCGTGCCATAGAGGTTGGTGTCGAAATCGGCAGCGACCACGTCCAGCGGAGAGTTCAGCACGTCCGAAAACACCGCCGTCCCGGCATTGTTGAGCACGACATCAACATCCCCGGCCGCTTCGGCAACCGCGGCGACCTGAGCGTCGTTGGTAATATCGAGCGCCAGCGGCACGACGCGCGGATCGGCAAAATCCGGCAGAGAGGCGGGATTACGGGCAGCGGCATAGACCTTTTTGACATCGCGGGAGAGCAGTTCGCGCACCGTGGCGGCACCAATACCGCGATTGGCACCGGTAACGAAAATGACTTGGTTGGAGAGGGACATGACAGGCTCCGAGGGTTCAGACTTCAAAAAGTAAACCAATCTGTTTATATGACTTCGATGTAAACCGCTCTGTTTACTTTTGCAAGCCGATAAGCTATATTTTTTCACATCGGCCACTTCACAGGCTTCCCGCACCTTGCTGTCAAAAGCGCCCCTATGACTAAACCGCAAAAAAAACAGGACATTATCAACCACGCCTTTGAGCTGTTCTACGATCACGGCTTCGGTCTGGGCGTCGATACGCTGATGGCCGATACCGGCATTTCCAAGCGCACCCTGTATAAGTACTTTCCGTCCAAGGAGGCGCTGATCGCCGAGCTGGTCGATCACTATCGCGAACAATCCCTGCCGCAACTGCGCGCCAGGGTCGAAGCGCTGAGTCCTGATCCGAAGGGACGTCTGATGGCCCTGTTCGACCTGCGCCAGAGCCTGTTTGCCGGTGGCTGTTTCCGCGGTTGTCTGGCCATCTCGGCGCGTCAAGAATTTGGCGGCCGTCAGCCGGAGATTGAGGCCGCCGCGACGGCCATGTTCGCTGATATGCGCGCCTTGGTCCGTGAGCTGAGTGACCTCACCGGCCACCCAGACCCCGACGCCCTGACCGATCAGGCGATGGTCCTGTTCAACGGGGCGGTCGTCGCCGCTCAGGCCACGCGCAGCCCGGTCCCCTTCGACGCGGCCAAGTCGGTGTTGCGGGTCTTGTTAGGCACTGGCACCGCGTCCTAAGCGCCACACTTGTCTTTATACACGCGCACCGCGCTTGACCTTCTCCCCCTGCTCCCCTACGCCCGCCCCTGTGCAGACGGTGCCGCAGAGATGCGGCTTAAAAGGGAAGCAGGTGCAAGGCCTGCGCTGTCCCCGCAACTGTAAGCGTCGAGTGTTCCGCCATACGCCACTGGTTGTTTCCAAACCGGGAAGGCGGCAGAACACGCCTATACCAAGGGTCATTGAAAATGACACTTGGTATGCCGTTCGCGAATGCCTCATGCCATAGATGCAGATGAGACATTCGCGAGCTTTCAACGGACGGATGCGCTAAGCATCTTCGGCCGTTGGGATCAGACGTGAGCCAGGAGACCTGCCCCTGCTGTCGTCCTTCGCGTGGTCGGGGTGTGCCACAAGAGCGGATAAGCCTTTTTAACCGGAGGCCTTCCTCAGAGACGATTCGTGGTGCGCACTGGCTCGTCCGGGGCGCTCGTCCTGTTGTGAATAGGCATAAGACCTTGAAAACTCTCCTTTGCGGCGTTGCGTTTGCCGCCCTCCTCACCTCGCCTGCGCTGGCCGATGACGCCCCGCAGGAGGTGATCGTCACCCTCACCCGTGAACCGGTGGCCCTGTCCAAGGTGGGGCAGAGCGTCACCACGTTTGACGCCGCCGCCATAGAGCGCAGTCAGTCGGTCTATCTGAAAGACCTGATCGCCCTCACCCCGTCCGTCTCCATCTCTCAGACCGGCGGTCCCGGTCAGGCCGGCACGGCACGCTTCCGCGGGGCCGAAAGCGACCGCAGCCTGTTCATCGTCGATGGCGTGAAGCTGGGCGACCCGTCGATGATCGGCGGCGGGCTGAACCTCGGCCTGCTGGCGCTGAATGATGCCGAGCGCGTCGAAATCCTGCGCGGCCCGCTTTCGACCCTGTGGGGCTCGCAGGCCATCGGCGGTGTGGTGTCGGTGACGACCCGCACGCCCCAGGCCCCTTTTGAGGCGCAAGGCTCCCTCGAAGGCCTTGATGAATACGTCGTGGGCAAGGCCGGTATCGGCGGCAAGACGGGCCCACTGAGCTGGCGTCTGGCGGCGTCCTATATCGACGATGACGGCGTCTCGTCGCTGCGCGGCGGGGTGGAAAAGGACGGCTTTACGCAAAAGCACCTCAACGCCTATGTCCACTACGCCCTGAGCGAGACGTCGGGCCTGCGCGCCCGTCTGGCCCGCACCGAAAGCGACTACGATTTCGACGGTTATAACAAAGAGTTCCAACTGGCCGACACCCGCGACACCGGTTTTCAAAACGAAAATCTGGCCAGCCTCGGCTACTACACGCATTCCTTTGACGGCGCGCTGAAGCAGACCTTCACCCTGAGCTACAGCACGACGAAGCGCTCGACCTCTGACCTCGCCAACGCTACCGCCTATCCGTTCGAAGGCCGTCAGACCAGCTTCGACTACACCGGGGCTCTGGCCCTGTCGGAGACGTCCAAACTGGTCTTCGGTGCGTCGAGCGAGCGCTCGCAAGCTATTGCCTCAGGCCTCAACAAGCGCGTCACCCTTAACGGCCTGTTCGCGCAACTGCGTCAGGACGTGACGCCCGCCCTGACAGTGAACGCCAGCCTGCGCTATGACGATCATTCGGTCTTTGGCGGCAACACCATCGCTCAGGTCGCCGTCGCCTATGCCCTGTCGCCGTCTGTGGTACTGCGCAGCAGCCTGGGTCAGGGCTTCAAGGCCCCCAGCCTGTATCAGCTCTATGACGGCTGGTCCGGCAATCTCAAGCTCAAGCCTGAAGAAGCAACCAATCTCGATGTCGGCGTCGATTATTATGGCACGAACGACAGCCGCATCGGTGTCTCGCTGTTCGGGCGTAAGACCGACAATCAGATCGACTATGACCTGTCGTCCTTCCGCTATGGCAATATCGCCCGCACCAAGGCCTATGGCATCGAGTTGGAAGGCGAGACAAGGCTGACCCAAAGCGTGCGTTTGTCGGGCAATTACAGCCACATTATCGCCCGCGACGACGCCCGTACCAGTGCCACCTTCCGCAACGATCTGGGCCGTGCGCCGCGTCATCTGGGCAATGCCAGCGTCGAATGGCAGGCGACGGAGGCGCTCGAACTGGGCGCCTCCGTCCGCTATGCGGGAAAGTCGTTCGAGAACATCTACAATACCCGGCGACTGGACGCCTACACCCTGCTCGACCTGCGCGCCAGCTATGCGCTGAACGACACGGTGGCGCTGTTCGGGCGCGTCGAAAACGCTACGGACGAAGACTATGAAACCGCCGCCAACTATGGCTCGGTTGGTCGCCGCCTGTGGCTGGGCGTGCGCGCCAAATATTGAGACCGATGATAGGATTTGAAACCAAATCCTGACGGTCTATATAGGGGGCCTCCATCGACCGAGGCCCCCACCATGACCGCCGATACCGTACACGTTTTCCAAACCTACAGCGTCACCACCCACCCGTCGCAGGGCGTGACCCACGTCGCAGCGCTGCGGGCGCAGTTTGCCGGTCTCGGTATCGACGGCTTTATCGTCCCGCACGAAGACGAGCACCAGAACGAATATCTGCCCGACGCCAATGAGCGTCTGGCCTGGGTATCGGGCTTTACCGGTTCGGCGGGCGCGGCCCTGATCCTCAAAGAGCAAGCCATCCTGTTTGCCGACGGTCGCTACACCCTGCAGTCGCGCGAACAGACCGATCCTTCGGTGTTCGAGGTCGTTGATTTCACCGCCACCGCCATCGCCGAACAGATCGCCGCTCAGCCGCGCGGCCGCGTCATCGGCTATGATCCGCGCCTGCACAGCCCGGCGGCGCTGAAGGCGCTGCAACTGGCGGCCACCAGCGTCGGCGTCACCCTGAAAGCCGTGGATGAAAACCCCATCGACCTCGCCTGGGGGGCGGCGCGCCCGGCTCAGCCGATGACGCCGGTGGTGGCGCAACCGATACAATTTGCAGGCGTCGCGTCGGGTGACAAGCGCGCCAAACTGGCCGAAAGCCTGCGTCAGAAGGGCGTGGCCGCCGCTCTGATCACCGCACCGTCGTCTATTGCGTGGCTGTTCAATGTGCGCGGCGGCGACGTCATCCGTTCGCCCCTGCCGCTGGCGCAGGCCCTGCTCAAGGCCGACGGCACGGCGGAACTGTTCCTCGAACCGGCCAAGGTCACGGAAGGCCTTGGCGAATGGCTGGGCAATGAGGTGGCACTGAAGACGCCCACGGACATCCCGGCGGCGCTGACGGCCCTGTCCGGTCAGGGCGTGCTGGTCGATCCCAACTGGTCCTCGGCCTGGTGGGTGCAGGCCATCGAAGGGGCCGGGGCCACCGCCGTTGCGGGCGATGATCCCTGCCTTGTCCCACGCGCCTGCAAAAACGCCGCAGAAATCGCCGGGACCACCGAAGCCCATATACGCGATGGTGCCATCCTCAGCGAATTTCTCTACTGGGTGGCCACTGAGGCGCAGACCGCCTTGCCGTCGGAAATCGAAGTGGCGCAAAAGCTGGAGTCGTTGCGCATTGCTTCGGGGGTGGTGAAAGACCTCAGCTTCGACACCATTTCCGGCTTCGGCCCGCATGGGGCCCTGCCGCATTACCGCGTCACCGAACAGAGCAATATCCGCATCGCGCCCGGTAATCTGCTGCTGGTCGATTCCGGCGGTCAGTACGTCGATGGCACCACCGATGTCACCCGCACCATGGCCATCGGCACACCGAGCGCCGAACACAAACGCATGTTCACCCTGGTGCTTAAGGGGCATATTGCACTGGCCACCATCCGCTTCCCGGCCGGCACGACCGGCACGCATCTTGATGTGCTGGCGCGGCAGTTCCTGTGGAACGCCGGATTCGACTACGACCACGGCACCGGCCACGGCGTCGGCGTTTATCTGGGTGTGCACGAAGGCCCACAACGCATCGCCAAGGCGCTCAATGCCTATGCCCTGCAACCCGGCATGATCGTCTCCAACGAGCCGGGCTTCTATAAGGCCGGCGACTTCGGCATCCGTATCGAGAACCTGCAATACGTCACCGAAGCGGCCCCCATCGCCGGGGGTGAACGCCCGATGCTGGGCTTCAAGAACCTGACCTGGGCACCGATTGATCGCAGCCTGATTGAGGTGTCGCTGCTCAGCGAGGCCGAGCGCCGCTATATGGACGATTACCATGCGGAGGTGCTACGCCTGCTGTCGCCGCGCGTAAATCCGGAGGTGGCAGACTGGCTTAAAACCGTCTGCGCGCCCTTATAAAGGCTTTATATCCGGCAAAATCAGAACGACCTGCGCCCTTATCCGGCAGGGCATAAGGTGTCCCCGTAACCATCAGTCTGCGGAGGGACACCATGCCTGCCAGCACCGTTTTTCAACCCGCCACCGACACCTTCGGTCAGTTCACCGTTTCGCATAGCCCGGCACGCGCCCTGTCGCCCGAAGCCGAAGCGCGCAAGGCCGCCCGCAGGCATTTCCTGATCGGGACGGGCTTTTTGGCCGGTCTGATCGCCCTGTTCGGGATGGTATCGCTGGCCGACCGCACCCTGTTCCCCGAACCACAACTGACAGCGCAGGAACAGGCCTATTTCGCCACTGCGATGGATTGATCTTAAGCCCTCCCCTAATTTTTCAGGGGGAGGGTTAAAGCCTCATGCCACCCCGATAAAGGCCAGCCATTCGTCCTCGGTCATCACCTGAACACCCAGTTCAGCCGCTTTTTTGAGCTTTGAACCCGCGCCCGGCCCGGCCACCACAATGTGCGTCTTGGCCGAAACCGAGCCCGCCACCTTGGCCCCGAGACGTTCAGCCTGCGCCTTGGCTTCGTCGCGCGTCATCTTCTCCAGCGTGCCGGTAAACACCACCGTCTTGCCCGACACCGCCGAATCCCCGGCCACGGCCTCGGCATCCTGTACGCTGAGTTGCGCCACAAAGCGCTGATAGATGCCAACATTGTGGTCGTTCGAGAAGAACTCGATCAGCGCCGCCACCAGAGACGGTCCGACCTGATCCATATTGTCGAGCGCCGCCTTCACCTCTTCGTCCACCGCCGCCAGCGCCGTCATGGCGTCGCGGAAGGCGCTTTCCGAATGGTAGGCCCGCGCCAGCAGACGCGCGGTGGTTTCCCCAACCCCCTTGACCCCCAGAGCGGCAATAAAGCGGTCGAGTGGCAACTGGCGGCGGTCTTCGATAGCCTTGAACAGGTTGCGCGCTGAGGTCTCACCCATGCCTTCGCGGTTGCGCAGCGGCGTCAGGGACGTCTTGTCCCGCGCCTCCAGCGTGAAGATGTCCGCCGGTTCGCGGATCAGCCCTTCTTCGCTGAACTTCTGAAGCTGCTTTTCGCCCAAGCCCTCGATATCGAGCACCTTACGGCTGACGACGTATTTCAGATATTCGACGCGCTGATGCGGGCAGGCGTGTTCGCCGGTGCAGCGGCGCGCCACCCCCTCTTCGCCCTTGAGGTTCAGTTCGCGCACCACGGTGGTCTTCAGCGGACACGGGCAGACAGTCGGAAATGCATAGGGTTCCGTCCCGTCCGGACGCTCAGACAGCTCGACACCAACAATCTGCGGGATGACATCCCCGGCGCGCTGCACACGGACCAGATCGCCAATGCGGATATCCTTGCGCGCGATCTCATCGGCGTTGTGCAGCGTTACATTCGACACCACCACGCCGCCGACATTGACCGGCTCCAGCCGCGCCACGGGGGTCAGGGTACCGATGCGCCCGACCTGAATGTCGATGGCCTTCAGGTGGGTCAGGGCCTGTTCCGCCGGAAACTTGTGCGCGATGGCCCAGCGCGGCGAGCGCGAGACGAAGCCCAAAATTCTCTGATAATCCAACCTGTTGATTTTATAAACCACGCCATCAATATCATAACCAAGGCGAGAACGGTCGCGCTGAATCTCATCGTAGATACTTAGCAGTCCTTGGAAATTTTCAGTGGCAGTAGAACGTGGATTGACTTGAAAACCCCATTCTCTGAATGCTTGGAGAACACTCGTTTGAGTGGGATACCGTTCGTGAAATTTTTCATATTTCTCAATCTGATCGACGAGTACGTTTGGTTCTAACCCATCAATTACTTCTCCCCATGTGTAAGCAAAAAAGCGGAGGGGCCGCGAAGCGGTAATGGTGGCATCCAGTTGCCGCAGCGCGCCGGACGCCGCATTGCGCGGATTGGCAAAGACCTTGCCACCCTCTTCGGCAGCCCTGGCGTTCATGGCGGCAAAATCGGCCAGCGGGTAATAGACCTCACCGCGGATTTCGATGCGCTCAGGATAACCTACTCCACTCAGCACATGCGGTACGTCCTTGATAGTGCGGACGTTCTCGGTGATATCTTCGCCTGTGCGCCCGTCGCCGCGCGTCGCCGCCCGCACCAGCTTGCCGTTCACATAGAGGAGCGAACAGGATAGGCCGTCTATCTTGGGCTCTGCCACAAACTCTATGGCTTCATCATTAGAGATTTTTTTAGCCAAAAATCGTCTTATCTTTTTTTCAAAATCGGCCACGTCTTCCGGCGCAAAGGCGTTGTCGAGCGACAGCATAGGCACGCCGTGCTGAACCGGGGCGAATTTGCTCGAAATCTCGGCCCCCACCTGTTCGGTCGGGCTATCGACCGTATGCAGGTCCGGATACTGCGCCTCCAGCGCGCGCAGCTCCTGCTCCAGCGCGTCGTATTCGGCGTCAGTGAGTTCGGGCGCTTCCTGATTATAGTAGAGATCGCGGTGGTGCTTGATCTCGGCAGAAAGCTGGGCGTGGCGCGCCTGCGCCGTATCGGGTGCGTGTGTGGTCATGTCTTGTCTTTATCCCTCCCCTGAGATCAGGGGGGAGGCTATGCCTTTACCCCTTCACCAACGCCATAGCGGCGGCGCGGGCTTCGGGGGTGATTTCGGCGCCCGACAACATGCGGGCCAGTTCTTCCAGCGTCTCGTCCTTGCTCAGTTCGACGACGCGCGAGCGCATCCCCTCACCCGCATCGGCCTTGGAGACCTTCAAATGCTGATCGCCGCGTGCAGCCACCTGCGGCGAGTGGGTGACGACGATCACCTGAGAGCGCTGGGCCAGCTTACGCAGACGCAACCCCACGGCATCGGCCACGGCACCGCCGACGCCCTGATCGACCTCGTCAAAGATCATCACCGGACCGGCCGCGTCTTCGCCGCCACGGGTCGATAGAGCCGCCTTGAGCGCCAGGGCAAAGCGCGCCAGTTCGCCGCCCGACGCAATGGCCGCCATCCCCCCCCAGTCGGCGCCGGGATTGGTGCGGACCTCGAACGTAATCACATCGCCGCCCGCACCACCATACTTTTCAGGCTCCAGCGGGCGGATGGCGACGCGGAAGGCCGCCTTGTCGAGCTTGAGCGGCACCAGTTCGGCCATGACGGCGGCACTCAGCGCCTCACCGGCCGCCAGACGCTTCTGCCGCAGGGTTTCAACCGCCGCATGGAAGCCCTGTTCCGCCACGGCAATCGCCGCCGCCAGCTTTTTCAACTCAGCATCGGCGTCTTCGATACGCCCCAGAGACTGGGCGATCTCAGCACGTTTTTTGGGCAGGTCCTCGACCAGAATATTCAGCTTGCGCGCCATGGCCCGCAGAGCGAACAAACGCTCCTCGACGCGATCCAGCTGACCCGGCTCCACGTCCAGCGCATCGGCCGCCGCATCCATCAGGGCCAGCGCCTCATCAGCGGCAATCAGGGTGCGGTCGAGCGCCTCGGCGGCATCGGAAAGCGCCTTGAGTACCGCATGGCCCTCCCTCGCCCCGGCCTGCTGCGCGCGCGTGCGGGCGTGATCAAGGGCGCGGAAGGCCTTGGACAGGCGCTGCGACAACTGATCGCCGCCGACCGTGGTGCGCGCTTCATTGATGTCTTCCAGCGCCCGCTCAGAGGCCCCCAGAAGTGCGCGGTCAGACGCCAGTTGCGCCTCCTCATCCGGCAGCGGGTTGAGGCGGTCCAGTTCCTGAAGGCGCAGGGTCAGTTCTTCGATTTCGGCCGTGGCATTGTCGGATTGCCGTTTGAGGTCGCGGTACTGATCGCGCAGGGCCTTAAGCGTGCGGAAGGCCGCCGCCGTGGCCGCCAGCGCCCCTTCGCAACCGCCATAGGCATCGAGCATGGCTCCGTGCGTGCGCGGATCGAGCAGGCCGACCGTCTCATGCTGGCCATGCACTTCCAGCAGACCATCACCCAGCGCCTTGAGAACGCTGACCGAGACCGACTGATCATTGACGAAGGCCTTGGAGCGCCCGTCACGGCTGACCACCCGGCGTAGCAGCAACGGCTCACCGGGCTCTACGGCCAGCCCCTTGTCTTCTAGAAATTCATACAGCGGGTGCCCGGCGGCCAGATCGAACTCGGCGGTGACCGAGGCCTGCGGCGCACCGGCACGGATCAACCCGGCATCGCCGCGCGCGCCGGTGGCCAAACCCAGACTATCGAGAATGATGGATTTGCCGGCCCCGGTTTCACCGGTGAGTACCGAAAGGCCCTGCCGGATATCGAGATCCAGCCGATCAACGAGCACAACGTCTTGAATAGACAGGCGTGTGAGCATGGAAACCCTGACGAAAAAGCCGTGAGTCGGCTCACGGCTGTTTCTCTCAGATTACATCGGGTTGATGCGGCTTAGCCAGCTCTTTTTCTCTTTTTGTTCTTTTTTCGCCGGTTTGGTTTTTTCGGCAACCGGCAGCGGCTTGATGTCCATTGGCTGCCCGCGCTCCTGCATCAGCTTGTAGGCCGCCGTGTACCAGCGGTCGCCCGCATAGTTATAGCCCAGCACCGCCGCATTGCGGTTGGCTTCGTCGGTAATACCCATCATCAGATTGGCTTCGACGAGACGATAGAGGGCTTCGGGCGTGTGCGAGGTCGTCTGATAGCGGGTGATGACCGTCTTGAAGCGGCCAATGGCCGCCAGAGGCTGGTTTTGCGCCTGATAGAAACGGCCGATCTCCATTTCCTTGCCCGCCAGCTGGTCATAGACCATGTCGAGCTTGACCTGGGCGTCGCGGGCATATTCGGTACCCGGATAACGCTGCACGATTTCGCGCAGATAGGCCTGCGCCGTCTCGGTATAGGCCTGATCCCGGCCCACATCGACGATCTGCTCGAAATAATTGATGGCCCGCATATAGTAGGCATAGGGGGTCAGGGGCGAGCCCGGATAGAGCTTGATGAAGCGTTCCGCCGCCGCCGTCGATTCGTTATAATCGTTGGCCTGATAGTGGGCGTAGATTTCCATGATGATCGAACGGCGCGACCATTCCGAATAGGGGTGCTGACGCTCCACCTCTTCGAAATAATCCACCGCTTCGTTCCAGCTCTTTTCATCCAGACGCTGCATGCCGGTATTGTAGAGCGCCTCGACCGGGCGCTCCTCGTACACGAGGCGCGTGCGTTGCTTGGGCTTACCGGCGCAGGCGGTGAGGGCCACAGCCGCCAGCGCCGTCAGCAGCAGAAGCTTTGCCGAGGTCTTGCCGAAGGAGGGAGAAGCGGTCGAAGTCGTATAGGCCGGCACGATAAATCCTCATCAGGCCGGTGTCAGTCGCCCGGCAGTCTTAACGCTTTATGGAGGATAGCTCTACAACGGCGCGCCACAAACGCCAACAGGTTTTAACCAACCTGCTGGAGCACGGGGGCGCGGGTCACGATCCGGTAGGCATCCGGTTGCGACAGTAGGGCACGGACCGCGGCATTATTAAGGCCGTGGCCGGCGCGGATTCCTTCAAACCTGCCAAGAATGGGCATGCCGAGCACGTAGAGGTCACCGATGGCGTCAAGCGCCTTGTGACGCACGAATTCGTCGGCAAAGCGCAGGCCTTCGGCATTCAGCACACGGTCACCGTCTATGACGATGGCATTGTCCATCGAGCCGCCACGCGCCAGACCGGCCGCACGCAGGGCTTCGACACCTTCGATAAAGCCAAAGGTGCGGGCCGCCGCCAGTTCGGTGCGGAAGGTGTCTTCGGTGACGACCATTTCGATTTCCTGATGGCCGATGACGGCGCTGGGGAAGTCGATTTCGAAGTGCATTTCGAAGCGGTCAGCCGGATAGAAGGCCGCGCGCTTGTCGCCTTCGACGACCACGACCGGCTTGAGGATTTCAATGACCTGCTGCGGCTGCGCCTGACGGCGGAACCCGGCCTGATCGAGCAGTTGCACGAAAGGCTGCGCCGAACCGTCCATGATCGGCACTTCCGGGCCGTCCAGTTCGATCAGGGCATTATCGACGCCGAGCGCCGACAGAGCGGCCATCAGGTGCTCAATGGTCGAAACGGATACGCCCGCCGCATTGGTGATGACGGTGCCCAGACGGGTCTGCGTAACCAGATCGGCGCGTGCCGGCACGCGGTTGTCGCGGTCACAGATGTCGGTACGCACAAACACAATGCCCGTACCGGCGGACGCCGGACGCACGGACAGGCGCACACGTTGACCGGTGTGCAGGCCGACGCCCGCGCAGATGGCAGGAACGGCAATCGTATGTTCGTGGTGGTCAGGCGACATGGAACGCATAAACCTAAAAATGAACGCGCGGAAATGTTTCCGCTCACGTCAGTTTATACGCCCCGACACCCCCTCGCCTCAACTAAACATGGATTACGGTTTGTAACGCCATGATTAACGGGGTTTGGCGGCGCTCATCCCCTGCTTTTAAAGCCTCTTTGCCAACAAAAAAAGCCCCCGGCGAACCGGGGGCTTTCATCAGGCATTACTGTCCTTGTCAGTTCGCGAGGCGGCGAAGAAAGGACGGGATTTCAAGATCATCCTCCGCTTCCATGCCCGGCAGGACGTCCGACTTGGCGGCGGGCTGAGGGGCCGCTTGCGGGGCGGGCGCAGTCGCATAGGGCGACGGGGCCGGCGCCGAAGGCTGACGGTATTCCGGGGCCTGTGTCACCGGCGCATCACTGCGCTTGGGGAACAGGCCACGCCACAGGCCACCCCGGTCGTCTTCGCGCGGCGACTGTACGGCGGCACGCGCCGGCTCAGGGGCGCGCGTGGTGCCGTAACCGGCCACCGGACGCTGCGGGATTTCGCGTTGCACCGGTTGCGGTGCCGGCTGAACCGCCGGGATATCGAATTCGTCTTCGACCGACGGATCGACGATTTTCGCAATAATGCGCGGCTCAGGCTGAGCCACAGGGGCCGGAGCCGGCTGCGGCGCAGGCGCTGCGGCGACGGGTTCCGGACGCACTTCCGGTTGATAGGCCGGCTGTACGGGGGTATCAGCCACAGGCACGGGCTGAACCGGAGCCGGTTGCGGCGCAGGCGCTGCCGGAGCCTGAGAAAGCGGCGCCTGAACGGCAACCGTCTGAACCGGCTGAGCCTGCCCCGGACGACCGGGCGTGATGTAGATGGACTGACGCGGCGGGGTCGAAGCTGAGGCCTGAGGCACCGGCGGCTGTTGCTGCGCAGCAGCGGAGTCCATGCCAGTCGCCACGACCGACACGCGCAGCTTGCCTTCCAGCGACGGATCGAAGGCCGCGCCGAAGATGATGTTGGCGTCCGGATCGACTTCCGACGAGATGGCATTGGCCGCTTCATCGACTTCGAGCAGGGTCATGTCGAGGCCGCCAGTGACATTGACCAGCACCGCCTTGGCGCCCTTGAGCGAGGTTTCGTCGAGCAGCGGGTTCTGGATGGCGTTTTGCGCCGCCTGAAGCGCGCGGTCATCGCCAGTCGCTTCGCCCGTGCCCATCATGGCCTTGCCCATTTCGGACATGACCGAGCGCACATCGGCGAAGTCAAGATTGATGAGGCCCGGCAGCACCATCAGGTCGGTGATGGAGCGCACGCCCGAGTGCAGCACCTGATCGGCCATGCCAAAGGCTTCGGCGAAGGTGGTGCGCTCATTGGCGATACGGAACAGGTTCTGGTTCGGAATGACGATCAGCGTATCGACATAGCGTTGCAGCTCGGCAATGCCCGCATCGGCCAGACGCATACGGTGGCGGCCTTCAAACATGAAGGGCTTGGTCACCACGCCGACGGTCAGGATGCCGCGTTCACGCGCCGTCTTGGCGATGATCGGGGCAGCACCCGTACCGGTGCCACCGCCCATACCGGCAGTGATGAAGACCATATGCGCGCCTTCGAGGTGCTCACCGATCTCATGCGCCGACTCTTCGGCAGCGGTCATACCGACTTCCGGATGGGCACCCGCGCCCAGACCTTGCGTCAGCGAGACGCCGAGTTGAACACGACGGTCGGTCTTGGCAAACTGGAGCTGTTGCGCGTCGGTATTGGCGACGACGAACTCAACCCCTTCGAGGCCCGCCTCGATCATGTTGTTGACGGCGTTGCCGCCCGCGCCACCGACGCCGAAAACGACGATGCGGGGCTTCAATTCCGTGGCGCGCGGCGCCGAGAGATGTATAGCCATGTGATCAGACCAACCTTCCGTGACCCTGTCCGGGCGACCTTTGTTCCCGTCCAATTATCGACCCGGCGCTCTTGTCAAAAAGCGCTCACAAGCATCGATCATGAGACATCGAATATGCTTAATGAATAGTTACCCGATAACTTGAGTCGCAGCGATTTGAAGGTCTTTTTGCGATAAATTTTAACAAAAGTTACCACTTGATGAATTTCCACCCTCCCATCCGAATCAACCGGCAGGGCATCAAGCGAAAATGGCCAAAATTACGGCCACTTATGCACAGAAGATTAATCCGGAATCAGGAATCCTTACCCGCACATTAACGCACGCACCATGCAGCCCCATACCGCCCAAACGCAAACGGGACGCCCGAAAGCGTCCCGCTAAAACTGTGGATTTTTTTGCATATCGTGGCAACCGGTTACAGATTCTGTTTGAGCCAGTCCACTACGCGGCTCATCAGATGGCCCTTGGCGGCGCTGGGCGCGTCCTTGGGCGACAGGCGCGCTGTCATGATCTTGCGCGCCGGGACCACGTCGCGCGGGCCATAAAGCGTGCGCAGGATCACCCCGGCACAGGCGGCAAAGGCCGGTCCGGCAGCCGCATCGGCCAGGTGTGGTACGCGCTTGGGCTTACCCAGACGCACAGGACGATCGAACACGCGGATGGCCAGTTCCCGCACACCCGCCAACTGCGACGCACCGCCCGTCAGGACGATACCCGCACCGGGGTCGATCGGCACGCCAGAGGCCTTCAGCTTTTCACGCAGCAGTTCAAAGGTTTCTTCGACGCGCGGGGCGATAATACCTTTGAGGATCGAGCGCGGCACGGAGATCGGCGGGGCCCCGGCATCGTCACCGCGCGGCGGCGCTTCGACCATTTCGCGGTCTTCGTTGGACGAGGCGATGGCCGAGCCGTGCAGCGTCTTGACGCGCTCAGCGCCCACGAGCGTGGTGGACAGGCCGCGCGCAATGTCGGCCGTGACGTGGCTGCCGCCGACATTCAGGCAATCGACGTGTACCAACGCGCCCCCATAGAAGACGGCCGCCGTGGTGCACGAGGCGCCCATGTCGATGCAGATGCAGCCCAGTTCCTTCTCGTCTTCTTCCAGCGCCGCGACCGCCGCCGCCAGAGGCGCGGAGACAATCGCCTGCACCTCAAGGTGCGCCATGCCGACGCATTGCATGATATTGTTAAAGACGTTTTCGTCGATGGTGACGACCAGCAGTTCAAGGCCCAGTGTACGACCCGTCAGGTTGCGCGGATCGCGCACACCGCTATGGCCATCCACAGCCCAGCTTACCGGCAGGAGGTGGATGGGGCGACGATTGGGGAAGCGCACCTGCGCCAGACCCGAAGCGATGGCGCGGTTGAGATCATCATCGGAGATTGGTTTCACACCGACCGACACCTGAGCGAAGACGCGATGCGAGGCGGTCTGCGCCCCCGGCACCGAAACGCGAACCCCCTGTACCGAGACATTGGCCATGGCCTCAGCACGCTCAACCGCCTGAGCGATGGCGGTGGCGGCGGCTTCCATGTCGATAATATTGCCGGCGCGCACACCGCGCGACTGCACAAAGCCGACCCCCGCCACACGAATGGAGTGGTCGGCGCTGCGCACACCGTCCGGCTTCATGATGAAACAGCCGATCTTCGAGGCTCCCAGATCCAGAGACGCGACGACGCCCGGCGTCACGGCCATCACGGCGGACTGACGCGAGGCGGCTTCGACGTGACGTCCTTCTTTGGCCAGTTTGCGATCTTCTAGACGCGACATGGACGGAGAACCTTAGGCTGCGGGGGCGGTTTCGAAGGGTTTGACGACCAGGGCATTGGGATCGGTGAGGTCAATGACCGCCAGCCCCTGATCGAGGATGCGCTGCTGGCTGATCAGGCCATCGAGGCGGTTGAGGGCCTCATCCTGATCCAGCGCCGGCAATTTGATAATCGTGTTGTTTTTCAGACGTATGTCCCAGCGGCGCGTATCCACGCGCACCAGCGCCCAGACGCGCGACATCAGCTCCGGCCGTGCCTGCATCAGGCGCAGGATGTCAGCACTGGCGGCATTGGCTTCCTGGCCCACCACCAGAGGCAGATCGAGGAAGTTGCCGGAATGGGCTTCGGGGATGACCTTGCCCGTATCGTCGATGACGTAGGTCTTGTTCTGATACTGCCACACCGCCAGACGCGGGCGCTCCACAACGCTGATGATCAACTGATCCGGCAACTGACGGCGCACCACGGCCGATTTGACCCAGCCGACGGATTCCACATCGGCCTTGACCTTGTTGAGGTCCATCAGGGCCAGCGGTTGCCCGCGCTGAAACTGCATCGCCTTGCGGATGTCTTCGCGGGCCACGTCGGACACGCCTTGCAGGCGCACATTTTGAAGATTGATGCCAATGGACGCGATGCGCGCATCGGTAAAATTCACCACACCTGTACGCAGGGCTTCGGCACGCCCGCCGGTCAGCAGGAACACAGCCATCAGGCCCGCCGCGCCCAGAAAGCCCAGCCACGCCGTCAGCTCATTGGGCATGGCCACACCGCCGAGCAGGGCAAATTTTCCGGCTTCGACCTTGCGCCCGCCACGGCCACGCGGAGCCGCCTGACGGGGTGACGCTTTCGAAACCGGGGCCGCCTGACGGCGCCCGCCTCTGACGACGGCTGGCATATTCTGTCCTCGTGATCGTCCGCCCAGTCAGGGCCGGTGGCGCTTCAGCCACCTACAACGCGGGCGCGCCCTGCGGTTCTTTGAACCGGTACGGCAGTGCCCTAAAATCAGGAGGCTGAGAGGATCAATAGACCGCAACAACCTTAATGATCCGCTAACGAACACCGTCTCGGGCAGGTTTTCGTTAGGCATATTTTGTGGGTCTTTTCCTCCACGCCTCAAAACCAGAAAAGGCCTGCGCCGGAGGGCGCAGGCCTTTTATCATCAAGGGACAAAGCGGTATCAGACGCCTTCCTTCACCTCCGGCACCACGGTTTCCGGCAGAGGCTCCGGGTCATCCGTCGTGGGCACCGCCAGGCGGGTGGTGTTTTCGATCAGGATGCCGGTATCTTCGTCGCGCACGATTTCTTCACCGCGCAGCACCTTTTCGATCTCTTCACCGCTCAGGGTTTCGACGTCCAGCAGGGTCTGGGCCAGACGATGCAGGTTGTCGAGGTTTTCGGTCAGGATGCGTTTGGCCTCATCATAGCCGCCCTGCACCAGACGTTTGACTTCACCGTCAATGGTCTGAGCCGTCGATTCCGACACGTCACGACCAAAGGCCCCGTGCTCGTCCTCGGCATCCTTATAGTTGACGAGGCCCAGTGCGTCCGAGTAGCCCCAGCGCGTGACCATGGCCTTGGCCAGGCGCGTCGCCTGCTGAATGTCCGAAGACGCCCCCGACGTGATCTGCTCCTTGCCGAAGATCAGTTCTTCGGCGACACGCCCCGCCATCAGAATGGCCAGACGCGAGGTCATCTGCACATAGTTCTGCGAATAGCGATCACCTTCGGGAAGCTGCATCACCATACCGAGCGCACGACCGCGCGGAATGATGGTGGCCTTGTGCACCGGATCGGCTTCCGGGGCCTTCAGCGCCACGATGGCGTGACCGCCTTCGTGATAGGCCGTCAGCTTTTTTTCCGCTTCGGACATAGCCATGGAGCGGCGCTCGGCCCCCATCAGCACCTTGTCCTTGGCGTCTTCAAAGTCCTTCATGGTGACCAGCTTGCGGTCCTTGCGCGCCGCCATCAGCGCCGCTTCGTTGACCAGATTGGCCAGATCGGCCCCGGAGAAGCCCGGCGTGCCGCGCGCCACCACCTTGACATCGACATCGACGGCCAAAGGCACATTGCGCATGTGAACGCGCAGGATGGCTTCGCGACCGGTCAGGTCTGGGTTCGGCACCGTCACCTGACGGTCGAAACGGCCGGGACGCAGAAGCGCTGAATCGAGCACGTCCGGACGGTTGGTCGCCGCGATGATGATAATGCCTTCCTGAGCTTCGAACCCGTCCATCTCGACCAGCAACTGGTTGAGGGTCTGTTCGCGCTCATCATTACCGCCGCCATGACCGGCGCCGCGATGGCGCCCCACGGCGTCAATTTCGTCGATGAAGATGATGCAGGGAGCGTTCTTCTTGGCCTGTTCGAACATGTCACGCACGCGCGAGGCACCGACGCCGACGAACATTTCCACAAAGTCCGAACCCGAAATCGAGAAGAAGGGCACGCCCGCTTCACCGGCCACCGCACGGGCCAGCATGGTCTTACCCGTACCCGGAGGGCCAACCAGCAGCGCGCCCTTTGGAATCTTACCGCCCAGCTTCTGGAACTTGGTCGGGTCTTTCAGGAAATCGACGACCTCCTGCAACTCTTCCTTGGCCTCATCGACGCCGGCCACATCAGCAAAGGTGACGCGGTTCTTGTGCTCGGTCAGAAGGCGGGCCTTCGACTTGCCAAAGCCCATAGCCCCGCGACCGCCGCCCTGCATCTGACGCATGAAGAACAGCCACAGGCCGACGATCAGCAGGATGGGCAACAGGCCGGACAGCAACGACACCAGGAAGGGCTGGGTGACGGTCTTCATATTGACCTTCACGTTCTTGGAATCGAGCCAGTCGGCCGTATCGCTATTGGGATAGGGGATGACGACCTTGTGCTTCTGCTTGGCGGTGTCGGTAACCACGGCCTGATCGCGGTCGATGTCGGCCGATACGATCTGACCCGCATTGACCTGTTCCTTGAGCACCGAATAGCTCATTTCCTTCGGCGCATTCTGATAAGGGGTCTTGCCGACCACGGCATAACCGACCATCAGAACCGCCAGAAGTATCCCGACAATCGTCAGAGCACGAAAATTCATAAGCTTCCTCACAAGCAGCCAGCGGGCTGCGGGTCTTGACGGCGGCCAGAAACCGCCTGTTGGTTGAACCTATATAGTAGGCTCTTTAACGCTACGCTACCGGCAGACCGCAGGAAAACACGGGACGACAGGCTTCCTCTTCGTTGCGGATGAGGCCAAGCGCCGCACGCAACCGGTTGTACGTCACGTCCTGCAAATCTCCTGCCGCAAACAGGTGTACCGACTCGTCGTGTTTCAGGACAGGCAAGGCGGCGCGCACGGCGGGCGGCAGACCTTTCAAACGCAGGCGATCTTCCGGGGGCAGAGCGTTAAGATGCCCCTTTGCCGGGACGATTTCGCCCCCGATGGCGTAAGCGGGCACGCGGTAGCGTCCATCCCAGATATCGCCGATGCGCTCAGGGCGTGACCCATTGCGGGTCATATCGCCGGGCTCACGGCAAATCAGCCAGCCACCCTCGTGCGCTTCGATGCGCGCCCCGCACAGGGTAAAGCGCCTGCGCCCCGCCGCAGAAGCGGTGAGAATATGCGCAAGCTCCGCCTGACGCGGCAGCTTGTCCCCACCCCCGGCACAAACGATCAGGGCCGAGAGCATGTCAGGGGCTGGAAAGGCAGGGATATGGAAACAGGCGGCACCTGTTAGCGTCACATTCATTGCAACCGCCAAATCCGGTGAGAGGGTGGCGCTACGCATATCGGTCGAAGAAGGCCTCACCCCCTGTTGCCGTACCCGCGCGCGCAGGTAGGTAGGGTTGGCATTGGCCGGGTCATCGACATAGGACACACCCACCGCGTTCAGCCAGTCCCGCAGCCGCGCCCGTCCGATGCCCAGCAGGGGGCGCAAGTAGAACATACCCTCCCCTTGCGGCCAAAACGGTGCGGGTGCCCACAGTTTCGGTGAGCCAACCGTCGAACCTTCGGCGCGCATGGCGGCGGCTTCGGCCACGTCATCGGCATTGTGCCCCAGACACAGGACGCGGATGTCTTTCGCCCGCGCCGCTTCGAGGATCAGACAATGCCGTGCCCGGCGCGCCGCTGCCTGAAGCCCGTTACGGGGCTTGCCCCCCGCCCAGCTCAGGGCGGTGACCGGCACACCCAACGCGTGCCCCAGCGCTTCGACACCGCGCACCCAGTCGGCGCTCAGGGGGTTGATGCCATGATCAACGGTGAACACCTCCAGCGGTCTCTGCCCCCACAGCCACAACAGGAGGAGAAGGGCCACAGAGTCTCCACCACCAGACACCGCGACGCCCACGGGCCGTTCCGCCGGCCCGTTGAGATACTCAGCAAAACGCAAACGGCTTGCGGCTATGTCCGGAAAGCGTTCCAGACCCGCCGCAAGCCGCGATTTTACATCAGGAGGTATTAGCTGCACTTGCCCTTGGTCGCCAGCGCCTTGGCCTGCGACTTGATGGCCGCCGACGCGGCCGAGGCATACCGCTTGTTAAATTCCGCAATCGCGACGCACGATTTCGGCGCGTCGGTTTGCGCCAGGGCGGTGGCCAGCTTCACGGTCGCTTCGGGGGCCCAGCTCGTCTTGGGCCAGCCTTTGAGCGAGGTGGCATAGGCGGCCACGGAACCGGAGACGTCCCCTTTGACGGTGCGGATCTGGCCCAGACGGAACCAGGCTTCCGGCGTCTGCGGTGCCGAGGCCCACTTGGTCGTAAACTCGGTAAAGGCGCGCTCGGCGTCGTCCATCTTGCCGTTGGTCAGCAGGTCGTAGGCCTGATTGAAGTCACCTTCGGCCGTCCCGGTGGTCGGTGGGGGCGGCGGCGGTCCGGCCAGCGCCGCGTCGATGTCTTTGAGGTGGGCTTCGGCCAGATCCAGGCGCTGGATCAGCGTGCCGATACGCGCCTCGAGCCCGGCGATCTTTTCATTGGCCTGACGCGCGGCGAAACCGGCCTCTTCGATCTGACCGGTCAGGCGCGTGATCTGCTGCGCCTGATCATCGACCTTGCGCGACAGGATTTCGACCGTGGCCTGAAGCGCGACGACCTCAGGGTCCGGTTCGATCAAAGCGGGCGGCCCGGCATTCTTTCCCGTCTTGCCCTCATAATTCGAAATGGCGCGTTCCAGCTTGCGCACATTGCGGTCCAGACGCTCCAGACGCTTTTTGTCCCACTCGACCGGGGGCGATTTGTCGTCGGCCTCGTCCTGATCAATCGAAAACAACTGGGCGTGGGCGGGCGTCGGCGCAACCGCGCTCAGTGAGGCCGCCGTCGCAACGGCGATCGTCAGGGCGGAAAGGGTGGCCTTTAAACTCTGGCGGGTCATGCGTGTCCTGAAACCTGTGGGGGCGCGTGTTCAAATACCTGACGTGCGCGCCTCAGATGTCAACCATTTTTGTAACGGTTTCCATCGTGACGGGCCACTCCGGCGAAATTAAGACGCCGTATGTGGCATAGAGGACCAAGAGAAAACCCCGCCGACTGGGCGGGGCTTCCTTAATCTATTTCGCGGCGGTCAGCTTGTCGTTCTGGACCCAGCCGACATTGTCGTTATCGTCCATGACTTCCCACCACATGCCATCCTTGTTGCCGGTCGGATAAAGCAGCATGTCCTTGGGCAGGGCGCGGATCATCTTGCCCGTCGCCGCCGGGGTGGCGCGTAGGCTGGTCGGCGTCAGGACGACGAACGAGCGCTGCGGCGCGGCGGCCTTACCGCCGACGTCAAGGCCACCCATTTCCTGCACCATGTTTGTGTAGGTGACGATAAAGGCCTGAGTGACGATGCGGCCGATTTCCGTATCTTCATAGCCGCCGCCAACGGCCCCGGCAAAGCCCGCGCCGCCGCCGACACCCCAGGTCAGGTCGTTCTTGGCTGCGCTGCCTTCAAACGAATTGGATTCCGACGTGCGCACGTCCGTCAGCGACAGGATGGTATTGGCTTCGAGCTTCTTCGTACGGAAGCCGCCAATGACGGCCCCGGCGCGACCGCCGACCATACCGCCAATGATGCCTGCGGCACCGCCGCCGCCCGTATTGGAATCCGCCGCGGCGACCTCAGCCACCAGCACAAAATCCGCTGCCTTGATCTGGTTCTGACCGACATTGGAGCCGCCTTGCAGGCCAATACCCGCCGCCAGATCACGCTCGCGCTGCGCCGCGTTCATGCCTGCCCCGCGATCGACCAGCGAAAAGCAGCCGGACTTCTGAACGATGACACGCAGCAGCTTTTGCGGCGGGGCCAGATTGTTCTGCGCCCAGCCGCGTTCATCGTCACCGTTGACGATGGAGATGGTCCCCAGCTTCTTCGTGCACTTCGGGATCGAGTCCATCATGCTGTTCTGGGTTTGCTGAACCTTGGACGGTTTGGCCGTCTGGGCCATGCCAGTCGCCGGCACGACAAGAGCGGCCAACGCGATGGCGCTGAGATATTTATGCATATCCTACCCCCTGGTATGAAATGTCGGGATGCTGTTCGGGTGAGGGTCGCCTGTTCAACGGACAGACCGACCAACGCGGTGACGCGGACTCTACTTTCCCCTGCGATAGCAGGCGAGAGGGGTTGCGGCAAGCCTGAGCCCGCCCCCTCCCCCATTCAGGGTATAAAAAAGGGCCCGGCGAACCGGACCCTTTTCATTCAGCCATCCTGGTCTGAACGCTTATTGCGCGCCTTCGGTGATGGCGGTGTGGGCGTTACGGTTTTGCGACCAGGCTTCTTCGTCAGCGCCCGTAGCGATCGGGTTTTCCTTACCGTAGGAGATGGTGGAGATGCGCGACGGCACCACACCCTTCGAGGTCAGGTATTGCGACACCGACTCGGCGCGACGCGCGCCCAGGGCGAAGTTGTATTCACGGGTGCCGCGCTCGTCGGCATTGCCTTCGATGCGGACCTTCACGGCCGGATAGCGAACGAGCCACGCGGCTTGCTTGTCGAGCAGGGCCTTGGCGTCTTCACGCAGCGACGACTGATCCAGATCGAAGAACACGCGGTCGCCGACATTGACGACGAAGTCTTGCTGCGAACCCGGAACCGGACCGGTCGGCGACAGCGGCTTGGTGTCGGCGGGCGGCGGGGGCGTATAGGCCGGGGGTGTTGCCGGCTGTTCGACAACGGCCGGCGGGGGCGTCACGACTTCCGGCTTCTTACCGGCGCAGGCGGCCACGGAAAGCGTGGCGCAGGCCAGCAGAGCGAGTTTGAATACAGACTTGGTCATCGAAAAAACCCCTTGGTTGGAACAATTGCAAAGTGGATGGAAACGGCGTGCCATTTCCTGAGAAAATGAATGATGCTACTTTTCCGCCAGATGGCGAATTTGTCAAACCCTAACACCACGTTTAGTTACATTCTGTAACAGTCTTGTGGCAAAGATGTTGCACTGCACACATAATGCGCTCAAAAAACAGGGTGAGCCCAAATCCTCATAGGCAAAATAAGGATTTGGGCTGGTAAAAATCAGTATCCGATAGGGAATATCGCGCGATATGCCCCCTATTTCAGTCGGGGCGACCACGCCGGGTCTGATGCGCCACCCGAATAAGGCACGGCGCGCTCAATGCGACCCGACGCCTCCACCATCCACAGCGACGGCAGAGCGCCCGGCGGTTCGCGGAAGAACATGATGTAACGGCCATTGGGGGCCCAAGTCGGGCCTTCTTCGAGGAAGGACGAGGTCAGCAGCTTTTCATTGCCGCCCCCGGCATCCATCACGCCGATAGAGAACCGCCCGCCCGACTGCTTGGTGAAGGCGATCTTGTCACCTTTGGGGCTAAAGACCGGCGTCGAATAGATACCGCCACCGAACGAAATGCGGCGCACACCCGAACCGTCGGCATTCATGGCATAGAGTTGCGGCGACCCGCCCCGGTCGGAGTTAAACACGATGGTCGCACCGTCGGGCGAGAAGGAGGGCGAGGTGTCGATGCCGGGATCGGTCGTTACGCGGCGCGTGGCGCGCGTGCGCAGGTCCATCACATAGATATCCGTATTACCGCCCTGCGCCACCGAATAGGCCAGCTTGCTGCCGTCGGGTGAAAAGCGCGGCGCGAAGACCATGCCCTTGATCTGCCCCACAGCCTCCTGACGCCCCGTCTCGATATTGAAAACATAGATGCGCGCCGAATCTTCGCGCAGAACCATATAGGCCACTTCCTGCGAGTCGGCCGAGAAGCGCGGCGTCATCACCTTATATGAGCCGTCGGTCAGATAGGACGGATTGGCCCCGTCCTGATCCATGATGGCCAGTCGCTTGACGCGCTTACCGCGTGCCCCGCTTTCGGCCACGAAAACGATGCGGGTATCGAAGTAGCCCTCTTCACCGGTCAGCTTTTCATAGATGGCATCGGCGATCTTGTGCGCGATACGACGCCAGTTTTCCGGCGTCGCCGTTACCGATTGCCCCAGAAGCTGCTTTTCCGAAAAGACGTCCCACAGGCGGAAATCGACCTGAAGGCGGCCTTCCCCATCGACACGCGCCACGCCATTGGCGAGCGCCTGCGCATTTATGGTCTTCCAACTGGCGAAGGTCGGCGTGGCATCGATGCCGACGCTTTGTTCGATAAAGGCATTGGGGTCGATCGGCTTGAAGAAGCCCGACCGCTCAAGGTCAGCCATCACCACCTTGGTGATCTTGTCGCCCAGATCGGAACCGCTCGACTCGATGTCGATGGCGATGGGCAGGGGCGCGATCACGCCCTCCGTAACCTCGCCGCGTAGCGGAGTCTGTGCCACCGCATGCGTAGCCACAAGCGGACCGATAGCGATGAAAGCCGAAAATACAAATTGCTTAAGCCGCTTCAAGAAATAGGTCATAGCCTCTCCTGACGTGATCATTAACGCCCCCGACAAGCCTGATCACCACGAAAGGTGATTGCCAGTGGTCTATTATAAAGTTCATCGGGCAACCCGGAAAAGAGTTCGCCCTTCTTAACCGCCGCCTGTGCACGCACTGCGGCAGCTTCCCACAACGGATCAGCGCGACGGTTTGTCCATTCCGGGCCCTTGATGACGCGCCCATTGGGTGAGATCGTGAACGTGATTTCAGGATTCACACGCTCTGCTCCGGGAACGTCGCAGTTGGGTGACCAGAGTTGCTGCAGGCGGCTAATGACTTGATTAAGCGCCAAACCCGTATCCGCCGCGGCACTGCCTCGTGCTGACGAGCCATCTGTCGGCGTGCGGGTCGGGCGGGCCGGAGTCCGTGTGTTGGACTTAGGAGGCGAGGACTTCACCTGAGAAAGGGAATCGAGATCAAGCGTCTGAGGCTTTGGCTTCTGCGTGCCCTTGGGGTCTGGCTTGGTCTTGGCCGGTTTGACAGGCTCCAGCTTTTTGGGCTCAGGCTTTTTGGTTTCCTTCTTCACCTCCGGCACCGGCTGTTTCGGCGCGGGCGGTGTAGGGACCGGTTCTGGCTCAGGCGTCGGCACGGGTTCGGCGGGCGCAGGCTCAGGCACGGGCTCCAGCACCGCCGTCTCATCGACCGGCGCGGCGGCCATCGAGCGTTCGGGCAGTTCGGCCACGATCTGCACCGGCACCGACACCACCGGCTTGGCATCCGGCAGGGTGTTCCAGTTGAGGAAGGCAAGCGCCAGCACACCCGCGTGCAGGAGAAGCGAACCGATAAGGGCGCGACCCATCTTCATGGTTACGGTGCCGCCTCCCCGGACGTCGCCGGTTTTTGCGTCTTGCCGAGGTTTTCGGTGAGAAGGTTGATCTTGGTGAAGCCGGAGGTGGACAGACGCGCCATCACCTTGGCCACCGTCTCATAGGGCGCGGCCCCTTCGGCGCGCACATAGATAGGCTTGGAAGTGTCGTTGTCGGTCATGGCCATTAGCCGCGGCGTCAGTTGGTCAAACGTGGCCGCATCGTCCATGACGTACAGCGCGCCGTCGCGCTGGATGGAGACGGTGATCGGATCGCCCTCGTCCTTCAGTGCCGCCGCCTCGGTCTTCGGCAGTTCGATCTTGATGCCTGACGTCAGAAGCGGCGCCGAGATCATGAAGATGATCAGCAGCACTAGCATGACATCAACCATCGGCGTGACGTTGATTTCCGCCAGAGCGCCACGGCGCGCCCGCCGCCTGCCGCGCCGGCGTCCGCCGCCTGTGCCTGCATTACCCATTGCCATGTGCGTGCCCCTCTCAGCGACCGGCCAGCTTGCCGCCAAGGCGACCG
Organism: Asticcacaulis sp. W401b; assembly: GCF_046503825.1. NCBI lineage: Bacteria > Pseudomonadati > Pseudomonadota > Alphaproteobacteria > Caulobacterales > Caulobacteraceae > Asticcacaulis > Asticcacaulis sp. W401b. Next base: position 461,237 of record NZ_JBKFEE010000001.1, read on the forward strand.
GTGACCGACACCATCAACTCATCGGCAAAGCCTTCGAGGCGACCCACGAAGCGCGCCACCTTGGCATTATAGAGGTTGAAGAAGATATAGGCCGGGATGGCCGCGCCCAGACCGATGGCCGTGGCAAACAGGGCCTCGGAAATGGCCGGTGCGACGGTCGCCAGATTGGTGTCGCCCTGCGAGGCGATGGCCGAAAAGGCGTTCATGATGCCCCACACCGTGCCGAACAGCCCGATGAAGGGCGCAGCCGTGGCGACGACGGCCAGCAGGCTCAGGCCGTCTTCCATGGCGTCGGCCTCGGTCGAAATGACGTGGTTCAGTTCGCGATCGACGCGCGACAACAGAAGCTCGCCCTCCGGGGCTGAAATGCTCTTGCCCTTATACTCGCCCCAGGCCGAAGTCACCGTCACCAGCAGCTTGGGAAAGGGCGCGGTTGGCTGAGTGCCGTGCTTGGCAGCAATGTCCTCCAGGGCGCGACCGGCCGCCAGTTCGGCTTCGAAACCGGCGGCTTCCTTATTCAGCTTGGCCAGCTTGAAGCCCTTCTCGATGATGATGGCCCAGGACCACAGCGACCCCAGCGCCAGAAGAAGCATGACGCCCTTCACAACCCAGTCGGCCCGCAGGAACAGGTCGATAAAGCTGAGGGACTCGGCGGCGTGGGCGGCTTCCATGAACAACTCCTGAGGCAATAGTTAGGTCGGGGCCGGATTCAGTCCAAAGCCGGTGTCGTTTTGCGGAAACGAAACTGGCTTTTAGACTCCTTTTCGCGTGCCTTATTCGAAAAACCGGTGTCCACTTTTTCGAAGCACGCTCTAGCTTAACCATGCGATCAAATTTTTAAAGGCGCAAAATGGGTGTTTTTTGCTGCATCGCAGCGTTTTACCCGCACGCTTCCCATCCTGACACGGGTTTGGCGACATTAATGTGGCGCGCGGATTATAAAATTCCGAAAAAACCGAAAGGCTCACTCAAACAGATCACCGGTTGAGGGCGTCATCGTCCCATTGGCCGGTGGGTTCAGCCCCAGATGCATATAGGCCCGGGCGCAGGCCATGCGACCGCGCGGCGTCCGCTGGATAAAGCCCTGCTGCATCAGATAGGGCTCGATCATGTCTTCGACCGCGTCACGTGCCTCGGCAATGGCGGCGGCGATGGTTTCAAGCCCCACCGGCCCGCCATTGTAGTTTTCAATCATGGCGGTCAGGTAGCGGCGGTCGAGCTGATCGAGCCCCGACGGATCGACCTCCAGACGCGCCAGAGCGCGCGCGGCGACTTTTTTATCAATGATTTCGGCCCCTTCGGCAGTGGCGAAGTCGCGCACCCGGCGCAGCAGACGCCCGGCCACGCGCGGCGTTCCGCGCGAGCGCGAAGCGACCTCAAAAGCGCCGTCCTCACTCATCACCGCCCCCATCTTGCGCGCCGTCCCCATCACCACGCGCACCAGTTCTTCGGGCGTATAAAATTCCAGCCGCAGCGGGATGCCAAAGCGATCACGCAGGGGCTGCGACAACAGGCCCGCCCGTGTCGTCGCCCCCACCAGCGTAAACGGCACCAGATCGATTCGCACCGTGCGCGCTGCCGGCCCATCGCCAATGATCAGGTCCAGCACATAGTCTTCCATGGCCGGATAGAGGATTTCCTCGACCTGCGGGCTCAGGCGGTGGATTTCGTCGATAAACAGCACATCATTGGATTCAAGATTCGACAGAATGGCCGCCAGATCACCGGCCTTGGCCAGCATGGGGCCGGATGTCGCGCGAAACCCGACCTTCAATTCCTTGGCCACGATCTGCGCCAGCGTCGTCTTGCCCAGCCCCGGCGGGCCGTAGAACAGCACATGATCGAGCGCTTCCTTGCGCGCGGCGGCGGCCTGAACGAAGACCTTGAGATTGGCCTTGAGCGGGGCCTGCCCCACAAAGTCATCAAAGCTCTGCGGGCGCAGGGCGCGGTCCGAGGCAAAGGCCTCGACCTCGTCGTCCGTCGGTTCGCCGGAAATGATACGCGCCATGAGCTATCCTTAATAACGCGCGGCTTGATCCCAAAACCGCTTCACACTTTTGGGGCCGCGCTTAATTACTTACCAATCAACTTCAGAGACGCCCGGATCACCGCCGCCAGTTCGGCTTCGGGACCCAGTTCCTTCACCGCTGCCTCGACCGCCTGCCGCGACTGCGCTTCCGGGATACCCAGCCCCATCAGGGCCGCCACGCTCTCGCCATTGAGGCTGGCCGCCGGGCTCACCGAGGCCAGCACCGCGCCGGGGGCCATCGGCACAAAGGCTTCCCCGACCGCCAGCGCCTTACCTTTCAGTTCAATAACGATGCGCTGAGCCAGCTTGGGACCCACCCCGTTGGCCTTGTTGACCTTCGTCTTGTCCTCATGGGCTACCGCAATCGCCAGTTCGTGCGGCGTCAGTATGTCGAGCACCGACAGCGCCGCCTTGGGCCCCACCCCCTGCACGGTCAGCAACTGCTGAAACGTCTTGCGTTCGTCCTTCGACAGGAAGCCATACAGCCGCGTGCCGTCTTCGCGTGTCTGGCTTTCGATATGCAGGATCGTCTCCTGACCATTGCCGGGCAGGTTGGCCAGGGTGCGCACCCCGCACTTGACGATATAACCCACCCCCATGACCTCGATCACGGCTTCGTCGTCTTCGATTTCCAGCAGAATACCGCGCAACCGTCCGATCATGCCGCCGCCCCTTTTTTAGCTGGTCGCGCACCTGTTGCCGAAAACCGCTCCACACTTTTCGGGGTGCGCTCAAGAATCTTATGCTTGCGTTTGTGCGCGTGGGTCACCGCCACGGCCAGCGCATCGGCCATGTCCGCCGTCAGGCCGTTTTCCGCCGTCGCCGCACGTGGCAGCAGACGCTTGATCATAAACAGGATCTGATCCTTGTCAGCCCGCCCGGCACCCACCACGGATTTCTTGACGTCCAGCGCCGCGTATTCGGCAACGCTCAGGCCCGCCTGCGCCGGAGCCAGCATGGCGGCCGCACGCGCATGACCGAGTTTCAGCGTCGAGGCCGGGTTCATATTGACGAAGGTCTCTTCAATCGCGGCTTCCTGCGGACGATACTGAAGGATGACCTTGCCCAGCTCCTCGAACAGATAGAGCAAACGCACCGACAGTTCGGCCTTTTCATCCGGCAGGATGACGCCGTGCGCGACCCAGTTCAGCCGCGCCCCTTCGACGTCCAGAACGCCCCAGCCCAGACGGCGCAGGCCGGGGTCGAGACCGATAATGCGAATCCTGTTGTTCTGCATTCGTTCAGCATTACCCCTTCGCCGCCCCCCGCGCAATCGGCAATTCTTGCCGCCGGGGTTAACTGCTTTGAGCCGCCAAACCGTGGCGTGAAACCTGCACCCGCAGTCGAGAAACGAGCCCAAATCAGGCCTTGGCGCGCCTGCCTGCCTCAAACTGACGCAGGAAGCGATTGTCAAGAACACCGGCTTGGGGTTAAGGTTTGTTAGTGTATTCTTAATGGGGGTTATGGACATGGCGGCACATAAGGGTCATTCCCGCGCCAATGCAGGCCTGTTTATCGGTATTGCCATCGCCGCGGGGGCAGCGGTGGCATTCGCGCTGATCAACGGCGGTGCGCCTTTGTCTGCCGGGCTTTATCTTCCGGACTGGATCAACTGGGTACGCATCACGCCGTCCATGTCGGGCCTTCTGGCCCTGGGGCTGGTTGGCCTGCTGGTCGGGATCGTCGGCACGGTGGTCAGTCTGATGACGCCGGCGCGCAAAACCCCGGTCAAGCGCGCGCCCGCCAAAACCGTCGCCCCGGCACCCACTCCTGCCATCACAGCGGCGCCCGTCGCCGTCCCTGAGACTTCCGAGACGCCCGCGCCGGTGGCGCAACTGGTTGCCGACAATACGCGCAAGGCGTCTTTGCGCTTCGAGGCGCCGGTCGCCGCGGCCCCGCCGCCCGCGCCCGTCAGCGCCACACCTGAACCCGAAACGCCGACGCAACCGCTGCCCAGCGCCGAAATCATTCCGTTCCGCCCGGAGCCCGTGCTGGAAACCGCAGAGGTGGCTCCCCCTGAGCCGGTCGCAGAGACCACCGAACCGGCGACTATCGCCGAGCCCGCCGTGGACGAGACTCCGGCGATCTCTGGTGACCCCATCGCGGCGGCGCTGCTGCACGAAGGCCCCGAAGCGCGCACCGAACCTGAGGCCGCCCCGGATATCCATGCCGTTATCCATTCGGCCATGCGCTTTATCGACAGGCCTGATCCGACCTCGGTGACCAGCGTCGAGGAAGTCCACGCCGTGCGCACGCAGGAGGTTGATTCCGATGCTCCGCCACGCGCCGCGCAAACGGAGTCGCTGAGCGAGCGGATGCACGAGGCCCCGGTCGGCTCAACGGCCGAATACAAGGCCTTGTCAGAAGCCTTAGCCGACAACAACACCTTCGAAGACGCCACCCCCCTGCTCGACTCGGTGGTGCTGGAAACGACACCCGCCGAAGCCCTAGAGGCCATAGAGCCCGCGCCGGACGCCGAGCCTGTAAAGGAAAGCGCCGCCGCATCTGTGAACGCCACTGATCCGCAGGCCGAGATTGCGCGCGCCCTGACGGCAGCCCTCGCCCACTGGCCTGACGCCACGCGCGACATTGCCGAAGGCGAACTGCAGGTGCGCCTCAGTCAGCTCTATCACGACAACGCTCTGCAAAGCCGCGAAGCCTTTGCGCGCATCGCTCAGGGCGATCTGAGTGGCGGCGCGGCGGTAATGGCACAGGAGGCGCAGGCTTTTGCCGATGCCCGCCTGCCGGAAAAGGCCGCCGAACTGTGGCGCGTCTATGGGGCCCTGCATATGGGCCGCGACGATACGGCAGCCATGCACGCCTATGAACAGGTGTCGGCGCTGGATACGGCCGACGGCAACATTCATATGTATCTCATCCACCGCTACCGCATGGCCAATGAGACGGACAAGCTGTTGCCGGTCATCGGCCGGGCATTGGGGGTGGTGACCGACCGTGACACCCGCCTTGACCTGCTGACGCAATATGCCGAACTGACCCAGGCGGGCGGCCACCTCGGCCATACGGCGCAGGCGCTGGAGGAACTGAGCCGCATCCGGGGTGAATTGTCGGCCGAAGACCCTGACAATCTGCAAAAACGCTCGGCTCTGGCCATCGCCCTGGCCAAACAGGCGCAGGTGCGTGAACGGATGGGCGAAGGCCCGAAGGCGGCCCCGCTTTATCAGCACGCCCATCGCGTCTTTGCCGAGCTGTCGGCGCGCGTGCCGGATCATGCCGGATTGAAGGCCATGGCTGAAAACGCCCGTCGTGACGCCGAACGGCTGAGCGCCTGAAAACAGACGCACGTCTCTTCAAGGCACCTTGAAATCTTATAACTGAACACCGTATGGCGATGCGGCCAAAGCCGACTGTTCGGCTTCACTTTGATGAGTCTCGCCTGATGCCTGCCCTGCCCCCCGGTCTGATGACCGTGCTGTTGCTGATCGGTTCCAACATCTTCATGACCTTTGCCTGGTACGGGCACCTGAAGGTCAAGCACGAGAAGCTCTGGATCATCATTCTGGTCAGTTGGGGCATCGCCTTCTTTGAATACTGCCTGATGGTGCCGGCCAACCGCATCGGTTACGGCGTCTTTTCCGCGGCTCAGCTCAAGACCATTCAGGAGGTCATTACCCTGTCGGTATTTGTGCTGTTTTCGGTCTTCTATCTCGGCGAAGCCATCCGCTGGACGCACATTGCGGGTTTTGCGCTGATCGCACTGGGGGCCGGGTTCATCTTCTACAAAGGGTGATGCCGGGAAGCGACAGACGAAAAACGTCACATTCTAAAGCTTTGACTCAGGCGGCATCTGTGCCACTATAGGCGTTAACCATATTTTTAGCGGCGGCATTTCGAGGGATAGGTATGAAACGCGCATTGGTAATCATGGGGGGCGTTGCGCTGATGGGAGGGCTGTCGGCCTGTAGTCCCACGCCCCGTTACGACTATGTCGATGCCCGCACTCAGGCGCAGCGCGCCGACGCCTGCGTGGCGCAGTTTGAGCCCGACGGCACGGCGCCTCAGGTGATGACCTACGACTCGCAGAGCAAGACCGAAGTTCACCTGAATCAGGACGGCAAGCTGGTGACCGTCACGGCCCAGAACAAGCCGGACTCCACCTCACTGGGCATGGAAGGCAAGGTCGGTGGCTCACGCCCGGTGTCGTGCACCGATGCCACGGTGGCGCGTGGGCGTACCGATCTGCCGAAGGACCCGCCCAAGCGCGGCAATTGGTGGTGGAAATAGACTTCCGCCAGGACGGATTTCCGAAGCGCCCGGTGCCTGCCGGGCGCTTTTTTGTTACGCTGGATGGGCGAAAAAGACACGGTGCCCCGCTATACGGGCTCGGCAAAACTATCTAAGTGCTTTTTTATATATCCGGCGTGCATAAAGCGCGGTGCGGGTGTAGTCCCGGCATATTACGGTACTTACTGACAGGATAATCCCTTGCGTCTGGCGGCTCCTGCCTTGATGGCATTTACCTGCTTGGCAGGACAGGCGACGGCCCAGACACCCGCTCAGCCCGCGCCGGAGGCCAGCCCTGCGTCCACGCCGCCCGCGACGGACGCCCCGCTTACCGAGACGCCCATCATCAGCGATGACGACTTCGAAAAAGGCCTGCCGTCCCTGACCTCCCCGGCCATCAAGCCGCAATCCGTGACACCCGCTCCGACGACAGAAAAGCCCACCACACCGGTGATCACCGCGCCCGCCCCGGTTGCCGAAACGCTGGAACTGCCGCCGCTTAAGCCCGCCGAAGACCCGGCCCTGACCGCGGCCCTGCCGCCGCTCGACAGTTTCAACCCGCAGGCCGCGCCCGTCATCCTCAGCGAAAATCAGCAGGCGACCCCCGCCATCCGCTATGACCTGCACGTGGATGGTCTGGCGGCGCTTGATCTCGAAAACCGCTTCAAGGACCTGAGCGCCTTGGAATCCGGAAAAGGCAGCGCCGCCAATGCTGCCATGCTGCGCGCCCGCCTGACCGAGGATGAGCAGACCGCACTGCGCCTGCTGAAAGGCGAAGGCTATTACGACGCGGTGGTGGTGGCGCGCATCGAGGCCCCCATCCTGCAACCGGGCGAGAGCCTTCAGGACGCCACCGGCCGCACGCAGGGCCGGGTTCAGGTGCGCGTCTCGGCGCGCGCCGGGGAACGCTACAGCCTGTCTTCCGTCACGGTGAAGGCCGACCCAACCGAGCCGCCGACCCTGATTGCCGACAATCTGCCGCTAAAGGTCGGCGATCCGGTGGACGCCACCCTGATCAAATCCGCCGAAGCCAATCTGGCGCTGGTCCTGCCGCAACAGGGCTATCCGTTTGCCGATCTGGGGATGCGCGACGTGCTGATCGACCCGCAGACGCGCACGGGCGACTACACCCTGCCCGTCACCACTGGCCCGCGCGCCCGCTTTGGGACCATTCGTTCGGAAGGCCAGCGTCAGGCCTTTGGCGACGATCATGTGCGCGTCCTGTCGCGTTTCGACAGCGGCGACCTGTACGACAGCCGTCAGGTGGACGATCTGCGTCAGGCCCTGTCGGCCACCGGCCTGTTTGCCTCGGTGGCGGTCGAACCGGTCCTGACCGAACAAAAGAACCCGGATGGCACGGCGGTCGTCGATCTCAAGGTCACGCAGAACGCCGGACGCCCGCGCACACTGGCCGGCGATATCGGCTTTTCCACCGGTCAGGGTCTGCGCACCGAACTGAACTGGACGCACCGCAATTTCCGCCCGCCCGAAGGGGCGCTGATCGCCTCGGTCATCGCCGGGACGCAGGAACAGGGCCTTGGCGTCACCTTCCGCCGCTCCAACGCCAAACGCCGCGACCGCACCTTTCAGTATGGCGCGGCCTTCAATAATCAGGCCTACGATTCCTACGAAGCCCAGACCGTGTCGTTCAGCGTGAACGTGTCGCGCGTATCGACACCTTTGTGGCAGAAGCGCTGGACCTGGTCCTACGGGGCCGAGGTGCTGGCGACGCGCGAAACCGGCTTTTCCAAACGCCGCAACGCCAATGTGCAGGATGACTACTTCTACGCCTCCGTGCCGATGAAGCTGAATTACGACCGCTCGGACAATCTGCTCAATCCGGTGCGGGGCTGGCGCGCCGGTGTGCAATCGACGCCGACCGTGTCGCTCAATGGCGGGGCGGGCAACTTTATTGCCAATGTCGGCAGCGCCACCTTTTACCGTCAGGTCAGCCCGAAGGTTGTGCTGGCGGCGCGGGCGCAACTTGCCTCTATCTACGGGGCGGAAACCTCCAATATCGCGCCGTCACGACGCCTTTATGCCGGGGGCGGCGGCTCGGTACGCGGCTTCGGCTATCAGGAGCTGGGGCCGCGCGACCCGGCCAATAACAACAACCCCATCGGCGGGCGCTCCTCGGTCGAACTGGCCTTTGAAGCGCGCTATCGCATGGGCAATATCGGCATTGTGCCGTTCGTCGATGCCGGTCAGGTCTATGACAAGGAATTCCCGCAGTTTTCCGACCTGCGTTTTGGCGTCGGCGTCGGGGCGCGCTACTATACCAATTTCGGGCCCATCCGCATCGACATCGCCACGCCGATCTCACGCCGCGATGGGGAATCGCCCGTCTCCCTCTATGTCGGCATCGGGCAGGCCTTCTGATGACACAGGACCCGACACCCGACACGCCTGAAACCGCCAAAGCGGCAATAGAGACGCAAGACCACGCGCGTCCGGAAAGGGGCGACGACCTGCCGCCGCCGGAGCGTCCGGCCCCGGTGCGTAAGCCGTTTGCGTGGCGCAAGGCGCTGCTGTGGGCGGGCGGTGCGGTGGGCGGGCTGCTGGTGCTGGGCGGGATCGGCGTGGCGGCGCTCGATAGCGCGCCGGGCAAGCGGTTTATCGTTTCGCAAATCACCGGCCTTAAGCCTGATAATGGTCTGAGGATCGGTGTCGGGCGCATCGACGGCTCGATCTATGGCGATTTCACCGTCCACGACCTGACCCTGTCCGATGCGCAGGGCGTCTTCCTCAAAAGCCCGGCGGTGCGGCTCAACTGGCGACCCTTTGGGTTGCTGAGCAAGCATCTGGATGTGCGCGAACTGTCGTCGCCGCGCGTCGAGTGGCTGCGGCAACCCGCCCTGAGCGAAACGGCCAAGACCACGCCGTCCGAACCCTTCACCCTGCCCGACCTGCGCATCGACGCCGAAAAGGTCGATATCAAGGCCCTCTATCTGGCCCCGGCGGTGACCGGAGACGCCCAGAACCTGACGCTTAGCGGCACCGCCCATCTGAAAAACAAGCGCGCTCTAGTTGACGCGCGTTTGAGCGGCGACCGTGGCGACCGCGCCGTCCTGAAACTCGATGCGCAGCCCGATGCCAACCGCTTTGACCTGAATGCAGCGGTCGATGCCCCAAAAGGTGGCGCCATCACGGGACTGGCCAGATTGGAGACGCCCCTGACCCTGCGGCTGGAGGGTAAGGGCGACTGGAAAGCATGGAACGGTCGCCTCAGCGGCATGGCGGGGGATCAGGCGCTGGCCGATCTGAGCCTGACGGCGCGCGACGGCCTGTTCGGTGTGAAGGGCACGGCGCGACCGCAGGCCCTTGTGCCATCGCTGTCGGACATGCTGTCCCCGGCCGTCCGTGTCGATCTTTCGACGACGTTCAAGGACCGCGTCGCCGATGGCACCCTGTCTCTCGCCGCCGATGCCCTGACGCTGAACGCCAAGGGCCGCGTCGATCTGGGAAAAGGGGCGTTCGGTGATCTGACGATCAATGCCGCCCTGCTCAAACCCGCCAATATCGCCAAAGGCCTGAATAGCAAGGATATTTTGGCGACGCTGCGTCTGGATGGGGCGTTCAAACGCCCCCTGATTGACTATAAACTGTCGGCCGGGAGCATCGGCTTTAACGATGTGGTGGTGCATCAACTCCGCGCCGAAGGTAAATCGCGCCTCGATGGCGACCATATCCTGATCCCGGTCAAGGCTTCGGCCAGGCACATGACGGGGCTCAATGCCGCCGCAGAGTCGTTAGTCAGCAATATCACCATTAATGGCGATCTGGCCTGGTCGGACGGCCTGATCCTGTCGGACAATCTCAAAATCCGTTCGGACAAGATCAATGGCACGGCTATTATCCTCGCCCAGCCGTCGGAAGGCCGTTACGAGGGCGCCCTTAAGGGGCGTATCAATCAGTATCTGGTCGATGGGATCGGCCTGTTCAACCTGATGATCGACGCCGATCTGCGTCAGCTCAAGGCCGGCGGCTTCGGCATTGTGGGCAAGGTCGATGGCGAAAGCCTGCGCCTCGACAATGGCGGCCTGAAGTCGTTTTTCGGCGGCAATTTCAAGTTTTCCGGCGCGATGAACACCACCGCCAATGGCGACGTCATCCTGCAACGCCTGACCCTGACGGCACCCGATTTCCGCCTGACCTCGGCCAGCGGTCGTCTGTCGAAAGGGCGGCTGGATTTCAAACTGGCGGCGCAGTCGGCCAAGTACGGCCCGTTGAGCGCCGACGCCGGGGGAACGCTGAAAGCTCCCACCCTGACTCTGCGCGCGGAAAAGCCCGGTCTGGGGCTGGGTCTGCAACAGGTGGTGGCGCACATCAATAGCACGCCGCAGGGCTATGCCATCACGGCCGAAGGCGGCTCGCAATACGGCCCTCTGAAGGCCGATGTGCTGGTGCTGAAAAGCGACGGCCCGCTGACCATCGACGTGCGCACGGCGCAGGTGGCGGGTTTCAGCGCGCAGGGCCGCTTGGTGCAATCGGCCAGTGGCCCCTTCACGGGCACGCTGAACCTGACCGGGCGCGGGATCAACGGCACGGCGCGTCTGCTGGCCTTTGACGCCGTGCAGGGGGCTCAGGTCTCGGCCCGCGCCAACAATGCCCTGCTGCCCGGCGAAGCCGAAATCCGCATCGGGCGCGCCATTATCGAAGCCACGGCCCGCCTTGACGAACAGCCGACGATCAAGGGCGATGTGCAACTGGCCGACGTGGTCTATGGCCAGAACTACGTCGAAAAGGCCCGCGCCCGCATCGACCTCAAAGGCATGCGCGGCACGGTGCAGATGATCGCCAATGGCGACGCCGGCACGTCGTTCAATCTGGCGGCCAACGCGCAGGTGTCGCCCGATGACGCCGTGATTGCCCTGTCCGGTCGCGCCGGTCAGGTGCCGTTTGCGCTGGAACGCCCCGCCCGCGTCGTGCGTCAGGGCGCGGACTGGGTGCTGACCCCGGCGGTGCTGATGACGGCGCAGGGCAAGGTCAATCTGGCCGGACGTTTTGGCGAGGTCCTCCGCGCGCAGGCGCAGTTTGATCGCTTCGACCTCAGCATCCTCAACATTATCGACCCCAATCTGGGGGTCAATGGCACGGTGTCCGGCGGGCTCGACTACACCCAGCGCGGTAAGGCCTTCCCGCAGGCCCAGATGCAGCTTACCTTCGACAATCTGACGCGCACCACCATTGCCCGCGTTTCGACGCCCCTCGATATCCAGATGCAGGCCAGCATCAGTGAAACCCGCTCCGAAGCGCGCGGCCTGCTGCGGCAGGGCACGGCCGATATCGGCCGCTTCACACTCAGCATCGACCCACGCGGTGATGGCGCGTGGACGCAGCAATTGCAAAACGGCGCCGTCTCCGGCGGCCTGCGCTTCAACGGACCGTCCAGCGTGCTGTTCTCACTCGCTGGCCTTGGCGATCAGCAGATGACTGGCAATGTGGCGCTGGCCGCCGATCTGTCGGGCACGCTGCGCCAGCCGCGGCTCAATGGTCTGGTGCGCGGCAACGGCCTGGTGTACGAACACCTGACCTTCGGCACGCGCATCAGCGATATCGCGCTGGAAGGCCGCTTCTCCAACGACCGGCTGGAACTGCAAAAGTTCGAAGGCCGCGCCGGAGACGGCCGCGTGTCGGCCACCGGCTTTGTGGGCTTAAGCGCCGACGACAACTTTCCGCTCAAGTTGAATGCCAAGCTGGACAATGCGCGTTTGGCGGCGTCGGACGCGCTGGCCTCGACCGTGTCGGGTACGCTCGATGTCACCAATGATGCCCAGAACGGCCCGTGGATACGCGGCAATCTTAATTTGCCGCAATTCCGTTATCAGGTGGTGTTTCAGGGGGCGTCCAAGGTCGATGAGCTGGAGGGCGTGCGCATCAAGGGCGCGCGTATCGAGCCGCGTAAGACGAGCCGTGTCGCCCCCACCCTGTGGAATCTTGATATCCGCCTTCGCGCCGATAACCAGATCTTCGTTTCCGGTATGGGGCTGGAATCGGAATGGAAGATGAACCTCAACGTCGGCGGCACCACGCGCGACCCGCGCGTTGTGGGGCGGCTCAATGCCCTGCGCGGTACCTATGCCTTCTCCGGGCGCGAGTTTGACATCGACAAGGGCGAGATCATCTTCGATGGCGGCAGCCTGAACAATCCGGAAATCGCCCTGACCGCGACGACCAAGGTCGATGACATCACCGGCACTATCGGCGTGTCGGGCCGCGCCCAGAACCCGCAGATCGCCTTTGGCTCCACCCCGGCCCTGCCGCAGGACGAGGTGCTGTCGCGCCTGCTGTTCGGCGAAAATGTCGCCAACCTGTCGGCGACGCAGGCTCTGCAACTGGCGGCCTCGCTTCAGGCGCTTCAGGGGGGCGGCGGGCTTAACCCGCTGGGTAAGCTGCGTTCGGTGACCGGTATTGACCGCCTGCGCGTGCTGGGGGCCGATGCCTCGACCGGCCGTGGCACGGCGCTGGCGGCGGGTCAGTACCTGACCAACGACATCTATGTCGAGATCGTCACCGATACGCGCGGCTTCACAGCCACGCAGGTCGAGATCGCCCTGTCGCGCGTCCTGTCGGTGCTGACACAGGTCGGCTCCACGACGGGCACCAGCGTCAATCTCCGATACTCGCGGGACTATTAGCGGGGTAATTTCTCAAAATTATTCCGCTCAAACCAAAGCTGGCTTCTTATGTTTCTGTCAGAAACATAAGAAGCCAGCCTTTCCTAAATGATCCTGCCATTGTAGAGGCCTGTGCGAACCGCCTTGCGCTGCAAAACGCGCGGCCCTCCCCGCCTCTACTCTGTAAGTCCCGTATGATCCGCCTCGACAATATCAGCAAGCAAAACGGCCACCAGATCCTGTTCATCGACGCCTCCATGGGCGTGCAGAAGGGCGAGAAGGTCGGGCTGGTCGGGCCGAACGGCGCGGGTAAGACGACGCTGTTTCGCATGATCACCGGGCAGGAACCGCCCGATGACGGTCAGGTGTCGATCGATGCCGGCATGACCATCGGCTATTTCAGTCAGGACGTCGGCGAAATGTCCGGGCAAAGCGCCGTCGCCGCCGTGATGGATGGCGTCGGCCCGGTGAGCGCGCTGGCCGCCGAAATGGCCGAGCTTGAGGCCGCCATGGCCGACCCGGATCAGGCCGACAACTTCGATGCGGTTATCGAGCGCTATGGCGAGGTGCAGGCGCGCTTTGAGGAACTGGACGGCTATGCGCTGGAGGCGCGGGCGCGCGAAGTGCTGGCGGGCTTAAGCTTCAGTCAGGAGCGCATGGACGGCGATGTCGGCCTGCTCTCCGGCGGCTGGAAGATGCGGGTGGCGCTGGCGCGCATCCTGCTGATGCGGCCCGACGGCATGTTGCTCGACGAACCGTCGAACCACCTCGATCTCGAAAGTCTGATCTGGCTGGAAGCCTTTCTCAAAAACTACGATGGCGCGCTGCTGATGACCTCGCACGACCGCGCCTTCATGAACCGCATCATCGGCAAGGTCATCGAAATCGATGCCGGTTCGCTGATCACCTATTCCGGCGATCTCGACTTCTACGACCAGCAACGCGCCCTGACCGAGGCACAAAGGCAGGCGCAGTACGAGCGTCAGCAGGCCATGCTGGCCAAGGAAATCAAATTTATCGAGCGCTTCAAGGCGCGCGCGTCCCATGCGGCGCAGGTCCAGAGCCGCGTCAAGAAGCTCGACAAGATCGAGCGCGTCGAAGCGCCGCGCCGTCGTCAGTCGGTACAGTTCGAATTCCGCAGCCCCCCGCGTTCGGGCGACGACGTGCTGAACCTGCGCGACGTGCACAAAAGCTATGGCGACCACGCCATTTACAGCGGGCTCGACTTCAAGGTGCGGCGCAAGGAACGCTGGTGCGTGCTGGGGGCCAATGGCGCGGGCAAGTCCACCCTGCTCAAGCTGGTGGCCGGGGATACCACACCCGACAAAGGCACGGTCACCGTCGGGGCCAGTGTGAAGATGGGTTATTTCGCCCAGCATTCGATGGATCTGCTCGACGGCGAAGAGACGATTTTCGAATCTCTGGAAGGCGCGTTCCCGCAGGCCCCTCAGGGTGCGCTGCGCACCCTGGCCGGATGCTTCGGCTTCTCCGGCGACGATGTGGAAAAGCCCTGCCGTGTGCTTTCGGGCGGCGAAAAGGCGCGTCTGGTCATGGCGCGGATGCTGTTCGATCCGCCCAATCTTCTGGTGCTTGATGAACCGACCAACCACTTGGATATGGTGACCAAGGAAATGCTGGTTGCGGCGCTGGCCGATTTCGAAGGGACCATGCTATTCGTCTCGCACGACCGTCACTTTCTGGCCGCCCTGTCCAACCGCGTGCTGGAACTGACGCCCGACGGCGTGCACGAATATGGCGGCGGCTATACGGAATATGTGGCACGCACCGGTCAGGAAGCACCGGGCCTGCACCCGAACGGGTAAGCTCCGGTTAACCCTGTCGCTTACCGGAATGTTCACGCGCATCGGATATCATGGTTACTTCCGCAATCCAGCGGTAAGTATCTTTGCCCATGACCGTTCCGCTTACCCCCCCTGCCTCCCTGTCCTGCCGTTATATGGAGGGCGACGCCACTGAGCTGACGCAGCTCAAGGGAGAGGCCGTGGATGCTATAGACACCGCCATGGTAATCACCGACACCAGCGGCCGGTTTCTGTATGTCAACGAAGCGTTTCGCAACCTGCTTGGGTTCAGCGCCTCGGAGTTGAGCGGAAACACACTAGGGGATCTGTGCCGGCGGCATTCGGATTCCTGCGAACACCTCGAAGACATACTGACCGACGTCCACCGCAACGGTCAGCGCAGTGGCGAGTTGCTGGTCCATGATCGCAACGGTCACCCGATGTGGGTGTCTTTCAGCGCCACCGCCATGACCGACGCCGCCCATCGCCGCCGCGTCATCGCCATCGTCAGTGATATCACCTACGCCAAGCTGAACGACACGCTGCAACGGCTGGTCTTTGATGCCATGATGCAAGACAAGCCCCTGCCCGAAACGATGTCGCTGCTCTGCCTTGAGGTCGAGCATATGGTGCAGGACGTCCGCATGTCCGTACTGCGGGTGGCGGAGGGCAAGCTGAACCCGCTGGCCGCGCCCGGTCTGCCCGACTGGTACAATGCCGCCCTCGCAGGTCTTACCATTGGCCCTGTTGTCGGCTCGTGCGGCACCGCCGCCTGGCGCGGTGAGCCGGTCATGGTCAATGACATGCGCTCCGATCCCCTGTGGGCACCGTATCAGGCATTAGCCGAGCCTCTGGGTTACACCGCCTGCTGGTCCACGCCCTTCAAGGACAAGGCGGGCACGGTCATCGGCACCTTCGCCTTCTATTCGACCCATCCCTTTGTCCTCAATACCTTCGTGCAGTGCATTGTCGATATCTGCACACAATTATGCACCCTGGCTTTCGAAAAGGATGCTTTTCAGGCGCGTATTCAGTACCTGGCCCATCATGACTCCCTGACCGGCCTGCCCAATCGCGGCTTCTACCAGACACGTCTGGCCGAAGAAGCTGCGCGTGCCACACGTCAGAAGACGCAACTGGCCCTGCATCTGATCGACCTTGACCGCTTCAAGGAGGTCAATGACACCATGGGGCACATGGTCGGCGACGAAGTGCTGATCACCGTTGCCGAAACCCTGCGCGATCTGGCCAGCCCCGGCGACGTGCTGGCGCGACTGGGGGGCGACGAGTTCGTCTTTCTTCAGGTCGGCGTGACCCGGCGCGCTCAGGCCGAAGCCAAGGCAGAGGCGCTGGTCAGCGCCCTTCAGGCGGAGATGCAAGCGCAGTTTGGCCATCAGGCCCCCGATGTCGGGGCCAGCCTTGGCTTTGCCCTCTATCCCGACGAAGGCCCGACGCTTGATCGCCTGACGCGCCATGCCGATATGGCGCTGTATAAGGCCAAGACGGACGGTCGCGGCTGCTGGCGCGCCTTCGATGCCACCATGGCCGAGGCTCTGCGCCGCCGTCGCCGCCTTGAGGCCGATCTGCGCGACGCGCTTGCCCACGGTCAGCGAGGCTTGTCGCTGGTCTATCAGCCGCAGTTCTGCCTGAACCTCAATCGTTTCATCGGCTACGAGGCTCTGGTACGCTGGACGCACCCGGAACTGGGGTCGATCCCGCCGATTGATTTTATTCCGGTGGCCGAAGAGGCCGGCCTGATCACCGCTCTGGGGCAATGGATATTGTCGCGCGCGCTGGAAACCGCGGCTACCTGGCCTGCGCATCTGAACCTTGCGGTCAATCTGTCGCCCCTGCAAATCTGCGAGGGCGATCTGACCCGCTATGTGCAGCAGGAACTGATCCGCACGGGCTTCCGCCCGCAGCGTCTGGAGCTGGAGGTCACCGAAGGCGTGCTGATCGAAAACACCGACCGCGCCTTGCACGTGCTGCGTAAGCTCAAGGGCATGGGCGTGCGTATTGCCATGGACGATTTCGGCACCGGCTATTCCTCGCTCTCCTACCTTCAGACCTTCCCCTTCGATCTGATCAAGATCGACCGTAGCTTTGTCGAAGGTCTGACGCCGTCGCCGGACCGCAAGGTGCACAAGCACGGCATACCGGCCGAAGCGATCGTCCGCGCCGTTATCGGTATGGCGCACGCTATCAACATACCGGTCATCGCCGAAGGCGTGGAAACCCAGGAACAGATGGACCTGCTGCGAGACATGGGCGCCGATGCTGTGCAGGGCTATCTTATCGGGCGGCCGCAGGCCTATTGCCTCAGCGAAGCGCCGCCTGCGCTTTTGGCAGCGGGTCAGCGCTGAGGCCCTGGCGGCGCGGGCCGATGACAGGCCTCTGCCCCGGTTGTGGCTTTGACTTTGACGCCACCCGGTCGCTATTATACTGGGTCTGAGTCGCCGACACCTGCGGCTTGATTGAGAGCGGCAGAGGTCGCGAGAGAGACTTAAACTCCATGTCCATCATAGACTCTGTCGGTCGCCTCGAAAAAAACGATCCCGCCCCGCTCTATCTGCAACTGCAAAAGGTGTTGCGCGAAGCCATCCGCGCGCGCGTCTTTGTGGCCGATGACGCCATCCCGCCCGAACGCGATCTGGCCGAAGCCTTTGACGTCTCACGCATTACTGTGCGCAAGGCCATTGACGGGCTGGTCAACGAAGGGCTTCTGACGCGCCGTCGCGGGGCCGGCACCTTTGTCGCCGCCCGTGTCGAAAAGAGCTTTTCCAAGCTGTCCTCCTTTTCCGAAGACATGATTTCGCGCGGCCGCAAACCGCACAGCGTCTGGGTCAGCAAGTCGGAAGGGGCCGTCACCCCTGAAGAAGCCCTGTCTCTGGGTCTGTCGCCCGGTTCGCTGGTCTATCGCTTCCACCGCATCCGCTATGCCGACGATTCGACCATGGCGCTCGAATATTCGACCATTCCCGGCTATTGCCTGCCCTCAATCGAAGCGGTTGGCGATTCGCTGTACGCGGCGCTGGAAACCTCCGGCCACCGTCCGGTGCGTGCGCTTCAGCGCCTGCGCGCCATCTCCTTTTCGCGCGATCAGGCCGAACAGTTGAATGTCACAGCCGGTGAGCCCGGCCTTTTTATCGAACGGCGTGGCTTTCTGGCCGACGGGCGCGCCGCTGAATTCACCCAGAGCTATTATCGCGGCGACGCCTATGATGTGGTCGCCGAACTGAACGATCTCTGAGCGAAATGACTTTAAGTGGAAACGTCATTTCGCTCTAAATTTTTGTTTAGTCGCGATGTTTTTGCGGAAAACCGCTCACACTTTTCCGCACATCACTCTATGCGAAACACGCCTTTTGACTTTTGCGCGTAATCGGGCATCGTCCCCCTCTGTATAATCAGGCGGGGAGACAGCAATGAGTGATCCGAAGACCGCGGCGCAACGCCTGCCTTCTCTGGATGTCCTGCGTGGCCTGACGGTCATCGGCATGATCCTCGTCAATGCCACGGCAGGCATGTATTACGGCCTTCAGGCCAAGGTTTTTCCGCTGCTTCTGCACGCCCACTGGGAGGGACTTAAGATCGCCGATGTGGTCTTTCCCGCCTTCCTGACCATGGTCGGCCTGTCCATCCCGATGGCCCTGAACCGGGCGAAGATGACGACGGGCCTCGATGCCGCTCAGGCCCGCAAGATAGGCTGGCGCGTCGTGCGGCTGTTCCTCATCGGCTGGCTGCTGTCGAACCTCGGCTGGCTAGCGCATTTCGATGGTGAGCCCTGGCGCTTCTGGGGTGTACTGCAACGCATCGGCCTCGTCTATGGCGCAGCCGCGGTGTTGTTCCTGTGGTTCGGCCCGAAGACGCGGTTGGGGATCGCTGCGGCCATCCTGTTGCTCTACTGGCCCCTGAGCCTGCTTCCGGCGCTTGATGGCCTGCCCGGCGATATCTGGGAGCGCGGCCACAATTTCATCGCCTCGGTCGATCGCCTGATGTTCGGCGCGGGCGGCCATAACTACGTCAAGGGGCCGGAAGGCTACGACCCCGAAGGCCTGCTCGGCACCCTGCCCGCCATCGCGCAGGCTTTGCTTGGCATGGCGGCGGGTGAGTTCCTCATGCAGGCCCACAGGCGCAGCGCCCTGACCCTCGCCGGGGCGGGCGCGCTTCTGCTGATCCTTGGCGCAGGCTGGGGCTTTGTCTTTCCGGTCATCAAGGACATCTGGTCCTCGTCCTTTGTGCTGGTGACAACGGGGATCACCTTCCTGGCTCTGGCGCCGCTCCATGCGTGTCTTGATAATCGAGACACCCCACTGCGTGGCCCCCTCAGCCTGCCCGTAACCTTCGCCAGCGCCTTTGGCCTGAACGCCATCGCCGCCTATGTGCTGCACTTTTTGATGAACCCGCTGCTCGGCTGGGATTTGCTGACCCAAACCTATTTTCTGAGCCGCGCCACCGTGGGCGAGGCCGTGGCAGCCCTGTTTCCGGTCGGCCTGTTCATTCTCTGCGTCTGGCTGCCAATCGAATATCTGCGCCGCAAGGGCTGGATCCTAAAGGTTTAAGGCCGCCATTTAGCCCAATTCATATCCAATTTTACCGTCAGAGGCGACCATTGTGGGGGCAGAAATCACCCCCAAACAATTGAAACCAAGTTTTCTATAGACAGAATTGCGATTTTGCCCTCCTATCTGGACAATACCAAAATGCAGAATAGGTCCTATAGATCATGAATGCGTCTCCCCCGGAAAAAGCCCCCAGTCTTGTCGTAACCATGGGCCTGATTGGCCTGATGTTCTTCATCTTCGGTTTTGTGACCTGGCTGAACGGACCGCTGATCACCTTCGTCAAGTTCGCCTTCGACCTTGATGATGTCGGCTCCTTCATGGTGCTGATGGTGTTCTACATGTCCTATTTCGTGCTGGCCCTGCCCTCGGCCTTCATCCTGAAGGTGACGGGCATGAAGAAGGGCATGGCGCTGGGGCTTCTGGTCATGGCGGTGGGCGCCGCCATGTTCGGGCAGTTCGCCACGCATCGCATCTATGTCGGGGCCATGACGGGCCTGTTCACCATCGGTGCGGGTCTGGCGCTGCTGCAAACGGCAGCCAACCCCTATATTTCCATCGTCGGCCCCATCGAGTCGGCAGCGCAGCGCATCGCCGTCATGGGTATTTTCAACAAGCTGGCCGGCATCGCCGCCCCCTTCGTCTTCGGCGCTCTGGTAATGAGCGGCATTACCGAGTTCGGGGCCAAGCTGGAGGCCACGACCGACCCCGCCGCCCGCGAACTGCTGCTCAGCGGCTTCGCGCAAAAGGTCCTGTGGCCCTATATGGGCATGGCCGCCCTGCTGGTGGCGCTGGCTGTCTTCGTGCTGAAATCGCCCCTGCCCGAACTGAAGGGCGAGTCGAAAGCTGAAATCCCTTCGCAAAAAGGCGGCAAGGGCCTGTTCGCCCACCCCAACCTGTTCTTCGGCGTCCTGTGTATCTTCCTCTATGTCGGCGTTGAGGTGATGGCCGGTGACGCCATCGGCACCTATGGCGCGGCCTTTGGTCTGCCGCTTGACCGCACGGTCCTGTTCACCTCGCTGACCCTGGCCGGGATGCTGGTCGGCTATATCGTTGGCTGGATCGTCATTCCGCGTTTTGTTTCGCAGGAAAAGTACCTCGCCTTCTCAGCCATTCTGGGTGTACTGTTCACTCTGGGGGCCTTCCTGACCAAAGATTATGTCTCGGTCGGTTTCGTCGCCGCTCTGGGCTTTGCCAACGCCATGATGTGGCCGGCTATCTTCCCGCTGGGCATCCGCGGCCTTGGCCGTCATACCGAGATCGGCTCGGCCCTGATGATCATGGGCATCTGTGGCGGGGCCATTCTGCCGCGCCTCTATGTCGGTCTGGCTGAGGCCATACCGTTCCAGACGGCCTTCCTCGTGGTGATGACGCCGGCCTATCTCTATATCCTGTTCTTCGCCCTGTTCGGCAGCCGCGTGGCGGCCAAGGGATAAAGGGCGTGGATATGACGCAGTACTTCCTCGGCATAGATGGCGGCGGCTCCAATTGCCGCGCGCGTCTGCGTGACGCCGAAGGCCGCCTTCTGGGCGAAGGCATGAGCGGTTCGGCCAATATCCGTCTGGGGCTCGACCTCGTCTGGGGCCACATCCTCGAAGCCACGGATCAGGCGCTGGCGCAGGCCGGACTGACGCGCGACGCCTTTGCCCGCACAGCGATCGGGTTGGGTCTGGCCGGTATCACCACCGCCGAAGACGCCGCCCGCACGATTGCCGCCGGGCCGCGCTTTGCCTTTGCGTCGGCCGGAACCGACGCCCACGCCGCCGTACTGGGGGCCTTTTCCGGCCGCGACGGCGCGATTCTGATCACCGGCACCGGTTCGGCGGGCTATGCCTGGGTAAAGGGCAAGGGCCATGCGGTGGGCGGCTGGGGCTTTGAAGTCTCCGACGATGGATCTGCGGCCGTTCTGGGTCGCGAAGCCACGCGCGTCGCCCTGCACGCCTATGATGGCCTTGCGCCGCGCAGCGCCTTCACCGACGCCGTGATGGCGCGCTTCAACGATCAGCCGTCGCAGGTCGTAGCCTGGGCGACGACGGCGCGCCCCAAGGACTACGGGACGCTGGCCCCGCTGATCCTGTCGCACGCGCAGGACGGCGATGCCGTGGCCGTGGCCCTGATCGAACAGGCGGCCCGTGATCTGGGCCGCTATATCCGCCGGCTGAACGAGCTGGGGGCCGCGCAGGTCTGCCTCGTCGGCGGCATGGCGGGCGTACTGACGCCATGGCTGGCCCCGTGGACCCGGCCGCTTTTGGCCACGCCGGAGCAGGACGCCATCGAAGGCGCGCTGCTGATGGCCAAGGGCGCAGGCAATGGCCTGAGTTCGGTTACTAGTGAGGTTGTTTCGTGAGTTTTACCCTTTCCAATGCCCGCCTTGTCACGCCGGTCGGCGTCGTCGAAGGCTCCCTGACTATCGACGGTGACCATATCACCGCCATCGGGGCCGAAACCGGCGGGCTTGATCTCGAAGGCGGCTATCTGCTGCCGGGCTTTATCGACACGCAGGTCAATGGCGGGGGCGGTGTGCTGTTCAACGACACCCCGACCGCCGAAGCCATTGCCGCCATCGGGGCCGCGCATCGCACCTATGGCACGACGGGCTTCTTCACCACCCTGATTTCGGATGATCTTAGCGTGGTGGACAAGGCCCTGCGCGCCACCGAAGCCGCCATCGCTCAGGGCGTACCCGGCGTGCTGGGCATCCATATCGAAGGCCCCTTCCTCAATGTAAAGCGCAAGGGCACCCACGACGAGAGCAAGTTCCGCCGCCTCGATGCCGAGGCCGTGCAGCTCTTGTCTTCGCTCAAAGCGGGTAAGGTGCTGGTGACGCTGGCCCCTGAACTGGCCGCTCCGGAGGACATTCAGGCACTGGCCGAGGCGGGCGTGATCATCGCCGCCGGTCACACGGACGCCACCTATGCCGAAGCCCGGCGGGGCTTTGAGGCCGGCATTACCGGCGTCACCCACCTCTATAACGCCATGTCGCCCCTGTCGCATCGCGCGCCGGGTGTCGTCGGGGCCGTGCTCGAAAGCGACGACATCTATGCCGGCATCATCGTCGATGGGGCACACGTCGATCCGGTGGCCCTGAAGATCGCGCTGAAAAGCCGCCCGCACGACCGTTTCATGCTGGTTACGGACGCCATGCCGACGGTGGGCTCTGCCACTAAGCACTTTAACCTGATGGGTAAGGATATCCGCGTCGAAAACGGCGTCTGCGTCGGACCGGACGGCACTTTGGCCGGGTCCGATCTCGATATGGCTACCGCGGTGCGCAACAGCGTTCAGATGCTGGACCTGCCGCTAGAAACGGCTTCGATGATGGCCTCCGAAGCCCCCGCGCGTTTCATGAAGCTGCCCAGGACCTACGGTCATCTGGCGGTCGGTGCGCGTGCGGACCTTGTATGGCTCGATGCCGACCTTCAGGTGCGCGGCGTCTGGATCGGCGGTCAGTCGGACGAGGCCCTGCGCAAGGCCGCGTAACCGGCTTGAAGCTAGATCATTATGATTTCTGGTAGAAACATAATGATCAAGATTTTTGATTAGCCCCTCGCCGGGCGGTGGCTGCGCCACCTTGGCCGCCGCCTCAATGGCGGCTTGAGCGAAATGATTCCACTAGAAATCATTTCGCTCTAACGAAACACAAAACGCCCGGCTGATCGCTCAGCCGGGCGTTTTGATTACGACAGAACAACGATCACCACCCGACGGTTGGCCGCGCGGCCTTCGCGCGTCGTGTTCGGTGCAACGGGCTGTTCCGCCCCATAGGAGATGGAGGCCATGCGGTTCAGCGCCACGCCCTGACTGTTCAGGAAACGCTTCACGCTGTCGGCGCGGGCATTGCCGAGGCGATAGTTGATGTCATCCGTCCCGGTCGAATCGGTAAAGCCCTGAATTTCCAGATAGACATTCTTGTTGTCGCGCTTCAGCCGCGCGGCGAGGTCGGCCAGCACCTGTTTGCCCTGCTCAGACAGAATGGCCTTATCGGTGTCGAACCTGATGGAATCATCGCTCAGAACGACGGAATAGTTGAACTTGCCTTCGGCCAGCTTGCCCGCCGCCGTGGCGCGGCTCAGCGCCTCCTGCGTCGTCTGATCGAGTTGCGTGAGGCGGGTCTCCTGCTGGTCGATCCGGCCATTGGTCGCCGTAATCTTGTCATCGACGTACTTGTGGCTGGCACAGGCCGTCACGGACAGCATAAGGGGGATCGCCACAAGCAGGGCCCCGGATTTTAAACGCGTCATCGAAAACCTTTCTGTTCACGAATCCACCCATTTCCGCCACGCCCTTTGATTGATAAGGCAAAAATCGACCGAAAAAGGGCACGCCTATCCCACACCCTGCGAACCGCATCGTCCCTTTATATTTCCGTCAGCACCCAGCTGGCGTCGTCATGCGGCTTGAAACGCGGGTAGCGCAGCCCTTCCGGATCGGCGCGTTCGATGTTGCGTAAGCGCTCGATCAGCGCGTCCCCCTGCCCGGCCTTTAGCCCCTCCCGCACCTCGGCAAAGGGCACGCCATAGGCTCCCCACAGGTCGTAAAACCCGTCCGTGGCCATCAGCACAGAGTGTACGCCGGCCACCGGGACGCGCGTGACCTGCATCCCCGCCAGACAGGCCGTATCGAGGCTCAACACCCAATAGCCGCCAGCCGTATTCATTTTCGAGCGGTTATCGCGCAACAGCGGATCAAGCTGGGACCGCGCCGCCTTCAGTCCGATCGGCCCCTGTTCGGCGCGCATGGCGACCAGTCGCTCAAGTGCTGCCGCATCGAGCGCTTCCAGAACCTCACCACCCGGCAGGGCCGTCACCGCACCGTCCGGGGCGATCAGCCACACCTTGACGTCACCCAGTACGCCGATTTCCAGCGTGTCCCCCTCACGTCGCATCACCGCGGCCCCCGCCGATGGCATGGCCCACGGGGCGTCGGGCAAGGGGCCAGCCGCCTCATAAACCGCCCGCGCCGCCTCGATGGCCGCGCTCAGGCGCTCAGGCACGCTACCGCTCGTGTGGGCCAGCCTGCCTGAAACGAAGTGCGCAAACCACGCGGCGTCGCTGGTCCCCGCCATGCGCGACGGCCCCAGCGACGTGGCCCCATCCAGCAGCCACACGGCGTCTCCCGCTGCCCCCAGCGAGTCCTCATTATAGACGCCGCCGCGATTCGATCCCTGAGACACGATACGCATAAGGCGCTCCTTTAAACCGGCATATAGGCGTCAAACCACTCACCGCGCGTCAGGCGGCCGTCGATCTTGCAGATCACATCGACGCGTGCGCGGATACACACGGCCTGATCGGCGACGCGCACCACCTGCTGATCGAATATGATCTTGGCGCGTTCGCGCCGCACCTTTGAGCGCACCTCGAACACCTGCCCGCCGGTAAGCGAGTTCACGAAGTCGATCTCCATGTGCGAGGTCATCAGGAAGATGTTCTGCGGGATCAGATCGGCGAACTTGACGCCCTGATGCTCCAGGAATTCGTGTCGCGCATATTCCATATAGACCAGATAGTTGGCGTTATTGACCACGCCCTGCGCGTCGCATTCGGAATCGCGCACCTTGAGCGTGCTAATGAAAACGCCGTCTTCGACACGGTTGAGCATAGGGCACCTCCGGTATTGCTGGTAGCGGTCCACAGCGCGCCCGGCAAGATGAAACCGCAAGTCCCCTTTACGGTGAAATTACAAACGGCTCGCTTTCCGGCACAGCAAACCCACCGCGAAAAGCCCAAGCTGAGGAGACCGATCATCATAGGGAGATACGATCATGGGCCGTGCCGTTCTGCTGTGGCTTCTGGGGGTGCCGATCCCCGTCATCATCCTGCTGGCGCTTCTGTTCCGCTGAGTGAGGGCATCACATGAAAACGCTCGATCCGGCGGTTCAATCCGCACAGGCGGACCTTTATGAAGACGATTATTACGAGGTGACGCCCGGTTCCGGGGCCTGCTGGCCGTCGATTCTGGCCGGAGCGGCCGCCGCGGCGGCCTTGTCCCTGATGCTGCTAATGCTGGGGCAAGGGCTGGGCCTGTCCTCGGTGTCCCCGTGGGAATCTATGGGTGAAACCGCCGCCAGGCTGACCGTCGGTGCGGCCATCTGGCTGATCGTCATGCAGTGGCTGTCTTCGGCGCTGGGTGGCTATCTGGCGGGACGCCTGCGCAAGACCTATGTCGGCGTCGATAAGGACGAAGCCTTCTTCCGCGATACGGCGCAAGGCTTCCTCGCCTGGGCCGTCGCGACTCTGTTCACGGCTGCCGTACTGGCCAGCGTCGCCGGTGCGGTTGTGGGTTCCGGCGTGCAAGCCGGGGCCACCGTCGCTGCCGGGGCCGCTTCGGGCGACAGGAGCGATCCGACAACGGCCTATTATACCGACATGCTGTACCGCGCCTCGGCCAATCCCACCGCATCCGTTGCGGGGGCGCCGACGGGTCAGACCCTGCCGGATGTGACCGCCGAAACCGGGCGCATCCTCAGCTACGGTATTGAGCACGGCGATGTATCACCGGCGGACAAGGCCTATCTGGCCTCACTGATCGCGGCGCGCACCAATCTCAGCGAAGCGGATGCCTCGGCGCGCGTCGATACGGTTCTGGCTCAGGCCAAGGCCGCCCGCGACGCCACGCTCGAAGCCGCCGACGAGGCGCGCAAGGCGTGGGCCAAGGTGATGATCTACAGCTTCCTGTCGCTGCTGATCGGTGCCTTCATCGGCGCCGTGGCCGGAGCCATCGGCGGCCGCCAGCGCGATCAGGACTAGGGCTCAACCCTCCTCCCCCTTGCGCCGAAATGGGGAGGAGATATCAGGCGATAATGTCCGGGCGGATGCGGTCTTCCAGCGTGCTGATCTGATCGCGCACGGCCAGCTTCTTGCGCTTCAGGCGGGCAATCAGGATCTGATCCGGCAGGGGCATGGTTTCCAGCGCCAAAATCGAATCATCGAGATCCTTATGCTCCTGACGCAGGTGCGCCAGTTGCGTGCGCAGATTGACCGTTTCGGCATCCAGCGGCAGGGACGCGATGGCGGGATCGGTTTCGCGCAGGACGGGTTCCAGGTCATCCTTCTGGTATTCCAGCGCCTCTTCGGTCACCAGTTCCAGATTGCTGTGATCAAGGTCTTCACGATGGATCACCCGGCGTTCGAGGTCGCTGCTCGATTCGACCGGCGTGTTTTTCACTAGCTGCAGCGAGTCGGGACGGAAAAGAGCGCGGATATTGCTGTCATCGTGCATGTGGACCAGCTCCGGTTCGTTCTGAATGGGACATTCTGAAAGGGCCAGGCTGTTCCCGTGTACGCACCGGACGGCCTGTGAATATTAAACATTATACCTCAAAAAACCGCGCTCCGAAAGGGCATCGCAGAAGGCATTCAGCGGATTTCGCGGCACAACCCGCGCCCATAGCCGCGCCACGGCCAGCAGGTTGTCGCGCGCCGCCTTTTCCGGTTCAGCCGAGCCGCCCCCGACCAATGCCGCCAAAGCTTCCATCTGAGCGCGTTCGGCCTCGATCTCCAGCCCTTTGATGCGTGTGCGCAAGGCTTCGCGGTGGGCGTCGTCCATGTCCCCGACCACCGCGCGCATCCGCTGACGGATGCTGCGCAACGGCACGACGACTGTATCGGCATAGGCGCGCGATATATCGACCGCCGCCTCCGCCGTCTCTTCGTCCAGCGCCACGCCGCGCACCCCGGCCCACACAGCAAACAGCATCAGCGGTACGTTCTGCCCGTGCGTGTCCTGTAACTCAAGGCACACTGACGGCACGCCGTCGCCCGCATAGGCGGTCAGCGCCCAGTCCCAGAAGGCGGTGTCACTCATCCTTAAGACCGTTCCAGCGCGTCATCGGGGCATCGAGACCGAACAAGTCAAGCGCCCGAGCCACGCTCTGATCCACCATCTCCTGCAAGGACTGCGGGCGAGTGTAGAAGGCCGGCACCGGCGGGGCGACAATGGCCCCCATCTCGGTTACGGCGGTCATAGTGCGCAGATGCCCCAGATGCAGCGGGCTTTCGCGCACCATCAGCACCAACCGTCGCCGCTCTTTCAGGACCACATCGGCGGCCCGGCTGATCAGGTTGGAGGTCACGCCCGTGGTGATTTCGCTCATCGTCTTGATCGAGCACGGGGCGACCAGCATCCCCAGGGTACGAAAGGAGCCCGACGCAATCGTCGCCCCGATGTCGCCGACCTTATGCACCTGATCGGCCAGGGCGTTGAGATCGCCAATGGTCAGGTCGGTTTCGGCATTCAGGGACAGGGCCGCCGCGCGCGACACCACCAGATGGCTTTCGATCTTAAGCTCACGCAGCATCCGCAGTGCGGTGATACCATAGACCGCACCGGACGCCCCGGATATGGCTACGATAAGTCTTTGATTAGCTTCCGCCATTGCCGCGCGTCCTTTTTGTTGCCACAATAAGTGGCTCATAAGATTAAGCTTTTACTAAATATGAATCTCGCAAATCCGTGATCGGATGTAATGGATCGTGATTACACAGTAAAGCGTTTTGGGTGTTCCCTATACGTGTTCAAGCCTCGATCCGACCACGGAGCATGTGGGAAAAGGGATGGGGTTCCGGTCGGCAGTATCCTCTTCCGGCCCAGTCTTACGAGCAAAGGAGATAGCTCATGAGCATTGAAGCGAGAGTGCGTGAACTTGATCACCGTCATCAGGTCCTCAAGGACACCATCGCCCGCGAATCGCGTTCGCCTTCGGCGGACTCGCTCTATCTCAAGGAACTTAAGCGTAAGAAGTTGAAACTGAAGGATGAAATCGACACCATCAAAGCCACTCTGCGACAGGAACGAACGTATGAGACTCTCCAGTGACGGGGGGTGATGGCTTTTTGAAACACGAACGCCGGAGGGGACACCTCCGGCGTTTTTTATTGGTTTTAGCCACGAAAAACACGAAAAGCACGAACGGGAGACGCTTGAACGCCCGGCGCGTGGTGCCGTTCGTGGTGAAGGCGGGTGCAGGGGTTAGAGCGGGATTTCGTTCAGATTGAACCGAAATCCCGCTCCAGCCTTTTGCTTAGTCGCGCATTTGATTCTGAAAACCGTTACACACTTTTCAGAATGCGCTCTGGGCCCCTGCCCGCCGGAGGCCTCTTCGCTACTTGACCGCTATTTCGAACGGGCTGACTGGCAGGGTGGCGTCGGTGAGATTGCACACCGGCGAGTCCCCCCAGCAGTAGCGCACGCGGGTGGCCGAAGCCACCGAAGGTCCGCTCAGCACCAGCGCATCCCCGGCCAGGCGAGCCTCGGCGTACTGACAGCTTCCGACGCCCTCGCCACACAGTTCAAAGCGCACAGCCGCCTGTCCATCGCCGGTTTTCAACGCACCGTCGAGGTGAGCGAAGCGCACGCTTACCTGCCCGTTGGCGCGGGTGGCTTCGATCGGCACGCCACCGGAGGGCGACAGTGAGGCCTTATAGATCAGGCTTTGCGCCGCACGCGACAGGCGCTTGCCCACGGTCAGCTTGTCACGCGGGTGGATATCGAGCGGATTGCCGATGTCAATGGTAACGGCATAGGCGGCGCGCTTGTCATTCAGTGCGGCGCGGCGTTGCGCCTCACGCACCCCTGACCAGCCGGACTCGACGGGCGCCGTGGGGATGGTCCCGAAATTGGCCAGTTGCACCAGCAGGAAGGCTGTGTCCGGCCCGAACTGCTGCCGCCAGTCGGCCATCAGCCCGGCCATCAGCGCCTCGTACTTAGCCGCTTCGCCGGTATTGGACTCGCCCTGATACCACAGCGCTCCGGTCAGGGCGTAAGGCCCGATGGGGGCAATCATCGCCTGATGCAGGGTGATCAAACCGCCGGTCGGGTCCCACGGCGCGGTCGGCGGGAAGCGCACGTTTTGCGGCGGCTGCCAATAGCGCCAGCCGGTCTGCAAGGGCTTGGCCGTGCCGTTGGCCAGCCGCAGCTCGCGCACGGCGTCGCCGAACATGCCGCCCTTGGCCCACAGATCAACGGCCTGCACGACGATGACGTTGTCGCCAGCCTTCAGGGCTCCAGGGGCCAGCTTGTAATGGCGCGCATCGGCCGGGGCCGAGGTATATCCGACGGCGACGCCATTCACAAAGGTCAGGTCGATATCGTCGATAGCCCCCAGGCTGAGCGTCGCCCCCTGTTTCGCCTCTTCAGCCGTCAGTTTGACCGTAAGCGCGTACCACAGCGGCCCGTTGTAATCGCTTAAGGCCTTGACGCCCCAGTCCTCGAAATTGCGGCTGACATCGGGGACGGCGACCCAGCCGGTCAGGGCCTGCGGCGTCACCGCCCAGGGTGTCCCCGGCCCGCCTGCGGCCTGCCACCAACGGATATAGGTCTGGCCATAGACCTGCGCCGCCTGACTGCGATCGGCGGCATAGGTGTCGAGCACATCGAGATCGGCCTGATAACCGCCGATCTTTTGCAGGGCGGCGCGGCTCATCCACGGCTGAATCTTCGACCCGCCCCATGAGGCATTGATCAGGCCGATGGGCACATTGACGTGGGTTTGCAGATCACGGGCGAAATTATAGCACACGGCTGACCAGTTGGGCGTGGTGGCGGGGGACGCCGTCTGCCATTCGGTCGGGGCGAGAAAGTGCGATTGCGGCGTGAAGGCCTGCGTCTTCTGCACCGTCATCATGCGGATGGTCGGGTTCTGCGAGGTGGCGATATGCTCCGCCGCGCCGATCGTGTCCTTCAGGTTCCATTCCATGTTCGACTGACCGGAACAGAGATAGACATCCCCGACCAGCACATCGGACACGGTCTGCTTCACCGCGCCGGCCGAGGCGGTCAGCACATAGGGGCCGCCCGCTGACAGGGGGGGCAGTTCGGCGCGCCAATGCCCGGTCGCGTCGGTCAGCGCCGTCACGCGGGCAGAGCCGAAGCTCAGCGTCACCGTCTCGCCCGGCTTGGCCTCGCCCCAGACGGGGACGGGCCGGTCGCGCTGAAGCACGGCATGGTCACGGAACACGTCAGCCAAAATGGGTTTGTCCTGTGCCTGAGCCGCCATAGGCAGGCTGAGCGCGATAAGGCCGGCAAGCCAGTGTCGTCGCATGGTAATAACTCCCTGTGTGTTATTGTTAGCGCTAACGCTAACCCCGCCCGCCCCCGCCGGTCAAACGCAAAAAGGCCGGACACCCTGCGGCATCCGGCCTACTTTAGTCGTATAATATGACTTTACAGCGCGATCACGCCGCCGTCCGTCTTGGTGATGACGATGGTGGCCGAACGCGGACGACCCGCCGTGGTGCCCGACTGGCTATAGGGCCAGTTAGAGGACGGGGTCGTCGGCGTACCGCCTTCGCCCGGATGCTGGATATTGACGAACAGGGTACGACCATCCGGCGTCGAATCGATGCCGGTGATTTCGCACTCCTTGGGCCCGACGAGGAAGCGGCGCAGTTGCATCCCCGGGGCCTTACCCACAAAAGTGGCTTGCGTGGCCGTCGCGCCGCCCGTGCCCGTATTGGTGATGGTGCGCGCACCGCCGTCGCCGACACGCCCCGGCATGGCCGCCAGCATCATGCAGTTGGTGACGTCGGTATAGGCCCCGTCGTCCGTCTGTATCCACAGCAGCGGATTGACCAGACCACCGGCATTGCTGCTGCGTGAGAACCACAGACCGTCGGGGCTCGAGAAGTCGTTGGTGGCGTCAAGACCGGAGATATTGATATGGGTCGCATCCAGATCGGCCCCGGCCCCGAAGGCGTAGATGTCCCACTGGAAGCTGGTGGCTTCGGCATTGTCGCCCGCTTCGCGCAGACGGATGATGTGGCCGTTCGGGTTGCCGAAGTTATTGGTCGTCCCCCTTGGGTCATTATAGTGACGCGGGTTGGCAGCATTGGTGCCGGTCAGCGGGCGGTTCGAGGCGTTGTTGTTGGTCAGGGTTAGATAGACCTCGCCATTGGCCGGGTTAACCGCCGCCCATTCCGGACGGTCCATCTTGGTCGCGCCGAGAACATCAGCCGCCAGACGGGTGTTGATCAGCACGTCCGCCTGATTGGCGAAGGCATAGGTGGTATTGGCCGCAGTCAGCACGCCCGTACCGAAGACGAGCGGCAGCCACACGCCCTGACCCGTGGCGTCAAAGCGCGCCACATAAAGTGTGCCATTATCGAGATACTTGTCACCGATGGCCAGACGATCCGTGGCGTTGGCGTCCGCCGCCGACCACGGCGTGGCCGACACGAACTTATAGAAATATTCGCCGCGCGAATCGTCGCCCATGTAGAAGACCGGCTTGCGGCCCGCCACAAAATTGGCCGGCCACGCGCCTTCGTGACCCATGCGGCCCAGCGCCGTGCGCTTGCGCGGCACCGAATTGGCGTCATAGGGGTCGATTTCGACCACCCAGCCGTACTGGTTGGCTTCATTGCGGTAATCACCCGTGCCGTCCGCGGCCTTGGTCGTATCGACCGTGGTGTTCCACTTGGAAAACTTCCACTGATCGGCCGCGTTGGCAGCCGTCACCGTGGCCCAGTTATTGGCCCCGGCGGCCCCTTGCGACAGGCCGTAGCGGTTCAGCGCCACCACAGATTTGGCGCTGCGGTTGGCGTTGTCGCCCGACGCGCGGCGGAAATAGCCGGCCCAGTTTTCTTCGCAGGTCAGGTAGGTGCCCCAGGCATTGACGCCGTTGGCGCAGTTGTTGATCGTGCCGCGCGCCATGGTGCCTTCGGGTGAAAAGACGGTCTTGAGTTGCGCATCGCCGCGCGCCGGGCCGCTCAGTGTCATCGGCGTATTCGGCGTGATG
The DNA here is from genome assembly GCF_046503825.1 of Asticcacaulis sp. W401b. Lineage (NCBI taxonomy): Bacteria > Pseudomonadati > Pseudomonadota > Alphaproteobacteria > Caulobacterales > Caulobacteraceae > Asticcacaulis > Asticcacaulis sp. W401b. The sequence goes on from NZ_JBKFEE010000001.1 coordinate 493,228, forward strand.
CGGCGGTTGAGCGCCCCACCCTGCACATAGGTCCAGGCGCCGCCCGACTGCATGACTTCGACGACGCTGACGCCGTGGGCTTCGATTTCCTTCAACGCCTCGGCTTCCGGACGCGCGCCAGAAACCAATGTCGGGCCATTAATATGCAGATATTGCTCGGAAATATTCTCGTGGTTCATAACCAGGAGGCCGCGCGTCGAGCTGTTGGCATCGCGCGCCGTGCCCGTAGCGGCCAGACCGAAGAAGGCCATACCGTCGTGGTGGTCGCCCGCGCGACCGGCAAAGTTGGTGTCGGTGCCGTTATTGGCAAAGGCCGCCACACCCGACAGGATCGGGTCGCCCATGCGGTACAGCACGCTGACCGAATAGCCTTCCGGCACGGTCACGATGTCGTTCTTGTTCTTGGCTACGGCGGTGAAGCCGAGCTGCGCCGGGTTGATGGTGACCAGCGTGTCCTGATAGGTGCTGCGGCCCTGACCATCGACGGCGGTCAGACGGAATTCCAGATTGGTGGTCCCGGCGACCGAAGGCGCGATAAAGGTCGGGTTGGGCGTATTGGCGTTGCTCAGGGTGACCGACGGACCGGCGACCTGCGTCCAGCTCAGGCTCGCCGCCTGGGTGGCGCTGCCGTTGAGCGTGACGACGCGGCCCGAGGTCGAAGCCCCGACCTGACCGGCATTGATGACGGCCGCCGATTTGTTGTCGTCGCTGCCGCCGCAGGCGCTCAGGCCAAACAGACCGGCCACGGCCACCATGCCGCCCAGCAGTTGACGGCGCGACTGGCGCTCAGCGATCACGTCGCTCAGCGACGGATTAGCCGAGGTGTTGAACTCAAGATCACCGTCGCTGTGACGGCCGGTCAGCTTGGAATCGGACATGCGGGGAGCCCCTCTGAATTATCTTCGGTGGCCCTTCTTCCGACGGTTGTGTGACGGCGGTTTGAAGACTTGGTAGTGGTTTTATGACAAGCCGAAAACAGAAAGGGACGCAGGGCTTTGGCCCTGCGCCCCTTTCTGTTTTCTGTTATTCGGACTCAGTATTCGTCATCTTCCTCGTCGTGGACGGGCTTGGACGGGGCCGAGCCGAAGACGTCTTCGACCGTCAGGTCGGCCTTGCGCGAGAAGGTCTCTTCTTCGTCGTCGAACGGCACCACGACCGGGGCCGCCGGTTGCAGCGACGGATCGTCCAGCGGGATACCCAGCTTTTCGGCCTGCTTGCGCTTCACTTCGGCAGCCTTCCTGACGGCGGCGTCCAGCTCGATCTGCGAGACGAGGCCCAGCGTCACCGGGTCAACGGGTTTCAGGTTGGCGGCGTTCCAGTGGGTACGGTTGCGCACCTGCTCAATCGTGGTCTTGGTGGTGCCGAGCAGCTTGGAAATCTGCGCGTCGGTGACTTCCGGATGGTTCTTGACGAACCAGTAGATGGCGTCCGGGCGGTCCTGACGGCGCGACACGGGCGTGTAGCGCGGGGCCTTCTTTTGCGGCTTGAGCAGTTCGGCGTGGCGGCTCTTTTGCGCCTGCATACGGTAGGACGGGGTCTTTTCCGCCTTGTCCAGTTCTTCGCGGGTCAACTGACCATTGGCGATCGGGTCGGCCCCGCGGATGTCGCGCGCCACTTCGCCGTCGGCAATGCCTTTCACTTCGAGCAGGTGCAGGCCGCAGAAATCGGCGATCTGCTCGAACGAGAGGCTGGTATTATCGACCAGCCACACGGCGGTCGCTTTCGGCATCAGGATATCGGCCATATTCAGTCTCACAAATAGCTACGCCCGGCCTTTGCGACCGGGCGTGAGGGGATTCTTGTCATCGCTATAGACCGATTTTTCATCGAAGGGAATAGGATTATCAGCGACAAAGCGGGTAGTGGTTTTTGGCCTCGACAGAAACTGCCGCTCACCATAGATTGCACATAATACCGCCAGATCAGGGGAAAAGAGATGACCGTCGCCGCTTCCCTCGCCCTGTGGCTTCTGGCCGCCGCGCCTGTCGAACAGGCACCGCCACAACCGCCCATCTATGCGATGCGTGATCAGGTGCGCCGGGTGGCCTTCGACCCCTCAACCTATTTCGACGATCCACAGTTTGATCTGATCCATATTGCCTATCATGGTGATGACTATGACTGGCCCTACTATGCCATTGCGATCCGCCGGAACTGCGATCACGGAACAGAGGAAGGTTGTGAAGTACGGTTTCAGGCTCGGCGGGTTAAGGTCCCCGTCGAACCGGGCGAACGACCGCGTAAGAGCGGTAGCCGTTTTGTCCACAAGGTGATGCAAAACGCCGAGGGGTCTGCGGACCTGCGCCCGGTACTGGATCAGGCCGGATTGATGTGGGAAGAGACGGACCTAAAGGCCTGTCCCAATGCGATTAAGGTGCTGGCGAAAGCTTCAGGTCTGGAGTGGGTACGCAAAACCACCGTTGCCCCCGTCAAGGGTGACGAAATCCGCATCGCACTGCACGCGGACAAGATCACGGTCGCTTTCAACGAATATTTGCAGGAAGCGACCTATTACGGCGCACTACACGAAGGCACGCCCGCTGCATGGGCTAACACACTGGCTCAGACGCTGGAGCCCTGCTGGAAACCGGCCACGGCGCCGCCGCCGTGGCGGAAGTGAGGGGCTACCACCTCAGCACTACCTTGCCCGTGTGCTGGCCGCTATCGAGATAGGCCTGCGCCGCTCCGGCGTCGGCGGCGTCGAACACCCTGGCCAGCACCGGGCGGATGGCCCCGCCTTCGATCAGCGGCCACACCCGTTCGGCCACCGCCGCGCTAAGGCGGGCCTTTTCGTCGGCGCTACGCGGCCTGAGCATCGAGCCGGTGAGTACGCCCTGTTTCTGCATCAGGCGCGGCAACTCGATTTCGGTGGCGTTGCCACGGATCATACCAACCTGCACGATGCGCCCCCTATGCTTGAGGCACAGGATGTTTTTGGGCGTGTAGTCGCCCCCCATGATGTCGAGCACCACATCGGCCCCGCCAAGGTCTTTGACCGGGGTGACAAAATCACTGTCGCTTGTGTCGATCACGTTATCGGCCCCCAGTGCCTTTACCCACGCCGCCCGCTCCGCCCCGCGCACGGTGGCGATGACGCGCGCACCAAACCCTTTTGCCATCATCACCGTCATCGAACCGATACCGGAATTGGCCCCGTGGACCAGCACGGTCTCACCGGCCTGCAAAGCGCCGTGCTCCATCAGATTGGCATAGACGGTCAGGCACACTTCGGGCAGGCCCGCCGCTTCGGCGTCGCTCAGACCGCGCGGCACGGGCAGGAGGTGGCGGGCATCGACGCTGACGAATTCGGCATAGCCGCCGCCATTGACCAGGCTGCACACCCGGTCGCCCGCTTTCCACAGATTTTCGTCGCTGTTGACGGTTTCGACCGTTCCGGCGACCTCAAGGCCCATAACCGGCGACGCACCGGGCGGCGGCGGGTAGCTGCCCTGCCTTTGCAAGATGTCGGGACGATTTACGCCGGCGTGGCTGACCCGAATTAACACATGTCCCCGCCCCACTTCGGGACGCGGCACATCGCCCACATACAGATCATCGGCAGAGTGGCCGCCTTCGCGGATGAGAATAGCTTTCATGATCAACCGTGCCGCTTGCTTTCTTCGCCCCGTGGGGGTTTTATAGGACATGTAGAGACATTTACGGCCAGCGCAACGGTTCGCGCGCTGGCTGCAAAGGTTTCCAACCCGTGATATAACCCCAGAGGAGACGCCGCATGTCGGACGAGGAAGCGTTTGCCCCCGCTTTTCGCTCAGGCACCGGGCCGGGCGGGCCGCTGAATGCCTTGATCCGTGAGGATCTGAGCGGTTATTCGGTCATCGACCTCAAGGAGCGCATCGGCGCGCTTGAGGCCGAAATCGTGCGTACCCGGACCATGCTCGACTCCAAGCAGAGTGGTCGCAGCGCGGCGGAAGCCCTGTTCTCCTTCAAGGGGAGTTAGGGCTTTGTTAGGGTTCGGCGTGGCAGGTGCGCGCCCCGTCCTGTCGCTTCGGGTGGCACGCCCGTTGCAGGACGATCAGTGACCTTAGGGGTGCCGTTTGCGCCCCTTACGTATTGTGTGTTTTGAGATTTTCCGAAGGCCAGCCATGTCCGATACCGGTGCCGTAGTTTCCCTGTCCCAGCGTGCGGACCTCGTGCGTGATTTTGCCCGTTCGGACCTGTTCGACCGGACCTTCCGCGAAGGTATGGGTCTGGTGGAAGAAACGGCCTCCTATCTGGACGGCGATGGCCGCCGCGACTCGCGCATCCTGAGCCGCGAAGACGCCCTGCTCTATGCCGGTGAGTCCATGCGCCTGACGACGCGCCTGATGCAGATCGCCTCGTGGCTGCTGGTGCAGCGCGCCGTGCGCGAAGGCGATATGGAAGCCACCGACGCCTGCGACGAAAAGTATCGCCTGTCGGCCGCCGCCCAGAGCGAATATGGCGACCAGCTCAAGGTGCTGCCGCAGGGGCTTTTGGAACTGCTGGACCGTTCCAACCGCCTGTATGACCGCATCTCGCACCTCGATCGCCGCATGTTCGTCGAAGCCGAGGCGGACAAGCCGCAGACCAATCCGGTGCTGGATCAGATGGCCCTGCTGCGCAACACGTTCGGTAATCTCTGATATCCTCCTCCCCTGTAGCGAAGCGGGCGGGATGAAAAACTTGCCCCCGGCCCGCTTTTGGGGCAGGACGAGGCGATGACCTCGCAACTCTACCTAATCACGCCACCCAGCATTGCCGACCACGCCGCCTTTGCGCGCGCTGTGGACGACGCTCTGTCGGCTGGCCCGGTCCCGGCCCTGCAAATCCGCCTCAAAGACGTGTCACTGGATGAAATCCGTGCCCTGACGCGGCTGATCACGCCAATCGCCCACCGGCACGGCACGGCGGTGCTGATGAACGACCATGTCGATCTGGCGAAGGAACTGCGTCTTGACGGCGTGCATGTGGGGCAGTCCGACACGCCCTATAAGGAGGCGCGCAAGCGGCTGGGGACCGACGCCATGATTGGCGTCACCTGCCACAACAGCCGTCATCTGGCCATGGAGGCCGCCGAGGCCGGGGCCGACTACGTCGCTTTCGGGGCCTTCTATCCCACCGCCACCAAAACGGTCGAACATATGGCCGAACTCGACACCCTGACCATCTGGCAGGAGACGATGGAAGTGCCCTGCGTCGCTATCGGCGGCATCACCGCAGCAAATGCGGCCCAAGTCTCCGCCGCCGGAGCCGACTTTATCGCCGTATCCGGCGCCGTCTGGACCCATCCGGACGGCCCGGCGGCCGGCGTCAGGGCGCTGCTGGCGGCGCTTTAGGGCCACACCGCCTCCAGTCATAGTACCGCCAGCCCAGCGCACCGGTATAGAGCGTCAGGCACAGGGTGTCCCCCGGTTCGGTCTTGCGATAGGTCTGCGTTCCAATAGGCAACTTGCGGACCTGCGTTACAGGCCCCCAAGGCTCCACGCGCACAAACTTGGCCCCATAGCGTCCGGACGTCTTGCTTAGCACCTCAGTTTCAAAAGACTGCGGGGGCGCCGTCTCATAGGCGCCGTTGGCCAGGGTGAGGGCACTGAAGGCGTAGATCAGATTTACGGGCAGGATCAGCCAACTTATGACGCGACGATCCCCTATTTTCTGCACGATCAGCAAGCCGAACGCCGCGACCAGAGCGCCCCCCAAGATCGCAACCTCATCGACGGGCTCAAACCGGAAATAAGCGACCAGTGCTGTCGTCACCACGGGCCAGACCGCTATATGCCAGACGGGCAAGGTACGGCGAGGTTGGCCGAAAAACGACCAGCGCCCACCCGACAGGGCTGGCAGCCCACATACCAGCAACGGAATAAGCACGGCAATCACCCGAACGGGCGGATAGCCGCTGATCAGCGTCCAGAAGGCCACCATGCCGGAGAAGCCTGAGAGGACGCCAAGAAACGCTTTATGGTTATAGATCCGCGCTTCGCGAACCTCAGCCGGACCAAAGGCAGGGTTGGTGAGCAGTGCCCTGTTCTTGAACGTCTCGTCCGTGGCCTCCAGATCGGGCAGTCCGTTCAGCCAGTCCGCAAGAGCGGTTTGCGCGCCGCCAAATAAGGACACCTTTATACGCCATAAGTCGCCGTCCAGGGTCCGGACCTCTATATGGGTTCCGTACTTAGAGGTCTTAAGGCCCCAACCCAGCACCTCCTGCCGTCGCAAACTGTGAACATTGAAGGCGGCTCGCCATTCGACCGCCTCAGCATCCAGTTTCAGATAGGCAAAGTAGCTGCTGATGTAGGCGACCCCTGAGACCAGCGCGCCGCTCAGGAACATACCGCATGTAAGCAGGCGCAGTGAAAGGCGGTCGTCTGTAGAAACGATCAGCCCCAGCAGAAAAAAAACCCCACTGCCAAGCAGCAGCAAGATGATCTCCTGCCGGTCGTATTTCGTGCGACGAAAGATTTTCTCGACTGACATGCCCTACCCCTGAGTAAGGGGATACAAAGGGTCCTGCCTATAGTCAACCAGAGCGCAACGCGCGTTTTACTCCACCGCCGCCGATGGTGACGGCCAGCCGACCGACATTTCAACGATGACCGGTTGCAGCGCCTGCATATTGGGGTTGGAGGACGCCACCTGCGTGTCGCCGACAATATCGCTGGTCAACTGACCGGTGTGGCTTTCCGGCGGGGCGAAGCGCAGGCTCAGCACGCAGTCGCCCGACATCAGGCCGAGCGTGCCGCCCTTGAAGTCCGCCGCATAGCCGCCGTAGTCCCAGTCAAAACCATAGAGATCGAACCCCTTGCCATTGGCCGCCTCAACCGCTTTCAGCGCAGAGCCGATGCGGATATTGCCGGGGCCGTACCACTGCACCGCGCCGCGACCGATGCGCACATCCGCCACCTGCGTCTTGGCTTCGTCCCAGAAGGTGACCACCACCTTGCGCGCCGGATCGTCGGGATAGAGGACGACGGCGCTTTCGGTCGTGCCTTCCGGCCCAGGCACGGTTTCTTCGCGCGACTGACCGGCAAAGGCCTTGAGCAATTGTGCCGCCGTGGCCGATTTGGCCACCGGCGTTTCGCACGACAGGGCCTGCACCCCCTTGTCGGCGACGGCCTCAGACTGAGCGCCATAACCCTCACCGGCCTCGCCCTGCTTTTCAGTCTTGCCACAGGCTGTCAGGGTCAGAAGGGCCATGAGGGCTATACCCGTCGGCTTAAGCATGTCGCACTCCTCTCTATCTCAATCGGCGTTACCATGCGCTGGCTCGTATAAAAAGTCGATTCCCGCTGCGGCTTCGCGGCCCCCTTGCCTCGTCTGGGGTAAGCGTGTAGTAACGCGCGCAAACTCTTCTGGGCCTGTGCGCTCGCTCCTTGACAAGTCGAATCCATGAAAATCAACGCCAATACCATCAAACCGGGCATGATCCTCGAATATCAGAACGGTCTGTGGGCCGTCGTGAAGACCGAGCACGTGAAGCCCGGCAAGGGCGGCGCCTTTGCCCAGGTCGAAATGAAGAACCTCGTCACCGGCACCAAGCTGAACGAGCGCTTCCGTTCCGACGATACGGTTGAGCGCGCCGTGCTGGAGCAACGCGATCACTCGTACCTCTACGAAGATGGCGACATGCTGGTGTTCATGGATCAGGAAAACTACGAGCAGATTTCGCTGTCGAAGGACTGGGTCGGCGAAGATCAGGTCCGTTTCCTGCACGACGGCATGATCGTTGTTATCGAATCCCACGAAGGCAAGCCGATCGGCATGAGCCTGCCCGACACGGTGGTGCTCGAAGTCATCGAAACCGAGCCGACCATCAAGGGTCAGACCGCCTCGTCTTCCTACAAGCCCGCCAAGGCCTCCAACGGTATGCGCGTCATGATCCCGCCGTTCATGGGCACGGGTGAGCGCATCGTCGTTTCGACCGAAACCGGCGAATATATGCGCCGCGCCGATTGATCTCACGAAAAAGTCCCGGTGTAGGTGCCGGTACGTTTTTCGTGACTTGAGTATTGTCACTTCAGGGCCATTCCTCCGTTCTCCTGAGCGGATCTTCGCCCTGGAGTGGCTTTTTAGTTAGGGCGGCAATCTCACGTCCGCCAAACTTAAAGGAATAAGCCGTGGTAATCCAATCCGCCCTCATTCAGGCCATGGTCGCCGCCATCCGCAAGGCGTGCAAGGGCGTGTCCCGCGACTTCGGCGAAATCAGCGAGCTTCAGGTGTCGCGCAAAGGCCCCGGTGACTTCGTCACCGCCGCTGACAAGCGTGTCGAAGCCGCCCTGTTCGAGGAGCTGACCCGTCTGCGCCCCGGCTACGGCTTTCTGGGGGAGGAACAGGGCCTGCGTGAAGGTACGGACAAGACGCACCGCTGGATCGTCGATCCCATCGACGGCACCACCAACTTCATGCACGGCATTCCGGTGTTCGCCTGCACCGTGGCGCTGGAACGCGATGGCGACATCGTCGCGGGCGTAACCTATAACCCTATCACCAACGACCTCTACTGGGCCGAAAAGGGCAAGGGCGCCTATCACAATGACCGCCGCCTGCGCGTCTCGGCGCGCAAGGTGATGGAAGACAGCCTGATCGCCACGGGCCTGCCGTTTGTCGGCAAGACCGGCCACGCGCAAGCCCTGAAAGAACTGCATCAGATCATGCAGCGCACAGCAGGTATCCGTCGTCTGGGGGCCTGCTCGCTCGACCTCGCCATGGTGGCCGCAGGTCAGGTGGATGGCTATTGGGAACGCGGGCTTAAGCCGTGGGACATGGCCGCCGGGACCCTGCTGATCACCGAAGCCGGCGGCAAGATCGGCTCGCTGGATGGCGATCAGTCGCCGCTGATCACCGGCGAAATGCTGGCCGCCAATCACGACCTCTACCCGCAACTGCTGGAAAAGCTGCAACTGGCGAAGTGAGCCGTCAGTCCTTCAAACAAAAAGCCGCGCAGAGACGTCTCTGCGCGGCTTTTTGTTTGAAGCGGGATCAGGCCTCGATCAATTCAGCGGCACTGACGGGCTGCGTCACCGGCGCAATGCCGCGAAAGACCATCCCTATAAGCTTATCCGCTTCTTCGGCGTTCATCATGTGGAAGCGCCCGGCCAGAAAGCGGAACATCAGCGGGCCATAGATCAGATCGAGACCCATCTGCATGTCGATGTCGCTGCGCAGGTCGCCGCGCTCGACGCCCCGCCGCCAGATGGTGGCCACGGCTTCGCGGCGCTGGTTGAGGAAGCTTTCCAGCAGGGCCTGATTGAAGGTTTCATCCCCCTGCCCTTCGGCGATCAGTTGCGCCAGCGTGCGCCCGGCCGCCGACGAATAGAAGGCCATGGCGTCGCGCATCGCCATCAGAAAGTCGCGCTCCGATGAGCCTGTGTCCGGGACGACGATCTCATCGCTCATACGCGCCATAAAGGCATCGAAGGCGATATGCAGCTTGTTCGGCCACCACTTATAGAGGGTCGCCTTGGAGACCCCGGCCTTGCGCGCAATGGCTTCGGCGGTGATGTCGCGCAGATTCCCAGCCTCCAGCAGGTCGAGCGTTGCCTGAAGGATCTGTTCGCGCGCGCTTTCCGAGCGCGGACGTCCGCGCGGGCGCTTGGCGGGAGGCGATATAGGGTCGATAGTCATTTACGCGGCCTCAGATTGATACAAACTCAGATTACGCCAGGCCGACAGTTCGGCCTGAAGGGCGCTCAGGCGACGCAGCGCCCGTTCATAGGCGCGCGCCCCCAGCACCAGATGACCGGGCGCTTCGGGCAGGTCCATGGCGCGCAACACGGCTTGCGCACGACCGGCCATGACCATCTCGTCCAGTTCTTCCTGCCACAAACGCGCAGGCCCAAGCCGGGTGTCGTAGTCAGCGATCACCTGACGCGCGATGATGCGCGCTTCGGGGCCGCCCAGCATACCGGGGTCCACGGTGGTCACCTGAATGCCAAGCGGTTTCAGTTCCTGCGTCAGTGACTCGGACAGGCCGATCACCGCCCCGCGCACCGCGTGGGTCAGGCCAAAGCCCGCCGCCTGCTCCGGGTGACCGGACGCCAGCGTCACCACATGGCCACGGCGGCGTTCGCGCATGTGTGGCAGCACTTCGCGCATCACATTGAGCACACCGAACAGATTGGTTTCAAACAGGCGGCGGACTTCGAGGTCGCTCGCCTCCTCCACCGCGCCGATCAGGCTGGCGCAGGCATTGTTGACCAGAATATCAATATGGCCAAAGCAGCGGATGGCCGTATCGACCGCCACACGCACTTCGTGGGCATCATCCGAATCCATGGCCAGCGCCACCAGCGCATGGGCATAGTCTTCAAAACCGGTGGCAAAGGTTTCCGGGCGGCGGCCCGTAGCCACCACGAAATCGCCGCGTTCGAGCGCGGCACGCACCAGTTCACGCCCAAGGCCATGCGAGGCCCCTGCGATAAACCATACCCGGTGGCTTTCCGACGCTTCGGAAACCTCTCCGGAGTCCAACAAATCATCTGACACGGTACACGATCCCAAGGCGGCCGGTGCGGGTGAGGACGGCCAAACTCATCCGGACGGGGGAGGTTCCGGGTTGCCGCCATATAAAACTGTACGTACAGTATATCAATGATATGAAGACGTGAATACGTATTCAGTCCGTTAAATACATGACTTCAAAAGGGAAAATTTTTCTCGCATGGGTAGATTTTATCCCCGATCACGCGATTTGCGGCCTTATGATACCTTTTTGCACACAACCGTAATATTTATTGATGCCGACCGCTGTGTTGCGCGCGAGGAGTCTCAGGCACCGAATTGCAACTCCGCCAGACGGGCGTACAACCCGCCCTGCGCCACCAGTTCCTCATGCGACCCCTGCTCGACCACGCGGCCTTCGTCCATCACCACGATGCGGTCGGCTTTGAGCACCGTGGCCAGCCGGTGGGCGATGACCAGCGTCGTGCGTTCGCTCATCGCCTCGTTCAGCGCATCCTGCACCAGCCGCTCATTCTCGGCATCCAGCGCCGAGGTCGCCTCATCGAGCAGCAGCACCGGGGCCTGACGCACCAGCGCCCGGGCAATCGACAGGCGTTGCTTCTGCCCGCCGGAGAGCGACTTGGCGCGCTCACCCAGAGGCGTGTCAAAGCCCTGCGGCAGAGCCTCGATAAAGGCCTGCGCCTGCGCCTTCATCGCCGCCGTCTGTATCTCTTCGGGCGTGGCGTCTTCGCGGCCAAAACGGATATTCTCGGCGGGCGAGGTCGAGAACAGGGCGGCGTCCTGCGCCACCAGAGACAGGCGGCGGCGCACCGCCTTGGGGTCAGCTTTGGCGATATCAACGCCATCGAGCGCAATCGCCCCGGTCGTGGGTTCATAATAGCGCAGCAGCAGCTTGAACACGGTCGATTTTCCGGCCCCCGACGGTCCGACCAGCGCCACCGTCTCACCGGGCTGCACGCTGAGCGAAAAACCGCTCAGCACCGGCTGTTCCGGGCGTGCCGGATAGGCAAAATCGACCTGATCAAACACCACCGCCCCGCGCGCCGGTTCCGGTAACGGCAGAGGATGGGCGGGGGCGACGATAGTCGGCTGTGCCGTCAGCAACTCGTCGATGCGGCTCATGGCGCCGGCGGCCTTTTGCACATCGCCCCAGGTTTCCGACAGAGAGCCGACCGACCCGGCGACCAGCACCGACAGCATGACGAACTGGATCAGCGTGCCTTCCGACATCTCTCCGGCCAGAACGGCGCGCGAGCCCAGCCACAGCACAAAGGCAATGCCGCCAAAGACCAGCGAAATGACCAGCGCCGTCATCAAAGCCCGCGCCCCCATGCGCTTCAGCGACTGACGAAACGCCGTTTCCACACCCTCGCCAAAGCGGCCGCGCGCATAGTCTTCGCGCACAAAGGCCTGCACGGTTTCCAGCGCGTCCAGCGTTTCACCCGCCGTGCCGACGGCGGCAGCAAAGCTGTCCTGCGTCTGGCGCGTCAACTGCCCTACCCGCTTGCCGAAGGTGAACAGCGGCACCAGCACCACCGGGAAGATACACAGGACGAACAGGGTCAGTTTGGGGCTGACGAACATCAGCAGGATCAGGCCGCCGACGAACGAAATGCCGTTGCGCAGCGCCATGGAGATCGAGGTCGAAACCAGCGTATCGACGATCTGAAGATCGGTAGTCAGGCGCGAAATCACCTCACCCGTGCGAATTTTCAGGAAGAAACCGGGATCGAGGCCCAGAATGTGGTTGAATACATCCTTGCGCAGATTGGCCACCACCCGCTCGCCCAGCTTGGTGATGTAGAAGTAGCGCAAGGCGGTCGCCAGAGCCAGCACCAGCGCCACCCCGGCCATCACCCCGAACCACAGGTTCAGTTGCGACCCGTCCTGAGAGCCAAAGCCATTATCGATCAGGTAGCGCGAAGCGGCCGTCAGCGACAGGGTGGCCCCTGACGACAACAACAGAAAGAAGATGGCAAAGACCGCATCGACCTTCAGCCGTGCAATATAGGGCCACAGGCGCAATAAGGGTTTAAGGTTGCGCGTTTTTTCGCGCCCAGCCGCGGCAGAGGTGATCTGCCCTACCAGTTCAGCCCCCGATCCGGGGCGGTCATTGAGAGCGTCGGCGTCGCTGTGCGGGGGTGTCTGTGCGGTCATAAACCCGCGTTTAATGCGTTATGGCTTGCGCCGCAACGCCGCTTACGCTATGAGCCGCGCTTCGCTGTAACAGCTTCACCCTTTCTTCGCGTCCGCATCCCTGCTGGCCGGACGTTTTTAAGGACTTAATAGAGATGAAAAAAGACGGTCACCCCGACTATCACTGGATCACGGTTACCCTGACCGACGGTTCGTCCTATCAGACCCGCTCGACCTACGGCAAGGAAGGCGCTGTCCTGAACCTCGACATCGACCCCCGCACGCACCCGGCGTGGACCGGTGGTCAGAACACCCTGCTTGACCGCGCTGGCCGCGTGTCGCGCTTCAACAACAAGTTCGGTGGTTTCCTTAAGAAGTAACTGTGAGCTGACGCTCACGGGCTTAAGAAGTAAGCCCCGAGACTTCGTTGAAAGTTTCAAAACCGGCTCAGGCAACTGGGCCGGTTTTTTGTTGCCCTCTCCCCGTAGCGCAGCCTACGGGGAGGTTGCCTTTATGGCACCACGGTCACGAACAGATAGGTGGCGAAGATCACCAGATGCGTCACGCCCTGCAACACGGTCGTGCGGCCGGTGCCGAGTGAAAAGATCGACACCACGAACGACAGCAACAGCAGGACCATCGACTTGGTATCGAGCCCCAGCGACAGAGGCCAGCCCATGACGACGCTTAAGACCGCGACCGCCGGAATGGTCAGGCCGATGGTCGCCAGAGCCGAGCCCAAAGCGAGGTTGAGGCTGGTCTGAAGGCGATTGCGGCGCGCCGCCTTGATGGCCGACAGGCTTTCGGGAGCGAGCACAAGGGCGGCGATCAGCACCCCTACCACCGCCAGCGGCAGGCCGGCGCCCACCACCGCCTTTTCGATATGCGGCGACAGGCTCTTGGCCAGCAGCACCACCCCGGCCAACGCCACGATCAGCACGCCAAAGGCGATCAGGGTCTCTTTGAGCGTCGGCGGCTCGGCATGGACGTCGGGTTTCAGGTCGCCTTCGCCTGACGGCAGGAAGTAGTCGCGATGGCGCACCGTCTGCACCAGCACAAAGGCGCCGTAGAGGATCAGCGACACCACGGCGACGAAGATCAGTTGCGACGGCGAAAAGAACGGCCCCGGCACAGAGGAGGTGAAGTTCGGCAGGACCAGCGACAGGGACGCCATGGCCGCCAGCACACACAGGGCCGAACTGACGCCTTTGAGCACAAAGCGCTGCTCGTGATGGCGCACCCCGCCAACCAGCAGACAGATGCCGACAATACCGTTCATGATGATCATGATCGCCGCAAACACCGTGTCGCGGGCCAGAGTCGCCGTATCGCCTGACCCCGACAGCATCAGCGACACGATCAGCGACACCTCGATAATCGTCACGGCAATGGCCAGAACCAGCGTGCCGAAAGGCTCACCTACGCGGTGCGCCACGACTTCGGCATGGTGCACAGCCGCCAGAACGCAACCCATCATGATGACCGCCGCTCCGATCACGCCCGCCAGCCCCAGATAGGAAAGATGCGCCAGATAGGCCCCCATGCCCAGAAACGGTACGACCAGCGTCCATAAGGGCAGAACCGCGTGCACGGGGGTATGCGGCTTGGAAGACTCTGCCGACAAAGGGGCAGACGTATCGTTATGGCTTTCGGGTTGGGTTCCTGGCATTCGGTCGCGTAGCTCCTGTGTAGCGAGGGGATGGCCCGGACGGATCGACAGGCCTTTGTTCTGACATAGGGTGCTCGGTCACCGTTTCAAACCCGGACGGAAGCGATTTGTGCGGTTTATCCCGGTTCCCAGCCCGGCGGGGCCATTTCAAATCCGGCAAAGTCGAACCCCGGCGCGACCGTGCATCCGACCAGAGTCCAGTCCCCCAGGCTCTCTGCGCTTTGCCAGCTGCCGACCGGCACCACGCCCTGCGGCCTCTGCCCGCTCAGCACATCCGGCCCCAACACCACCTCCCATCCCCGCCCTTCGTGATGCAGGCGGAGTTTCAGCGGCGCACCGGCATAGTAGTGCCAGACCTCGACGGCATCTATGCGATGCCAGTGCGAACGCTCCCCCGCCTTAAGCAGGTAATAGATGCACGACGAGGCGCCGCGCCCGCCCGAAGGGTTATCGCGGAAGGTTTCGACATAGTGCCCGCCTTCCGGATGCGCCTGCATCCTCAATTCAGCAATGATAGCCTGAGCGTCGGTCATGGCGCGTCTCCTTTGCAGCCCTTAGCTTAGCGGAATGATTTCAAATGGAATCATTCCGCTCAAGCCGCCATTGAGGCGGCGGCCAAGGTGGCGAAGCCACAGCCCGGCGAGGGGCTAAATAAAAGCTAGATCATTATGTTTCTACCAGAAATCATAATGATCTAGCCTGAATTTTGCGGCGCATCAGGCATAAAACGCTAATGACACGCCGTCGCATATCCTGTAATGCGCGCGCTCATCGTACTGTCACCTTTTGCTGATACGCCGTCAGGTGTAACCGGGGTAAGTCTTCCTGAAATGATCATTCAGACCGCCACGACCGAAACCATCGAAGAAAACGGCTGGGCCACCGCCAAAACCCTGGCCGAAGCCCTGCCCTTTATCCAGATCTACGACCGCGAAATCGTCGTGGTGAAGTACGGCGGTCACGCCATGGGGCAGGAAGAAACGGCGCGCATCTTCGCCTCGGACATCGTGCTACTGAAACTTCTGGGCATCCATCCGATCGTCGTGCACGGCGGCGGGCCGCAGATTTCGGCCATGCTGGGTCGGGCGGGCGTCAAATCAACCTTTATCGACGGCCTGCGCGTCACCGACGAAGCGACCATGGAAATCGCGGAAATGGTGCTGTCGGGTGCGGTGAACAAGGAAATCGCCTCATGGATCACGCGCGCCGGACAGGAAGCCGATGTGCGCGGTGTCGGCCTGTCGGGCAAGGACGCCAGCCTGATCACCGTCGAAAAGGCGACGCGCCTGAAAAAAGACCCGGATTCGATGATCGAACAGGTGGTCGATCTGGGTTTTGTGGGTGAGCCCAAGCGCGTGGACGACAAGCTGCTGCGCACCCTGATCGGTGATCTGGAACACGACTATGTGCCGGTCATCGCCCCCATCGGCGTAGCCGAAGACGGCGCGACCTATAACATCAATGCCGACACCGTGGCCGGGGCCGTGGCAGGTAAGATGAACGCCAAGCGCATGTTGCTGCTGACCGATATTGCCGGAGTGCTGGACGGTGAAAAGCGTCTGATCCGTCAGATGACGGTGTCGGAAGCCAAGGACCTGATCGAAACCGGCGTTGCGGTCGGCGGCATGATCCCGAAGCTCGAAACCGCCATTGCCGCCATCGACGCCGGCGTGGAGGCCGTGGTTATCCTCGATGGCCGCCGCCCGCACGCCATGCTGGTCGAGCTGTTTACCGAGCACGGCGCGGGCACACTAATCACGCGGGATGCGTAACCCCTCCTCCCTGTGCCGCAGGCATGGGGAGGAGAAGGGGCTTGAAACGGCGAACGAAAACGCCGAAACAGGCGGTATGAGCCCGCATGTTCAAAACCTTCCGCACGTTTCCACCTGGCTGTTTGACCTCGACAACACCCTCTATCCGCCCGAAGCCGAGGTCATGGCTCTGGTCGAAGGGCGCATGACCGATTTCGTCATGCGACAAACGGGCCTGCCGCGCGAAGAGGCGCGCACGCTTCAGAAAAAATACCTCTATGAGCACGGGACGACTCTGGCCGGGCTGATGGCCTATCACGACATCGACCCCTATGCCTTTATGAACGAGGTGCACGACGTGTCGCTGGACGGTCTGGTCCCCGATGCGACCCTGAATGCCGCCATCACCGCCCTGCCCGGCCGCAAGCTGGTCTTCACCAATGGCGACGAACAGCACGCCTATCGCATTCTTGACAAGCTGGAGATGACCCCTCTGTTCGAGGATGTGTTTCATCTCGGCCATGCCGACCTGATCCCCAAGCCGAACCTCGCTACCTTTCACCGCATGATGCAAAAGCACGCGGTGACCGGCCCCGAAACTGCCTTCTTCGAAGACAGCCCGAAGAACCTCAAACCCGCGCACGAACTGGGCATGACGACCATCCTCGTCGGCCCGCACGCCGAAACCAATGCCGATGCGTTCGTGCACATCCGGGCGGCGTCGCTGAAAGTTTTCCTTACGAAATGAACGGCGTTCAAAAATTAACTTGACGCGCTGGAAATTCTGAACCATGTTCAGTGAACGCCGTTCACAGGCGTGTCACGGAGATCATGGTCATGTTCAAACCGATTGCCCTTATCCTGTTCGCGTCTGCTCTTGCCCTGCCCGCCGCCGCGCAGGACAGTCTTGAAAACACCTCCAAGGCTGCGGCCAATTCGGTCGAAGCCACCGCCCAGTTGTCGGGCGCCGGCGTGATGGTGGTGGCCGGCAGCGCCGCCCTGCCCTTCGTCGCCGTCGGGGCCTCGGCCGAAAGCACCGGTGCGGCGATCCGCGACTCCGGCGAGGCCGTCTGGGACGAAGCCAATAAACCGCTGACGGTCAGCCCCGAAACCGTGGTGGCGCAGGACGCGCCGAAGGTTCCAAACGAGGCCGAAAAGCCCCAAAAGAAGGCGCAGTAAGGTGTGGCGGGCGGCGCTGCTGGCTGTATCCCTGCTCCTGCCTACCGGCGCGTGGGCGGGCAACGAATCCGGCGACAGCGCCGCCAGTGCCAAACCGCATTTCAGCCCGCCGGAAGCCGCCGCCTTCGCCAAACAGATCGAGCAAAATCTGGCGGCCAGGGGCGCGCGGGTGGCCATCGTCTTTCGCACCAGCCGCCCGCACGATAAGCTGCCGCCCGGCATCGCCTATACGCATGGGGCCTTCTGGGTCCACAGCGACATCACCACCGCCGACGGACGCCACCTTCAGGGCTATGCGGTCTATAATCTCTATCACGGCGACGGAAAGACCCTGCCGGTCAGCCAGTCCTATCTGAAGCAGGACTTTCCGCTGAACTTCGCCAGCGTCTCGGCCGAAGACGATGTCGGGGTCATAATCCCGACACCGGAAATGCAGCGGCGGCTGCGGGCGCTGATCGGCACGCCCGCCTATGCACACCTGCACGTCAGCGACTATTCGCTGGTGTCCAATCCGCTGGATGCGAAGTACCAGAACTGCGTCGAATTTGTGCTGGATGTCGTCGCGGCGGCGGCGTGGGAGACCGACTCCTACCCTCAGATCAAGGCCAATCTGACGCGCTGGTTTGAACCGACCACTGTCAAGGCCGGCTTCGTGCAACGCACGCTGGGGCCGATGGCCGATGCGCGCCTGCGCACCGACGACCACCCCGGCGCGATCCGTACCGCCACCTATGAGAGCCTGTCGGCGTTTATGCTCAAACATGAACTGGCCACAGAGGCCTATGTCATCAAACGCGCTCAGTAAACAGCGCCTGAGCGTGAGCGAAAAAGAAACCTTGATCCGAAGGATCATAGGTCTTAAGGCCCTGTCATTCCTTCTTTGACAGACCTTATGAGAGCCGCCATGTCCGACCTCGCCGCCTTCCACGACGATATCGAAGCCGCCTGGGAAATCCGCGACACCCTGTCGCCGTCCACCACCGGTCCGGTGCGCGATGCGGTGGAAAAGGCGCTGGGCCTGATCGACAACGGCCGCTTCCGCGTCGCCGAAAAGATCGACGGCGAATGGGTCACGCATCAGTGGCTGAAAAAGGCCGTGCTGCTCTCCTTCCGCCTCAATGGCAACCACCTGATGCACACGGGGCGCGGCCTGTTTGAACAGGCCCCTATCGGTCCCTTCTGGGACAAGGTGCCCAACAAGTTCGCCACCTGGAAGGCCGAAGACTATCAGGACGCCGGTTTCCGCTCGGTGCCGGGCGCTATCGTCCGCCACGGAGCCTTTGTGGGCAAGAATGTCGTGCTGATGCCGTCGTTCGTGAACATCGGCGCCTATGTCGGCGAAGGCACTATGGTCGATACCTGGGCCACGGTCGGCTCCTGCGCCCAGATCGGCAAGCACGTGCACCTGTCGGGCGGCGTCGGTATCGGCGGCGTGCTTGAGCCGCTTCAGGCCAACCCGACCATCATCGAAGACAACTGCTTCATCGGGGCGCGCTCCGAAGTGGTCGAAGGCGTCATCGTGCGCGAAGGCTCGGTGCTGGGCATGGGCGTCTATCTGGGCCAATCGACGCGCATCGTCGATCGCGCCACCGGCGAAGTCTTCTACGGCGAAGTGCCGCCCTATTCGGTCGTCGTGGCCGGTTCCATGCCGTCGGCCAATGACAAAAACCCGAACGCCCCGCACCTCTACTGCGCCGTCATCGTCAAGCGCGTCGATGCCCAGACGCGGAGCAAAACCGGCATTAACGAACTCCTGCGCGACTAATTCGGTTGACGCCCCTCCCAAGGCCCACCACAGTGCCGGGCAAAAATAGAGGGATGAGACGGATGAGACTGCGCGGATGGGCTGTGGCCCTGTGTCTGATGGTGTGGGCAAGCCCGCTGGCGCAGGCCGCAGAGCCGGTCACCACAGCCGCCCCGGCCGACAAGCCGCGCGTCTTCGTCCTGACCGATATCGAGAACGAACCGGATGACGCGGAGTCTCTGGTGCGGTTCCTGACCTATGCCAATCAGTGGGATATCGAGGGGCTGGTCGCGACCACCTCCATCCATATGCGCCACCACACGGCCCCGGAGCGCATCCGCCAGATTGTGCGCGCCTATGGGCAGGTGCAGCCCAACCTCAACCGCCACGAACCGGGCTATCCGTCCGCCGAACACCTCCTGTCTGTGGTCAGCGAAGGCCCGCAAGCCTATGGCATGACAGCCGTAGGCGACGGCCTGACCTCGCCGGAGGCTGAGTACCTTATCCGGGCGGTGGATCGCCGCGATGAGCGTCCGCTGTGGGTGCTGGTGTGGGGCGGCCCCAATACGCTGGCTCAGGCCCTGCATAAGGTGCGCGCCACGCGGAGCAAGGCCGAACTGAAGCGGTTTGTGGCCAAGCTGCGCGTCTATACCATTTCCGATCAGGACGATTCCGGCCCGTGGCTGCGTCAGACCTTTCCGGACCTTTTCTATATCGCAAGCCCCGGTATGCACGACGGCGGCGCCTATCACCACGCCACCTGGTCGGGCATCAGTGGAGACCGTTTCCACGGGCGTTTTGTCGGCGCGGATTTCAGTCTGGTCGATGTGCCGTGGCTGCAAACCCACATCATGAGCAAGGGGCCGCTGGGGGCCGAATACCCCAAACCCATCCATCTGATGGAAGGCGATACCCCCAGCTTCCTGTACCTGATCAATAACGGTCTGGGCGCGCCCGAACACCCCGACTGGGGCAGTTGGGGTGGGCGTTATGAGTTCTACACCCCACCGCCCGCACGCTGGCACCTGATCCCGGAAATGCGGCCTTTGTGGACCAATGCCGAGGACGAGGTGCTGGGGGTCGATGGCAACTGGCACACGGGCAATCACGCCACCATCTGGCGCTGGCGGCGGGCCTATCAGAACGACTTTGCCGCGCGCATGGACTGGACGATCAAGCCCTATGCCGAGGCCAATCACCCGCCGGTGCCAAAACTGTCGCATCCGGATCGTTTAACGGCGCGGCTGGGCGACACGCTGGCACTCAGCGCCGAAGGTTCCACCGACCCCGATAAGGACGCGCTGAGCTTTGAGTGGTTTGTCTATGGTGAAGCCGGCGGCTTTACGACCTCAAACGGGCGCAATGGCCGCATGGTGACCATCGCCAATGCCGATCAGCCGAAAATCAACCTGACCCTCCCGAAAAACAGCGTCTTCCGCACCGGCACCCTGCACGTCATCGTGGCCGTGACGGACAAAGGCACCCCAGCCCTGACGCGCTACAAGCGGGTGATCATCGACGTGAAGCGGTAGGGGCACATGACGGGCGCTACGCCTTGTCCGCCACTCCGTCCAGATAGCGCTTGGTCTGATCGAGCGCATTGTCAGCCAGTGCCGCGCGGCGGCGTTTGAGATCGACCGCGCCAGCGTCATAATCCGCCATCAGGGCGCGGACGAAATCGCCCGACTGCACGTCCTTCAGCACCGCGTCCATAGCCGCTTTTGAGGCTTCACCGATAATGCGCGGGCCGGTCAGATAGGCCCCGTATTCAGCGGTGTTGGAAATCTTCTCGAAGCCGCCGGACATGCCGCGCTCCCACAGCAAATCGACCACCAGCTTCAGCTCGTAGCAGGTTTCAAACCACGCCACCTCGCGCGGATAGCCCGCCGCCACCAGCGTCTCAAACGCCGTGGTGACCAGTTCGCGCGTCCCGCCACACAGGACCACCTGCTCACCGAACAGGTCGCTTTCGCACTCGGCCTTCATGGTGGTCTCCAGTATCCCCTTACGCCCGCAACCGAGCGCCGCCGCAAAGGACAGGCCGATGGCCTTGGCCTCACCGGTCGCGTCCTGCTGCACGGCAAACAGGCAGAAGACCCCCTTACCCGCCTCATAGATGTCGCGGATGCGCGGCCCGATCCCCTTGGGCGAGACCAGCAGCACATCGACATCGGCCGGCGGCGTAACCAGCCCGAAATTGACCGACAGCCCATGCGCAAAGATCAGCGCCTGACCGGCCCGCAGGTTCGGCCCCACCTGATCGCGGAACAGGGCCTGATGCGCTTCGTCCGAGGTCAGGACGACGATCGCTTCCGCCCATTGCACGCCTTCTTCGACCGTCACTACCGCAAACCCATCGGCGGCGGCCTTGTCGCGGGTGGCCGATCCGGGTTTCAGCGCCACGCGGATGTCGGATACGCCGGAATCGCGGGCATTGAGCGCCTGCGTGCGACCTTGCGAACCATAGCCGATGACCAGCAGGCGCTTGCCGCGGATCACAGCCAGCTCGCAGTCGCGATCATAATAGACGGGCAGAGTCATGACGGGCTATACTCCGGAATGAGAATCGTCCCCTCCCTATAGAGCAGCGTCCCATGTCCCGACACCCTGAATATCAGTATCTCGATCTGGTGCGTGACATCATGGCCAATGGCGTGACGCGCATGGACCGCACAGGCACGGGGACCAGGGGCGTGTTCGGCCGTCAGATACGCTTCGACCTGTCGCAGGGCTTTCCGCTGCTCACCACCAAGAAGGTGCACTTCAAATCGGTGGCGGTCGAGCTTCTGTGGTTTCTGCGCGGCGATACCAATATAAAATACCTCAAGGATCACGGCGTCAGCATCTGGGACGAATGGGCCGACGAAAACGGCGACCTCGGCCCCGTCTATGGCAAGCAGTGGCGCTCATGGGCGGCCCCGGACGGACGGGTGATCGATCAGATGCGCCAACTGATCGAAAACCTGAAAACCAATCCCCATTCGCGTCGTCACGTCATTTCGGCGTGGAACCCTTCCGAAGTCGAGGACATGGCCCTGCCGCCGTGCCACTGCCTGTTCCAGTACTTCGTCGCGGAGGGCAAGCTGTCGTGTCAGCTTTATCAGCGCTCCGCGGATGTGTTTCTGGGCGTGCCGTTCAACATCGCCTCCTACGCGCTCCTCACGCACATGGTGGCGCAGGCCGTGGGTCTTGAGGTGGGTGATTTCGTGCACAGCTTCGGAGACGTGCACCTCTATCTGAATCACTTTGAGCAGGCGCACACCCAGTTGTCGCGCGATCCGATGCCCTTCCCGACGCTAAAACTGGCCCCCAAGACGGACCTGTTCGGCTTCGACTATGCCGATATCGAACTGATCGGTTACCAATCGCACGGGGCGTTGAAGGCGCCGGTGGCGGTGTAATCTCCTCTCCTGCGTAGCGGGGGAGGTGGCGCGGCGCTTGCGTAGCAAGGTCCGCGACGGAAGGGGCATAACCCTCTCGTTTTTGCCCCCTCCGTCTCGACGCGCTTCGCTTGCTCGACACCTCCCCCGCTACGCAGGGGAGGAGGAAAAACAGAATGCCCAAACCCAGACTCGCCCTTATCGTCGCCATGAGCGAAAACCGCGTCATCGGGCGCGACAACGCCTTGCCCTGGCATCTGAAATCCGACCTGAAGATGTTCAAGGCCATTACCCAGTTCAAACCCATCATCATGGGCTCGAACACCTGGGACTCTCTGCCGCGCAAGCCCTTGCCGGGGCGGCTGAACCTCGTCTGTTCGCGTGATCTGAAGTTCGAGGCCGAGGGCGGCATCGTCTGCAATTCACTATTTGAAGCGCTCGATATCGCGCGTGAACACGCCGCTGACGACGGGGCCGATGAGGTGGTGGTGATCGGCGGGGCCAATATCTACGAACAGACCCTGCCCAAGGCCGACCGGCTCTATGTGACCGAGGTGCACACGACGCTGGACGGCGACGCGCACTTTCCGCAGATCGACCCGGCACAATGGACCGAGGTGAAGTCGGAATTTTACCCCAGGGCTGAGGGCGATGATTACGACTTCACGCTGAAGGTCTATGAGCGGAAACGCTGAGGCCGGAGCAACCTACACCAGCGAGGCCAATGCCGAGCGGTCGAACGCCTTGACCTCCTCAAGCTGACCGGCGCGCACCTTGTTGAGCCACTGCGGATCGGCCAGAAGCGCACGACCGACGGCCACCAGATCAAACTCCCCGCGCTCCAGACGGCGCAGCAGTTCATCAATCCCCTGCGGATTGGCCTGCGCCCCGCCGAAGAAGTTGATGAAGTCTTCGGCCAGACCGACGCTGCCCACCGTGATCACCGGGGCCCCGGTCAGCTTCTTGACCCAGCCGGCGAAGTTGAGGTCCGAACCTTCGAATTCCGGCTCCCAGAAGCGGCGTTGCGAGGCGTGGATGATATCCACACCGGCATCGAGCAGCGGTCGCACCCACGCTTCCAGCTCCTGCGGCGTGTGGGTAACCTTGGCATCATAGACCCCGCCCTTGAACTGCGAAATGCGGATGATCAGCGGGTAGTCGGCCCCGACCTCGGCGCGAACGGCCTTGATGATTTCGGCGGCAAATCTGGTGCGCGCGCCGATCGTATCGCCGCCCCACTGATCGCCGCGTTTATTGGTGCGGTCCCAGAAAAATTCGTCGATCAGATAGCCATGCGCCCCGTGCAGTTCCACCGCATCGAAGCCCAGCTTTTTGGCATCACCCGCGGCGCGCGCAAAGGCGGCGATGGTGTCGGCCACATCGGCGTCACTCATCGGTTCCCACTTTTGCGAGCCGTCGAGCGCAATACCCGACGGGCTCTGCTTCGGCTGAGGATCATAGTCCGTCCCGCGCGACGCCGCCGCGCCCGTGTGCCAGATTTGCGGTGCGATCAGCCCGCCCTTGGCGTGGACCGCTTCGACCACCTTGCCCCAGGCCGGAAGGGCGTCACCGAAGAAGTTGGGGATACCGGCCTCGTTCTTGGAAGCCGGACGCTCGATCACCGTGCCCTCGGTCAGAAGCAGCCCGACCCCGCCTTCGGCGCGCCGCTGATAATAGGCGGCGACATCCGCAGTCGGGATACCGCCCGGCGAAAACTCGCGCGTCATGGGGGCCATGACCACGCGGTTTTTCAGCTTCAGCGATTTCAGTTCATAGGGCGAAAACAAGGTGTCGAGCGACATATGGGGGCTCCGCTTAAAAAGTAACCGCACCGGATATGGTTACGTCTTTAACCGGTGCAAGCGCTGACCGTCCGAAAATAAACGTTTGCACGCCGCAAAAGCTGGGTTAGCGTTACGTTAAATATGTCAATCTTGTGGCGAGGGCAGGCCATGACAGGAACCGACGCATCCGTCGCTCAGCCGGTGAGCGCTGCCGGCCAACGACTGGCGACCATCGACATACTGCGCGGTCTGATCATCGTGATCATGGTGCTCGACCATGTGCGCGACTACACCCACATCAGCGGCTTCAGGATCAATCCGCTCGATTTTCAGCAGACCCATACGGTCCTGTATCTGACGCGCTGGGTGACGCACCTGTGCGCCCCGACCTTCATCTTTCTGGCCGGCGTATCGGCTTGGCTTCAGAATGTGCGCGGCAAGAGCGGCGCGGCCCTGTCGGGCTTTCTGCTGACGCGGGGCCTGTGGCTGATCGTCCTTGAAGTCACGGTGGTCGGCTTCGGCTGGTCCTTCGCCCTGCCCATCCCGCTGTTTCTGGCCATATTGTGGGCGATCGGCTGGTCGATGATCGCACTTTCGGCGCTGGTCTGGCTGCCGCGTCGCGCCGTGCTGGCCATCGGGATAGCGATTATCACGCTGCACAATCTGCTCGGCGGCATCAATGCCGATCAGTTGGGTCCGTTCAGCGGGCTGTGGCATTTCCTGTTTCAGGTCAACATCTTCAAATTCGCCGGTTTCGACATCCTGCTGTTCTATCCGGTGCTGCCGTGGGTCGGCGTCATTGCCTTCGGCTATGGCATGGGGGAGGTCTTTCTTAAGCCCGACCGCAATCGCATTCTGACCCTGTGCGGACTTGGGCTGTGCATTGGCTTTGTCCTGCTGCGGCTCAGTAATGTCTATGGCGACCCGCGCCCATGGGCCGTGCAGACTTTGCCCGCGCACACCCTGATGGACTTTTTCAATGTGGCGAAATACCCGCCATCCCTGCTCTACACAGCCGCGACTCTGGGGATCGTCTTCCTGCTGACGCCGGGGCTGGATCGCCTGCCCGCAAGCGTCGCGTCGGTCCTGCGCACCTTTGGCTCGGTGCCTATGATGGCGTATCTGGGCCACCTCTACATCATGCACCTTGTGTCTATGGCCGCTCACCTGATCGCGGGTCAAAGCCTAGCGACGCAGTTCAACCCGCTGGCCATCGCCTTTTTCAACCCGGCCGCCGCCCCCGATGACAGCTTTCTGCCCCTGTGGGTGACCTATCTATGCTGGATGATCACACTGTGCCTGCTCTACCCGCTGTGCCGCTACTGGTCGGCGCTGAAACAGCGTCGCAAGGACTGGTGGCTGTCCTACCTCTGAGCTGCGGCGGACATGGTATCTATTCCGGCCACAGCCGTGAGGTATGCAAGACGCGCCAGATGGTGAGGCTGTGACCTTCCACGCTGTAGATCAGCAGATAAGGCAGGCCGTTCAGCACCCATTCGCGTGTCTTCGGAGCACGCCCCGGTCTGCCGCTGTCCGGAAAATCCGCCAGATGTTCCGCCGCCGCCTCTATGGCCTCATCGACCCTCGCGGCCGCCGTTACATTGTCATCGGCAATAAACTGAAACGTTTGGATACGGTCATCGAGGGCCGATGCCGACCACTGAATGATCATTGGCCCTTCGCATCGCGGCCCGCCAGAACCTGGGCCTTGATATCCGCCATGCGGGCGTGGGCGTCCGCATGGGAAACAGGCGGCCGGGGGTCGTGCATGGCTTCGCGGACCTTGTCGCGAAGCCAGACGTCATAGCTTTGCGGATCGACGGTCAGCCCGGCGGGTAAGGCCCCCTCATTGGCAATGCGCGTCAACAGAATACGCACGGCGTCAGAAACCGTCAGCCCCATCTGGCTGAGCACAGCCCCGGCCCGTTCCTTGATCGCGCCGTCAATGCGCGCCTGCACCACTTCACTTGCCGCCATTGCACACCTGCCTCTCAAAGGCAGTGTACTTCACTTGAACGACAAACGCCAGCCATCAGGAACGTGAGGCCAGATCACCCCACAACGCCCTGGCCATCCCCATAAACCGCTCCGCCATCGGGCCATCGCGCAGCGGCGTGGCGCGGTCGGCCGCCTGACGTAAGGCCGGATCGAGCGGCACTTCGCCCAGAAACGGCCGGTCCAGCGCCTGCGCCATCTTTTGCGCGCCGCCGCGGCCGAAAATCTCGATCGGCGTACCGTCGGCGCCGACGAAATAGGCCATGTTCTCGATGATGCCCAGCACCGGTATCTGCGTCTTGTCGAACAGGGTCACGGCCCGGCGCGCGTCGATCAGCGCCATGTCCTGCGGCGTCGAGACCACCACCGCCCCGTCGATCAGAGTCTTTTGCGTCAGGGTCAGTTGCACATCGCCCGTCCCCGGCGGTAGATCGACGATCAGCACGTCGAGCGGGGTTTCTGCCGTGCCCCATTGCGTCTGGGTCAGCAACTGCGTCAGAGCCTGTGACGCCATCGGCCCGCGCCAGATCATCGCCTGATCGGCATCGACCAGAAAGCCGACCGAATTGACCTTCAGGCCAAAGGCGACCGGCGGGAGCATCTTCTTGTCAGCGCTGAACGACGGCGGGGTATTGAGCCCCAGCATGACCGGACCCGACGGTCCGTAGATATCGGCATCCAGCCAGCCGACATTCAGCCCCAGCGCCTTCAGCCCCAGCGCCAGATTGAGCGAGACGGTGGACTTGCCCACCCCGCCCTTGCCGGAACCGACCACAACAACGTACCTGACATGATCCGGACGGGCCGTGGCGACCGGGGCCTTCGGCTTGCCCTGATCGGCGGCCTGCGGCGACAGTTTGGCCTGCGGACCGGGACGCGGCGTGTGCGGTTCGGCCACTTCGGCGGTCAGAACGACCTGTGCCTTTTCGATGCCGGGCAGGGCCGCCAGCACGGCTTCAGCGGCCTCGCGCACCGGTGCATAGCGTTCGACCTGCGCCGCCGGCACCTCCAGCATGAAGCCCGCGCGCGTGCCCGATACGGTCAGGCCGCGCACCAGCCCGGCCGTGGCCAGCCCCTGCCCGGTCACCGGGTCGATGACCGTATTGAGCGCGTCGAGTACCTGCTGTTTGTCGAGATCGGGCATATTTGTCTTTCCGCTGGGTCTTCAGGGCCGTATAGGCGGAAATAGGAACGACACAACCCCTTTTGCAGACCCTGCCGATGCCAGACCCTCACATTCTGTTGCTGGGTGGCCCGACCGCTTCGGGCAAGACGGCGCGCGCGCTGGATTGGGCGGCAAAGACCGGCGGGGTGATCCTCAATGCCGATTCGATGCAACTCTATGCCGATGTGCCGTTACTGACGGCGCGCCCGGATGCGGCGGAGAACGCACAGGCACGGCACGAACTGTACGGCTTTCTGCCCCCGGATCAGCAGTGGTCCACCGGTGACTGGCTGCGCGCCGCCCTGCCCTTTATTGCCGCCGCACAGACAGGCGAAACGCCCCTGTGCATTGTCGGCGGCACCGGGCTCTATTTTCTCACTCTGGTGCGCGGACTGGCCGAAATCCCTGAGATAGAGCCTGAGGTGCGTGAGCGTGCCCGCGCCGCCTACGACACGCAGGGCGAGGCCTTTGTGCGCGACACGCTGCGCCAGCTCGACCCGGTGACGGAGGCGCGGCTGGCCTCGCATGATCGCCAGCGCCTGTGCCGCGCGCTGGAAGTGGTATGGCAGACGGGACGCGCCTTGAGCGACTGGCAGACCGATACCCACCCCATCCTGCCGCCGGGCAGCTATCGCTTCGACATCCTCAAACCCGACCGCGACGGGCTCTATGCCCGCTGCGACCAGCGCTTCGACCAGATGATCGAACACGGCGCACTGGACGAGGTGCGCGCCCTGATGGACGCGGGCCTGCACGCCGACTGGCCCATTCTGCGCGTGCTGGGCCTGCCGGAGCTGTGGGCGCATCTGAAGGGCGAAATGACGCTCGATGAGGCCCACACTCTGGCCAAACAGAAGACCCGCAACTACGCCAAGCGCCAGACGACCTTTTTCGGCAATCAGTTCGCTTGAACGCGCCTGTGTTGACAGGCGTCTAGATCATGATGATTTCTGGTAGAACCATAATGATCCAGCTTTTGTTTAGTCCCTCGCCGGGTGCGGGCTTCGCCACCTTGGCCGCCGCCTCAATGGCGGCTTGAGCGGGATGATTCCATCAGAAATCATTCCGCTCAAGAGACGATTACTGGATTGCATCGCTGCATTTTATCATATAATTAAAAAACCTCATTTGCCTATTGTCTGACTAAAAGGCAGGGTTTAATCAGGCTGTTACGGCATCCGGCGTGAACCGGCGCCAAATGACTATGGGAAACGCAAAACAGCTCCTTGATGGGAAAGGCCTGACGCCATGACTCTCCGCAATTCGTCTGCGCTCGCAGCGCTTGTTCTGACGCTGATGGGCGTCAATGCCGCTCAGGCCGCTACCGCCACCAGCGAAACCTTCGGCAAGCTGGCCGACGGCAGCGAGGTCAAGGCGGTGGTACTGAAAAACGCCAAGGGCGTTTCGGCCAAGGTCATCACCTATGGCGCGACCCTGCAATCGCTGTGGGCCCCGGATCGCAATGGCAAGGCCGCCGAAATCACCATCGGCTATGACGACCTGAAGGGCTATGTCGAAACCCCGCAGTATCTGGGGGTGACCGTCGGCCGCTACGCCAACCGCATCGCCAAGGGCAAGTTCACGCTGGATGGCAAGACCTATACGCTGGCCACCAACAATAATGGCAACCACCTGCACGGCGGCCTGAAAGGCTTTGACAAGGTCAACTGGACCCTGGCTTCGGTCAAGAGCGGCGGCAAGACGGGAGAGGCTTCGGCCACCTTCACCTACACCTCGCCGGACGGCGAAGAGGGCTATCCCGGCACCATGAAGATCGAGGTGACCTATAGCCTCAATGAAAACAACGATCTGACCATCCGCTACAAGGCGACGACGGACAAGCCGACCATCGTCAACCTGACCAACCATGCCCTGTTCAATCTGGCGGGTGTGGGTTCGGGCCGCTCGGCGCTCGAAGCCTCGCTGCAACTGGAATCAGACGGTTATCTGCCCACCAATGAAACCGCCATTCCCTACGGCAATATCGCCCCGGTCAAGGGCACGCCGTTCGATTTCACCAAGCCGGCGGTGATCAATGAGCGCGTGCGCGATGCGCGCGATCCGCAAATCCTGATCGGCCTTGGCATCGACCACAACTACGTCCTGCGCGGTGGCGTGACCAAGACTCCGAAACAGGCCGTCACGCTAATCGACGCCAAGTCGGGACGCGGCCTGAAGATCCTGACCACCGAGCCGGGCATTCAGATGTACACCGGCAACTTCCTCGACGGGAAGGTTCCGGGCCGCAACGGTCAGGTCACCCGCATGGGCGACGCCGTCGCCTTCGAAGCCCAGCACTTCCCCGACAGCCCCAACCAGCCGCAGTTCCCGACCACCCGTCTGAACCCCGGCGAAACCTACACCCAGACGACGGTTCACCACCTCTTCGTCGCCAAGTAATCCAAGAAGTAAAGAATCCCCACACCGATGTCCGACCGCAACCTCTCCCGTTCCAAGACCAAGCTCCGTTCGCGCGCCTGGTTCGACAATCCTGAAAACGCCGACATGACGGCGCTCTACCTTGAGCGTTACATGAATTTCGGCCTGTCGCTGGAGGAGTTGCAGTCGGACAAGCCGATCATCGGCATCGCCCAGACCGGTTCTGACCTCAGCCCGTGCAACCGCCACCACCTTGAGCTGGCCAAGCGCATCCGCGAAGGCATCATCGAAGCGGGCGGTATTCCGCTGGAATTCCCGGTCCACCCGATTCAGGAAACGGGCAAGCGTCCGACGGCGGGCCTTGACCGCAACCTCGCCTATATCGGCCTCGTCGAAGTCATCTATGGCTATCCGCTGGACGGCGTCGTGCTGACCATCGGCTGTGACAAGACGACCCCGGCCTGCCTGATGGCCGCCGCTACCGTCAACATCCCGGCCATCGCCCTGTCGGTGGGCCCCATGCTCAACGGCTGGTACAAGGGTGAGCGCACGGGTTCGGGCACCATCGTGTGGAAGGCCCGCGAACTGCTGGCCGCGGGTGAGATCGACTATCAGGGCTTCATCAAGCTGGTGGCCTCTTCGGCGCCTTCGACCGGTTACTGCAACACCATGGGCACGGCAACGACCATGAACAGCCTGGCCGAAGCGCTCGGGATGCAGCTCCCCTACTCGGCCGCCATCCCGGCCCCGCACCGCGACCGTCAGGAATGCGCCTACCGCACAGGCAAGCGCATCGTCGATATGGTCCACGAAGACCTTAAGCCGTCAGACATCCTCACCAAAGAAGCCTTCATCAACGCCATCCGCGTCAATTCTGCCATTGGCGGCTCGACCAATGCCCCGATCCACCTCAACGCGCTGGCCCGCCATATCGGCGTGGACCTGAAGATCGAGGAATGGCAGCAGTACGGCGAAGAGGTGCCGCTGCTGGTCAATCTGATGCCAGCCGGTGAATATCTGGGCGAAGACTACCACCACGCCGGTGGCGTCCCCGCCGTGGTGGGTCAGCTCATCAAACACGGCCTGATCCATGAAAATGCCATCACCGCCAACGGCAAGACCATCGGCGAAAACTGCCGCGATGCGGTCATCGAAGACGAACGTGTCATCCGCCCGTTCGAGCAGCCGCTGAAACTGGCCGCCGGGTTCCGTGTCCTGTCGGGCAATCTGTTCGATTCGGCGGTGATGAAGGTCTCGGTCATCAGCCCGGAATTCCGCGAGCGCTACCTGTCTGATCCGGCCTCGCCCAATGCCTTTACCGGTCGCGCCATCGTCTTCGACGGCCCCGAAGACTACCACCACCGCATCGACGACGAATCCCTGAACATCGATGAGCACTGCATCCTGTTCATGCGCGGTGCCGGCCCCATCGGCTATCCGGGTGCCGCCGAAGTCGTCAATATGCGCGCCCCCAACTACCTGCTGAAGCGCGGTGTCACCTCGCTGGCCTGTATCGGCGATGGCCGCCAATCGGGCACGTCGGGCTCGCCTTCGATCCTCAACGCTTCGCCCGAAGCGGCGGCGGGCGGCAACCTTGCCATTCTGCAAACCGGCGATCAGGTGCGCGTTGATCTCAATGACAACACGGTCAATGTCCTGATCTCCGACGCCGAAATCGCCGATCGCCGCGCCGCGCTTGAGGCCGCCGGTGGCTTCCAGTACCCGGCGCACCAGACGCCGTGGCAGGAAATGCAGCGGGGCGTCGTCGGTCAGATGGGGTCGGGCATGGTGCTCGAAAACGCCGTCAAGTATCAGCGCATCGCTCAGGTCGGTGCGGGTGTGCCGCGCGACAACCACTGATCTCTTTTGTTAAAGCGTCTATTCAGCCGCCGGGGGTCAGCCTCCGGCGGTTTTTTGTTACCGCCAGATCAGGGTTAATACTTTTTGTGCTGCGATAAGTGTTCGACGGAATTTGATGCAAGGCGGACATCGTTTCTATGCAATATATTACCGCGACATAAACTAAATAGCCCAATTTATAACCAAAATCAGCACAGTAAACACGATCTTTACACTTAAGCACCTATAGGTGTCGTAATCGCGTTATCTGTTGCGGGTGGTTACCTATGTCGATTCGTTTGCGTCTGATGGCCCTGATTGCCGCCTTCGGCGTCATGGCCTTGCTGATTACCGGCCTCGCCCTGATGTCTCTGGACCGCTACAAGACCATGATGACAGAATACGGGACCGCCTACGAACACGCTTACGACATTGAACGTATCAACCGCATGGTCAGCACCGTCGTGATGGAGTCGCGTGGCATCTACCTGTCCATGGACAAGGCCGAGGCGTCGGCATTTGCGGGCAACCTTACCCGCAATCTCGATGAACTGGAGCAGGCGCTGAACGATTGGCGATTATCGAAAGACGCCGAAGAGCGCGCAGATTACAGACAGATCGAAGCCGCCGCGCGTGAGCTTATCGCCACCCGTCGGACCGTAATCAAACTGGCGAACGAAGGCGACATCACCAAAGCAACAGCCGTCGGGACAGGCGACCGTGAAAACCGCATCGCTCTTCAGCAGAGGCTCGACACGCTCGTGGTTGAAGCCCGCAAGGATCTGGCGCAGACCCAGGCCGAAGCCGCCGCTTTTTCGCAACAGCGTGGGCAAACCTTTCTGATCATGGCGCTGGTCTCCATCGCCGCTATACTCGGTCTGTCGGCCTGGGCGATCCTGCACTTCATCACCCGCCCGCTGCGTCATGTGGCGGGAACCATCATCAGCCTGTCAGAAGGGCATCTCGACACGCCCGTCCCCGAAGCCGAGGGCAAGGATGAGGTGGACGCCCTGTGGCGCGCCATTGGCCGACTCAAGGCCCACGCTATCGAAGCGGAGAAAATCGTCGCTGCTCAACGCGAAGCCGAACGTCTGCAAGCGCTCGAAGCCCGTCAGCTCATACTGGACTGACCCGATTTGCGGTAAATGGTCGAACGGTGGATACCCAGTGCCCGCGCCGCCGCGCTGACATTACCGCCATGCGCTTCAAGCGCGCGCCGGATGGCCGCCGTCTCCACATCATCCAGCCGTCCCTCGGTAAGGTTCGTCACTGCCGGAGCCGTGCCATCCTCTTCGCAGCGCGCGTGATAGAGCCGCCCTTCGTGGTCGCGCAGACGCAGCGCACCGGGCCGCAAGCCCCCGGCATCGAACAGGTCGTCAAAGCGCAGGCTGTCGAGATCGTCCCAGTTGCGCCCGGTCAGCGACAGGCCGCGACGGTTAGCGGCGACCACCACCCCGTCACGGAAGACCAGAATACCTTCGCGTGCCGCGCCCAGCAGGCTGGAATCGCTATGGAAACGCAGGGTCTGGCACGACTCGAAGCCTTCGCGAAACAGGCGGTGTTCGATCTGTTCGACCGCCAGCCGCATCAGGCCCAGCATGTGCCCACCCTGCATATGGGCCGGGGTCGAGAGGTCAAGCACCCCCAGCACCGCCCCGCGCGGGTCAATGATCGGCGTCGCGGCGCAGCTTAACACGCGGTGCGCCTGAAAATAGTGCTCGGCACCGTTGACGGCTACCGGGCGACGCTCGGCAATCGCCGTGCCGATGGCATTGGTGCCGGTGCCGTCCTCGCTCCACAAAACACCGGGGCGCAACGCCACCTCCGCCGCCTTGCCCGCAAAGCCCGGATCACCCACGGCATCTAGGATTTCGCCGCGCGCATTGGTCAGGATGACGATGCCCGAAAGTTCACGCGCCTCGGCGTGCAGGGCGTCCAGTTCCGGACGTGAAATGCGGCGCAGCGCCTCGTGCTTTTCGTGCAGCAGGCGCACATCGCTGGTCGAGGGGGCTTCGGTGCGCGGATCGGCAGCCGCATTCAGCCCCATATCGGCGCAGCGTATCCACGACCGCAGTATGGCGTGCCCCACCTGATCGACGGGCAGGCTGTGCTTTTCGAAGAAGGCCTTACGCGCCGCCTCGACGCGGGCCGGATCGCTGGTCATGGTTTCCTGCCGCATTATCGTTTGTTGTCGGCATTATGCGCCCGCTTTCGACGTCTGTCATCTGTCGCAAAATGCGACATATTCGACACCTGTGACGCAGCCTGCGACAGCGGGGATTGGCGGGGTTTCACAATGCACGTGATGCTGCGGCGCATCATGTGGGTCCGTGCTTGCGACAGGCCATCGCAGGGGCGCAGGCTGGGTGTCTCAGGGGTAACACCAGATAAGGACAACTCGCATGACCAAGGGACAACTCGCATGACCAAGCATGAACGCGATCTCACCGCCGCCACACCGTTCAAAACCCGCTACGGCAACTTTATCGGCGGTGACTGGGTCGAACCGGTCAATGGCCGCTACATGGACAATATCTCGCCGGTGAACGGGCAGAAGCTGTGCGAAGTGCCGCGCTCCGACGCGCAGGACATCGAGCGCGCGCTGGATGCCGCCCACAAGGTCAAATCGGCCTGGGGGCGCACCTCGGTGACCGAGCGCGCCAACATCCTTCTGAAGATCGCCGACCGCCTCGAAGCCAATCTCAGCCTCGTCGCCGAGGCCGAAACCTGGGACAATGGCAAGCCGCTGCGCGAAACCACCGCCGCCGACATTCCGCTGGCCATCGACCACTTCCGCTATTTCGCCGGCTGCATCCGCGCGCAGGAAGGTTCCATCGGTGAACTGGACCACGACACGGTCGCCTATCACTTCCATGAGCCGCTGGGCGTCGTCGGTCAGATCATTCCGTGGAACTTCCCCATCCTGATGGCGGCGTGGAAGCTGGCCCCCGCTCTGGCCGCCGGTAACTGCGTGGTGCTGAAGCCCGCCGAACAGACCCCGGCCTCGATCCTAGTCGTCGCCGAACTGATCGCCGACCTGCTGCCGCCGGGCGTTCTCAACATCGTCAACGGCACCGGCATCGAGGCGGGCGCGCCGCTGGCCAAGAGCCCGCGCATTGCCAAGATCGCCTTCACCGGCTCGACCGGCGTAGGCAAGGAGATCATGCGCTCCGCCGCCGACAACCTGACCAACATCACGCTGGAGCTGGGTGGCAAGTCACCCAACGTCTTCTTCGCCGATGTGATGGACGAAGACGACGCCTTCCTCGACAAGGCGCTGGAAGGCTTCGCCTTCTTCGCCCTCAATCAGGGCGAGGTCTGCACCTGTCCGTCGCGGGCTCTGGTCCACGAGTCGATCTATGACAAGTTTATGGCAAAGGCCATCAAGCGCGTCGAAGCCATCACCCAGGGCGACCCGCTGAACATGGGCACGATGATCGGCGCTCAGGCCTCTCTGGAGCAGTATGAGAAGATCCAGAAATATCTCGATATCGGCAAGGCAGAAGGCGCCAAGGTGCTGACCGGCGGCGAAGCCAACCACCTGTCCGGCGACCTGAAGGACGGCTTCTATATCAAGCCGACCATCTTCGAAGGCCACAACAAGATGCGCGTCTTCCAGGAGGAAATCTTCGGCCCCGTCGTTTCGGTTACCACCTTCAAGACGGTGGAAGAGGCCATCGAGATCGCCAATGACACCATCTATGGTCTGGGTGCCGGTGTGTGGAGCCGCGATATGAATACCGCCTATCGCGCCGGGCGCGGCATCGAAGCGGGCCGCGTATGGACCAACTGCTACCACGCCTACCCGGCCCATGCGGCCTTCGGTGGCTATAAGCAGTCGGGCATCGGGCGCGAAACGCACAAGATGATGCTCGACCACTATCAGCAGACGAAGAACATCCTCGTCTCCTATCAGCCGGCCAAGCTCGGCTTCTTCTGATCGGAAATGCAAAAGCGCGGCGGCTGTGAAAGTTGCCGCGCTGTTTTTACGCGCGCCCATCCGTCGCATGGCGGCACGGCCCCCTGCGGCGCATCATGTCTCTCATACCAGCGGTCGAAGATGCTGACCGCATCCGACCGTTGAAAACTCGAGATTTTCTCATTTGTATCAGTGACATGAGAAATTCTCGAAAGGCATACCAAGAGTCATTTTCAATGACCCTTGGTATCACCCCCATCCGCAGGAGAAACGCAGCATGGCCAGAACCATGAAGGCGGCCGTTGTCCGCCAGTTCGGCAAACCCCTCACCATCGACGAAGTGCCGGTGCCGGAACCCGGCGAAGGCCTGATTCAGGTGGCCATTCAGGCGTCGGGCGTCTGTCACACCGACCTGCACGCCGCCGAAGGCGACTGGCCGGTGAAGCCCAATCCGCCCTTCATCCCCGGCCACGAAGGCGTCGGTTACGTTTCGGCGGTGGGTAAGGGCGTCAAGCACGTCAAGGAAGGCGACCGCGTCGGCGTGCCGTGGCTCTATACGGCCTGCGGCCATTGCCGTCACTGTCTGGGCGGGTGGGAAACCCTGTGCGAATCCCAGCTCAACACCGGCTATTCGGTCAATGGCGGCTTTGCCGAATATGTGGTGGCGGATCCCAACTTCGTCGGTCACCTGCCCAAAAACATCAGCTTTACCGAAATCGCACCGGTCCTGTGCGCCGGCGTGACCGTCTATAAGGGGCTGAAGGTCACGGACACCAAGCCCGGCGACTGGGTGGTTATTTCCGGCGTCGGCGGTCTGGGCCACATGGCCGTGCAGTACGCCAAGGCCATGGGGCTGAACGTCGCCGCCGTCGATATTGATGACGCCAAGCTCGACCTCGCCCGCCGTCTGGGCGCGACCGTGACGGTCAATGCCAAAACGGAAGCCGATCCCGCGGCCTATATCAAAAAGGCTACCGGTGGCGGGGCGCAGGGTGTGCTCGTCACCGCGGTTTCGACCACCGCCTTCAAACAGGCGCTCGGCATGGTGTCGCGCGGCGGTACGGTGTCTCTGAATGGTCTGCCGCCGGGAGAATTCCCGCTCGACATCTTCGGTATGGTGCTCAATGGCGTGACTGTGCGCGGCTCCATCGTCGGCACGCGCCTCGACCTTCAGGAATCGCTTGATTTCGCCAGCGACGGCAAGGTCAAGGCGACCATCGCCACCGAAAAACTGGAAAACATCAACGACATCTTTGCGCGTATGCACAAGGGGCAGATCGAAGGCCGCATCGTGCTCGACATGACCGCCTGACCGCCTGACGTCTGAGCGCTTGTGACGCGCAAGCCGACGCCCTGCCCCCTCCCCGGCAGGGCGTTTTTTATGCTTACGCAACCCTCCCTTGCCTTGAGGCTGGTTTCAGAGAATAGTGTTACGCGCGCTTAGAAAATTCGTCGACTCAGTTGAGCCGACGCATGATATAAATTTTTGTTTTTTCTCGATATTTTTCCGAAAACCACCCACACTTTTCGACATATCGCTCTAAATGGAGGGGACATGCCATTCTATTCCGGGACAAAACCGGCCGCCGAGATGGGGCTGAAATACGCTCCGACCATGCCGTCTGCGCTTCTGGTGGCCATACTGGATGGCGACATCGAGCGCGAAGGCCGCACCACCGCCGTCCTTTACGAAAGCTTTGTCTATGAGGACGAAATCGAGGGCCTGAGGTTTCGCGTACCGCAAAGCTACATTACTGACTTCGCATCCATTCCCTGGCTGGTGCGCGGCCTGATCCCTGCCTTTGGTCGTCATGCCAAGGCGGCGGTCGTGCACGACTGGCTCTACGCCGTGGGCGAACCCGACATGCGGGCGCGCGCCGATCGTGTCTTTCTCCATGCCTTGCGTGAACTGAAGGTGGCGTGGTTCAAACGCCTTATCCTGTACACGGCGGTGCGACTGGGCGGTGGCAGCGGTTACAACAAGGAACGCCGCATCTGGAACCGGACCTTTGCGGACTGGCGCGATGGCAAGCGTCTTGAGATTGCCCCGTTCGAACGCCACACGGCCTTCAGCGGTGAAACCAACGGCCCGCAACCTCTTTGAGCCTGATCTGAAATTAAAGTGAGTGGCATCAGCGGGTTAGCTTGACAGCGTTTCCGGTGGCTGATTCAGGGGTTTTGCAACAAACTTCCGGAGTTCAGCCATGTGGACCGACACCACTCGCGCGTTATGCCCGCGTTGGCCTTGCCTTGCCAACAGATTTGACCGACGCCGAATGGGGAGTACTTGAGCCTTTGCTGCCTCCGCCTTCGTCGGTGGGTCGTCCGCGGAAATGGCCGCTGCGCCGTATCGTCGAGGCGATCCTTTATCTCCTGCGCGGCGGGCTGCCGTGGCGAATGTTGCCACCGTCGTTTCCGCCGGTTTCGACGGTTCGCCGTTGGTTCTATCTGTGGCGGGACAACGGTCTTTGGTTGTCGTTGAACCACATCTTGCTTATGGTAGTGCGCGAAGCACAGGGCCGTGAAGCCTCTCCCAGCGCTGGCGTAATCGACAGCCAGAGCGTCAAAACCACGGAAAGTTGCGGTCCCCGCGGTTATGACGCCGGCAAGAAGATCAAAGGGCGTAAGCGCCATATCCTTACCGACACAGCGGGGAACCTGGTGCACGCTGTCGTTCACACGGCCGACATCCAGAATCGTGACGGCGCGCCGCTTGTTCTGGTCGACATTGTTAAGCGCTTCCCGTGGTTGCGCCACCTCTTTGCTGATGGC
Organism: Asticcacaulis sp. W401b; assembly: GCF_046503825.1. Classification (NCBI taxonomy): domain Bacteria; kingdom Pseudomonadati; phylum Pseudomonadota; class Alphaproteobacteria; order Caulobacterales; family Caulobacteraceae; genus Asticcacaulis; species Asticcacaulis sp. W401b. The sequence goes on from NZ_JBKFEE010000001.1 coordinate 531,377, forward strand.
GGCTATGCCGGAGATAAATTGAAAGACGCTCTCCGAAAGATGGGCGACTGGACCGTCGAGATCATAAAGCGTTCCGACCGAGCCCGGGGCTTCGAGGTGCTGCCACGGCGATGGGTGGTCGAAAGAACCATCGCATGGGTCAACCGAAACCGCCGACTGGCAAAGGACTTCGAGCGAACCATCGCATCCGCTACCGCATGGCTCTTCATCGCGTCCATCCAACTCCTTACCCGACGAGCCGCAAGCCTCCGTAATCATTCAAGTTAATTTTGAATCGGACTCTCAGAGAACTTATTATCTGAGGGGGGATATTGGCTACAGTAAGTTTGTTGTAGAGCACTGGCGTCTGAACAGATTGAAAGCCCGATTGCAATCAGCATGTATACCGGATTTAATTTCACATTTCCCTCCCCGCTTCGTTGACCGCCTTGGCCACGGGTGACCACAAGTAGCTGATGACCCGGCGTTTCCCCGTGACGTTCTCTGCGGTCACACTCATGCCAGATGACAACGGTTTTGATTCACGGTCAACTCGCATGACTTTCTATGATCGTTTGATGGATGCCGAAAATTCCCGCCCGCCCTCTTTCGCCGGGCGGACGAACCGCCTATATTAGCCGTGTTCCTTCGGGGACTATGGGGATAAACGCCCACGTAATAAGCGGACTGGACCCGGGTGCGATTCCCGGCGGCTCCACCATTTCCCTCCATTTGCGGAGCTTATATGGGGCCGATCAGCATCGACAGACGTGTAAAGGTGTAGCCTTCCCTCAGTTTGAGCCTCTGTGATCGGCTCAAAATTATAGTTGCGAACGATAACTTCGCTTCGGATCAAGCTCTTGCTGCGTAATGCGGCGGATCTAATCCACCTAAACTCCTAGGGCTTAAGCTCCCTAGGCGGGGCCCGCTGGACGCCTGGCAACAGAAGTCCAGCACCTCCCAAACATTTCGAGGGCCTAGCAACAGAACCTCGCCACTTCCTCCCTCCAAAGCCATCACAAGTCGGGGAAATCTCGCACCTGCGGGCATTTTGCTGTTTTGTTTCAGCCGCACCGTGTTAAGTCTGGGGCAGACTCATTCACCCAATGCAGGTGCCCCGCCCGACATGACCGATACGCCGTCCGTCATTGACCACATGGATTATGCGACCCTGACCCAGAACGCGCTGCGCGGTGTGATCCGCGAAGCCCTGATCAAGGCGTCGCATCCGCACGGCCTGCCCGGAGATCACCATTTCTACGTCACCTTCCTGACGCGCGCCGAAGGCGTGACTATCCCGGACGACCTGCTGAAACGCTATCCGCGCGACATCACCATCGTCCTGCAACACCAGTATCGCGAACTGAAGGTTGATGGTGACCGCATCAGCGTGACCCTCAGCTTTGGCGGCGTGCCCAAGGTGCTGCGCTTCCCCCTGTCGGCCATTACCCGCTTCTATGACCCCAGCGTGCAGTTCATCCTCGAATTCGACGTCGAGGAGCCTCTGGAGGCCAATGACGATGAGGGCCTGATCGCGGAGCCGGCCGCAGCGACCGATGGGGCCAAACCGGCCGAGCCCGATCCCGACGCCCCGCCCCCCGATACAGGCCCCAAAGTCGTCTCGCTCGATCAGTTTCGCAAGAAGTAGCCTCCGCCTTCGCAGGGTTTCGCCACATGCGCCGACCGTCTGCCCGCCTGATAGCCCTGCTCACCGCCGGGTGCCTCGTTCTGGGGCTGAGCCTGCCGGCCGTGGCGGCCACCCCGGTGCCGCCGGTTGAAGCCCCGTCCGTCGAAGCCCCGCCGCCACTGGCAAGCCCATCGCAGACACCGCGGCCTGCGCGGACAGCCCCACGGCGGGCCGCACCTGCGCCCGTCGTGACCGAACCCGCCTCGGTCAATCGTCCGGTGAGCCCGGAAGACATCGAATCCTTTACCGACGCCACCGTCTCGGCCCTGATGCAGCGCGACCATGTGCTGGGGGTGACGGTCGCCGTAGTGCAGGGCGGCACGCCGCTGCTGATCAAGGGCTATGGCTATGACCGCCTGACGCCGCGTCAGCCGGTCGATGCGCGCACCAGCCTGTTCCGCATCGGCTCGATCACCAAGACCTTTACCTGGATCGCCGTGCGTCAGGAGATCGAGGCCGGGCGCCTCCAGCTTGATGGCCCCGTCGCCGCCTATCTGCCCGAAGATATCTTTGCCAAGGACCGGCGGTTCAAAGCCATCCGTATGCGCGACCTGATGGCCCATACGGCGGGGTTTGAGGACACCTCTCTGGGCCACCTCTTCCGTCTCGAAGACGGGCGCATCGAATCGACCGACACCTATTTCCGCCGCCACGCGCCGCAGCGCCTGCGCGAACCGGGCAGCTTCGCCACCTATTCCAACTATGGGGCCGCACTGGCAGCCCGCGCGGCCGCCCGGACGGCTGAGGCGAAGGATGTGCCCACCCTGATGGAAGCCCGCATATTCCGGCCGCTGGGCCTCGGCTCGACCACCCTGCGTGAGCCCTACGATCCGGCGCTGATCCACCCCAATGCCGCCGCCGAAGGCCTGCCTGCGCCCATGCCGGGGGGCCTGTCCGACCGCCTGTCGCAGGGCTTTATCTGGGATGGCGCCACCTTCCGGGCACAGCCCTTCGACCACGCCCTGCCCATGGCCGGGGCGCTGGGGGCTTCGACCACGGCTGCGGACATGGCGCGCTATATGTCCCTGCTGCTGGGCAATGGCAGCCTCGACGGAGTGACCCTGTTCGGACCGGCCTCGGCTCAGGCCTTCCGCTCACCACTCCTGACCATGCCCAAGGGCTATAATGGCTGGGCGTCGGGCCTGCGTATCGGGGAGACGGCACAGGGGCTGAAAACCTATGGTCATACGGGCGCGACCCTGTGGTTCAACGCCACTATGATTTTGGTACCTGAACGCAATCTGGGCATCTTCATCGCCGCCAATACCGAAACCGGCGACACGCTGACGCGCGCCTATCCCGAACTGCTGATCCAGCATGTGGAAGGCGGCGTGCCCCCCGCCCCGCGTCAGCCGCCACAGACCTATGCCGCCGATCGTGCCTATTTCGACTCCTTGCGCGGGGCCTATGTTTCGACGCGGCGTGCCTATGGCGGGCTGGAAGGGGCGGTGACGCGGCTGATCAACACAGTGGAGGTCGATGCCGATGCACAGGGCCGCCTGATCGTCTCGGCCCCGGACGGATCGTCCGCCTATGTCGCGGCGGCCGCGCGCGGCTTCTTCATCCCGCAGGAGACCAATCCGCTGGGGCCGCAGATCAGCAATGACGGTCTGCATTTTTTGTTTAAACCGCAGGGTGGCCGCGCCACGGCCTTTGAAACCAGCGCCAATATGGCTCGCTATGAGCGAGTCGGCTGGGTGCACCGGCCTTCGACCCTGTATAATCTGACGGCGCTCATGCTGGGTTCGTGCGTGCTGGTGCTGATGGGGCTGAGCCGCGTGGGTCAGCGCGATCACCCGACCGAAGCGCAGGTCGCAGCAACTTGGATTTCGTATGCTACAGCGGCCATATGGATACTGGCCATCGCCCTGTTCAACAACTGGCGTAAGGGCTTGACCGGCGACCCCAGCGCCCTGTTCACTCACTGGCCCAGCGGTCAGTTGCAGATGGCGTCGTGGCTGGCAGTGCTGGCGTCGCTGGCGACCCTGTTTCAACTGGGCAGCCTCTACCGCGTCTATGAAGAGGCCCATTATCACGCCGACGGCTGGGCTCTGTGGCAAAAGGCGGCGCACACGGCGCTCAATACCGGCTGGCTGTGCTATGCTATCCTGCTGATGAGCTGGGGCGCGCTGACGCCTTGGGGGTAATTCACCGCTTCAGTGCATAGACGCGGATATGGATTTGCTCGCGTTCGCCTTCAAAGCGTTCGACCAGCAGCCGCGCCACCTGACTGTCATCGTGGAAGACAAACCCCTTGATGGCATCGAGCAGCGCCTTGGCGAGGTTATCGAGGTCCATCCACGGCGGGTCACCGACGTGCTCCATGCGGATTTCGACCGCATAATCGCCCCAGGCCGGACGCGACCCCCGCCATTCCTTACGAAAAAACTCATAGACCAGCGGCTTGTAATACTTGGCCTGCGTCGTCAGACCATCAATGAAGAGTTCAATCCCCTCATCGGTTTCCCGCGCCCGCACCTTCCCGAAAGTGGTCCAGGTCACGGTAGGGTCCTCACCGGCAGCGTAATATCGCAGACCGAAAAGTCCGCCCCCTTTTCGGCCCGCTTCGCCTTGACCAAAGCCGCAAAGGCCGATCCGGCGGGGTTCATGATCTCCAGTTTCGGGCGCTCGGCCAAGGGCATATCGGCCAGCAACTGTACCTGAACCATCGCATCGGGTTGCGCCGGGGGTTCGCCCACCCTCAGCGCCGCCAGCGCGTCGAAACCTGATACAACGCGACCCACAACCGTATAGTCGCGGTCCAGTCGCGTGACCGTATCGCGCATCAGATATAGCTCGCTATTGGCCGAGTCTCTGGCCTCCCCGCGCCCCATGCCCAGCACGCCGCGGCAGTGCGTCCCCCAGGCCCGCACAGCGTGACTGCCGTCACTGGCGGGCGGCATATGCCGGTCGGTCATCGCCACATAGGGCACCGCGCCGATAAAGCCGGTCGTCGCCCCGGCGGGTTGCGCCACCACTGTGTGCGGCACCATCTCACCCAGTTTGAACACCGCCTCCAGAGGCAGATCCGGCAGAGGGCTGCGACCGCCATCCTTATTGTTCGGATTGCCGGTCTGGGCCACGAAATGATCAATCACGCGATGGAACAGCAGGCCGTTATAAAAGCCCTGCCGCGTCAGGTCTTTGATGCGCGCCACACCCTGCGGCGCCATTTGCGGGCTGAGGGCGATGATCACCCGCCCCTGAGTCGTCTCCATGACCAGCGTGTTGTCGGCATCCAGCGGCGTCCAGTCCTGCGCGGTCGCTGCCGTCGCCAGCGCCGCCAGCGCCGCAATGACGCCCGCCCCCCACGCCTTCATCACGCCTTCTCCACGAAACTATCGATGACCTTCTTCTCGCCCGAAATATCGAAATTGACCACCAGCTTGTTGCCTTCGGTTTCGACCACATGACCATAGCCGAACTTGCTGTGGAAGACGCGGGTGCCCACGCTGAGGCCCTTGGACGGTTGCGGCTTGGCGGCCGGCGGGCGGTGCGGCTGCGGCTTTTTCTCCAGCCGGCTCATATCGACGCCGGACAGGCGGTCGCTGAACCGGCCCTCGGTTTTCGTTTCGCTTTTGGTATGGTTAGGCTGATATCCGGCGCGGTCCCAACGCGACTGCTCAGACTGCCAGCCCGCCTGATTATAGCCGGTTTGCGAGGTCGCCTCGACGTGGTCGATGGGCATTTCGTCGATAAAGCGCGACGGAATCTGGCTGGTCCAGCGGCCGAAGACCTGCCGATTGGCAACGAAAGAAACCCGCGCGATCTCCCGCGCCCGCGTCAGGCCGACATAGGCCAGCCGCCGCTCCTCCTCCAGCCCTTTCAGGCCGTTTTCGTCCATCGAGCGCTGTGACGGGAAGACGCCCTCTTCCCAGCCCGGCAGAAAGACCACCGGAAACTCCAGCCCCTTGGCGGCGTGCAGGGTCGAGATACGCACGCTGTTTTCGCCATTGTCGCGCTCCAGGTCCATGACCAGCGACACATGCTCCAGATAGGCTTCGAGGTTTTCGAAGTCCTGCATGGCGTTCATCATTTCCTTGAGGTTGTCGATGCGGGTGCCGCCCGACGTCTTGTCGGCGCGCTGCATGTCATAATAACCGCTCTCGGTCAGCACCATATCGAGCAGCGCATCGTGCGCGGTGCTTTTCAGCGCCGCCACCCAGCGGTCGTAATCGCGCAGGAAACCGACCAGCGGCGTCTTCGCGCGTGCGGGCAGTTCATCGGTCTGCACCAGATCACGCACCGCGGCCATGACGCTCTGGCCGGCCAATCGCGCCTGCATCAAGAGCTTCTGCACCGTGGCATCGCCGATGCCGCGCTTGGGCACATTGACGATGCGCTCAAAGGCCAGATCATCGTCTTCGGACTGGATCAGGCGCAGATAGGCGATGGCGTCGCGGATTTCCGCCCGCTCAAAAAAGCGCGGGCCGCCCACCACCACATAGGGGATTTGCAACATCAGGAAGCGTTCTTCAAAGGCCCGCATCTGGAACGAGGCGCGCACCAGCACGGCCATATCCGAATAGGCACGGCCCTGCTTTTTCAGACGCTCGATATCCTCAGCGACGCCCTGCGCCTCGGCCGCGCCGTCCCACAGGCCCTGCACGCGCACCTTTTCGCCACCCTGCTGATCGGTGAACAGGGTCTTGCCCAGACGCGCGCTATTGGCGCGGATCAGGCCCGACGCCGCCGACAGGATATGCTGGGTCGAGCGGTAGTTGCGCTCCAGCCGGATCACCTTGGCGCCCGGATAGTCGCGCTCGAACTTGAGGATGTTATCGACTTCGGCCCCGCGCCAGCCATAGATCGACTGATCATCATCGCCGACGCAGCAGAGGTTACGGTTGGCATTGGTGAGAATCCGCAGCCACAGATACTGGGCGATATTGGTGTCCTGATACTCGTCCACCAGCACGTACTTGAAGCGGCGGTGATAGTGTTCGAGGATGTCCGGATGCTCGCTTAGGATTTTCAGCGTGTGCAGCAAAAGGTCACCGAAATCGCAGGCGTTCAATACCCGCAGGCGCTCCTGATACTCGGCATAGAGTTCCGGCCCCTTGTTGAAGGCGAACTGCGCGCCCTCGTCGGCGGTCATCTTCGCCACCTTGTCCGGCGTCAGGCCCTTGTTCTTCCACTGATCAAGGAAGTGCGCCATCAGCTTGGGCGGAAAGCGCTTGGTGTCGATGCGCCGCGCCTCCATGATCTGCTTGAGAAGGCGCGTCTGATCGTCGTCGTCGATGATGTTGAAGCTCGACTTCAGCCCCACCAGTTCGGCATGACGGCGCAGCATCTGCGCGGCGATCGAGTGGAAGGTGCCGAGATTAGACAAACCTTCCGCCGATGGCCCCACCAGCCGCGTCGTGCGCTCACGCATTTCGCGCGCCGCCTTGTTGGTGAAGGTGACGCAGAGGATTTCCCACGGTTTGGCCAGACCCTGCGCCAGTATGTGCGCGATACGCGTGGTCAAAACGCGCGTCTTACCCGTACCCGCTCCGGCCAGAACCAGCACCGGCCCTTCGGTCGAACGCACGGCGTCGGCCTGTTCAGGGTTCAGACCCTTGAAAAAATCGCTGCTGAAAGAGGCCCCGTTGACCGAGGCCCGCTGACTGATGGGGATGGAAACGTCTTCGTTCATGCCCCTCAGTCTAGACCGTTCGCCGGGCGGAACCAAACGGAAACATCAAGCTTTGCCGCTTATGCACAGGACCGCCCCGCCCCTCAGACGGCCTCTGGCTTGCGTTTCTTGCTATTGCTGGCTTTTTGCTGCACGTAGGCCAGTGCCGACAGGCGACAGAAAGAGGCCAGCAGGCTTTCGCCGCGCTTGGTATCCAACTCGGCGATCAGCGCCGCCAGACTGATTCGGCGCTCCTTGGCCATCGCCTCCAGCACCGCCCAGAACTCCGGCTCGAGTGCAACAGACGTCGCGTGTCCGGCAAGATTAACCGATCTCTTTCTTAAACCCGGCATAGTGTCCCTCCTGTCCAGGCAACGCTTTGCAGCATCAACACGCCCCCGGCGACGCTGCACTCTTTGTGAATTCAATGGACGATATCGGTATAAACCCAACAAATCTGATTTATTATTGTGGTAATATTAAACCGCTACATCCATGGCCGTGAAAAAACCATGTAAACTCTTGTCATTTTACATAAAAACGTCAACCGTTTTCGGAATTATCCACATCCTTACGTTTTTGCCCGTCGAGCAGGCGCTCGCGGCGCGCCTCATCTTCACGCGCCGCCCGGCGCAGATGACCGCGCAACCCGAAAGTGACGCGGTTCTGAGCGGCCTGCGCTTTGTCGCGCTCACGCTGTCGCGTCTTTCGCGCCTTGTTCAGATTGATCACGTCACTCATGAATTTTACTCAGGGTCTTGATCGGGCCGCAAACTCCGGACCGATGCATTTTTTAAACGCAGCGTCAATGATCGTTCATTATACAGCGCTGCCGTTGCAAATAAAAGAAAATTAAGCTGCGTTCGAAACTAAAGCCTTTATAATTTTCATCAAAACACCGTTACGCCAAAAACGCAACCCCTCGATTTATTCTTCTTTTCCGGAACTTACGCATGACCCTCATTCTCAACATTCTGTGGTTCATCTTCGGCGGCTTTGCGGCCGGTCTGGCCTGGTGTCTGGGCGGTTGCCTGCTGGCCATCACCATTGTGGGCCTGCCGTGGGCCGGGGCCGCCTTTCGCATCGCCGGCTTCAGCTTCTTCCCGTTTGGCAAGGCCATTGCCGACCGCGATCTCATGACCGGTCAGGGCGATCTGGGTACGGGCGGCATGGGCGCGCTGATGAACATTGTGTGGATTCTTCTGGGTGGCTGGTACATCGCGCTGGGTCATCTCGTTCTGGCGCTGGCTCAGGCGGTAACCATCATCGGCATCCCGTTTGCCCTCAAAAATGTGCAACTGGCGTGGCTGGCTCTGGCCCCCGTCGGCAAGATCGTCATTGAAAAGCCCTGATCCCCTCCTGTAGATATCCGGAAAACCTGTTCCGGAGAGTCAGATGGATTTGGATCGACGCACCCTGATGACCAGCGGGCTGGGCCTCGGCGTGGCCGCCACCTCCGGTGCCCTGGCCCAGGCGCCGGTCATGGGCACAGAGCTTAAAGACCTGCGCGGCACACCTTTGCCGCCAGAAACGACGGAATATGTCGATCTGTGGCCAAAGGGGCCGGCGGGTCTGCTCAAGACCGAACTGAGCGAAGTCGTCAAAGCCGCTCCCACCCCGCCCCTGCGCCGGCTGGTCAACGGGGTGATCCGCCCGCGTCTGGCCGTCTATCGGCCGCAAAAGCCGAACGGCGGCGCGCTGCTGGTGATCCCCGGCGGCGGCTACACCTATATCTCGGTCGATAACGAAGGCCACAATGTCGGCCGCGTGTTTTCGGCGCAGGGCCTGACCGTCTTCGTCCTCTACTATCGCCTGCCGGCCGAAGGCTGGGCGCAGGCGTCGGATGTGCCCTTGATGGATGCCCAGCGCGCCATGCGCCTGATCAAGGCACGCGCCAAAGACTTCCAGATCGATCCGGCGCGCGTCGGCGTGATGGGGTTCAGCGCCGGGGGCCACCTGTGCGCCTCACTGGCCACCGGCTATGGCGCCCCCGTCTATGCCGCTGTCGATGCCATAGACGCGCAGGACGCCCGCCCCTACCTGTGCGCGCCGATCTATGCGGTTATTTCGATGAAACCCGGCCTGACCCACGCCGGGTCGCGCAGCAACCTCATCGGGGCCAATGCCAGCGAGGAGATCACCGCCCGCTATTCGACGGAAAACCACGTCACACCGCAGACACCCCCGGCCTTTCTGCTGCACGCCGAAGACGACGGAGCCGTGCCGGTCGAAAACACCCTGGCCTTCCGCGCGGCGCTGAAAGCGGCCGGGGTCAGTGTCGAAACCCACCTTTACCCGAAGGGCGGGCATGGCTTTGGCATCCTGTCGCCCGCCGTGCCGTGGAGCGATCTGTTCCTGCATTTCGCGCGACAACAAGGCCTGTATAGCCAGACAAATGCCTGAGACGGCTCTAGAAACGACCATGAAAACTTATCCCAAGGTCAACTGTAACCTTGTTAAATACTTTTCATGACTCAGGTTTAATTTGACCCGGATCGCCGGTTGCGAGATGTGTGATGAGGCAGAGTCCGGCTTTTCGGACGTCTGCAGATGTTGGAAACCCTGTTGATGCGCGTACTGGCCTGCACATCCCTGATCCTGCTGCTGCCTCTGGCCTGTCCGGAGATGGCGCTGGCCGGTGAAAACCGGATCGAACTGCAAAATCTGGCCGCGCGCGTGGTGGTGGTGACGCAGGCGCGTCAGGATATCGATGTGCGCGTCAAAACCGGCCCCCGCAACATGCCTCAGATCACGCTGCGCCGTCAGGGCGACCGCGTCATCGTCAACGGCAATGTCAGTGGTCGCGATCAGTCGTGCGGCGGTGGCGGCACCAGCCTGTTTGCCTTCAATATCGGCGACCGCAGCGTCACCACGGTCAAGGTAGCCGGCATGGGGCACGTCACCCTGTCTGACCTGCCGACGGTCTATGTCTATGCCCCGCAGGATATGGAGATCGTCAGCAAGGGCGCGGTCTATGGCAATGTATCGGAGGCCAGCAGCCTGAAGCTCAGCGTGCAGGGTTGCGGTGACTGGAACGTCGGGCCCGTGCGCGGCGTCCTGACCCTGATTAATAGCGGCTCCGGCGACACCCATGCCGCCAGTGGCGGCGACAGCGAAATCGTCAGTACCGGGTCCGGTGATGTGCATATCAGCGGCGTGCGCTCGCTCAAACTGTCGCAGTCGGGCTCCGGCGATGTCAGCGTCGGCTCAGTCAGCGGCACCCTGTCGGCGGCAAGCGCCGGGTCGGGCGATATCAGCATCGGGGCGGTCAGCGGTCCGGTCGAAATCAGCATGGCCGGGTCCGGCGACGTAGTAGTGGCCAAGGGCCGCAGCCCGACGCTGAAAATCGCCGTGGCCGGGTCGGGCGACGTGCATTTTGGTGGCGAAGCGAAGATGGTCGAAGCCGCTGTGGTCGGCTCAGGCGACGTCTTTGTCGCGCGCGCCACCGGCCCGGTTCAGAAGAAAGTGTTGGGCTCCGGCGACATCAATATCGGCGGCCAATAAACAATCCCAGTAATTAGCCCCTCAGTAATCCACCCGCTGCGGATCAGCTAAAATCATCCGTGTCGCGCAGTCGGCGGCGCATGACCGCACGCAAAATGGATACGCCCACGATTAACGGCGACAAGGCCATGATGTACAGCTTGCGCCAGATGGTATCGGCGCGCTTCAGGAAATAATAGACCAGTCCCAACCCCTTGTTCGTTTCGACAAACAGGGGATCAACGCGCGAGGTGTGGCCCTCGTGGATGACCTCGGCGCTGGGGTGGAACAGCACGGTGCCGCCCTTTTTGCGAATGCGCCAGCACAGGTCCACGTCTTCGACGTGCAGGAAGAAACGCGTATCAAAGCCGCCCACCGACAGAAAATCGGCGCGGGCGATGCAGAAGCAGGCCCCCGACACTGCGGCCACTGGCACCGGAGCGTCCGGCAGAAGTTCGTCTTCGCGGTGGATTTCAAAGCCACGCAGGAAGGGCAGATAGCGGGACAGGCGCATCAGCGACACCAGTGTGGTTATCGGCGTGACCTCACCGCGCCGCGACCCACGCTGCTCAGATCCATCGGGGTTCAGAACGCGAGCCCCCACCAGACAGGGCCGGGGTGTGCTCAGCGCCGCATCGACCAGCGCTTCGACCGCTCCATCGCACAGTATGGCATCGGGATTGAGGAAAACCACCCACGGCTGGCTGGCCAGTTGAGCCCCCATATTGGCGGCACGTGCAAAGCCAATATTACCGTGCCCCTGCACCAGCAGCACCCGCTCATAGGCTTCATCGATCTCACGCAGCAGTTCGATGGTGCGTTCTGAGGAGCCATTGTCGATCAGAATCAGTTGCTTCACCGCCGCTTCGGCCAGCACCCGTTCAATGGAGTCGAACAGGATACGCCCGGAGTGGTAGGCGATAATAACCACAGCCACGCCACGCGTGTCCCGTGCCGGCAGAACAATGTCCGTCCCCGGCACGAGCGCTTCTGCCTCACCTGCCGCCAGCCTCTGGGCCTTAAGCAGGTCACTAATGGTAGGCGGCAGGGCAGGTTTCATCTAATCGGCTTCAATATGACTTACTTCAAATCAGGCGGCAGGCTTTCGGTACGCAACTGTTCAGCGGCATTATCGACCGACAAAACGGTCTGCCCTTCCTGCCCCAGATAACGCAGGGCTACTTCCCCGGTTTCGGCTTCTTTGCGTCCGACCACCGCGATGACCGGCACCTTGGCCAGCGAATGTTCGCGGATCTTGTAGTTAATCTTCTCGTTCCGCAGGTCTGTGTCAACCCTGAGTCCTGCCGAACGCAATTTTGCCGCTACCTGTTGCGCGTAATCATTAGCATCAGACGTGATCGGTGCCACTACCACCTGTATGGGAGCCAGCCACAGCGGGAATTTACCCCCGTAATTTTCGATCATTATGCCGATAAAGCGCTCAAACGAGCCCAGAATAGCGCGGTGTAGCATCACCGGACGCTGACGCGAGCCGTCTTCGGCGACGTATTCCGCCCCCAGACGCTCCGGCAGCACGTAGTCGAGCTGGATCGTGCCGCAGGTCCAGGTTCGGCCGATGGCGTCGCGCACAATAAAGTCGAGTTTCGGCGCATAGAAGGCCCCGTCGCCCTCGGCAATAACCGGTTCCACACCCGCGGCGCGGGCGGCCTCGGCCATCTGCGCCTCGGCCTTGTCCCAGAACTCATCAGAGCCCGCGCGCACCTCCGGACGGGTGGCCAGCGCGATATGTTCGGCCTGCATCCCCAGATCGGCGTGCACCTGACGGCAAAGGGTGATGAACTTCGTCGTCTCTTCGACGATCTGGTCTTCGCGGCAGAAGATGTGCGCGTCGTCCTGCGTGAAGCCGCGCACGCGCATCAGGCCGTGCAGCGAACCCGAAGGCTCATAACGGTGGCAGGCCCCGAATTCAGCCATGCGGATCGGCAGTTCCTTATAGGAACGCAGGCCCACCTTGAAGATCTGCACGTGGCCGGGGCAGTTCATCGGCTTCAGGCTGAGGGTTTCGCCTTCGACCGTCTCGCAGACGAACATGTTGGGGCGGTACTTGTCCCAGTGACCCGACTTTTCCCAGAAGGTGCGGTCCAGCACCTGCGGCGTCTTGACCTCGACATAGCCGGCGGCATCGAGACGGCGGCGCATATAGGCCTCCAGCGTCCGCCACAGCGTCCAGCCGTGCGGGTGCCAGAAGACCATGCCGCGCCCCTCTTCCTGCATGTGGAAGAGGTTCATCTGACGGCCCAGCTTGCGGTGGTCGCGCTTTTCGGCCTCTTCGAGGCGCGTGATATAGGCCTGAAGGTCTTCTTCGGAGGCCCAGGCCGTGCCGTAGATGCGCTGAAGCTGCGCATTATTGTGGTCGCCGCGCCAGTAGGCCCCGGCCAGCTTGGTCAGCTTGAAGGCCTTGCCGATGAATTTCGACGACGGGAAGTGCGGCCCGCGGCACAGATCCTTCCAGTTGTCGCCGTGGCGATAGACGGTGATCGTCTCCGTGCCGGGCAGGTCGCGGATGATCTCGGCCTTATAGTGTTCGCCGATCTCTTCAAAATGCTGGATGGCCGCGTCGCGTTCCCACACTTCGCGCACGATCTTGTCGTCGCGATCGACCAGCTCCTTCATCTTCTTTTCGATCTTGGGCAGGTCGTCGAGGCTGAACGGCTCATCGCGCGCAAAGTCGTAATAGAAGCCGTCCTCGATGGCCGGGCCGATGGTGACCTGCGTGCCGGGGAACAGCTCCTGCACCGCCTGCGCCAGCAGGTGGGCGGTATCGTGGCGGATGACTTCCAGGAGGGCCGGATCATCGCGCGTCAGGATTTCGATGGAGGCGCTGCCCTCGATGGGGCGGTCGAGATCGTACAGTTCTCCGTTGAGGCGGAGCATCGCCGCCTTTTTGGCGAGAGACTTGGACAGACCCTCCGCTATGCTGCGTCCGGTTGCGCCCGGCTCATAGGAACGAACGGCGCCATCGGGAAAGGTCAGGTCAATCATGTCTTCTCTCACTCTGTGTCCAGTCCATACGAGAGACCAGGACGTCTAGCGCATTCCGAAAAGTGTGTAGCGGTTTTCGGAACCAAATGCGCGGTTATAGATTTGGCCGCGCCCCTACGACAGGCGACGGCAGTCAGTTTTTGCCAACTTTTGGCGGCACCGGATCGTATCCGTGGCCCCCGCCGGGACGGCACCGGCAAATACGCTTAAATCCCAACCATGACCCTTTTATGGGGCCATGCACGATCAGGGCTTCGGCGGTATATTCCGAACAGGTTGGCGCAAAGCGACAAGCCTGCCCGATCAGGGGCGACAGGGTAAGCTTATAGGCCCTGAGCCCTGTCTTCACGGCCTTGGCATAGAGACGCCCCATGCGGCAATACCTTTTTGGCGAAAAATATCCGCTTTTCCGCCATTTCAGCAAAGAGATCAACGAAAAAGCCGATTAAGCGACCTTGCCCGCCGCCTCAACCGTAGCTTCCAGCGCCAGAAGCGTTGAGGCGTGGCGCGCCGGAAAGTCCTTCACCGATTGAAGGATGGCGAAGTCGGCAAAGCGCTCCGGATAGGCAAATTCGCCGCCCTTGAGCATGGCCTTCATCGCGTCGCGCGCGGCGACGACCTCGGCGACCGGGGCACCGATGACGCTCTGGCTCAAAATGGCGGCGGCGGCCTGCCCCAGGGCACAGGCTTCGACCTCCTGAGCGAAGTCGGTGATCACGCCGTCCGCGAGTTTGACTTCCACATGGATGGTCGAACCACACAGCTTTGCGGTACGGTCAGCCGCCCCGTCGGGTGCTTCCAGCCGCCCGACGTGTGCCAGTTGCGTGGTGCGGCGCAGAATTTCACGGGAATAGAGTTCGTCGATCATCTTCCAAGCCTCCCCCCTGATCTCAGGGGGGATACCGGCTGAAAGCCGGAGGGGGGGTTATGCGGGGAATTAACCCCACTGTCTGCGTGCTCACGCGGCAATCCCAGCGTTCGCGAAAGCTATAGTTTCGTTTCACTACACCCCTGAAATCAGAGGAGGGGCTAAGGCTTATATCGTCCCTTCGGCTTTCGCCTTCAAGGCTTCGGCGAATTTGGCAAAGCCTTCGCGCAGGTATGAGCGGTATGTCTTCCCCTCACGCTCGGACAGGAAGCCCGAAAACTGCGCCCCGATGGCGAAGTCGCACGCCGTGTCCGACAGGATGTTCAGCTCATAAAAGCGGATCAGCGAGCCTTCGTAAAACTTCTTCGGCACGCCTATATGGATGTGCGACAGCGGCGACCAGTCCGACACGAAGCCATTGATTTCCCAGTCTCCCAGCCCTTCATAATGCTCCATGAAGCGCACCGGCGCGCCGAAACTTAAGCGGCCCTTGGCTTCCTTATGGATGGGCGACCACTGCACCCAGCCTTCGATATCCTGAAGAATCTCATAGACCGTATCGACCGGGGTCTGGATACCGATACGTTTTTCCACCTTTAGTGCCATGTCTTAAGCCTTCAGTTTCCAGGTAGCCCCTGCCGGGCCGTCCATGACCTCTACGTTCAGCGCGGTCAGTTCGTTGCGGATACGATCGGCCTCAGCCCAGTTTTTTTCCGCCCGCGCGGTTTTGCGCGCTTCCAAAAGGGCCTCGACCTTTGCCGACAGATCGTCATCGGCCCCGCCCTTGAACCAGCTTTCGGCCTCCTGTTGCAGTATGCCCACCAAGGCCCCAGCCGCCAGTAGCTGCGCTTTGGCCAGCGGTTTGTCCGCCTCAGAAGCCTTTTCCAGCGCACTGGCCAGTGCCGACAGTTCCGCCAGCACGCGCGGCGTGGAAAGATCGTCACACAGGGCATCGATCACCGCTTCCGGCACCGCCGTCTCGACTACGGGCACGTCGGCGGCCTTACGCAGGGCTTCGTAGAGCCCGTCCAGACGCTTGCGCGTCTGCACCAGCAGATCATTATTCCAGTCCAGCGGCGCGCGGTAATGGGCCGACAGCAGAGCCAGGCGGATCACCTCGCCCGGAAACTCTCTGATCAGGTCGTGCACCAGCAACACATTGCCCAGCGACTTGGACATCTTTTCGGCGTCCATGGTCAGGAAGCCGTTGTGCATCCAGTAGCGGGCGTAGCTCTCTTCCTGATGGCTATAGCCGTGCTGCGCGCAGACGCCCTGCGCGATCTCGTTTTCGTGGTGCGGGAAGATCAGGTCGTGCCCGCCGCCGTGAATGTCGATAGGCAGGCCCAGATTGGCCTCGATCATGGCCGAGCATTCGATATGCCAGCCCGGACGCCCTTCGCCCCACGGCGACGGCCATTTCGGCTCACCGGGCTTGGACGGCTTCCACAGCACGAAGTCCTGCGGGTTCTTTTTATAGGGCGCCACCTCGACGCGCGCGCCGGCGATCATGTCGTCCAGCGAACGGTTGGAAAGCGCCCCATAGGCCTTATAGCTTTCGACGTCGAACAGCACATGACCTGCGGCCGCATAGGCGTGGCCGTTGCGGATCAGGGCCTCGATTTGCGCCACAATGGCGTTCATATTCTGCGTCACGCGCGGCTGGATCGTCGGCTCCAGCGCATTGAGCGCCCGCATATCGGCCGTGTAGATGTCGGCGAATTTCGAAGTGATGACGTCGATATCGACGCCTTCATTCATGGCCTTCTGGTTGATCTTGTCATCGACATCGGTGATGTTGCGGGCATAGATGACCGCCTCTTCGCCATAGAGATGACGCAGCAGACGGAACAGAACGTCGAACACCACGACCGGGCGCGCATTGCCGATATGGGCGTAGTTATAGACCGTCGGCCCACAGACATACATCGTCACGCGCTGGGGGTTTTTCGGGACAAAGTCCACCTTCTGGCGTTTAAGCGTGTCGCTGAGTCGCAGTTTCATGACGATTTCTGTTGAACTCCGTGAAGTTTGCCCCATATAGACGCGGCAAGGGTTGGCTTCCAAGCGATTATATCGCTGGCAATCCAATTCCTGCGCAGGATCGTAAACCGCCTGCAAACTTTCAAGGGGTCTTCTGTGTGTGACCCCGGCAGAGGGATGCCACGCGTCATTCCGGGACCGTCGTCCCGGCGCCACTCGGCCCTCCGGAGACATATAAGTATGGACAGCCTCGACCCGAATTCCCGCCCGAACAGCGAAGACCCGCTCACTCAAGCGCTCGCCCAGAATCTGGCCCAGACGCGCAGCAAGGGTTTTTCCGAAATCCTCAATGTCGAGCGTCCGTCGAAAGAAGAGGCCATGGCCGCCGTGCGCACGCTGCTGGCCTGGGCCGGTGACGACCCTACGCGCGAAGGCCTGATCGACACGCCCAAGCGCGTCGTCGAAGCCTATGACGAGTGGTTCTCCGGCTATCAGGCCGACCCGGCCAAGGAATTGTCGCGCACCTTTGAGGACGTGCAGGGCTATGACGACATGGTCATGCTGCGCCATATCGACGTCGAATCGCACTGCGAGCACCACATGGCGTCCTTCCTTGGAAAGGCCTATGTCGCCTATATGCCGACCGCCAAGGTGGTGGGTATTTCCAAGATCGCGCGCGTGGTCGAAATCTTCTCCAAGCGTCTGCAAACGCAGGAAACCCTGACCAAGCAGATCGCCGACGCCATCGAGCAGTCGCTGGCCCCGCTGGGCGTCGCCGTGCTGATCGACGCCGAGCATCAGTGCATGACGACTCGCGGCGTCCACCACAAGAACGTCACCACGGTCACCACCCGCTTTACCGGCGTGTTCAAGACCGACCTGGCGCTTCAGGACCGCTTCATGCGCTTCTGCCAGGCCTGATCCGGCGCACAATTCACGCTTTTAACGCCCGGCGGTCACCTGATCGCCGGGCGTTCGCGCCTCAGGCGAAACGGTCGCAAAACCGTCATGAAGAAATTGTAATCCCGCGTGAACGAACCCCTTTACATTTGCGCGAGCTTTGTCCTAAATCGGTTCCTGAAATTTGCGCCTGCTTTCCGGCGGGCGGTTGTTTAATGCCTCATGCCTCCCGACGGGTGGCTCAGAGGGTCTTACGGGAGTTACATCATGGGCGCTAAGCTCGGTGGCGGCGGCGGTTCTCGCTATAACGTCGAACAGAATTCCGAAATCAACGTCACGCCGTTCGTTGACATCATGCTCGTGCTGCTGATCATCTTCATGGTGTCCGCGCCGATGGCCACCGTGTCGATCAAGCTCGACATGCCGCCCCCGATTCCTTCCAACACGCCGAAGGACGATAAAGAGCCGACCTTTATTTCGATCCAAGGGCCGGACGACATCTATATCGGTCCTAAGAAGACCTCGCTCGCCACCCTGCCGGCCGATCTGGCCGTGGCGCTGAACTCGGCCAACCCCACCGAAGAACGCGTTCTGGTGCGTGGCGATGCCGATATCGAATACAACGACTTCATGTCCGTGCTGAACACGCTTCAGGACAATGGCTACTTCAAGGTCGCTCTGATCAACGAAGACCTGTCGTAAGCGACAGCGCCGAAACGATCCCCTGACACGCCGGAAGTCCGCTTCCGGCGTGTTTTGCGTTTTCCTCCTCCCCCCGACCCTCTCCCCACAAACGGGGAGAGAAGGCATTCATGACCTCTGACGACGACATTGATGACGATCTGCCGCTGGCCAGCGATGGTGAGACGCACGACCTTGTGCTGACCGCGGAGATGGCTGGCGACAGGCTTGATCGCGCGCTGCTGCCGCTGCTGCCCGATCTGTCGCGCGCCCGTCTTCAGGCCCTGATCAGCGACGGTCATCTGAGCCACGACGGCCAGCCCCTCTCCGATGGCAAGCATAAGGCCAGGGCAGGCCTCTACCGCCTGTTCGTCCCCGCCCCCGTCTCGGCGATTCCCGAAGCGCAGAACCTGCCGCTGGAGGTGCTGTACGAGGACGCCCACCTTATCGTGGTCAACAAGCCCGCCGGCATGGCCGCCCACCCGGCCCCCGGCACGGCCGATGGCACTCTGGTCAATGCCCTGCTGTTTCACTGCGGCGAATCGCTGTCGGGCATAGGTGGCGTCCTGCGCCCCGGCATCGTCCATCGCCTCGACAAGGACACCTCCGGCGTCATGGTGGCGGCCAAGTCCGACGCCGCCCATCGCGGTCTGAGCGACCTCTTTTCGCGCCACGATATCGACCGCGCCTATGAGGCATTGGTGCGCGGCGCACCGAAAACCGCCTCAGGCACGGTCACCACGCGCATCGGCCGCTCACCCCACGACCGCAAAAAGATGGCCGTGCTGAAAAGCGGCGGGCGCGAAGCCATCACCCATTACCGCACACTGGACAGCTTCGGCGGCGACAAACCCGTCGCGGCCCGCGTGCGCTGCACGCTGAAAACCGGACGCACGCATCAAATTCGCGTGCACATGGCCTATCTGGGCTGTCCCTGTCTGGGTGATCCGGTCTATGGTTCGGGTGCGCCGCACAAGGCGGTGGCCGAGGCGCTGAAAACCCGGTCCTTTGCGCGTCAGGCCCTGCACGCCGCGCATCTGGGCTTCGTCCATCCGGTCACGGGTGCGCGTCTCGCCTTTGAAGCCCCCCTGCCCGCGGATATGGCAGACCTTCTGAGCGCTTTGAAATCGCTTTGATTTTAATTTTGAACCAGTCCGCATAAAATAATTTTTACACTGGGTCTTTTTTTCCCCGCCGGAGCACCTACATGGAAAAGGAAGACAAAAGCCTGTCCTACACGCGCAGCCACCGGCTGTCGTCTCAGGGGGATGCGCCGATGCCGGACACCAATTCAGGATCAAATTCCGGACCCTTCGACGGGTCCGAAGGGGACGCTACCATGAGCACCAGCTCGCTGACCTCGAATGCCCTCAGCATGCCCAATCCGTCCGTGCTGTCGCCGGACGGCGGCCTGAACCGCTATCTGTCGGAAATCCGCAAGTTCCCGATGCTGGCCAAGGATGAGGAATTCATGCTGGCTAAGCGCTGGGCCGAACACGCCGACCCCAAGGCGGCGCATAAGCTCGTCACCTCGCACCTGCGTCTGGTGGCCAAGATCGCCATGGGCTATCGCGGCTATGGCCTGCCGATCGGTGAAGTGATCTCCGAAGGCAATGTCGGCCTGATGCAGGCGGTCAAGAAGTTCGACCCGGACAAGGGCTTCCGTCTGGCCACCTACGCCATGTGGTGGATCAAGGCCGCCATTCAGGAATACGTCCTGCGTTCGTGGTCGCTGGTCAAGATGGGCACCACCGCCGCGCAGAAGAAGCTGTTCTTCAACCTGCGCAAGGTGAAGTCGGAAATCAGCGCCCTCGAAGACGGCGACATGCGCCACGAACAGGTTGCGCAGATCGCCACCAAGCTGGGCGTCTCCGAAGACGACGTGATCAGCATGAACCGCCGCATGTCCTCGCCCGACTCGTCGCTCAATGCGCCGCTGCGCGCTTCGGAAGGCGATTCGGAATGGCAGGACTGGCTGGCTGACGACTCGACACCGTCGCAGGAAACCGTGCTGGCCGACTCCGAAGAATACAAGCTGCGCATGAGCCTGCTCGAAGAGGCGATGGGCGAGTTGAACGAACGCGAACGCGCCATCCTGACGGCCCGCCGCCTTCAGGAAAACCCGACGACGCTCGAAGACCTGGCCGACCGCTTTGGCGTGTCGCGTGAGCGCGTGCGTCAGATCGAAGTCCGCGCCTTCGAGAAGCTGCAAAAGGCGATGATGGCCTCGGCCGAGGGGTAGACCAGGACGGGCCTTCTCTAGGTGGCAAAGGCCCGCCTTAGCGCGTAACGCGGCGCACCTGAAGGCTGCGTTGCGCCGTAAAGGCCAGCACGAACCCGCTGAGGAAGGGGGCCCCGACGATGCCTTCGGCGCGGTCGCCCTCTTCTCCGAAGGCTGCGCGGTCATGCGGGTCCCCCAGCGCGACGAGCAGGCGCGGAACGGCTATGCCGCCGATTTGTAAATCTCTGACCTCTACGTGGCGCACCTTCACCTGCTGACCATTGACCCCGGTCAGGGCGCTTTCGTTGAGCAGCGGATACGTCTCCCATAAGCCGTGTTTGCGCACAAAATCGCCGCGGATATACAGCGGGCGGCTGGCCCCGGTATCGAGCAGACAATCCAGCTCATGCCCGGCAAAGCGCAGACGAATATGCACCTTGTCAGCCCCGCCGGTGATATCGCGCTTGTAATAGCTGTCGAGCGGCGCAAAGCCCTCCAGCGGCATGTCGCCCCCCAGATAGTAACGAATCTCGCCCCCCGTCTGATCCAGTTGGCACGGCAAACGCGTCAGCAGGTCCGCCGACAAAAGCCCATCGTATTCAGCGGCTTCAAACCCCTTGGAAGCAAACACTTCCCAGTCGTGCAACCCCAACTGCCCGCCGACAGTGACGTCCGAGACTATGTAGCGCGTCGTGTATTCGGTGCCCTTGAGACTGCGGTTGCGCCCCTGCCCGGCGACGGCCAGCCCCAGCTCCGATGCCAGACTGGCGCGGATGACGGTGTGGCTGGCTCCGGTATCGAGAATGAAACGATAGGGCCCCTTACCGTTCAGTGTCACCTCGACAATCGGCTTTTTGGAAGACGAGAGGGTGAGCGGCACGCGGATGATCTTCGCCTGCGCGGCGGCGCTGCCGACCCCAAGTCCCAGACCTGCCGCCGCTGAGCCCGCGCAAAGATGGCGACGTGTAATCATGGCCTTCCCCCTCTATTGTTGCAGGGAAGCTAGGCCATGCCATGCGCAAAAGCAATCAGGATCAAGCGGGCCGGATCAATCAGGCCGCGTTCGACGGGTGACGGTCTTCGATCTTCATAAAAGCCGCCAGACTGAGGATGGCGGGGCGAATCTGTTTCAGGTCCGGCCATTCCTCGCGCAACTGGGTCAGAATGGTGCGCACATCGTTGTGGAAGCTCTGGCTGGCGATCGTCTTGCACGCCGGGACCAGCACCTCAAGTTGGGCATACATGGCACGGCGCGCCTGAAGCGGGTCGGTATTATATTGCTCAAAGGCCGCTTTGAGGATACGCACCGCCTGTTCGATCTGGGCGGTCTTCTGGTCCTTATTGTCAGCAGCGCGTTTGCGCGGACCGTTATAGTCGCCGGAGTTGAAGCGGCGGCGGTCCGGACCGACATAGCCCACAGCTTCGATCCACGGACGCGCCTTCAGCGCCACGTGTTCTACGCGCTTTTGCAGGTCGCCCCAGGTAAAGGGCTTGCGCATAAACTCATCGGCACCCGAATCGCGGATGTCGTTGAGCAGGCTCATGGTGATTTCAGGCGCGATGGTGATGATCGGCGACTTGCGACACGAGGCGTTGGAGCGGCGCAGGCCTTTGGTAAAGGCAAGCGCATCGCATTCCGGTGCCTGATGCGAGCAGACGATCAGCGTGTAGAGAAGACCGGGGGCCTTATCGAGCGCCTCTTCGTGATCGCGATAGTGGATGATCTGCTCGGCCCCCAACATGCGCAGCATGTCCGAGAGCATCCGCGCATAGTTCGGGTTCGCCTCAACCAGCAGAACCAGTTTGAGGGTCGCTCTGAGCTTTTGTGCCGTGGCTGGATTTTGACCGTACACGCCTTGCCTCTTGGTGTTTGGACGACACTTTAAGGTAGAGGAGTAAATACCGGATTTACGGCAGTGCAAAATAACGATTGCAGAGATGTAGCCCGATACCTCGCTGCACGCAGACCGGTCTCAGTCCGCAAACGGGTCTCGCATGAGAATGGTGTCCTCTCGCGACTCTTTTAATTTCCGGAGGCCACCACTCGACCGTCAGTCCGCGAACGGGTCCCGCATGAGAATGGTGTCCTCTCGCTCTGGACTCGTGGACAGAAGCGCCACCGGCGCCCCGATCAGTTCCTCAATGCGGCGGACATATTTCACGGCATTGCCGGGCAGGTCCTTCCACGAACGCGCGCCCTGCGTCGATTCCGACCAGCCTTCCAGTTCTTCATAGACCGGCTCGATACCGGCCTGCGCCTTGAAGCCCGCCGGCAGGTAGTCGAGCACCTTGTCGCCGACCTTATAGCCGACGCAGATTTTCAGCGTCTCAATGCCGTCCAGCACGTCGAGCTTGGTCAGGGCCACGCCGTCGATACCGTTGATGGCGATGGATTGCCGCGCCAGCACCGCGTCCAGCCAGCCGCAGCGGCGCGCCCGGCCCGTGACGGTGCCGAACTCATGGCCAACGCGCGAGATGCGCTCACCGATGTCATCGAACAGCTCGGTCGGGAACGGCCCTGACCCGACGCGGGTCGTATAGGCCTTGAGGATACCCAGCACATAGCCAACGCTGCGCGGCCCCATGCCCGAACCGGCGGCGGCCTGACCGGCGACCGTGTTGGACGAGGTGACGAACGGATAGGTGCCGTGGTCGATGTCGAGCAGCGCGCCCTGCGCCCCCTCAAACAGGATGCGCTTGCCTTCAGACTTGGCCTTGTCCAGCACGTACCAGACGGGCTTGGCGAAGGCCAGCAGGCGCGGCGCGATGGCCTTCAGTTCGGCGATCAGGGCCGCCGTATCGACCTCGGCCAGACCCAGGCCCTTGCGCAGGGCATTGTGGTGGGTCAACAGGCGCTCGATCTTGGCATCGAGACCGTCAAAATCTTCGAGGTCGGCGACGCGGATGGCGCGACGCCCCACCTTGTCCTCATAGGCCGGGCCGATGCCGCGGCCCGTTGTGCCGATCTTGCCCGCGCCGGCGGCGGCTTCGCGCGCCGTATCGAGTTCGCGGTGGATCGGCAGGATCAGGCAGGCATTGTCAGCCAGCACCAGCAGGTCGGGCGTGATGCTCAACCCTTGTGCCTCGACGCGACCGATTTCATCAAACAGCGCCCACGGATCGACGACCACGCCGTTACCGATGACCGACAGCTTGCCCTGCACGACGCCGGACGGCAGCAGGGACAGCTTATACACCTTGCCATCGACCACCAAGGTGTGACCGGCATTGTGACCGCCCTGAAAGCGCACCACCACATCGGCGCGATTGGACAGCCAGTCCACCAGCTTGCCCTTGCCTTCGTCGCCCCACTGGGCGCCCACAACGGTCACATTGGCCAAGTTCTTACTCCGCAGCAAAACGCCGCCGGAGAGGATTTCGTCCGGGTGCGTTACATTCAAAATTCAGGCGGTTGCAGCCTATAAACTTAAAGTTCGGGCTTGGTAACCCGTAAAATGAGGCGAACGCCGGTTATTCCCCACTCCCCGCCGCCGCAACGCCATATGTCAAGGTCGCTTGACTATATCGTCGCCTTGTGTCAAGCTCCCTTGACACAGAGAGGATTCACACCATGTGGGCATTTTTGACGATCGTGGCCGGCGTGTTTGTCACCATTGGTCTGGGCGGCCTGATCTGGGGCGTGACCGGGCGCACAGAGGCCCGGCGCAAGCAAGGACTGCGGATGTTGCAAACCGGCATGGCGGCCGGGGGAACCTGTCTGCTGCTAAAGGGCTTCTCCGGCGACACAGAGAGCATTATCTATGGCGCAGTGCTGCTGGTCTTCGGCACGGCCGTCACCGGCATTGGCCCGAAGGCCGACAAGGGCGGCAAGCCGGAAGCCTGAGCGTTTATGCCGCCACTAGTCCCAATTCAGCCACGGCCGCTGCATAGGCCCATTCCAGCCACGGCAGCAGGGCCTCGATGTCCTCGGCCTCGACCGTGCAGCCGCACCAGACACGCAGGCCCGGAGGGGCCGCGCGATAGCCGGTGATGTCAAATGCCACGCCTTCCAGCTCCAGCAGGCTACCGACGCGCGTCGCCAGTTTGGCCTGCGCCTCGGCGGAAAGCGCCTGAATGGCCGGATCAACGAATTTGAGGCACACCGAGGTGGTCGAGCGCGTCGCCTTGTCCACCGCCACGAAGTCGATCCACGGCGTCTTTTCCACCCAGTCAAACAGGGCCCCGGCTGCTTCGTCGCAGCGCTGGATCAGGCCGTCGAGCCCGCCTTCGCGCTGCGCCCAGCGCAGAGCGTCGAGATAGTCTTCGATGACCAGAAACGAGAAGGTGTTGATGGCGTCGCCGCCCAGAATAGCCGCGTCGGCTGCATGCCCTTTTTTCAGGCGTAGCACCTTGGGGATGGCGCGACCCGAATCGAAGCTGTTGAGGCGTTCGACCGCCTTGGGCGACAGGATCAGCACGCCGATCCCGGCTTCCCCGCCCAGCGCCTTCTGGAAGGAGAAGGTGGCGACGTCCAGCTTGTCCCACGGCAGGTCCATGCAGAAGGCCGCCGAGGTGGCATCACACAGCACCAGCCCGCTGTCGGCAGCCGCATGGCCATTCAGAAAGTCGCTGTTGGGCACCCGCACACCGGAGGTCGTGCCGTTCCACGGAAAGACCAGATCGGCCTGCGGGTCAATCTGCGTCAGGTCCGGCAGCTCGCCATAGGGGGCCGACAGCACTTCGGCATCGAGTTTGAGGTGTTTGGTGGCGTCATCGGCCCACAACTGACCGAAGTTTTCAAAGGCCAGAAGCTGGACCTTGCGCGCCCCCAAAAGGTTCCACATGGCGGCCTCAAACGCCCCGGTGTCGGAGCCCGGCACCATGAACACCTGATAGTCGGCGGGGATTCGCAGAATCTCGCGCGTCATGTCCAGCGCCTGACGAATACGGCCCACCGTCACCTTTGAGCGGTTGGAACGCCCCACCGGCGCACCCGACAGGGCTTCGGGCGTCCAGCCGGGACGCTTGGCCGTCGGGCCCGACGAAAACCACGGACGTTCGGGAATGGTGGCAGGTTTGGCGCTCATGGTCAGGCCTTCTTCTTCGGTCATCGTCTCTCCGGGCGGCGCGCCGGACGATCTACGCAAACAGGCGGCTTTTGCGGCCAAATCCGCCCAAGTGCAAGCGGAAATCGACGGCGCAAACCCTGAACCGAAAATGAACCGTACCGTTCAGGTTCGGTTCGAGTGGCGGCTTTTATAAATGTCTCAACGCTGATCCACAGCGTCACTCGAGACACAAGGAGAAAGCCAGATGACCAAGTTCAAGACCATTGCCGCCGCAGCCGTTGCCATTGCCGGCCTGACCGCCATCACCCCCGCCTTCGCTGCCGGCCAGTACGACCGCTACGACCGTTACGATCGCTATGACCGCTATGACCGCCGCGAAGATATCCGCGATCGCCGTGACGACCACGTCGATGCGCGCATCGACCGCCTCGAAGACCGCCTCGACATGGGCCGCCGTTCGGGCCGCCTGACGCGCAGCGAATTCGGTCGCCTCAGCAGCGAACTGAACGGTATCGAACGCCTGTCCTATCAGTATGAGCGTTCGGGCCGCGGCATCGACCGTCAGGAAATGGCCAACCTCAGCTACCGTCTGGACCGCTTTGAACAAAAGCTCCACTGGGAGCGTAACGACCGCGACACCGCCTGGCGTCGCTAAACACTTTGGGCGAGGCGGTTAAACCGCTCCGCCTGAAGGTCGGGGGCAGCCGGGAACACTGCCCCCTCAAGGATGCGTCCCCTTCTGTCCCCCCATACCCTAAGGGGACGCATCTGACCGCTCAAAGCACCCAGTTGTGCCTGAGCGGCCCATGCCCGCCGCCCAGACTCGGTGCGGTGATAATCGCCCCCATCACATAATCGCGCGCCAGTTCAACGCTGTCACCCAGAGAGCGATCCGGCCCCGCCAGCACGGCGCAAGCGCTGGCCAGGGTGCAGCCCGTGCCGTGCGTATGTCGTGTCTCGATGCGTTCGGACACATAGCGCCGCGCATCGTCTGCCCACAGCAGCCAATCGACCACTTCGGGCCCGTCAATGTGCCCGCCCTTCATCAGCACGGCCTTGGCCCCCATGTTCAGCAGCGCCTCACCGGCGCGTTGTTGAGAGGCTTCGTCCACCACCTCGATACCGGTCAGAACCGCCGCCTCCGGCGCATTGGGGGTGAGCAGCCCTGCGCGCGGGATCAGCAGCGTGCGGATGGCGTCAATCGCCTCATCGGGCAATAGCGGGTGCCCGCCCTTGGCCACCATCACCGGATCGACCACCGCAAACACCCCCGCCTTATCGAGCAGGGCCGCCACGGTTTCGACCACTGAGGTCGCCCCCAGCATCCCGGTCTTCACCGCATCGGCTCCGATATCGTTCAGGCAGGCTTCGGCCTGCGCCGTGATCAGGGCTTCGGGCACCGGCATCACATCCGTGACGCCCAGCGTATTCTGCACGGTCAGGGCGGTAATCGCCGTCATGGCATAGCCACCCAGGCAGGTCACGGCCTTCAGATCGGCCTGAATCCCCGCCCCGCCCGACGGGTCCGAACCGGCAATGATCAGTACGCGACGCATGGAGACCTCCGTGAGATAGATACCTTTCCTTAATCTGCGCGCCCGGCTAAGGAAAGCGCGCAACGCAAGGATCTGCCATGACCCGCCCGATCACCGACTACCCCAGCGCCCTCGCCACCGGCCTGTACCGCCACTATAAGGGCAAGGATTACGTGGTGTATGGCAGTGTGACCCACTCCGAAACCGAGGAGGTGCTGGTGCTCTATGCCCCCGTCATTCAGGCGGACCCGGCGCGCTTGTGGGTGCGGCCTTTGGCCATGTTCAGCGAATCGGTCGATAGTGACGGTGAGATCGTGCCGCGATTTCGTAAGCTGTGACCATGAACGAAAACACCGACGACTCCCGCTGGAACGAACTGGTCCCCGAAGCCTTTGCCGAGGCCTCGGACCCGATGGTGCGCGTTCTGCTGGGCAAGATGCTGGTCGTACGCCTCAATCAGATCGGCACCCATGACGAGCTGCTGAGCTTTGAACTGATCGGCGGGCGCGTTATCCGCGCCAATCGCAAGGAAGGGCTGGTGCTGTCGCTGGTCGGGACACGTCAGGGCGAAGACTTTTTCCTGCCTCTGGTGCCCGAAGCCTATCTGATGCTGGATCCGGGCGATTACGCACTGACCTGCGGCACGGTGATCCGCAATCCGGACTTCAGCGCCGCCTTCGATATCTATGCGCAGATAAATTGATCAGCGAAACCGCGAGGCGATAAAGTCCGCGTCATAGCCCCCGGCCTGCGCCAGAGCCGCCACGCTCAGGGCGATCACACCCAGCGCGGCCACCGGCAGGACGATAGCGACGATCCATTGGAACAGGCTGCGGCTCTGCTGCGCGATGACGGCCGGCGGCACGGTGTCTTCGGCAGAGGCCCACTCATAGGCAGGCACCTCCATCTCCACCGGCCCCGTCAGGATGTGCGGGCCGGGTGTCTCGACCTCGACCTCCTGCGGCGCATGACTGAACTTCAGATTACGCTTTTGCCGATCCGGCAACACGGTCTTGCTGAACTGAGGCTTTTTCGTCAGGACCCGCTTCATCATAATTCTACCGATTTTCCCCTGCGCGCACCTATCCCGCAGCGCACGCTGAAAGGTTAACACCGGACCCGGCGGGGCTGTAAAGCCGTTTCGCGCCGCTTTGGCCGCCTTTTTTGCACGAAAGGGGCGGAGTGTTACATTTCAAAGACATAGGACCGTTGCAGGCGTAACCGGACTTCGCCTCTCAGGCGAGAGCCGCCCACACTCTTAACGCCTGACGCATCTCGGCCACATCGTGCACGCGCACCTTGCGCGCACCGTTTTGCACCGCATAGAGGTGGATCGCCAGGGTGCCGCCTATACGCCGGGTGGCATCGGACGCAGGCGCGCCTTCGCGTTCTTCCAGCGCCGCGATAAAGCGCTTGCGCGAGGCCGCCATCAGCAACGGAAAGCCATGCGAAGCCAGACGCGGCGTGGCGCGGATCAGGCTGAGATTATGGTCCAGCGTCTTTCCAAAACCGATACCGGGATCGAGCCAGATGTTTTCGTGCGCCACGCCCGCCGCAATGGCCGCCTCGGCGCGGGCGAGCAGATAGGTTTCGACCTCCGCCACCACATCGTCATAATGCGGCGCGGTCTGCATGGTGCGAGGCTCGCCCTGCATGTGCATCAGTATGACCTGCCCTTGCAGTTCGGCGGCGGTCGCCAGACTGTCGGGGCTGTGGCTGAGCGCCGTTACGTCGTTCCATATCGTCGCCCCGGCAGCAAAGGCGGCGCGTGCCACGTCGGGTTTCAGCGTGTCGATGCTGAGCGGGCCGGACCACTGGGCACGCAGGGCTTCGATGACCGGCACGACGCGGGCGATTTCTTCGGCGGCGGATACCGGCTCGGCCCCCGGTCGCGTAGACTCACCGCCGATATCGAGCACATCGGCCCCTTCGGCGATCAGGCGCAGGCCCTGCGCCACGGGATCATAGGCCCCGCCGTCGGAAAACGAGTCCGGCGTGGCATTGATAACGCCCATGATAAGAGGAATAGTGGCCAATCTGATCTCCCCCCTCCCCGTCGCGGTGCAACAGGGAAGAGATATTAACGACGCCCGATGCGCTTGATTTCCCAGTGCAGGTCGATGCCGAACTTCTGCTTGACCTCGGCGCGCACCGTATCACCCAGCCCTTCGAGGTCGGCCGCCGTGGCATTGTCGGCATTGATCATGAAGTTGGCATGCAGCTCAGAGAACTTGGCTCCGCCAAAGCGCTTACCGCGCCAGCCCGCTTCATCGACCAGCTTCCACGCCGAATGGCCTTCCGGATTTTTGAAGGTCGAACCGCCGGTCTTTTCACGGATCGGCTGGGACGTTTCGCGGCGTGTGGTGATGGCCTCCATGCGCTCGGTGATGGCCGCCGGATCGTCAGGCGTGCCCTGAAACACCGCCTGTATCCAGACAATATCCGGACTGATATCCGAGTGGCGATAGCTGAAGCCAAAGTCTTCGTTAGTGAAGGTTCGCATCTCACCCGTGCGGTCATAGCCCCAGGCCGAAACCAGAATATCCTTGGTTTCACGGCCATAACACCCCGCATTCATCGTCAGAGCGCCGCCAATGGTGCCGGGAATGCCTGCGTAAAACTCCAGACCTGCCAGACCGGCCTTGGCGGCGGCCCGCGCAACGGCGCTGTCGAGCGCGCCGGGCCCCGCAATGATCCGATTCTCTTCGGTGTCTATCTGAATGTCAGAGAAGGCCTTACCGGCAAGACGAATGACGACACCTTCGATTCCGCCATCGCGCACAATCAAATTGGACCCCACGCCGATATAGGTGACAGGAACAGACGGGTCCAACTGACGCAGGAAATCGCTCAGGTCTTCCGAATCAGCCGGGATGTACAGCACATCCGCCGGACCGCCAACGCGGAACCACGTAAACGGAGCCAGTTCGGCCTGCTTTACAATCTTGCCGCGCACGGCGGGGAGATTTTCGGTCCAGTTAGTCATTTCCAAAAACTCCACGAGATTCAAACCATATCTGAACATCACCCGGTATTGTAGAAAGGTAAGTTTCGATATGAAGGCTATAGACGTTCTGTGCCCAGATTTTCCACTGGAATGACAGCAATTGACCAAACGCGATGGCTTCATCATCCGTCATTCTGACAACTTCTGTATCACCGAACATATAGCTGAGGTGCAAATGGTTCAGTATCGCCTCGACACCTGAAACTGACACATTTGGTTGGGAAAACCACACATCCGCAGCGGCTTCATCAAAGCCCGACGCCAGAAACCATCCCTCGCGGTAGCTGACCAACTCCGGACAAAAGAGTTTCAAATGGGCAATGGCTAACTGAGGGGATGAGTGATCTGATAGAAGGCTTCGCGATTGTAACCACACCTCGTCAGCCTCGGCAAAGGTTTGGAACACGCCTTTTACTGTATCAACATCGCCGAGCTTCAAGACACTCAATCGACCGACCCTTCCAACTGCGCCGGAAGCGCATAGGCCCATTGCGTGATGTCGCCCGCCCCCAGACAGACGACCAGATCCCCGGCCTTCGCCTCAGCGGCCACAAGGCCTGCCAGCGCCGCCGGACCGTCCAGCCCCACAGCATTGCGGTGGCCGTGACGGTGCAGGGCTTCGACCAGTG
Source organism: Asticcacaulis sp. W401b (assembly GCF_046503825.1). Classification (NCBI taxonomy): domain Bacteria; kingdom Pseudomonadati; phylum Pseudomonadota; class Alphaproteobacteria; order Caulobacterales; family Caulobacteraceae; genus Asticcacaulis; species Asticcacaulis sp. W401b. The sequence continues at coordinate 561,976 of NZ_JBKFEE010000001.1, forward strand.
CGTCCTTGCTGACGCCCTCGATCGGCGCTTCACCCGCCGAATAGACATCGGCGACGATCACCTTGTCGGCGTCGTGGAAACAGGTCGAAAACTCGGTCATCAGGTCGCGCAGGCGGGTATAGCGGTGCGGCTGCACCACGGCGATGACCTTGCCCTGCGTCACCTGACGCGCGGCCTTGAGCACGGCGGCGATTTCGACCGGGTGGTGGCCGTAATCGTCGATGATGCGCACACCGTTGACGATGCCCGTGGTGGTGAAGCGGCGCTTGACACCGCCGAACGCACCCAGCCCCTTGCGCACATCGGCCTCAGAGACGCCCAGTTCGCGGGCGATGGCTATGGCCGCCGTGGCGTTAGACACATTGTGGTTGCCGGTCATGGGCAGTTTCAGACCCGCCCAGGTAAAGGGCTCCACGCCCACCGGCGAAAAGACCACATCAAAGGTCGCGCCTTCCGGGCCGAAGTCGATGTTGGTGCAGCGCACCTCGGCCTGCGGTGAGACGCCATAGGGGATCAGGCGGCGATTTTCGACCTTGGCCGTCAGGGCTAGTACTTCCGGGTGATCGACGCAAACGGCGGCAAAGCCATAGAAGGGGATGTTTTCGACGAAATCGACAAAGCCCTTCTTCACGGCTTCGAAATCGCCCCAGTGGTCGAGGTGTTCGGCGTCGATATTGGTGACGATGGCCAGGGTCGATTTCAGGCGCAGGAAGGAGCCGTCGGACTCATCGGCTTCGACCACGATCCAGTCGCCGTCACCTACCTTGGCATTAGTGCCATAGGCGTTGATGATGCCGCCATTGACCACGGTGGGGTCCAGCCCGCCGGCGTCGAGCAGCGCCGCCACCATCGAGGTCGTCGTCGTCTTGCCGTGCGTACCGCCAACCGCGATGGAAAATTGCAGGCGCATCAGCTCGGCCAGCATTTCGGCGCGCCGCACCAGCGGGATACGGCGCGACCGTGCGGCGACCATTTCGGGGTTGTCGTGTTTAACCGCCGTCGAATAGACCAGCGCCGACACGTCGTCGCTGACATGCGCCGCTTCGTGGCCGATAAAGATTTTGGCCCCGAGCTTCTGCAGACGCTCGGTATTGGCCGAGGCCTTGGCGTCCGAGCCCTGAACCTTATAGCCGATCTTGATCATGATCTCGGCAATGCCGCTCATGCCGATGCCGCCGATGCCGACAAAGTGCACGGGACCGAGGTCGAAGGGCGTGGGACGGAGCTTGGCAGGGGCAATCATGGAAGCGTGGACTCGTGGGGTAAGATGAAAGGTGTTCTGCTTTAGAGCGCATTCCGAAAAGTGTGCAACGGTTTTCGGGCTCAAATGCGCGACCAACCAAAACGTTAGGACGAAATACGCTCTAAAACACAGCGACACAGGTGTCACGGAGGATTTTTTGAGCGCCACACTGTCGGATCAGATAGGAACAGATCGGATTTGATGCTACTCTCAGGGGAGCAGAGGAGCATCCCATGGCCAAGTTTTCCATCTCCATGACCGACCGCATGGCGCAAACCGTTCAACGCCGCGTCGAACAGGGCGACTATAATAATGTCAGCGAATATTTCCGCGATCTGGTGCGCCGCGATGAAGAAAAACAGGCCGCCGAAGACCGCCTGCGCGATATGCTGGATAAGGCCGAAGCGAGCGGCTTCAGCGATATGAGCTTTGACGAGATCTGGAATGATGCCGAAGAGCGCTACCTGAAACGTCAGGCAGCGAAACATGGCTGACTTTACCCTCAGTGATGAAGCGGGTCAGGACTTGAAATCCATAGCGCAGTACACGCTCGACCGGTTCGGCTATGAGCAGGCGCGAAAATATCGCTACGAACTCTACGAAACCCTTATACTGCTGGCGAAACGGCCGGGCATAGGTGCCGCCTGCGAACAGATACGCACGCAGAACCGACGCTTTTCGCACCTGTCGCACATGATTTACTATCGACCGCTACAGCAGGGTATTCTGGTTCTGCGCATCCTGCACCATTCGCAGGACCCGCTGCGCCACCTCTAGATCATTATGATTTCTGGTAGAAACATAATGCTCTAGATTTTTGTTTAGCCCCTCGCCGGGCGGTGGCTTGCGCCACCTTGGCCGCCGCCTCAATGGCGGCTTGAGCGGAATGATTCCAGTAGAAATCATTCCGCTCTAATCCTTGACCTCTCCCGACACCTCAGCCTCGGCGCCGTGATCGCCCAGCACCTCTCCGACATAGAATTTCATCACCAGCGTGTGCGCCACCACGGTCAGCGGCGTCGCAAACAGCACCCCCAGCGGCCCGAGCAGCGAACCGAAACCCAGCACGGCAAACAGCGTAATGACGGTCGGTACGGCCGCGACGTGCTTTTGCACCATCGGCGTGATGATGTTCGACTCAAGCTGCGACACGCCGACATAGATGACGAGCGCCGCCACAAAGGTCGTCATATTCTCTGACGCCGCCAGCAGCAGGCCAGGCCCCGCCGAGACCACCGGCCCGACGATCGGCACAAACTGCGCCAGACCGGACATCAGGCCCAGCGCTCCGGCCGAGGGCACACCGGCAATGCTGAGCCCGATGGCCGTCAGCGACCCGACCAGCACCATCGAAAACAACTGGCCCAAAAGCCACAGACGCAGCGCCTTACCACTCAGATTGAGGCCGTCCCGCACGCGCTCCTTCTGCGACTTGGGGAACAGGCGCACCACCCCGTCGCGATAGCTGCGCGGGTGCATGGCCATGAAGATGCCCGCGACGACAACGACCACCAGATTGGCAATCGAAGAGGCGATTTCCCCGGCGATCTTGGGCACCAGAGACAGTACACCCGACGCCTGCTGACCGAGATTATTGATCTGATCCAGCACCGTGGCCCCGGCCTCAGAGGCGCGCAGACGCGCCTGAAGCTGCGCCCAGGCTTCGGGCAGTTCGCGCGAGAGGTTGTTGGTCTGGCGCACGATCTCGTTGCCGAACAGCCAGCCCGACGCCGCCAGAAACGACACGAGGAATAAAAGCGCCAGCAGCACCGCCCAGTTGTCCTTGAGCTTCAGATACTTGACCAGTGGCTCCGCCGTGGCGCGCAGCACGGTCGCCACCACCACGGCCCCAAAGACCAGCAGCCAAATGCCGATCAGCTTGAAAGCCAGAAGGCTCAAACCCACCACCATCAGCAGGAACAGCGTCTTCTGGACAAAGCCCGCATCGAGCCGGTTACGCGCAAAAAACATGGGAAGCCCCCTCACACTCAAAACCATCCTGATCTAACGGCTGCGCAGATAAGAAAACAATTAGTCCGCTCTCTTGCGCTTCACCGTTCGCTCGACCAGATCGGCCAGAAGCTGGGCTGCGTCGGGCCGCGCCACCGATTTGGCGGCAGCGGCGCGCGTTTCGAGGCCCGCCGCCCCTTCTTCGATCAGGGCGCGGATGGCCGCGCTCAGGCTTTCGACCGTCACATCGTCTTCGCGCAGCACCACGGCGGCGCCGGCCTCTTTCAGCACGGCGGCGTTGTGCGTCTGGTGGTCATCCGCGGCGATTTTCAACGGGATCAGCAGGGACGGCTTACCCGCCACAGCCAGTTCGCAGCAGGTCGAAGCGCCCGACCGGCCAATGACGATATGGGCGCGGCCCAGCCGCTCAGCCATATTGTCGAAGAAGGGTGCCACCTCGGCCTCAATCTCGGCCTCGGCATAGGTTTTACGGGCGAAGTCGATCTGCTCGGCGCGGGTTTGCTGCTCAACGCGGAGGTTGATGCGCAGCGACACCGGCAAAAGCGCCAGCGCCTGAGGCACCGTCTCTGACAGAATCTTCGCCCCCTGCGATCCGCCGGTGATCAGCAGGCGGATCTCCTTGTCGATGGGCGGATAGGGCTTGTCATAAAGCGCCCGTATATCCGGACGCACCGGATTACCGACCACCTGCACCTGCCCTTCCAGCACAGCCGGGGCCATTTTCAGCACCGGAAAGGCGCAGGCCACCGCATCGACCCTGGCGCACAGTTGGCGGTTGGAGCGGCCCAGCACCGAATTCTGTTCGTGCAGCAGGGTCACATCCTTGCGCGACAAGGCCGCCATCAGGGCCGGATAGGAGGGATAGCCGCCAAAGCCAATCACCGCCCAGGGCCTGAGGCGCTTGAACGCCTTGCGCGCCTGTTGCGTACCGGTGAAGATTTTCAGCGCCGCCTTGGCCATGCCGATGACATCGCCGCGCTTGAAGGTTGCGGCTTCCAGCGACAGGCGCTCTATCGCCGGGAATTTTTCGGCATAGGCCGCCCCGCGCGCGTCGGACGCCAGCACCACCTGCCAGCCACGCGCGATCAGCTCACGCGCCAGCGCCTCGGCCGGGAACATATGCCCGCCCGTCCCCCCGGCAGCCACCACGGCCAGCGGCGTTTCAGAAAGGGGTTTGGGTTTTCTCTTACGGGCCATAGATATTTGCTCATGCAATCCCGCCCGTAAACGGGACAAGGGTCTGGGTTACCACTGCGTATGGTCGTCCGGTTCGATTTCGGCCGGGCGTTTGCGCGTCAGGGCCAGAATCAGCCCCATGGTCAGCCCCATCGCCATCAGCGACGACCCGCCATAGGAGATGAACGGCAGGGTCATGCCCTTGGGCGGAATGACCTGCAAGTTGACACTGATGTTGATCAGCACCTGCATCCCCAAAAGGATATACAGGCCCGATGTGGCAATCTGACGAAAGGCGTCAGGCATGGCCATAGCCTTCCACAGGCCACGCAGCACGACGAACGCAAAAATGGCGATCAGCAGCAGCGACATCCACAGACCATATTCTTCCGCTGCCACCGAATAGATAAAGTCGGTGTGCATATCAGGAATCAGGCGCTTCATGGTCCCTTCGCCAACGCCCGTGCCGGTCAGGCCACCATTGGCTATGGCCGCCGCGGCGCGTTCGACCTGAAAGCGGTCGCCGTCCGGGTCGATAAAGTCCTTAATGCGGTCACGGAAGTGCGGCAGGATGAAGTAGAGGCTCGCAAAACCCGTCACGCCCGCCGCCGACAGGCCGACGATCCAGCGCATCGGCACGCCGGAAATATAGAAACAGGCCCCGAAGGCCACGGTGATCAGGATGGATTGCCCCACATCAGGCTGGATCAGCAGAAGCGCGATGCACAGCGCATAAAGACAGAAGGCGATGGTCACACCGGGCACGCCCTTGCCCTTCTGCCCTTCGGCAAACATCCACGACACCAGCACGATCAGGGCGGGTTTCAGAAATTCCGACGGCTGAAGGCTGAAAAAGCCCAGATCGAGCCAGCGCCGTCCCCCCTTTGACGTGTGCCCGATCAGTGGCAGCATGGCCATGACGAAGATGGCCCCGCCATAGATGGCGACGCTGGCGCGCTTCACCCCTTTCAGCGAAAACATCGAAATGCCGAGCATCAGCGCCACCGAGGCGAAGGCAAACAGCACATGGCGCTGGGTGAAGTAGAATTCGTTGGTGATCCCCACCTTGGGCGCGGCGACCGGCGACGACGAAAATGAAAAGACCAGTCCGGCAAAGATCAGCAGCAGCACAAAGCCAAGCGTCAGCTTATCAACCGTCCACCACCACATGGCGAGCGGCGAGCGATCGGTGCGCGTAAACGGATGTGCGAAGCCGGAATTCATGGACGGGTATGGTTCTGCAAGGGGAAAACAGGCCCCGCACGGGTCTGGGCCATCGGGCGTCAGAGTCCCGAAACGCGGTTAATTCCGGGTTAAGATTTCGCGAAAGGCGGCATTTATCCTCCCTCTTCGTGGCGGGTCGACAATAGGGCTTTTGCACCGGAGCCCGCCATGTCTGTAAAGATCGACCTCACCGCCCTGCCCGCCCCTTTGAAATCGAAACTGACCCGCACCACCGGGCACATCACCCTTATCGATCGCTGCGACCGCGACCACGCCGACGGCGATCCGCGCTGGCTGGCCTATACACTGGCCACCGCCTTTCACGAGACAGGCGGCACCTGCCTGCCGGTGCGCGAAACGGGGGCGGCGTCCGTGAAACAGCCGCGTCCCGCAGTCCGGACAGAATTCGCAGACCTTTTGCGCGCCGCTTTCGGCTTGCACGTAAAAGCCCTTCGGCTGGCCCTCTATCTCGATATCGGCGGCGCGCACCCGGATCGACTCGCCATAGGCCGAGGAGGACTGCTTCTGGCAATGGGTGCAATGACACAGATAAAAGACGACAGGCAGGGCCTTGAGCCGATAGCGAATCCGGCCGCACTGGCAGCCGCCGGACAAGGGAAACGGCGGGACATTGACGGTTTGCATGATGCCCTCACGATCAGGCTTTTGCTTTTAGGGATTCATCGCTTGTCACGCCAGACTTTTTCCTGTAATGACCCGCGCTTCCTGACCTGCCGGGCCCCTGACATGCCTTGGCGGGTGCTAACTCTATAAAGAGGACGGCGTTACCCGCGCCGCAAATGAAATGTCAAAACTGAAGACCAAATCGGGCGCCAAGAAGCGTTTCCGCTTCACTGCGTCGGGCAAGGTGAAGGCTGGCGTCGCCGGCAAGCGCCACCGTCTGATCTCGCACAACGGCAAGTACATCCGTCAGAACCGCGGCACGCAGGTGATGTCGGACGCCGATACCGCGAAGATCAAATCCTACATGCCCTACGCCTAAGGAGACGTGAACCATGGCACGTGTTAAAAGAGGCGTCGTTTCTCACGCCCGTCACAAAAAAGTTCTGAAGCAGGCCAAGGGTTTCTACGGCCGCCGCAAGAATACCATCCGCACCGCCAAGGCCGCTGTCGATAAGGCCGGCCAATACGCTTACCGTGACCGTCGCGTCAACAAGCGTAACTTCCGCGCCCTGTGGATCCAGCGCATCAACGCGGCTGCCCGCGTCGAAGGCTTCACCTACTCGCAGTTCATCCACGGCCTGAACCTGGCCGGGATCGAGCTGGACCGTAAGGCTCTGGCCGCTCTGGCCGCCAACGACGCCCCGGCCTTCGCCGCCGTGGCCGAGAAGGTCCGCGCGGCTCTGGCGGCGTAAGACTAAGTCTCTGAAAGAGATACCCGAACACATGGAAAACCCCGCACCGGCAACGGCGCGGGGTTTTTCGTTTTTCTCCTCATCCACGCCTCAGAAGCGGATAACAACAAAACTGTCATCCGGGCGCGTTATGGCGTAGGCTCACGCTTCGGAGCCGCCCCATGACCAGCCGCCGCACCTTTCTTCGCACCACCCTCAGCAGCGCTCTGGCCGCGTCGCTGGGCGGCCTGCCCCCGGCCATTGCCCGCGCGCTGGACATCCCCGCCCACACCCGCACCGGCACGATCAGGGACGTCGAACACGTCGTCATCCTGATGCAGGAAAACCGCAGCTTCGACCACTATTTCGGCACGATGAACGGGGTGCAGGGCTTTGGCGACCGCTTCGTTATCCCGGCCCCGGCGACGCCCAGCCACGCCAACCGCAGCGTCTTCGCCCAGCCGCGCGAGGACGATCCCACCCGACTGATCGCGCCGTTTGCGCTCAATACCACCCAGGATTTCCGCCTGATGCGCGTCGAAGGCACGCCGCACAGCTTCAAGGACGCGCAGGCCGCCTGGGACGAAGGGCGTCTGGCGAACTGGCCCAAATCCAAGCACAATCACGCGATGGCGCATTTCGAACGGGCCGATCTGCCGTTCCAGTACGCTCTGGCCGAAGCCTTCACCCTGTGCGACGCCTATTTCTGCGCCATGCATTCGGGTACCAATCCCAACCGCGTGGTCCACTGGACGGGTACCAATGTCGGCCCCAATGGCCCGGTCATCGTCAATGATTATGACGAACTGCACGCCGATCCCAAGGGCCACGGCGGCTATGACTGGACCACCTATCCGGAGCGTCTGAGTGCGGCGGGCATCGACTGGCGCCTCTATCAGAACATGAAGGACAATTTCACCGACAACCCCCTTGTCGGGTTCAAGACCTATCGCGCGGCGGATAAGGCGACATCGGGTAAACGGCTGGACCTTGCCGAGCGTTCGATCCGCACGCGCGACCTCGACAAGCTGAAAGAGGACGTGCTGGCCGGCAAGCTGCCGCAGGTGTCGTGGATCATCGGCACCGCCGAAGGCTCCGAACACCCCTCGACCTCTTCACCGGCACAGGGGGCCGACTATACGGCGAAGGTGCTCGACGCCCTGACCGCCAATCCGGCGGTGTGGGCGAAGACCGTCCTGCTGATCAATTTCGACGAGAATGACGGCTATTTCGACCACGTGCCGCCCCCGGCCCCGCCGTCGCTGGACGCCAATGGGCAGCCGCTGGGCTATGCCGAAGGGGCGGAGCGCGAATATCATCAGGGCGATGACGCGCTGAAAAACCGTCCCTATGGCCTGGGCCCGCGCGTGCCGATGTACGTCATTTCGCCGTGGTCAAGGGGCGGCTATGTGGCCTCCGAAGTGTTCGACCACACCTCGGTCATCCGCTTTCTGGAAACGCGCTTTGGCGTGCACGAGCCCAATATCTCGCCGTGGCGACGCGCCGTATGCGGCGACCTGACTTCTTGCTTTGATTTCAAAACACCGAACGATCAGCCCTTCTTTGCCCACCTGCCGAAAACCGCCGACCGCGCCGAACAGGCGCGCAAGCTGGGCGGTAAGACGACCCCCAAAACACCCGACGCCCTGACCGCCCCGGTGCAGGAACGGGGCCTGCGTCCCCGCCGCGCGACGCCGTATCGCTTCGATACGGGGGTGGAGGTCAGCGCCACTCAGGTCAGGGTCAGCTTCTTTGTTGATCCGAACGCGAAGGCGGCGGTCTTTCACGTCTATGACCGCCTGAAGCCGGAGGCGGTGCCCCATCGCTATACCGTCAAAGACAATGAAGGGAAGGTCGCGCACGTCCTCACCGGGACCAGCGGTCAATCCTTTGACCTGTTTATCCTCGGTCCCAACGGCTTTCACCAACGCCTGACCGGTCAGTTTGCCGACCTGCCGGCGGGCTTTAGTCTGGGGGTTCAGCCACTGGGGGCCTATTACGGTCTGGATGAGACGGGGCGCACCTCGTTTGATTACCGCGTGACGGACAATGCCTATGGCGGGGCCGCGCAGGATCTGCATCTGCACAGCGACCCGGTCAATGCCGCTCACAGCTTCGACATTGCCACGATGAAGACGCATGGCTGGTTCGACATCAGTGTGCAATTTGGCGGGGTGACGATCCGCAGCGCCGGTCACGTGGAAGACGGCAAGCCGTCCCTGTCCGACCCAGCGGCGTTTGGGGCGGCAAAGCTGACGGTTTGACGTCCCTCCTCCCTGTTGCGAAGGCACGGGTATAGCGCAGCGAAACAGGTGCGTTGAGGGGTCGGGCCAGAACGATCGCTTGCAAAACCTGTGGCGTTTGACACGGCGGAGACATCCCCCTCCGTCATTTTTCGCTTACGCTCAAAATGCCACCTCCCCATGCCTTCGGCACAGGGAGGAGAAACGACTCACACCTCTCCTCCCTGTGCCGAAGGCATGGGGAGGAGAGGTGTGAGTGAAACGAGCAGACGGAGGGGGGCGACCCGAACAGTGGAACACGTCCGAACCCTGATCCGTCTCTCCTGAGCCCCTTGATGACGGTAAAGGCATAGACCGCCCCCTCCGTCTCCGGCGCTACGCGACAGGCAGGAGAAAACACCAACACCTTCATACCTGCCGCCCAACCCGCGCCGCCTAAGCAGAAAACGCTTCACTCACGGCGCATTGCGCTCTAAACACACGGCGATCCGTTTTCCCCCGTGAGACCATGAGCACCTATTCCAATCTGGCCGCCGAAATCGAAGCCGAAATCCTGACCGCGCAAGACCTTGCTGCGCTCGACGCCGTGCGCGTGTCGGCGCTGGGTAAGACCGGGCGCATTTCCGGCCTTTTGAAAACCCTGGGCGCCCTGCCCCCCGAGGAGCGCAAGGCCACCGGCGCAGCCATCAACGCCGTGCGTGATCAGGTTCAGGCGGCGCTCGATGCGCGCAAGGACGTGCTGGAGGCCGAACACCTCAGCCGCCGCCTGCAATCCGAGCGGATCGACCTGTCGCTGCCCGCCGCGCCCCGCGCCAAGGGTGGCGTCCACCCGACCATGCAGGTCATGGACGAGATGGTGGCGATCTTCGCCGAGATGGGCTTTGAAGTCGCCGAAGGCCCGGACATCGAAGACGACTTCCATAACTTCACCGCGCTGAACTTCCCGGAGAAGCACCCGGCGCGCGAAATGCACGACACCTTCTTCTTCAACCCCGATGAAAATGGCGTGAGGAAGCTCTTGCGCACCCATACCTCGCCGGTGCAGATCCGCTCGATGATCGCGGGTAAGCCGCCGTTCCGCCTGATCGTGCCGGGGCGCGTCTTCCGCTGCGACTCCGATCAGACGCACACGCCGATGTTCCATCAGATCGAAGGCCTCGTCATCGACAAGACCGCGCATATGGGCCACCTGAAATGGGTGTTCGACACCTTCCTGTCGCGCTTTTTCGAGACGGACACGGTCATCACGCAGTTCCGCCCGCACCACTTCCCCTTCACCGAGCCGTCGGCAGAGATGGACGTGCGCTATTCGCGCAACGGGGCGGAAATCCGCATCGGGGATGGCGACCGCTGGATGGAAATTCTGGGCTCCGGCATGGTGCACCCCAATGTGCTGAAGGCCTGCGGCGTCGATCCGGACGAGTATCAGGGCTTCGCCTTCGGCATGGGCGTCGATCGTCTGGCCATGCTCAAATACGGCGTGCCGGACCTGCGCGACATGTTCGCCGCCGATACGCGCTGGCTCGGCCACTATGGCTTTAGTGGGTTCGCCGCGCCGAACCCGGCAAGCGGCCTTTCCTGATTTAGAGCGATGTGCGGAAAAGTGTGAGCGGTTTTCCGCAAAAACATCGCGACACAACAAAATTTAGAGCGAAATGGCGTTTCCACCTAAAGTCATTTCGCTCTAGAGATTTAAGACGAGGGGCCGGAAGGCCCCTCGGCCCCGGAATGTAAGACATGAAATTCTCCCTTAGCTGGCTTAAAGATCACCTCAACACGGACGCCGATATTCAGGCCGTCGCCGCCGCCATGACCGCGGCCGGCCTTGAGGTCGAAGACGTCACCGACCCGGCGGCCAAGCTGACGCCCTTTACGGTGGCCAAGGTCGTTGAGGCCGCCCGCCACCCCAATGCCGACAAGTTGCAGGTGCTTCAGGTCGACACCGTCGATGGCCGCAAGGAAATCGTCTGCGGCGCCCCCAATGCCCGCGCCGGTCTGACCACCGTCTATGCCCCCATCGGGGCCTATGTGCCGGGCCTTGACGTCACCCTGGTCGAAAAGCCGGTGCGCGGCGTCGTGTCGAACGGCATGATGTGTTCGGCGGCCGAGCTTGAGCTGGACGGCGATTCCGACGGCATCATGGAGCTTTCCGACGACCTCGCCGTCGGCACCCCGGTCAGCGCCGTCTTCGCGCTGGAGCCCGTTATCGACTTTGAGGTGACACCCAACCGTCCCGACTGGCTGGGCGTGCACGGCATTGCCCGCGACCTCGCCGCCACGGGTCTGGGGGCCTTCAAAGACGCGCCCATCCCCCCGGTCAAGGGCACCTTCCCCTGCCCGATCACGGTGAAGGTCGATGGCGACGCCTGCCCGCTGTTTTCCGGTCGCGTCATCCGTGGCGTGAGGAACGGCCCGTCGCCCAAATGGCTTGCCGACAAGCTGACCTCGATCGGCCTGAAACCCATTTCGGCGCTGGTCGATATCACCAACTACCTGTCGTTCGACCGCGCCCGCCCGCTGCACGTTTATGATGTGAAAAAGCTGTCGGGCAGCGTGATCGAAGCCGGTCTGCCCGCCGACACGTCTGACTTCGTGGCGCTGGACGGCAAGACCTACGCCGTCACGCCGGACATGACGACGATCAGCGACGCTTCGGGCGTCATCGGTCTGGGCGGCGTGATGGGCGGGGCCTCGACCGGCGTTGATTTCGAGACGGTCGATGTCTTCCTTGAATCGGCCTGGTTCGACCCCATCCGTATCGCTCAGACGGGCCGCACCACCACCATCACCTCGGATGCGCAGTACCGCTTTGCGCGCGGCGTCGATCCGGAATTTGTCGTGCCCGGTCTGGAACTGGCCACTCAGTTGATCCTTGACCTGTGCGGCGGGGAAGCGTCCGAGATCGTCGTGGCGGGCGAGGCCCCGGCGCGCAAGCCCGACGTCGCCTTCGACCCGGCCTATGTGGCGCAACTGACCGGCCTTGACGTGCCGCACGACAAGGTCGAGACGATCCTGACCGCGCTCGGTTTTGGCATCACCAAGACCACGCCGTGGACCGTCAGCGTGCCCTCCTTCCGCCGCGACGTGGATGGCAAGGCCGATCTGGTCGAAGAGGTGGCGCGCATCTATGGCTTCAATCACATCCCGGCGACGCCCCTGCCCGCCGTGGCCCCCAAAAACGGCGGCGTCCTGACCCCGTCGCAGGCCCGCGCCCGCACGGCGCGCCGGGCGCTGGCGGCCTTTGGTTATAGCGAGGCCGTCACCTGGTCCTTCATGCCGCAGGTTTACGCCAAGCTGTTCGGCGGGGGTAGCGACGCACTGGTGCTGGCCAATCCGATTGCCTCGGAACTGAACTGTATGCGCCCGTCCATCCTGCCGAACCTGCTGGAAGCCGCCGGGCGCAATGCGTCCAAGGGCTATCCCGGCGCGCAACTGTTTGAAATCGGGCCGGTCTATTTCGGCCTTGAACCCAATGATCAGAAGACGGTCATTGCCGCGCTGAAGGCCCCGGACAAGGCGCGTCATTGGGCCGCCACCGGTCAGGACGCGCTGTTCGCGCTGAAATCCGATCTGCTGGCCTTGCTGGAAGACCTCAATGTGCCGGTCGCATCGCTACAACTGGTGCAGGGGTCGAACAGCGGCTGGTGGCATCCGGGCCGTTCGGCGCGACTGCAACTGGGGCCTAAGACGGTGCTGGCCGAATTTGGCGAACTGCATCCGTCCGTGCTGAAGGCGATGGACCTTGACGGGGCATATGTGGGCTTTGAAATCCGCCTCGACCTGCTGCCGCAACCGAAAGCAAAATCGGGCAAGTCAAAGGGCGCGCTGAGCCTGTCCAACCTGATGCCGCTGACGCGCGACTTCGCCTTCCTTGTGGCGGCGGGTACGGCGTCTGGCGATCTGGTGCGCGCCATCAAGGGCGCGGACAAGCTCCTGATCAGCGAGGCCCGCGTCTTTGACGTCTATCAGGGTCAGGGCGTGCCGGAAGGTCAGGTGTCTCTGGCGGTTGAGGTGACGCTGCAACCGGCGGACAAAACCCTGACCGAGCCGGAAATCGACGCCGTATCGCAAAAGATCGTCGCCGCCGCCCAAAAGGCCGGAGCCGTGTTGCGCAGCTAAAAATCTCCTCCCTGTGCCGAAGGCATAGGGAGGTGGCAGCGAAGCTGACGGAGGGGGATGACTCTTCCGAGAGACCGGGCAAAACCCTTTGGTGTTGAAACACCTGCGTTACCCCCCTCCGTCTCGTCGCCTGCCGGCGCCGATCCACCTCCCCACGGCAAAGCCGCAGGGTGGAGAGTAGCGTTACGGCCGCAGCACCTGACGGCGGTAGAGATAGGCGGCGATCAGCAGCCCCACACCCGACATGCCCGCCATTACCCAGTAGCCTCGGCTGCCCAGAGCGTCATAGAGCGGCCCGGACGCCAGAGTGGACAGGCCCATCATCACCCCCGTCACCCAGGCAGCATTGAGCGTCTGAGCCAGACTTTCCGAGCCCTTCGGGGCCATGCGGTTGACCAGATCGAGCCCGGCCAGATAGCAGGCGGCAAACGAAAAGGCGTGCAGGGTCTGCAAAGGCCACAGGACGCCGACCGGCGGCACAAACCCCATGATGAACCAGCGCAATACGCTCAGGCCCGCCGCCGCCAGCAACAGGGTCCACGAGCCGAAGCGGTTTCTGAGGCGAAACCCGAACATCAGGAACAGGATTTCCGCCGCAACCCCCGCCCCCCACAGATAGCCGCAGGTCGCCCCATCCAGCCCCTGCCCCTTCCACAGGATGGTCGAAAAGCCGTAATAGAAGGCGTGCGCCCCCTGTACGCAGCCCATCGCCGCCAGCAGCAGCACATAGACCGGATTGCCGAGCAGGGCCCTGACGCGCTGCGCCCCCGTTTCCTGTGGCAGGTAGGCCGGGGCGCGGCCCCCGCCCTCTTCGATGTGACGCGGAGCCGTCGGCAGCAGACGCCACGCCGCCAGCGCGGCCGCAAAACACAGCACCACCACCCAGATGATAATCAGATCGACACCCAGAAGGTTCAGCCCGTAACCGACGGCGATATTGGCCGCGATAAAGGCCGCCGAGCCCACGGCGCGCGGCCCAGTATAGTTGAAGCCTTCGCGCTTCGACATCTGGATGGTCATGACATCGAGCAAGGGGCTGATCGAGGTGATGCAGCTATAACCTATGGCCCACAGAGCGACGAACAGCCAGAAGCGCGCCTCCCCGGCCAGCGGCCACAGCATCAGCCCGCCATAGGCCAGCCCGCCCGCCAGCGCCAGCCGCAGCATGGGCGACCGGAACAGCGGAAATTTTTCGGCCCATACCCCCATGACCGGCCCGGTCACGGCGCGCAGCAGCAGCGGCAGGGCCAAGATCAGCCCGATCTGCGCCCCGCTCATGCCCTTTGAAGCGAACCATAGCGGCATATAGGGCAGGCTGGCCCCCGACCCGATAAAGATCAGGGCGTAGAAAAGGCTCTGCCGCTTTACGGTCGTCAGGGCAAAAAGGCTTGAATCGCTGCGCATAATGGGTCTTTGATCGGCGGCAACCGCCACAGCACGCTGCACAAGTTTCCTTATGACCGATCAAGCCGTCGTCACATTGCCAAAAGGTCTCTATCCGGAGATCGAACCCTACGACACCGGCTATATGCCGACGGAGGGGAAACATCAAATCTATTATGAGCAAAGCGGTAACCCACAAGGGATTCCGGTGGTGGTGGTGCACGGCGGACCGGGCGGCGGGACCAGCCCCAACCTGCGCTGCTACTTCAATCCGAAGGCCTATCGCATCATCCTGTTCGATCAGCGCGGCTGCGGCAAATCGCGACCGCACGCCTCACAGGACCTGTCTCTGGAAGATAATACCACCTGGCATCTGGTCGCCGATATGGAATCGCTGCGGGAACGGCTGGGGGTCAATAAATGGGTGGTGTTCGGCGGCTCATGGGGCTCGACCCTGTCTCTGGCATATGCCCTGACGCATACGCAGCGGGTGTCGGCCCTGATCCTGCGCGGCATCTTTCTGGTGCGGCAGTCGGAACTGGACTGGTTCTATCAGGGCGGCGCGGCCAATATCTATCCCGACCTGTGGGAGCGCTTTGTGGCCCCGATCCCGCAGGCCGAACGCGGCAACCTGCTGGCGGCCTATATCAAACGCCTGAACGGCGAAGACGCGGCTGAGCGCGTGCGTTGCGCGCTGGCGTGGTCGGGCTGGGAAGGCGATACCCTGTCGATCGAGGGCCCGCCCGAGGCCCCGACCAAGTTCACCGATCCCGACTTTGCCGTGGCCTTTGCCCGCATCGAGTCGTGGTATTTCCAGAACCGTGGCTTCTTTGAAAGCGACAACTGGATTTTGGAAAACGTCCACAAACTCAAGAACATCCCGGCCTGGATCGTGCAGGGCCGCTATGATGTGGTCACGCCGATGACCTCGGCCTGGGACCTGCACCGGGCATGGCCGGAGGCGAAGTTCCATCTGGTGAAAAAGGCCGGGCACTCCTCGTCCGATCCCGGTGTGCTGGATGGCCTCGTCGCGGCGGCCGACGAAGCGATAACGGTGGTGGGGTAGAAATTTCACTTAGGATTGCAGCACGTGAGGAAAGTATTCGCCATCCCACTCATCCGGGCGAAACAGTATCTTCCCGTGCTCCAACACCGTGTCATCAGAACGATACGGTATCGCTGACAACATAATATCTGTCGCATCGGCTATGTCTGAATCTTCATAATAATCCAGATGAATGTGATCCGATTGCCGGCTGAGACGCTGTAACTCTTCCAGCATAAGGTCGCGGCCCGCCTCATTCATTAAAATTTCGAAAATACCGTCCACCTGCAGGCAGACCGTCACTCTCGGCTTCGCCATTCGTACCTCTTTACCCCTTCTGCGGGATACGGACCTCAAACGAGGTGCCCGACGGCCCGGTGTCGATCAGCCGGACATCGCCGCCGTGCGTCTGGGCCAGTTCGCGCGCAATGGCCAGCCCCAGCCCCGACCCGCCCGGCGTCAGCGAGGCCGAAAACGGCTGAAACAGCTTATCGCGCACACGCTCAGGGATGCCGGGTCCGTTGTCGGAGAGGACCAGAATCACCTCTTCCGCCGTCTTGACCGCGCTCAGCGTCACGCGCCCCACCGTCTTGCGGTTCGGCTGGTTTTCAATCGCCTGACGCGCATTGCGCATCAGATTGACCAGCAGGCGGTGGACGTGGTCGGGATCGGCCTCAAAGAAAAAGCCCTGTTCGGCCTTGAGCGAAAAGCGCACGCGGTCCGGCGTGCGGGCATTGAGCGCCAGACCGGCGTCTTCGGCGGCGGCCTCGGACAGGTCTTTCAGGCGCAGAATCTGGATGCGCGGCGGGATTTCGTCCGTCTTGCCGTAGTTCAGCACGTTTTGCGCCAGGGTCAGGGCGCGGTCCAGCGCCCGCTCCAGGCGCGGCAAGGCCTTGGTGACATTGGGGTCGCCGGAATAGGCCAGACGCTCAGACGCCATCTGCGCCGCCGTCAGCATGTTTCTGAGGTCGTGGCTGATCTTCGACACCGCCTGCCCCAGCGCCGCCAGTCGCGCGCGGGTGCGCAAGGCGTGGCCGACCTCCTGCTGCATCTTGAACAGTTCTTCCTCAATCTGCCCGATCTCATCGTGGCGACCGGACAGTTGCGGCACGGCGGCGCTGTCTTCCGGGTTTTCCTTAAACCGCGCGATCGAGCGCGTCAGTTGCCGCACCGGCCGCACCACAAAGAAGGACAGGGCGGCAAAGATCAGGGCACCGGCGACCAGCGAAATCAGCAGCGACAGGCGCAGGATCGAGCCCAGTTGTTCGCGCAGTTCCTGTTTCAGAGGCTCCGCCGGCACGACGATTTCGATAATATCGGTGCCCTTGCGCACCTTGGGTACGGCCTCGGTGCGGATCAGGCGGTCTTCGCGCCCGGACAGGGTCTTCCACGGCCCCCACAGATAGGTCAGGTCGTCGCTGAGGCCGCGCGTCTGATGGCGGATGTCGATGACATCGGGTTCGACCGTGCTGCGCGGATCACGCAGCACAAACTGCACCCCGCCGCTTTGCAGGGCGAGGTAGGAGGCCCCGACGCTGTTGAGCAACTGACTCGACAATTCGCGCGACACCGCCCCTTCGGCCGAGGCATCGAGCGCCAGAGAGGCGATTTCGGCCTGACGCACACGGTCGATCAGCCAGCGTTCCTGATAGGCGGCCAGCGTCGGCACCATGATGATCACCACCATCACCGCCACGAACACCGCCGTCAAAGCCAGCAAATGCCCGGATAGGCCGCTGAAAAACGAGCGGAAATCTTTCCAGCCGCGTTTGAGGTGCGGCTTGAGCGCCTTCCAGCGCTTGGCCAGAAAGGCTTGCAGGCTCTGATCACGCCATTTGCGCGGGCGCGGGCTGGCCGCCGCCCCGTCCTCGCTCTCACGCGCCAATCCCCCGGCGATGCGGAACCGTCGCCCCGGTGTCAGGTCGCGGTGCGGGCCGGTTTCGGCTAAGGTTTCGCTCAGATCGCTCGACATTGCGCTCGGATAAGGTGGCGTAGAGACACATATTAACACAAATCCGTGAAGGGTCAGTGTAAAATCACCCGGCGCGCGCTCACCGTGTCATAAAGATTTTGCGGCCTCGGTGCGAATCCCGGCGCATAGCCATTGACAAGCCCGCGCGCACGGTTTAGTGACGCCGCCTCTTCTTTCAACGATGGCTCGCACACACTGGGTTATCGTGTCCAAACCCCGGAGCTACAACCGTGAAACGCACTTACCAGCCGAGCCGTCTCGTCCGCAAGCGCCGCCACGGCTTCCGCGCGCGCATGGCCACCAAGAATGGTCAAAAAGTCGTCGCCCGTCGCCGTGCCAAGGGCCGCAAGCGCCTGACTGCCTAACCCGCAGTTCGGACCACCGACACACGAGAAGGCCCTTGAAGCGATTCGAGGGCCTTTTTCGTTTGTGCAGCGAAGCTGAGATGCGGTGGTGGGGGTCTTGCTTCGATCGCGCGTGCTGAACCTTGCCTACGGCGTCTTGCGCATATCGAACCATCCCCCGGATCGTTCGATAGCTCACCCCACCACCACATCTCACCTGCCTCACGGCAGGCTCGTGCGGTCCCCCTCCCCGCCAAAGGCAGGGAGGTATAAGAAAGCAAAATGACCTTTCCCGTTCTGAAAAACCGCAGCGATTTTCTGGCCGCCAACAAGGCGGCCTATCAGGCGCGCCCGACTGTGGTCATTCAGGCGCGCTTTCGCAATGACGGGGACGACACCATCCGCATTGGCTTTACCGCCACCAAAAAAACCGGCGGTTCGGTGGAACGCAACCGCGCCAAGCGCCGGATGCGCGAAGCGGCCCGCGCCCTTTTGCCCGACCTTGGCCTTCCCGGCCACGACTATGTCTTCATCGCCCGCGACGCAACCAAGTCCTGCCCGTGGCAAGGTTTGCTTGACGATGTCAAACGCGCCCTGATAAGGCTGTCGCCCAAAGTTTAACCCCTCTTCAGAGTCTCTCATGAAGCGCGACGACAATCGCAATATGTTCATCTTCCTCGCCCTCTCCATGGCGATCCTGTTCGGCTATCAGTTTTTTGTGGCCGGACCCCAGATGGAGAAGGAACGCGCCGCGGCTATGGCGCAGAAGAAGATCGAGGCCGCCAAGGCCCCCGTCGCGACGCCGGGGTCGCTGTTTGTCGAAGGCAAGCTGCCGCGCGATCAGGCCGTGGCCGCCACGCCGCGCGTCGCCATCGACTCGCCGGCGCTGAAGGGGTCTCTGTCTCTGGCCGGGGCGCGCATCGACGACCTGTTCCTCAAGCAATATAAAGAGACGCTGAAGGCCGACTCCCCCAATGTCGAGCTGTTCCGCCCGCAAGGGGCCGAACACGCCTACTACGCCGAATCGGGCTGGGTCGGGGCCAATGTGCCCGGTCTGCCGTCCGGCAATAGCGTATGGACGGTGCTTTCGGGCAGCGTCCTGTCGCCGGGCAAGGACGTGGTGCTGAGCTATGATGCCGGCACGGGTCTGCGTTTTGAACGCCGCCTGAGCCTTGATGACAAGTACATGATCACCGTCACCGATACCGTGGTCAACACCACGGGGGCGGCGGTGACGCTGGCCCCCTATGCCAATGTCGTGCGCCAGGGCGCGCCGGAGACGCTGGGCAAGAATATGATCCTGCACGAAGGCGGCATCGGCGCCTTCTCCAAGGACGCCACGGGCAAGGGTTACACCACGCCGGAATTCAAGTTCCACAACTGGGAAAAGGACGAGAAGAAGGCCAATTTCAAGGCTGACTCGACCGGCGGCTGGATGGGCCTGACCGACAAATACTGGCTGGCCGCCGTCATCCCGGATCAAAAGGCCAAAATTCACGCCTCGATGAAGGCGACGGACCAGACGACCGCCAACGAAAAAGACTTCAACTTCCTCTATCAGGCGGGCTATGTCGCCGACGCTGTGACGGTGCAACCGGGCAAGCCGGTCAGCGTCACCTACCACATCTTTGCCGGTGCCAAGCAGGCCTCGCTTCTGGCCGCCTATCAGGACAAGCTGAAGCTGCCTGCCTTCGATAAGGCCATCGACTGGGGCATGTTCTGGTTCTTCACCCGCCCTATGTTCTTCGTGCTGGACTTCCTGTTCAAATATGTCGGCAATTTCGGTCTGGCCATTCTGGGTCTCACCGTTCTGGTCAAGCTCATCTTCTTCCCGCTGGCGCATAAATCCTATGAGTCGATGACCAAGATGAAGATGCTTCAGCCCCAGGTCGAGGAGCTGAAGAAGAAGCACGAAGGCAATCCGCAGCAGATGCAGATTGAAATGATGGGCCTTTACCAGAAGGAAAAGGTCAATCCGATGTCGGGCTGTCTGCCCATCTTCGTGCAGATGCCGGTCTTCTATGCCCTGTATAAGGTGCTGTTCGTCACTATCGAAATGCGCCACGCGCCCTTCTTTGGCTGGATTCAGGACCTGTCGGATAAAGACCCGACGACGATGTTCAACCTGTTCGGCCTGCTGCCCTACGATCCGGCCACCCTGCCGGTCATTGGCGGGCTGATGGCCACCTCGCTGCACATCGGTATTCTGCCGCTGCTCTACGGTGCGTCCATGTGGCTGTCGCAAAGCATGAACCCGCCGATGCCGGACCCCATGCAGCGCAAGATCTTCGCCTTCATGCCGGTGATCTTCACCTTCATCATGGCGCCGTTTGCGTCGGGTCTGTTGATCTACTGGATCTGGAACAACGTCCTGACCGTGGCGCAACAATATATGCTGATGCGTCAGATGGGCGTCGAAAACCCGATCGACACCCTGCTGGGCAAGGTGGCCAAAACCAAGCCGAAGTCCGAAGCGGCGCACGTCATTGAGGTGGCCGAGGAAGCCATCCACGAAGGCGAAGTGACGCAAGGCACCCCGGCCCGCAAGCGCAAGCCGGCGGCCACGGGCAGCTCGGCGGGCGGCACCAAGCGCACCCGCGGGACCAAGAAGGACTAAGGCGATCCTTTCTACCGCCTTTGGGCGGAGAGCTGGTCCTTTCTTATGCCTCCCCAGCTTGCTGGGGAGGGGACCGCACGAGATTGCCGAAGGCAAGCGAGATGTGGTGGTGGGGGTTCTTCAATCTCCACCCTTTCGTTATTTGTAAGTCCGCAAGACACCCCACCACCACGCCCTATCGGGCGCGGCTCTCCTCCCCAACGTGTTGGGAGGTTTAAGTATTTAAAGGCACGTCCATGACCGACGAAACGCAAAATAACGCTGAGACGCCCGCCGCTGAGACGCCTGACGAGGTGCTCTATTCCGCCGAAACGCTCGAAGCCGCCCGCGTGCTGTTTGCGCGCCCGGCTACCTTCATGATGGGCGCGGCCAAGATCGAACAACTGCCCGCCGCCGACCTGCCCGAAGTGACCTTTGCCGGCCGCTCCAATGTCGGCAAGTCGAGCCTGATCAATGCGCTGGTCGGGCAGAACCACCTGGCGCGTGCCTCCAACGAGCCGGGCCGCACGCGCGAAGTCAATTTCTTCGTGCTGGATGAAAAGCTGCGGCTGGTCGATCTGCCTGGCTATGGCTGGGCCAAGGCCTCGAGGGCCGAGGTGAAGAAGTTCCAGAATCTGGGCCGCGACTATCTGCGTGGTCGCCCGAACCTCAAACGCGCCTATCTGCTGATCGACGCGCGCCACGGGCTGAAGGCGGTCGATAATGAGCCGATGGACGCGCTCGACGTCGCCGCCGTCTCCTATCAAATCGTTCTGACCAAGGCCGACAAGATCAAGCCGCATGAACTGAAGGCCGTCATCGAGAAGACGCAGGCGCAGATCAAAAAGCGCCCGGCGGCGCACCCGGTGGTGCTGGCGACCTCATCGGAAAAAGGCCACGGCATCCCCGAACTGCGCGCCGAGATCATGACGACCTGCGCGGTCGCGCCTTAACGATCTTTAACCCCACCGTCGTTTTCGCTTGCGCTCACCCGACACCTCCCCTGAAATCAGGGGAGGAGCTTTTTAATGCACACGCCCTTTGACGGTTCGCAGCCTCTGTTTCGTATCGGTCTGGCCCCGCTGGGGGACGCGGCGTGGCTGGAGCGTGATGAGCGCCTGCCCCTCTATCTGGCGGAAAAAGAACGCCTCTTGAGCCAGGACCGCGACGCTGTGTTCGGTGCGCAACCGGGCTCTGAGGCCGCGCAAGCCGAAGCCCTGCGTCTGATCGAAACCACGCTCAACGCCCCCGCCCCGCCGTCTGACGCGCCGCTGATCGCGGCGGCGCGGCTGGTGGCCGAAGACCTAGCCATCTTGCAAAGATCGCCCGAAGGCTGGCGGCTGACGGCGGGCTGCATCTGCTTCCCCTCCTCGTGGTCGCTGCCGGAAAAGCTGGGCAAGCCCCTGCATCAGGTGCATGGCCCGGTGCCCGATTTTCAGACCGGGACGCGCAACGCCACGATCATCGAGCGCATTTTCGATAACCTGCGTACCGATGAGCCGGTCATCCGCTGGAACTGGTCGTTGTACGGCACGGACACGCTGCACCATCCCCACCTGTCCCCGCCGCAGCGCTTCGGCAGCGGCGACCGCGCTGAAATCGTCCATGTGCGCGTTGAGCGCCAGACCCTACGCAAGCTGCCGCAGACGGGCGCGATGCTGTTCACCATCGGCATCCACCTGACGCCGCTGGAGGCCATTGAGGCCCACCCGGAACGCGAACGCCTCACCCAAGGCCTGATCCATCAGATCGAAGCCCTCGATGAGGCGCAAAGCGATTATAAGGGCCTGTCGGCCGAACGTGAGCGCCTGCTGAGCAGGCTGCGGCGTTAGAGGTCTTCCTTGAGGATGGCCATTTCGAACAGGTAAGAGCCTTCCTCGTCCTCATCGACATAGACGACGCCGACAAAGTCTTCGCCGATATAGACCTCGGCGGAATCCTTCTGCTTGCGGGCGCGGACCTCAAGGCCCTTGGTGCCGAAGGTCTGGGTCAGGTAGGCTTGCACCTTGGTGATTTCTGCAGGCGTCATGTGTTGTATCTCTTGAATGGCTGGTCCCTGAACGATGCGATCAAAGCACGATTTCACCGGGGCCGGGATAAATTGTGTGTGTCTGTGTAGACGCGAACGGCGCCAGAGGCAAACGCCAAGGCGCAAGCGTCAACATGGAAATGGCTGTGAAAGGTTTTGCCACGAAAAACACAAAAAGCACGAACACCTCTGCCTCGCGGAACCATGAAATTCGAGACCGATCAGGCGCTATCAGGGCCCTTCGGGCCGCATAGCCTCTCAAAGCTCGCAGATTCCGTGCTTTTGGCTGCGCCGATTTCGTGCTTTTCGTGTTCTTCGTGGCTAAAAATCAGATCACGTAATCGTAAATGACGTCCGAAAGCGTCTGATCCATCGACTTAGCCGGGTCGGGGCAGGTCTGGCAGTTGACCAGCCGCGCCGGAACGCCGGCCGCTGTGCAGTGCGCAGGGACAGGCTTCAGGACCACCGAACCGGCGGCGATCTTGGCAAACTCACCGATCTCGATATTGCCGAGCACCTTGGCGCCGGCCCCCAGCAGCACGCCGCGGCCGATCTTGGGGTGACGATCGCCCTGTTCAGAGCCCGTCCCGCCCAGCGTCACGCCGTGCAGCATCGACACCTCATCGCCGACCACCGCCGTTTCGCCGATGACGATGCCGGTGCCGTGGTCCATCAGCACACCCTTGCCGACCTTGGCCGCCGGGTGAATGTCGATCTGGAACAGCTCAGACACGCGGCTTTGCAGCAGGTGCGCCATGGTAAAGCGCCCGTCCTGCCACAGGCGGTGCGCGATGCGATAAACCTGAAGGCTCAGGAAGCCTTTGAAGAACATGAAGGTTTGCAGATAGCCCTTGGCCGCCGGGTCGCGCTCATAGACGGCTTGAAGATCGGCCTCCGCCGCCTCGACCAGGGTGCGGTCGGCCTTGAGATAGCGCTGCACCATCTCACGCACGGTCATGCCACGCAGGGTGTCGTCGGCCAGCTTGCGCGCCATGTGATAGGACAGGGCCGAAGCCAGATCGTCGTGCGACAGGATGGTCGAATGCAGGAGCGAGGCCAGACCCGGCTCCGACGCCACCACGTCAGAGGCTTCCTGACGCAAGGTCAGCCAGATCGGCTTGTCCTGCGGTGTAATCACCTCAAACGGTTGCGCCATCTTTGACCCTTTGCCTCACACAATCTTTGCCGCCAGCGACGCCTCCAGCGCCCCTGTGACAGCCATATGGTACACCCTCAGTACCGCCGCAACGGTTAAGGAGTCGCGTATCTGCCCTTTTATAACAGCTTCGAGCACGTCTTTGAAGGGAACCCGCGCGATTTCAAGGTTTTCGGTATCGTCCCACTCGGTTTCGCCCTGACTGAGACCCGTGGCCAGATAAAGAACCGCCACCTCGTCCGAAACCGAATTGCTAAGGTCCATGCGCAAAATTTCGGTCAGATTTTCGGCCTCAAGCCCGGTTTCCTCACGCAGTTCGCGCCGGGCACCCTCCATGGGGTCTTCGTCGTGGGGTACGCCGCCTTCGGGCAGTTCCCAGCTCCAGGCGTCAAAGGGATAACGCATCTGACCCACCAGCGTCACCGTGCCGTCTTCGTGCAGCGGCACCATGCCCATCGCCCGGTTACGGAAGCGCACCGTACCATAACTGGCCACCCGCCCAGTTGGGGCCACAGGCTCGGAAAGCTCCACCTGAATCCACGGTGATTGATGAATGACGCGCACATTGCGTGGCTGCCAGCGCGGGCGTCTGGCATTGCGGTCTTCGGAATCCCAGGGCGGCAGGGTGCGGTCAGTCATCAGCATTCATCCGGTTGCGTCTGTCCAAGCGCCATAGCATGTCCTATATGCGTTGAACCTGATTTTTTGCGCCGGACACCGCCATGACCGAAAAAGCCGATATCCGTCAACTGGACCTCGCCCCCATCCCTTTTGGCACGCCCCTGCCCGCCAAAGTATCGGCGCAAACGCTGGAATTGCTGCTGACGCGGCGCTCGGCCCCCGCCCCGACGCTTGGCCTGCCCGCGCCCTCCGAAGACGAGATGGAGGTGCTGCTGAAGATCGGTTTCCGCGTCCCCGACCACGGCAAGATCGGTCCGTGGCGCATCGTGCGCTTCAGCCCGCAGTCGAAGGCGCGGCTGGTCGATAAACTCCGCGCTCTGGCCGAAGCGCGCGGTGACAAGGCGCAGGCGGGCGCGCTCCTCAAACTCTCCACGCCACCCGAAGCCCTGCTGGTCATCTATTCCCCCGTCCAGCCGCACAAAATCCCCCTGTGGGAGCAGATGGGCTCGGCGTTTGCCATCTGTCAGAACCTGCTGATCGCGGCGGGGGCCATGGGCTATGGTGCCAACTGGATCACCGACTGGTATGCCTATGACGCCGAGGCTAAGGCGCTTTTAGGCCTCAAGGACGGCGAAGAGGTAGCCGGCTTTATCTATCTCGGCACGCCCACCGAAGCGCCGCTGGAACGCGACCGCCCGGACTATGCCGAACGGGTGAGTTACTGGGAGGGGTGATTTAGGCCTCTGTAAGAAGGGCCTCCGGCGTGCAGGGTCACAGACCCTGCACCCGTTTGCAGGCCGACCCGTTCTGCGTTAGTCTCACGCCTGACGGAGTTTAAAGTGAAACCTTCCCTCGCCCTTGATCAGCAACGTGATGCAGTGCGCCGCCTGCCGGTGCGCTACCGCGCGGCCAATCTGCGCGTCTTCGGCTCTGTTGTGCAGGGCAGGGATACCGAAGGCAGCGATCTCGACCTGCTGGTGGACCCACTGCCGGGCGCAACCCTGTTCGATCTGGGGGGGCTGCAGGACGAGCTTGAAACCCTGCTGGGCGTGAAGGTCGATCTTCTGACCCCCGGCGATCTTCCTGCCCGCCTGCGCAACTCCGTCCTTGCCGAAGCCCAACCCGTATGAGGCCGGACGACCCACCCGCCAGACGCGAAGACTATATCCGGCATATTCAGGACGCCGTCACGCAGGCCCTTGACTACGTCGAAGGCATGGACCATGCCACGTTCCTCAGTGACCGCCGAACCCAACAGGCGGTGATCATGAACCTGATCATCATGGGCGAAGCGGCCACGCGCTTGATGATGGAAAGCCCGGACCTTATCGAACACCATCCGGACATTCCGTGGCGCAACATGCGCGGGATGCGCAACCGTCTGGCGCACGGTTATTTCGATCTCGACCTTGATTTGATCTGGGAAACGCTTTGCGTCAGCCTGCCGCAATTGCAGCGGCAAATATCCGAATTGAGCTGAAGCCCAGGCCTCCGGTGGGCAGGGTCGCAGACCCTGCACCCGTTTGCCCCCTTCCCCTCTCCCCGTTGGCGCGGGAGGAAGAACAAAATCTATCCCCGCTATTTGACGGCGGTCTATCCTCGCGCGCATGGACACAGCGGCAGACATCCCTGAGGCTCTGACACCGGAAACCCGGCGCGGGCATCTGCGCGCCATAGCCGACCGGATGTTGCTGGTGCTCAGCCGCGAGGCAGACCCCAAAACCGGCGAAGAGATCGAAAAGGGCATCCGCCGCGCTTTACTGATCGAGCGGCTCTATGCCCGCTGCGACGCCACCGAAGCCAAGGCGATCAAAAACGCCGTGGCCAGTATCGAGCAACAGGTGGTCGCAAAGAAAGCCACTCCCACCACTGCGACCCCACCTGCCCAGAACAAAGAGACTCAGGCCGAAATCGCCAGCCGCGCCTTAGCCATGAAAGCAAAGGCCCTATATCGCGCGACCAAAGGCGATCCGGAAAGCCTCAGACAGGTCATGACCCGGCATTTTGAAACGCCCGTTGCGAAGAACCGCAAAGACACGTCCTAATTCTTATACCTCCCCGCTGGCGGGAGGTTACAAACCCTGCATCCCCATGTGTTTGCATCTCTTTTAAGCCATCACATGTCCGGTTAACCTCACTGGATTCTCACCTACCGATTGCCCGATCCTCCTTACACCGCTATATTAGACCAAGGGCGAACTTGCAAAATGCACGCGCTCAATCAGGCCGCCACCGCCGATCAAACCAACTTCGCCAGACTGATGATCAAGCGTTTGGAGGACAAGGGATGGCCGACGCCCGTTATTTATCAGGCGGACACCTTTTCGCTGAAACTGGGCGAAGGTCACATCCTTTATCTGGATAACACCTATACGGACTGGCTCAGCGCTGAGGGTGCGGCGGCGAAACAGGTGGCGATCGACCGGCTGGTTGATGTCACGCTCGACGGTCGCCGTCAGACCACAGCCGAGCAAGACCGCGCGAACCTGATGCTGGGTGTGCGCAGCCGAACCTACGTGGAAAATATGTGGCTGTTCACCAAAATGCCGCCCGATTACATGGAGGGAGCTTATAAGCCGCTGATCGCCGATCTGGCGGCCGTGCTGATTATAGATTCCGAAAAGGCCATGGCGATCTGCACACGCGAAAAGCTGACCGAATGGGGCCAGAGTTTCGACGATCTGGTGCCCCTTGCCCGCGACCATCTGAAACGCGTACCCACCCGGTTAGAGAAGACCGGGTCCGGCATTTATGTCAGTAACGGCAGCGGTGACTATGACACATCTGCTCTTTTTACGCCCGACGTCTTTTCAAGCCTGCCGCTCAAGGGGCGACCTGTTGTCGTGCCGGTCTTGCGCAATCTGTTGCTGGTCGCCGGTAGCGAGGACATCGAGGCTCTCCGGCAGATCGGACCTCTGGCGGAAAAACTATACGACGAAGACACGCGCCCGCTCAGCCTCACCCCTCTGATTCTTAAGGACGGTGTTTTCACCGCCGTCGATACCGCGAACGGAGCGTTTCCGATGCTGCGCCGTCTGGCCCTGCGTCAGCCCATGCAGGACTACGCCGACGTACGTCTGGCGCTTGAGCCGCACTTCGCGACACAAAAGCGCGAAACCTATATCGGGCAACTGGAAGCCATCGAGTCGGACGACAGCCTCTATACCTGGACAACGCTGGTCTACGATATCGACTCGATTATTCCCAAAGCGGATGCCGTCATCATCTCGCAGGGTGACAATGCTCCGCCGCTGGTTCGTCATTGGGCCGACCTGATGGCAGTATGCGGCGAGGTGACGACAGAACCGCACGTGTATCCGCCGCTCTATGCGTTTCCGAAAGGGTTGGATGCCGGATGCATCGCCCGCTTGAAACAGGACTACCTACACCCGGTATGGTTTCCGGATCTGTCAAAAATGGCGTGAGCCGGATCAGCCCCGGCCGCGATAGGTGGCCACGCCGAAGTCGGGGATCAGTACGCCCTTGGGCGGTTCGGTCGTTTGCCAGAAGACGTCAATCGGGATGCCGCCGCGCGGATACCAGAAGCCGCCGATGCGCAGCCAGCGCGGGGCCAGCAGGTCACGCAGGCGCTTGGCAATATAGATCGTGCAGTCTTCGTGGAACGCCCCGTGATTGCGGAAGGCCGTCAGAAACAGTTTCAGCGATTTCGACTCGACCAGCCATTCGCCCGGCACATAGTCGATGACCAGATGCGCGAAATCGGGCTGCCCCGTCACCGGACACAGGGACGTGAATTCCGGGGCAGTAAAGCGCGCCACATAGTCGATATCGGCGTGCGGATTGGGCACGCGCTCCAAAACGGCGCTGTCCGGGTCAGTCGGCGCGCCCAACTGCTGGCCCAGTTGCGTCAGATTATCGGTATAGTGCGCCATGAACGACCTTTCCTTATTACGCGATGGGGCATCCGAAGAGACTACGTCTCCGGATGCCGTACTTGTGAATCTTCCTATGCTCGATAGCCGACACATTCACAAATGGAATCTCAGGCAACATTTGCAATGTCGCTTGATATGGATAATAATTAAGCGAATACAACAGTTTACTTAAGGACAAGAAACGACCATGGCCATTCCGGATACCCTGAAAGCGGGCCTCAGCTTCCCCGCCATTGCCGCGCCGATGTTCCTGGTCTCCGGACCGGAGCTGGTCATTGCGACGTGCCAGAGCGGCATGATCGGCACCTTTCCGGCGCTCAATCAGCGGACCACCGAAGGCTATGCGCAATGGCTCGATGAAATTCAAGGGGCGCTGACGCCTGAGGACGCCCGCTTCGGCGTCAATATGATCGTCCACCCGACCAATTCAAGGCTGATGGCCGATATGAGGGTGACGGTCGAAAAGAAGGTGCCGCTGGTCATCACCTCGCTGGGGGCGGTGCGTGACGTGGTCGATGCGGTGCATGCCTATGGCGGCGTGGTCTTCCACGACATCACCACCGTGCGCCATGCTGAAAAGGCGGCCGAAGCCGGTGTGGACGGGCTGATCCTTGTCTGCAACGGCGCAGGCGGCCATGCCGGCACCTACAACCCCTTCGCGCTTCTGGGCGAAATCCGTCAGTGGTACAGCGGCACCATCGTCCTGTCGGGCTGCCTGTCGCGCGGCTCGGACGTAGCGGCAGCGCTGATGATGGGGGCCGACCTCGCCTATATGGGCACGCGCTTTATCGCCACGCGCGAGGCCATGGCCAGCGACGGCTACAAGACCATGCTGACGCAGTCGTCGGCCAAGGACATCGTCTATACGCCGGCCATTTCGGGCGTCCCCGCCTCCTTCCTGCTGCCCTCGCTGGAAAGCCACGGCATCACCAAAGACATGCTGAAGGACATGACCACGAAGATGGACATGGACCACGAGATGAGCGACGAGGCCAAGGCGTGGAAGACCCTGTGGTCGGCGGGGCAAGGCACCGGCAATGTGCGCGACATCCTGCCCGCCTCTGAACTGATTGCCCGGCTGAAAACCGAGTTTGACGCGGCCCGCGCCGATTTTACGCAGAAGGTCGGCTGAGTTTCGCGCCTTATTGCCGACACAAATCGCCGTTACCGCGAGTATTGTGACGCTTTTATTGCAATTTGGGCGCGGGCTGGCTGTGGCCTCGGCGCTGGTGGCCGCACCGGCTATGGCCGACCCCTCGGGCTTTGCCGACTGGAGCGACGACTGGACCGAGGCGCTCGAAGGCTGGAAGCTGGGCGGCCAGTTGAGCCTGTCCACGGACTCGGCCAGCAAGGGCATTTCCGAAACGCAAGGCAACGGGCAGGTGTCGGCGGCGGTGACCGCTTCGCGCGACTGGGCCTATGTGTCGGCGCGCCTGAAGACCGTGCGGGGTTCGGACGGGGGCGATACGCAGAGCGCGCTGGCCGTCGGTGGCCGCTGGGCAGTCGGTCCTGACATCCACCTCAACAGCCAGATCATCTATAAGGTCAATGGCGGTGCGCGGCCGGGCAGCGACACGCACTTCGTCGAGTGGCAGAGCGAGGCCAGCCGCACCTTCGGGCGCACGACGCTAAAGGCCCTGACCATCTGGTCGCCGGACTCATCGGGTTCGACCCAAGAGGCCCTTTATTATGAACTAGGGGCGGCGCAGAAACTGTCCGATCGCTGGAGCGTGTCAGGCGGCCTCGGCGAGCGGCGCACCGAGCCCAAACGCAACTACACGGCGTGGAATGCCGGGGCAACGCTGGCGCTGAATGCCAAGACCTCGCTGGACCTGCGTTATTACGACACCAACCGCCATGAATACTCAAAGGCGCACGGTGACCGCTTCGTGCTGGCCTTGCAACGCCGGTTTTGACTCCCTCCTCCCTGTGCCGAAGGCATGGGGAGGTGGCTGCGAGCCTGCGAGCAGACGGTAGGGACGTACGGCATAGCCACAAAGCCTGTGGCCTTAGCCGCGACCGTTTTAAGCCGAGGCCAGGCTGCGCTGGATGTCGGCGACGGCCTCTTTGAACGCATCGCCGCGGGCTTCGAAGTCGGTGAACTGGTCCTGAGAGGCGCAGGCCGGGGACAGCAGCACCACCTCTTCCTTGCCGGACTTTTCCGCCGCCGCAAAGGCCTGCGCCACGGCGGTGAACAGCAGGCGCGACTGGGTACAGGGGGCGGCCGTGCCGATGGTCTTTTCAAACAGCTCCGCCGCCTCGCCGATCAGATAGGCGTGCTTCACGCGGGGGAAGAGGTCTTTCAGCTCCTCAATGCCGCCCGCCTTGGCGCGGCCGCCGGCGATCCAGTAGAAGCCGTCATAGCTCGATAGGGCCTGACGCGCCGCATCGGCATTGGTGGCCTTCGAGTCGTTGATAAATCGCACATTCTTGATGCGCCCGATCTCCTGCATCCGGTGGTCGAGGCCGGGGAAGGAGCGGATGCCCGCCACGATCGCTTCGACCGTCAGGCCCAGCGCCCGGCAGGCCGAATAGGCGGCACAGGCGTTTTGCCAGTTGTGGCGGCCGGTCAGGGTACGCACGGTTTTGAGGTCGATGATCTGACGCGCGCGGTCAGTCGTGGCGTCGTAGATGACGCCGTTCAGCGCATAGACGCCGCGCCCCAGGGTGCGCCGCGACGAAATGGGGATGAGGTTGACCGAATGGTGCGCGGTCATTTCCGTCACCACGGCCTGCGACCACTCATCGTCCGTGCCGATCACCGCCGTCTGATGCGCTGTCTGGTTCAGGAAGATGCGCTTCTTGGCCTTGATATAGCCCTCCATATCGCCATGCCGGTCGAGGTGGTCAGGCGAAAAGTTCATCAGCACCGCCACGTCCGGGCGGAAGGTCTGGGTCAGGTCGAGCTGGTAGGAGGAGGTTTCGATGACGTAGATGGTCCCGGCGTGCATTTCCGGCAGATCGAGCACGCCGATGCCGATATTGCCGCCGATATGGGCGTCGCGCCCGGCGGCCTTGAGGATATGGCCGATCAGGGCCGTCGTCGTCGATTTGCCGTTGGTGCCGGTGATGGCCACGGTCTTAGGGCGCTGTTTTTCCGGCAGGGCGTTCAGCGTGCGCGCAAACAGCTCGATATCGCCGATGACCGGGACATGGGCAGCTTGCGCCGCCTTGACGGTCCAGTGCGGCTCCGGATGCGTCAGCGGCACGCCCGGCGATAGCATCAGGGCGTCGATTTCCGACCAGTCGGCGACCTTGAGGTTTTCGATGGTGAAGCCTTCCTTCGAGGCGCTGAGCATCGACTGCGGCTTGTCGTCCCACAGAAGCGGCTCGGCCCCGCCGGCCTTCAGCGCGCGCGCCGCCGACAGGCCGGACCGCCCCAGACCGAAGATGGCGACACGCTTGCCAGCGAAGCTTTTTACCGGGATCAAAGGGGTCTCTCCATAACTCTTGAAACGCACCCCACCCTCACATCTCAGGGCTTCGCCCTTCGTGTGGTCCCCCTCCCCGCACCTTGTGCAGGGAGGTATAGGTATAGATTACACCTCCCCGCCGGCGGGGAGGGGGACCATTGGCGGAGCCAATGGGGGTGGGGTGGCTACACTTTTATCTCAGCTTCAACGTGGCCAGACCGACCATGGCCAAAATCCCGGCGACGATCCAGAAGCGGATGACGACCGTCGATTCCGCCCAGCCCTTCTTTTCAAAATGGTGGTGGATCGGCGCCATCAGGAAGACCCGCTTACCGGTCAGCTTGAAATAGCCAATCTGGATCATCACCGACAGGGCTTCGACCACGAACAGCCCGCCGACAATGGCCAGCACGATCTCATGCTTGATGGCCACAGCCGTCATGCCGAGACCGCCTCCCAAAGCCAGCGAACCGGTGTCGCCCATGAAGATCTTGGCCGGCGGGGCATTGTACCAGAGGAATCCCATGCCGCCGCCGATAACCGCCGCCAGGAACACCGCCACCTCACCCGATCCGGGCACAAAGTGGACATTGAGGTAGTTGGCGAAGACGTAGTTGCCAACGGCGTAGGAGATGATGCCGAACGTCCCTGCGGCGATCATCACCGGCACGATGGCCAGCCCGTCCAGCCCGTCGGTCAGGTTGACGGCGTTCGATGCCCCCACAATGACCACGGCGGCAAAGACGATGTAGAAATAGCCGAGATTGAACAGCACGTTCTTGAAGATCGGCACGGCCAGAGAGGTCGAAAGCCCGGACGAGGTCGGCGACTGAGGCCCGAAATAGACCAGAAGCGCTGCGGCAATGCCTGCCACGATGAACTGTGCAATCAGCTTCTGCGACCCCGACAGTCCGGCCGAAGTCTGCTTGGTCACCTTGGCATAGTCGTCCATAAAGCCCAGCAGACCATAGATCATGGTAACGCCCAGCACCAGCCACACGGTGACGCTGCGCAGGTCGGCCCACAGAAGCGTCGCCACCAGAATACCGGCCAGAATCATCAGCCCGCCCATGGTCGGCGTGCCCTTCTTGGTCAGAAGGTGCGACTGCGGGCCGTCTTCGCGGATCGGCTGCCCTTTGCCCTGCTTGGCGCGCATCCAGCGGATAAAGCGCGAGCCGAGACCCACCGCCACCAGATAGGAGGTGATGATGGCCAGGCCGACGCGCACGGTCTGATATTTCAGGAGGTTGAGCAGCGGCCAGTGGTCAAGCGCCGCGAAATGCTCGTACAGAAAATAAAACATACAGTGTCCCTAAATCAGAAGGCTCTTGGCAATCAGGCCCGCCTTCGATCCGTTGGAGCCCTTTATCATAACAATGTCGTTCGGACGCAAGGCTGATTTCAGCGGTTCCAGCAGTTCCGCTGCCGTGGCCGCATAGGCCCCGCGCTGCGCCTCTGGCAAGACGTCCCACAGGGCGCGCATCAGCGGTCCGGCGGCAAACACCTGATCGACACCCGCCGCCGTCAGGGCCGGGGCCAAAGCCGCGTGACGTTCGGCCTCATCAGGGCCCAGCTCCAGCATGTCGGTCATCACCGCGATGCGCCGCCCGCCGGTCGCCAGCCGACGCGCCGCTAAGGCGTTGAGCGTCGCCACCATCGAGATCGGGTTGGCGTTATAGCTTTCGTCGATGAGCGTCACCTGACCGCCCGCCACCGCGATCTGGTGCTCGGCCCCGCGGCCGTCCAGCGCCTCAAAGGCCGACAGGGCGGCGAGCGTCGTCGCCGTCTCGACCTTCAAAGCCTCGCACATCAGCAGCACCGACAGGGCGTTGAGCGCCTGATGCTTGCCCGTGTGGGCCAGCGTAAAGGCGATATCGCGCCCATGCAGGGTGGCGGTGACCTGAGCGTGGCCATCGACCACCTCATGGCTGATCAGGCGCGCGTCTGCGCCCTCGGCCTCGCCGAAGCGCTGCACCCTGGCGCCCATTTCGCTGGCCCGTTCGTTCAGTTCGGCAAACCAGTGGTTATCGGCATTGAGGATCGCCAGCCCGCCGTATTTGAGGCCGTCGAAAATCTCGGCCTTGGCCTTCATCACCCCTTCTTCGCCACCGGGGAAGTTTTCGGTGTGCACGGCACCGACCGTGGTGATGATCACCGCATCGGGTTCGACCAGCTCGGACAGGGGCGTGATCTCATCGGCGTGGTTCATGCCGATTTCAAACACAGCGCGTTCGGTATCCGCCGGCATCCGCGCCAGAGTCAGCGGCACGCCGATATGGTTGTTGAAGCTTTTGACCGCCGAATGGGCGCGCCCGGCTCGGCTCAGGGCCGCCATGACCATCTGCGTCACCGAGGTTTTGCCCACGCTGCCGGTCACCGCCCCTCTCAGGGCCGGAGCGCGGTCGCGGGCATAGGCCCCCAGCTTTTCCAGCGCCTTAAGCACGTCCGGCACCATCAGGCAGGGCCCGCCTTCGACCGGTTTGCGCGTGATCGCACACACCGCCCCCTGCGCAAAGGCCTGCGCCACGAAGTCGTGCCCGTCGCGCATGCCGGACAAGGCCAGAAAGATATCGCCCGGCTGCACCTGACGGCTGTCGAAGGTGATGCCGGTGGCGCAAATAGCGCTGGCGTCGCCGCTCAGGCCCGCGAAGGTGCCGCCTGTGGCCTTGAGCAGTTCGGTTCCGGTCCAGAGAGGTGTCATCTTTACTCCTCCGCCTCCCTTGAGGGAGAGGGGGTTTATGCGTTCAAGGCTTCGAGCACTACACCGGCGTCGTCGAAAGGCAAGACCTTTCCGGCGACGATTTGCCCCTGTTCGTGGCCCTTGCCCGCCACGACCAGCACATCGCCGGTTTTCAGGCTGGCCACGGCTTCGAAAATGGCCTGACGGCGGTCGCCGATCTCAAGCACGTTAGACGACTGCGTGCCGGCCAGACCGGCCATGATCTCGGCGCGGATGGACGCCGGTTCTTCGGAGCGCGGATTGTCGTCAGTAACGATAACGCGATCCGCCAGACGCTCGGCAATGGCCCCCATCTGCGGACGCTTGCCGCGATCGCGGTCACCGCCGCAGCCGAAGACGCAGACCAGACGCCCCTGCGTGTGCGGGCGCAGCGCCTTCAGCACCGTCTCCAACCCGTCCGGCGTATGGGCGTAATCGACATAGATTTCGGCGCCGTTGCCGGTCGAACCGACGCGCTCCAGACGCCCGCGCGCCCCGCTCAGGTGCGACAGGGCCTCCAGCACCGGCTCCACCTTCTGACCGGCGGCCAGACACAGGCCCGCCGCCACCAGCGCGTTCGACGCCTGAAACAGGCCGGCCAGTTTCAGCTTGACCTCAAACTTTCGACCCTGATGCTCAAGGTACAGGATCTGCCCATCGACGGTCAGGTCACGGTGGGTCAGGGTCAGGTGCTGCCCGCGCTCGCCGACGCTGAGGAGCGACGCCCCGGCGGTGATGGCCGAGGCGGCAAAGGCGTTATAGGCGTCGGAATCGGCATTGAGCACCGCCGTGCGGCCGCGCGGCAGAAGTTGCTCGAACAGGCGCAGCTTGGCGGCGCGATAGGCCTCCATCGTGGCGTGATAGTCGAGATGGTCCTGCGTCAGGTTGGTGAAGCCCGCCGCCGTCAGGGTGACGCCATCGAGGCGACGCTGATCAATGCCGTGCGAGGAGGCTTCGAGCGCCAGATGCGTGACGCCGTCGCGCGCCAGGGCGGCCAGATGCTCGGCAATGTCGGCGGCGTCCGGCGTGGTCAGGCCCGGCGGCGTAAGGGCGTGCTCCGCCGCGCCGTTCTGGGTGACGATGCCCAGCGTCCCGACGCTGGCCGAATGGTAGCCCATATGGGCAAACATCTGACGGCAGAAGGTGGCGACCGAGGTCTTGCCATTGGTGCCGGTGATGGCCACGCAGGTCTTGGGCTGCGCGCCGTAAAAGGCCTTGGCCGCCAGGGCATAGGCGCGGCGCACATCGTAGGCGGTGAGGATGTTGGAGGCGGTCGCGGGCGTATCTTCGGGGGCCAGAACGGCGGCGGCCCCCTGCGACAGGGCCTGAGGGATGAATTCACGGCCGTCGCGCGCCGTGCCCGGCAGGGCGCAGAACAGCGTCCCCGGTCCGACCTTGCGGCTGTCGGCGGTCACGCCGGTCACGACCGGATCGACGTCCAGATCGCGCCTCAATATGTCCGACAGGCGACGCCCGCTCATGGTTCAGTTCCCTTGTTCATACGCGCACACATTCGTACCTTGCGGGTTTAATGACCTGCCGCCGCCGGGACGGCCGCTTCCGTCACCGTCGCCCCGCCGGTCTGTTCTTCCTTCATCACCTGCGCCTTAACCCACTCCGAGTCGGCGAACTTGTCATCCTTGCGCGTCACATTGAGGAAGGGCGCGATGCGGTCGATGACGCGACCGGCCACCGGCGCGGACACCCAGCCGCCGGTACGCAGACCGAAGGTGTCTTTGTTGCCGGTAGGCTCATCGACCATGATCATCACCATATAGCGGTCATCCTCGACATTGCCGTCGGTGGGGAAGACGGCGACGAAGGAGGACAGAAGCTTGGTGCGGTCATAGCGTCCGCCAATGACCTTTTCCGCCGAACCGGTCTTGCCGCCGACGCGCAGGCCCGGCACATTGGCCTTGCCCCCTGTGCCTTTGAGGACGTTGACGCGCATCAGGTCGAGCATCTGACGCGAGGTATTGGCCGAAAACACGCGCTCGCCTTTCAGCGGCTGCGCCGGGTCGTATTTGCGCAGCGTCAGGGGCCGCAGATAGCCGCCGTTCATGGTCGCCGCGGCGGCCTGCGCGTAGGACAGCGGCGAAATCGACATGCCGTGCCCGAAGGAGGACGAGGCGAGCGAATCCTTCGACCACTTTTTGGGCAGCAGCGGCGAGGCCGTTTCGGCCAACTCGATATCGGCGGCGCGGAACAGGCCCAGCGCGTTGTAGAACTTGGTCATGGTGTCGATGCCGACGCTTTCGGCCATCAGGGTCGTCCCGATGTTCGACGAGACGAGGAAGACATCTTCCAGCGTCATGATGCGGTTTTCGGCGTGGTAGTCCGAAATCTTGCGCTTGCCCAATTGATAGGGGGTGCGCGCGTCATAGGTGGTGTTGAGCGAAGCCGTCCCCGATTCCAGACCGATGGCCACCGACAGCACCTTGAACACCGAGCCCACCTCGAACACCGAATTGGTGACGCGGTTCAGCTTGTTATTGTCCGGAAAACGGCCGGCCTGATTGGGGTCGAATTCCGGCCAGCTTGACATGGCGATGACCTCGCCCGTGCGTACATTGGTGACCAGGCCAATGGCCCCCTTGGCGCTTTGGGCCATCGCCACATTACGCACCTCGTTTTCCAGCGCGCCCTGCACCCTCAGGTCCATGGCCAGCGGGAAAGGCGTGTTGGAACGGGCGATCTGATCCTGAAAGGCGCGTTCGGCCCCGGCGAGGCCCTTACCCGCCTTTTCCGTCATGCCGATATAGAAGGCCCCGGCCGTGCCCAGCGGATAGCCGCGCAGGCGGCGCGGTTCAAACCCCACACCGGGCAGGCCGTAGCTGAGGATGCGCGCCTTGTCCGCCGCGCTCAGCCACGGCATGACCATCAGACGCTTGTCCCCCGACAGGGCCGAATCGAGCTGATCGCGCGGCACATCGGGCAGGAGCTGGATCAGGGCGCGCTTCACCAGCGGGCGGTCCGCCGCCATGATGTCGGCCGGATCGAGGAACAGGTCGTAGTTGAAGACATCGGTAGCCAGCAGCGCGCCATTGCGATCGACAATATCGGCGCGCGCATCGGCGGGCAGGCTATAGTCCACACCGCCATTCCCCCCCGACAGGGCGGCCTTCACCGCAAACCCCGACAGCACCATATAGATGACGCCCATCGCCACCAGAATGAAGAAGATACGCATGCGCGCGCTGGCCAGCCGGTCCGAGGCGACCGCATTGGCGCGCTCAAACGCGTGCTCGACTTTCCACATACGGTCGGCCACCCACTGAAAGCCGGAGGCGGTCGAGTCAATAAACGACAGGCGGTGTCCGTATCTCATCGCGCAGCCTCCCCGGTCGCGGGCGCAGTCGGCGCAGGCGCAGCGATGGGCGCGCTTTCTTCTTCGGTCATGGCCGGGGGCTTGGCGGTGACTGTGGTCACCGGCGGGGCCGCATGGATTTCCGGACGCGCCACCGAGCGCGAGATTTCCACCAGATTGTCGAGACCCGCCTCACGCTTGGGCGACAAGGGCTCCATCCCCAGATACTGCCGCGCCAGCGCCTCGATACGCGCCGGCTGCTCCAGATTGGCCACCTTGACCTTGAGCGCCTTGATGGCGGCCTGCTCCTCGGCGATCTGGGCATTGAGCGCATTGAGGCGGGCGACCTCCTGCCCCTCCTTGACCTTGGACAGACAGACCCAGAAGATCATGATCAGGGCCAGCACCAGACCGATGGCTTCGATCAGGCGGACACCGCGGATACGACGGTCGAACAGACTCATCAGGGCTTTCATCTGACGGCTCTCCGGGAAGGGGACGCGCTACGGGCGACATCAAAAGGCGGGTGACCGGTACGACGGGCTGCGCGCAGCTTGGCCGAACGGGCGCGCGGATTGACGCTCAGCTCGGCCTCGGACGGGGCGATCGCCTTGGTCGAATCGAGGCGATAGGTCGGCGCGGGTCCGGTCTGGACTTGCGGTGCGTGGCGCGAGCCCGACGGCGTGCGCCCGGCGCGCTCGGCCAGGAAGGACTTGACCATGCGGTCTTCGAGCGAGTGGAAGGTGACGACGGCCAGCACGCCTTCGGGCTTCAACAGGCGCTCAGATGCCTCCAGCGCGCTTTCCAGCTCACCCAGTTCGTCATTGACGGCGATGCGCAGGGCCTGAAACGTTTTGGTCGCCGGATGCACCTTGTCGCCGCGACGCCCACCGACGGCCTTTTCGACCACGGCGGCCAGATCGAGCGTGCGCTCAAACGGGATTTCCGTACGGCGCTTGACGATGGCAGCGGCGATGGCGCGCGATCTGTGCTCCTCACCGTAAAGCCAGATAATATGGGCGATGTCGGCTTCGGCCCACTCATTGACAATATCCGCCGCGCTCAGACCCTCAACGGCCATGCGCATATCCAGCGGCCCGTCACGCATGAAGGAGAAGCCGCGATCGGCCTCATCGAGCTGCATGGAGGAGACACCGATATCGAGCACAATGGCATCGACCTGATCGACACCCAGCGCGGCCAGACCTTCGGCCATTTCCGAAAAGGGGCGATTGACGAAGCGGAAGCGGTCACCAAAATCGCCGCGCACCGTCTCGACAAACGGCTGAACGCGCGCGTCACGGTCAAAGGCGATGACCTCCGCCCCGCGCGACAGAAAAGCGCGCGTATAACCGCCAGCCCCAAAGGTGCCATCGACCACCACGCGGCCCGACTCAGGCGCGACGGCGGCGATCACCTCATTCAGCAGGACGGAGATGTGCGGCGCTTCGCTCATAAGCCCAGCTCCGTCAGCACGCCGGACAGTTCGGCCTCCTGTGTCGCCAGATGCGCGGCATAGGCGTCAGGGTTCCAGATTTGAAAGCGGTCATAGAGGCCGACCAGCAGCACGGCGTCTTTCAGGCCGAACTGCTCGCACAGGGCGTCCGGCAGGGTCATGCGCCCCGCTGTGTCGAAATTGAGCCTGGCCATATCGCCAAAGATGCGCGCTTCAAGGATGCGGCGCGGCGCCGAGCCGAAGGGCTGTGCATCGACGATCTTTTTGTAATGGCTGAAAAATTGCGCCCCGCCGCATTCAACGCAGCCAAGCGATTTAAGGGCAAAGGCATAGAGGCCGTCAAAGCCGTCCATACCATCAAAGGGCACCAGCGCAGCCGCACGGAAGTCCTGCGGGACCAGCAGTCTCCGCTTCGCATCCAGTTGCTTCTCGTGCGTGGAGAGAAACACCCCTGCGCGTCCGGGCCAATGCCCGCTCCCTCATTCCGAATGGTCCATGCCCGGACGGCGATAAAAGCCCTGCTTCGCCGACCCGAATTAGGGTTAACATGGGATGAAGTGGGACGCAATGACTCTGACTGACACTTTATGCCTTTCGACACAGAATTTATCGAACAGGGACAAGGGGATGGAACGGAAAGAGAACCTGTTAACAGTTTTGCAAACAAGCTGAATAAAGGGTTGCGAAAGCCTTTACAAATCCTGAACTCACGCCATGCACAAAGATTAACAGCGCCTGTGCATAAGCCTGTGTGCAACGGCGCTTGTCCACAAGGGGCGGTTCCACAGCCTGCTGACAGGTTTTGTCACCCGGAAAGGGCAGGATGCGACACATAAGGAGACACAGATGTACGGATTGATCGGCAGCTTCTCAGCCCACCCCGGTAAGCGCGACGACCTGATCGCGCTGATGACCGCCAGCGTCGGCGACATGCCCGGCTGCCTGAGCTACGTGGTGGCCAGGGACCCACAGGATGCCGACAAGCTGTGGATCACCGAGGTGTGGGACTCCGCCGACAGCCACAAGGCCTCACTGCACATCCCCGCCGTGGCCGAAACCATCCGGCAGGCTATGCCGTTGATCGCAGCGTTTGGTGAGCATATCGTGACGGAACCGGTGGGCGGGTATGGGATTTAGATCGTCCACCCCCTTAAAGAGGAGCGGGGGGAATATGGATCAGATGACCTGTAAGCCGGGTTCTGTTCGGGGCTTGCGCCCTCTGGCGATCATTCATCTTGGCGACGGATTGCTCCGGCGCTCATGCAACCAACCCGAACGTGCTGGGGCGGTAATACCCTGTCGGAGAACCGACGCGCCGTTCCTATTCGGTTTTGCTTCGGGCGGGGCTTGCCGTGCCGCTTCCGTTGCCGGTCGCGCGGTGCGCTCTTACCGCACCGTTTCACCCTTACCCGGCTGACGCCGGGCGGTCTGTTTTCTGTGGCGCTAT
This sequence comes from Asticcacaulis sp. W401b, assembly GCF_046503825.1. Taxonomy (NCBI): domain Bacteria; kingdom Pseudomonadati; phylum Pseudomonadota; class Alphaproteobacteria; order Caulobacterales; family Caulobacteraceae; genus Asticcacaulis; species Asticcacaulis sp. W401b. Next base: position 602,691 of record NZ_JBKFEE010000001.1, read on the forward strand.
CCCTAAGGTCACCCTTGGCGGGCGTTACCCGCCGCCCTATTACCGTGAAGCCCGGACTTTCCTCAAGATAAGGTCGCCTCATCTCTATCCCAAAACCGCAAAGCACTTTTGGGGATGAGGCTCTCCGCTCCTGCGATCGCCCGGTCATCTGATCCACGCGCCTTGTGCGGGAAAGCGATGCCCAAATCAAGCTTTCTTCGCGGTCAGCTTCAAAGCCGAAGCCAAAGCCACCCCGGCCCAGCCCAGCATGACCAGCACGCCGCCGGTGGGGGCCAGATTGGGCAGAAGCCCCTGCCCCCGCATGACGCGCGAACAGATATCGGCGGCAAACACCCCGCTGCCGACCATCAGCAGCAGCAGGACGTTGAGCCGCATCCGTGGCCCCATAAAGCCCGAATGGACCAGACCGATGGCCGTCGCCGCGTGGAACAGCAGGAACATGCCGGCCGAGGTCAGGCGCGGATCGGCATGGCTGCCCGCCGCCAGCAGCATGACGCCGATCAGACCCCACAGGCCCGACATCAGCAAAAACACATAGTCCCAGCGCTGATACGTCATGCCTGATCCCCGTCCTTAGGTTTGTCGCTGTTTTTGCCCTTTTTCTTCGCCGCATAGACGGAAATGAAGATGGTGAACACCCCGCAAAACACGGAAAACAGAGCTATAAATACCGCGTTGTTCATCCTCAGACCTCCAGAAGCGTGATATGCCGCAACAGCGCCATCAGGCGCACCCGCGTCAGGTCATCGGCCTTGCCGTCGATGCGCGTCTGTACCCAGTGGCGCTGAAAAGCAGTGACGATGGCTTTCGTTTCCGCGTCATAGGGCCCGCCCGGCAGGAGGTCGTAGCCCAGCTTGCCCAGCGCCCCCTGAAGCGCAAACACGCCCGGCCCGGTGTCGCCAATATCCAGCGGTGGCCCCATCACGCCCTCCGGCGGCAGCGGCGGATCGACCCACAGCCCGTGCCCCGCCTCGGCCAGAGCCTGCCACGGGAAGCGCTCACCGGGGTCTTCCTTGCGCGCCGGGGCGACGTCCGAATGGCCCAGAATGCGATGGTCGGGAATATCCCAACGCCCGCGAATGCCATCGAGCAGCCCGATCACGGCGTCGATCTGCGCCTGCGGAAAGTCGCGATAGCCGAACTCATGGCCGGGATTGACCAGCTCAATGCCGATCGACACGCCATTGATGTCGCGCGCGCCCTTCCACACCGAGACCCCGGCGTGCCAGGCGCGGCGCTCCTCATCGACAAGGTGATAGACCGTGCCGTCTTCATCGACGACGTAATGGGCCGACACCTGCGCCGCCGGGTCGCACAACCGGTCCAGCGCCGCCTTGGCCGTCTGCATACCCGTATAGTGCAGGACGACCATGTCGGGCACGGACGGGCGCGCATTGAAATTGGGGGAAGGCAGCGAAATCATCGGCAAATCCGCAACAAAAACCCCGGCTTGATAGGCCGGGGTTACGAAACCTTCAAGGTTTAAAAGCTCAATAGACTTGCCCTAGTACACTTCCCAGGTCGAGCCGTTCTTGCGCGCGTCCAGCACGCCGTCTTCACGCTTGCGCTTGTTGGCATCGACCGTGACGCGCACGGGCTTGCGCGTGAAAAACGCCGTCACCGCCATCAGGCCGACGCCGATCAGGGCCAGCGCCGCGACGATACCGGTAAAGATCACCGCCAGCACAGCGCCGGCAAGTGAGATGAGCCCGATCAGGGTCATCATGAAAATGTGCTTCAGTCTGGCCATGGCGTTCCTCCGACGCACTTGCGCCCACGGGTGGGGGCGCGTGAAACTTCCGAATACGGACCTCAAATCGCTCATGGCTATACTGACCTCATTACGCGCCATGCCAGATGGGGAGAATTGGCACTGCACCACAGCAGATTGGCACGATTAAGGCCCGCGTCAACCACCTGACCGAGCGTTAACTTAACTTTTTTATGACTTGTTAAGAGAGACATCGATTTCATAGCCCAATGTGCCCCTATTGCAGCGCCCGCTCACGCAGGATCTGCGTGTAGGCCTCGTTGATGCGCGCCGCCTTTTGCGTGAAAAGCCCCACATATTCAGACGGCAGGCCGCGCGCCAGAATGCGATCGGGGTGCACATCCCCCAGCGCCTTGTTGCGCGCGATGCGGATTTCGTGGTCGGCCACGTCCGGATGAATGCCCAGAATATGATAGGGGTCATCGGCGTCCGGCCCGGCATAGTCGGCGCGAATGCGGCGATAGGTCGCGGGGCTGAGGTCGAACAGACGCGCCACGGTTTCCAGATAGGTCTCTTCGCGGTCGGTCAGATGGCCGTCCGACACGGCGATATGAAACAGGCCTTCCAGCACGTCCTCAAGGATACGCGGACACTGCGCATAGCGTTTGGCCAGCCGCCGGGCATAGGATTCAAAGCCCAGACTGGTCTGGCGCGCCAGATCATACAGGCGGCGGATATTGTCATAGGCCCCGCGTTCGGGCTGAAACACGTCGAAAAAGGCCTGCTCCTCGCTCTCATCCACCAGCCCGTCAGCCATAGCCAGCTTGGCCCCCAGCGCGGTTACCGCTGTGGCGAACGCCGGATCGCGGCCCGGCTGCCCCTTGGGGCAATCGGTGCAGTCGGCGGGGTCAAAGGCGTGGGCCGCCTTGTGCGCGAGGGTCTTCCAGAAACTCATGGGTCTTATCCTGACCACTACCTTAGGCCATTATACGGCGCAAAACCCCTTAAGTTTCTGTAAGAGAGATTTTTTCTGTGCGCGCGGCGACATTCCACTCTAAAATAACCATAAAACGCGATTTCGCCCCAATTTGTCCGCATGACAAAGGGATGAGTCTGAATATGAGGATGACGGCGTCCATGAAAGCGACGATTACGGCGACTGTGTGTATGGCCCTGCTGGTCGGTTCGGCAATGGCGCAAACCGATGATGGCCCTATCGCCACCAATGTCACCGGCATCAAGGAACAGGTCGTGCGTACCCCCGTCATCGCCGACGCGCCAGCCGATGACTTCAACCGCGTGGCCTGGTGCCACGGAATCCTGTCCGGGCATATGGACCTGGCCGAGCGTATCTCGGACGTCGAGCCTTTGAGCCAGGAGATGGAAAAGATCGGCGCCTCATATCTGCGCGCCTATGAGGCGGCGCTGACCCTGTCGAAAAAGGGCGAAGCCCCGGAAGGCCGCAAGAGCGCCGAGGCCGCCCGCGAACAGGGCTTCAACGGCTGGGAAGAGGCGCGCAAGGCCCCCAAGGGTCAGGCCGCCGGGGCCTATGTCAACTGGTCCCTGCCCGGCGATTGCGAGCGCGCGACCAAGGCGCTGTCGGGGCATCCCGACATCTTCAAGGAAATGCAGACCGAGGAAGAGGCGAAAATCATTGCCGAGGCGATGAAGCCCGCGACCGAGCGTCAGACGCTCGATGTCCTCACCCCGCAAAAGACCAGCGCCACCACGGCCCCCGCTGATCCCGATGCCGCCATCGGCTCATCCCGCACGACGGGCAAGTCGGGTAAGGGCCAGTCGAGCGGCAACTGGGCCACCGGCCTGATGAACAAGCTCGGCTGGGGCAAGAAGGACGGGGAATAAACGTCAGCGGTACTCGCGAGCGTGCCACAAACGAACAATCGAGATAGCGTCCGCGCTGATCTCATATCGCATCTCGTAGTCGCTCACGATCAGCGATCTGACGTGCAAAGGGTCATAAATTTCCAGCCTCATCCCAATTTCAGGATAGTCAGACAGGCGATCTGCGGCGGCGTCAAGCATATCGACTATGCGCGCAGCGGCACGTGGGCTATCAGATTTCACGAATTCATAGACCCGCCTCAAATCACGGTGGGCCGCCGCCGACCAGACGACACGCATTAGTCGCGCTCCAGCGAGGCGATCCAGTCCTTTATTTCCTGATGCGAATGGACACGGCCTTCTTCAATATCGCGCAAACCTTCGAGCGTCATTTGATGCCGGCGCTCCTCAAGGCTTATCCAGCTCTGCAAGGCCTGCTTGACGATCCAGCCACGTGGCCGCTCCAAACGGGCGGCTGCGGCATCGACGGCCTCAGCCAGTTCAACAGGGATATGAGCTGTAACGGTCCGTGTGTTCATGCCCTGAGGATGGGACTTAATCGAAATTTGTCAATCTGATTAAAACTGATGAAGTTAGGTTTAGACCTTATTATACAACACCCGCCATCCTGCCACCATGACCCTCTGGATATTGGCCCTCGGCTGGCTGGCTCTGATCAATCTGGTGACGTTTCAGGTGTGGGCCGCTGACAAGCGCCGCGCCATCCGATGCGAACGCCGCGTGCCGGAAGCGACACTGCTGCGGCTTTGCTGGCTGGGCGGGTGGCCCGCGGCGCTGCTGTCCATGCGGCTGTTCCGCCACAAGAGCGTCAAGCGCGATTTCAAACGCAGATTCAACGGAATCGTCTGGCTACACCTTCTGGCGATAGCGGCCACGATCATAGCATTCCAGACGCTTTAAGTATCCGTCTGTACGTCGTCCCAGTCGTCGCCCTCATAGCCGATCAACCAGTTGAGCGCGTGGTGACGTTCGCGCACCACATCGGGCAGGACGCCTTCGGCCCCGTCGCGCACCGCCCCATGCAGGCGATAGATCAAGTCGGCCTGATCGAGTATCTCTTCGACATCACGGTGGCCGATACGGCTCAGGTCGTCGTGCGCAAAGTCCTGCCAGTAGTCGAGCATCTCCTGCGCGTTGACGTCTTCGGCGGGAAACCACAGGTCGTCGATCAGGCCGATCGCCCACATCAGCGGCACCATAGCCTCCACCCGCCACGAAAAGCGGATGGCATCGGCCTCAGACACCGCGTCCCCTTGCAAAAGCGCGCGTTCCTGCGGCGTCAGGTGCGGGTCGAGCTTCCAGCGCCCGACAAACGGCAGGACCGGACCCGGCCGCCCCAGAAAGGCCGCCTGCGCCACCGCCGTGAGGCACAGGAGGCGATAGACGATCGCTTCGCCGGAGCGGATGGTCACGTCCGCTGCCTCTTCGATTTCGGGCAGGCTGTCGCTGACCGGCAGGCCCCGCGCCTTCAACACACGGATCGAATTTTGCTTGCGGGTTTCGGCGTCTATAGTCAAATCGGGTCTTCCAGTGAGCGGGCCAGAGGCGAAAACAGCTTCGGCCCCGTGGGCGTCATATACCAGCAATCCTCAAGCCGCACGCCGAATTCGCCGGGGATATAGATGCCCGGCTCATCCGAAAAGCACATACCGGCCTCCAGCGGCGTCGCGTCATTACCGACCAGATAAGGCGCTTCGTGGCCGTCCATGCCGATACCGTGCCCGGCGCGGTGCGACAGACCCGGCAGGGTGAAGCCCGGCCCCCAGCCTTCCTTATCATAGAAGGCGCGCACGGCGGCATCGAGCTTTGCCACCGCTACGCCGATCTTTGCGGTTTCCAGCACGATCTCCTGCCCGCGGCGCACCGTGTCCCACACCTTGCGCTGCCGCGCCGTCGCTTCGCCATAGACCCAGGTGCGGGTAATGTCGGATTCGTAGTCGAGCAGCGCACAGCCGCAATCCATCAGGATCACCGAGCCTTCGCGCACCGTTTGCGGCGTCTTGGTGCCGTGCGGATAGGCGCTGGCCTCATTGAGCAGGGTCAGGGCAAATTCCGGCGCCCCCCCCAGCGCCCGCGTGGCGTCGTTCATCAGGGCCGCAATATCGCGCGACGCCATACCGACCTTGATGTTCGCATGGACGTGACGCAGCGCCGCCAGCGTGATGTCGTTGGCCGTCTGCATGAGGGCCAGCTCAGCCGGCGACTTGATGCGGCGGCAGGCGGCCACCAGCGCCTCCCCCGATATCACCGCGAACGCGCCCTGCTGTTTAAGGCCATCGATGATGAAATAGCGCGTGGTCCCTTCGACGGCCAGCGTCCCGTTGGCCGCGCCGCGATCCTTCAGCGCACCGGCAATCAGCGCATAGGGGCTTTCGTCCTCGTTCCAGGTGCGGACATCGGCGGGAACTTCCAGCGTTTCGCGCGTGCGGGCTTCCTCGAAATAGGGGGTGACGATGACGGTCTGCCCCTTGGCCGGGATCAGAGCCGCCGTCACGCGCTCAGACCGCCCCCAGCGCAGGCCGGTAAAATAGGTCAGCGACGTGCCGCCTTCGATCAGCAACCCGGCGATCTTTTGCCGCTGCATCTGCTCTTGCAGTCGGGCGATGCGCGCCTGACGTTCAGCCACGCTGATGGGCTTGGCCCCCGCCGCAAGATTGGGCAAGCCCTGAGTCTGGGTCACGGTCTGAGTCTGGGCCTTCACGCCCGATGCCACGACCACACCCGAAGCCACCGCCCCGCTCAAAAACGCCCGTTTGGACAGCATTACCCCGCTCCTGCGCTCAAAATCGTATACGACCTAGCGCGGGTTTGAAGCGATTGGCAAGCCCTCTCCTCCCTGTCGCGCAGCGATGGGGAGGTGGATTTGACGCGAAGCGTCAAAGACGGAGGGGGGTGGCGCAGGCCATTCGCAGCGCACAGGATTCTGTAGGCTATGCGCCGGGAAACCGAGAAAGAGTCGCCCCCCTCCGCCTCGCAAGCTAAGGCGTAGGGAGGAGAGATTACGGTACGTAGTTTAAAATGGGCGACAACCACCGCTCGGCCTCATCGACGCTCCAGCCCTTGCGGCGGGCATAGTCTTCGACCTGATCCTTTTCGATCTTGCCGACGCCGAAATAGTGCGACTTCGGATGCGCGAAATAGAGGCCCGACACCGAGGCCGGCGGCGTCATGGCCAGACTCTCGGTCAGCTCCATCCCCGCCTGTGCCCGCGCGTCCAGAAGATCGAACAGGGTCCATTTTTCGGTGTGGTCGGGCTGGGCCGGATAGCCGGGTGCCGGGCGGATGCCCTTATACTGCTCGGCGATCAGACCAGCGACATCGAGGTCTTCGTCCGCCGCATAGGCCCACAGGTCGCGGCGCACGCGCTTGTGCAGGGCTTCGGCAAAGGCTTCGGCCAGACGGTCGGCCAGAGCGGTGGCCAGGATGGCATTATAGTCGTCGCCCGCCGCCTTGAACTTCGCCGCGATCTCCATTTCGCCATGCCCGGCGGTGACGGCGAAGCCGCCGATCCAGTCGGGCGTGCCTTTCGGGGCCACAAAGTCGCTCAAGGCGGTGTTCGACTGATCGTCGCGCGTCTTCTTCATCTGCTGACGCAGGGTGTGGAAACGCGCAACGACCTTTGAGCGCGTCTCGTCTTCATAGACTTCGATATCGTCGTCTTCGGTGGCATTGGCGGGCCAAAAGCCGACGACGCCGCGCGCCTCGAACCATTTTTCGTCCAGAATGCGCTTCAGCATGGCCTGCGCATCGGCGTAGAGGGCGGTGGCCGCCTCGCCCACAATCTCGTCCTCAAGGATGTCCGGGAAGCGCCCGGCCAGCTCCCAGGTGGCAAAGAACGGCGTCCAGTCGATATGGTCGGCCAGATCGTGCAGGTCATAGGGCGAAAAGGTCCGCGTCCCAAGGAAGGTCGGGGCGACGGGGGCTTCGGCCGCAAAGTCGATGACATACTTCTTTGCGCGCGCCTCTTTAAGGTCAGAACGCGGCTTTTGATCGCCCTTGCCATAGGCCAGACGCACCTTCTCATAGTCGGCGCGCGTATCGGCGATAAACTGCGCCTTGTCGGTGTCGGACAGCAGTTGCGACACCACGCCAACGGCGCGCGAGGCATCGAGCACATAGACGGTCTGCCCGTTGCTATAGCCCGGCTCGATCTTCACCGCCGTGTGGGTTTTGGAGGTCGTCGCCCCGCCGATCAGCAGCGGAATATCAAAGCCCTGCCGCTGCATTTCGCGCGCCACGAAGACCATTTCATCCAGCGACGGCGTGATCAGGCCCGAAAGGCCGATCATATCGACCTTGTGCTTCTTGGCCTCTTCGAGGATGCGATCGGCGGGCACCATGACCCCGAGATCGACCACCTCGTAATTGTTACATTGCAGGACCACGCCGACGATGTTCTTGCCGATATCGTGGACGTCGCCCTTGACCGTGGCCATCAGGATCTTGCCCGCCGACTGATGCTCGGCGCCGTCTTTTTCGGCCTCCATGAAGGGCATGAGGTAAGCCACCGACTGCTTCATGACGCGGGCGGACTTGACCACCTGCGGCAGGAACATCTTGCCCGCCCCGAACAGGTCGCCAACGACGTTCATCCCGGCCATCAGCGGCCCTTCGATAACGTGCAGAGGGCGCTCAGCCTGTTGCCGCGCCTCTTCGGTATCGGCTTCGATAAATTCGGTGATGCCGTGGACCAGGGCGTGTTTCAGACGGTCTTCGACGGGGCCTTCACGCCAGGCCAGCGTCTTCGCCTCGACCTGCCCCTTCTCGCCCTTGTATCTGGGGGCCAGATCGACCAGCCATTCGGTATTGCTGACATTGTGGCGCTGGGGCCGGTTCAAAATAACGTCTTCGACCGCTTCGCGCAGTTCGGCGTCGATATCGTCATAGACCGGCAGGTCGCCGGCATTGACGATGCCCATATCCATGCCGGCCTTGATGGCATGGTACAAAAATACCGAGTGGATGGCGCGGCGCACCGGCTCATTGCCCCGGAAGGAGAAGCTGACGTTCGACACGCCGCCCGATATACGCGCATAGGGCAGGGTCTGCTTGATGGTGCGCGTCGCTTCGATAAAGTCCACGGCGTAGTTGTCGTGTTCCTCGATCCCCGTCGCCACGGCGAAGATATTGGGGTCGAAGATGATGTCTTCGGGCGGGAAGCCCACCTCACCCACAAGGATGTTGTAGGCGCGCGTACAGATGTCGATCTTGCGCGCCGCCGTGTCGGCCTGACCCACCTCGTCAAAGGCCATAACCACCACCGCCGCGCCGTATTTCAGGCATTCGCGGGCGTGGTGGCGGAAGATGTCCTCGCCCTCCTTCATCGAGATGGAGTTGACGATGGCCTTGCCTTGCACGCACTTCAGACCCGCCTCGATCACCTCCCATTTAGAGGAATCAATCATCACCGGCACGCGGGCGATATCGGGTTCGGCCGCCAGCAGGTTGAGGAAGGTCGTCATGGCCTTCACCGCATCGAGCAGGCCTTCGTCCATATTGATGTCGATGATCTGCGCCCCGGCCTCCACCTGCTGACGCGCCACATCGAGCGCGGCGGTGTAGTTGCCTTCGACGATCAGCTTACGGAACTTCGCCGAGCCCGTGACATTGGTGCGTTCGCCGATATTGATGAAGGTGGGGGTCATAATCGTGGTCATGCGCGCTTAATCGTCTTTTACAGGCGTAATATCAAGGTCGGAAACATGGGCCGCCAGTCGCCGCAGCGCCGGTTCGAGCAGGCTCTGTGCGTGCACGCGCACCAGTGGCGTGTCGATCCACCGCGCCTGCGCCAGCCAGCCGTGGATGTGCAGCAGCAGGGCATTTGGGGTCGAACCATGCACGGCAGCACTCAGTTGCGCCCAGTCCGGTGGATTGGGCACCTGCGGCGCAGCCGCGACAAACGCCGCATCGCTCAGGCGGTATTCGGTCAGGACCAGCGTCAGTTCATCATAGAACGGCTGATCGACGCGCAACTCGTCCGGCGTGACGTCTTTCAGCACATCGGCGGCGATCCGCAGACGGTCGGACCAGTTGTCGGTGATCATATGTTCACGCCTTCTGCGCCCTCCCCCGCCAACGGGAGACGGGCCTCACTTGCCCGCCCGCTTGACCGCAATATCGACTTGCCCGTGCAGGAAATCGACAAAGCCGATGCCCTGCGCCGCCAGCGCCTTAGGATAGAGCGACGAGGCCGTCATACCGGGCAGGGTATTGGTTTCGATAAACACCGGGCCCTTATCCGAGACGATGAAATCCGACCGCGTATAGCCCCGGCACGACAGCGCCTTGTGCGCGGCGATGGCCAGCCGCTGAATCTCTGCCATTACCTCCGGCGCAAAGCGCGCGGGGCAGATTTCCTGTGTCTGGTTGGACAGATATTTGGAGTGGTAATCAAAGGCCCCGCGGTCGGGGATGATCTCGATGGGCGGCAGGGCAATCAGCGACCCGTCGGCCTGCTCCAGCACGGCGCAGGTGGCCTCGGCCCCCGTCACAAACGGCTCGATCAGATAGGGCTGCTCTTTGGCGGCTTCGCGCACCGCCACAAGGTCATTGGTCGAATTGACGAAGATCAGGCCGAAACTCGACCCATCCTGCGCCGGCTTGGCGACCAGTTTACCGTACTCGGCAAAGGCGGCCTCAAGGTCACTGAGCGCAATGCCCGCCGGGGACGGCACACCGGCGCAGGCCGCAAAGCGCTTGGCCGACACCTTATCGAAGGTCAGATGCGAAGCCGCCGAACCGGAGCCCGTAAAGGGCACGCCCCTCGCCTCGCACTTGACCTGAAACTCGCCGTTTTCGGCAATGCCGCCGTGCAGGCCCAAGACCAGCACGCGGTCTTCGGCGGCGGCACGATCCAGCGCCTGATCAATGGTCCCCAGATCGTGGCCATCGGCGCGGAAGGGCACCTCGAACGGCCTCTGATGGCCCAGAAGCGCCAGAGACGAGGTCTCATAGACGTGATTGTCTTCGTCCCAGAACCAGAGATCGGCTTCGGGCAGGGCCTTGTGCAGGGACTGGGTGGTGGCGACGGCCACCAGACGTTCGCGGCTCAGGCCGCCGAAAAGCAGGGTCAGACGCATAACAACCTCAATTCAGTTCGAACGGTTCAAGGCCAGACAGGCGCAGGGCGCGGGGGCGCTCCGGCGGGACGCGCGGCGCAAAGCCGCGCACCTCATCGGCGACGTGTTTGATATGGTCGGGCGTCGTGCCGCAGCAGCCACCCAGTATGTTGACCAGCCCGTCCTTGGCCCATTCGTGCAGTTCGTGCGCCGTTTCGTGCGGCTGCTCGTCATACTGGCCCATGGCGTTGGGCAGGCCGGCATTGGGATAGGCGGCGACCAGCGTATCGGCCACGCGCGCCAGTTCGGCAATGTGCGGGCGCATCAGGTCGGCCCCCAGAGCGCAGTTAAAGCCGATAGCAAACGGTTTGGCGTGCTTCACCGAGTTCCAGAAGGCCTCCGCCGTCTGCCCGCTGAGGGTACGTCCCGAACGGTCGGTAATGGTGCCCGAAATCCAGATCGGCAGCTTGTCCAGCCCCTCGTCCTCAAGGTCCATAATGGCCTTGAGCGCCGCCTTGCAGTTCAGCGTGTCGGTGATGGTCTCAACCAGATAGAGGTCCACCCCACCCTCGTTCAGGGCGCGAATCTGCTGCTTATAGGCCGCATAGACCTGATCGAAGGTAACGCTGCGCGCCCCCGGATCGTTCACGTCCGACGACATGGAGAGCATCTTGTTCAGCGGCCCGATCGAGCCCGCCACAAAGCGCGGCTTTTCCGGCTCCTTCGCCGTCCAGGCATCGGCGGCGGCGCGCGCCAGCTTCGCCCCTTCGTAATTGATGTCCCAGCAGGCCTGCGCATCGAGGTGGTAGTCGTCCATGGCAATGGTCGTCGCCGAGAAGGTATTGGTCTCGGAAATATCAGCCCCCGCTGCATAGTATTGATTGTGCAGGTCGGTGATGATGTCCGGGCGGGTCAGGCACAGGATGTCGTTATTGCCCTTCATCTGACCGACATGGTCCTTGAAGCGCTCACCGCGGAAATCCTGCTCATCGAGGCCACGCCGCTGGATCATCACGCCCCAAGATCCGTCGAGGATGAGGATGCGTTCTTTAGCGGCGGCTTTCAGCGTGTCAATGCGGTCCTGACGGGTCATATCTGTCTCCTTCCCCCCTGATGTCAGGGGGGACACCGCCGGAATCGGCGGAGGGGGGTTACACTGGCGGGTTTAACCCCACCGTCTTCGAAGCCCTGCGGCCTCGAATCCACCTCCCCTGAAATCAGGGGAGGCGAAGCTTATCAGCGCTTCCGCAGAAGCAGGTTCAGTTCGCTGTTCCACTCCGGCGGCAGCAGGGCCAGCGGGCTGGAGCGGCGCTTTTGGATCACAAAGTGCGCCTTCACGCGCGCCAGCAGATCGCGATAATCAAAGCCCAGATGGTGCGGGTAGTAGCCCCCACCGCCTTCAAAGTCCACGCGCAAGCGCTCGAAACGGAGATCGCCGCGCGCCGCCTGCGCGATGCGATCACGGTCCGTGTCGAAATCCACCCGCCGACGCCCGCGGAACCAACCCTTCACCCACGCCACCGGCCCCGTCTCGACCGGCACACCGATAATCAGCACGCCATCGGGCTTCAAAAGCCGGTGCATCTGAGCCAGAGCCGCCTCCGTCTCCTCCGGTGGCAGGTGCTCGAACACCTCCAGACAGAAGATCGCGTCCGCACTCGCATCGGCAATCCCCTCGATCCCGGCCACCACCGTCACGCCGCTCAGCGCGCCGACATGGGCCACCGCCTGCGCCCGCAACTGCGGCGACGGCTCAAAGCAAATGACCTCGCCGTCGGGACAGTCCTTACGTAACTGCCGCGCCAGTTCACCATCACCGGCACCGTAGTCAATACTGAGCGCCGGACGCCGACCTTTCAGCAGGGCAATCGCCTCATCGAAGCGCTTGCGTTGCAGATAGCGCTTGAACGGATTGGGGTCCGCCCGCGTAATCGAAGCGTAGTCGGGTTGAAGAGACATGAGAAGGCAATCAGGCGGCGGTCGGCTGACCGTCCCTTAGACCCAGAACGCGACAGATGGAATAGACCAGTTCGGCCCGGTTGAGCGTGTAGAAGTGAAAATGGTTCACCCCTTCGCGCTCCAGCCCCAGCACCTGCTCGACCGCCACGGCCGAAGCCAGCAGTTTGCGCGTCTCCGCATCGTCATCGAGGCCTTGGAAAAGCTCTTGCAGCCAGTCGGGCACCGCGGCTTCGCAGGCCGCCGCCATCTTGCGCAGGCCCTTGAAATTGGTGACCGGCATGATGCCCGGCGTCAGATCAATCTGAATGCCCGCATCGGCCACGGCATCGCGAAAGCGCAGGAAGGTTTCCGGCTCAAAGAAGAACTGGCTGATGCCGCGCGTCGCCCCGGCATCGACCTTCTGACGCAGCACGTCGAGATCAAAGTCCAGAGACGGCGACTGCGGGTGTTTTTCCGGATAGACGCCGACGCTGACCTCAAAATCGCCGATACGGCGGATGGCGGCCGTCAGCTCCGTGGCGTTCTGATAGCCGTCCGGGCGCGGCGTGTACTGACCGTCCTGAAGCCCGCCGGGCGGGTCGCCACGCAGGGCCACGATGTGGCGCACCCCGGCATTCCAGTATTCGCGGATGACCTCATCGACCTCTTCGCGTGAGGCCTCGACGCAGGTCAGGTGCGCAGCGGGTTTCAGCGCGGTTTCGTCCAGTATGCGCTTCACCGTGCGGTGGGTACGCTCGCGCGTCGAACCGCCCGCCCCATAGGTGACCGAGACGAAACTGGGGTTCAGCGGCTCAAGGCGGCGGATGGCACCCCACAGGCTCTCTTCCATCTCCGCCGACTTGGGCGGGAAGAACTCAAACGACACATTGAGGTGCGACGCCCCGGCGCGAACCGAGCGGGCAATGGCGGACTGAACAAAGGCGGGCGGCGGGGCCATAAGCGTATTCTCTGTAGCGTTTTATGGGGTGTATCAGGCTTTTTGCATCAGCCAGATGCGCACGGTCAGACCGGGCTCCTGATGCGGCGGCAGGGACAGGCTGCGCAGGGCCTTGAGCCCGGCCACCTTCTGCCAGTGGCCCATATCGTCATCACCGATGCCGAGGCGACGGTGCTGATATTCGTCGCGCATGGTCTCCAGCCGGTGCGGCGCGAAATCAACGATCAGCAGGCGGCCACCCGGTTTCAGCAGCCGCGCCGCCTCCTTCAGCGCCTGCCCCGGATCGGGCAGGAAGTGCAGCACCTGATGGATGACGACCAGATCGGCGCTCTGACCATTGAGCCGGGTGGCGAGGATGTCGCCGTGGCGGAAGTCGATGCCGCTCAGGCCCGCCTCGCGCGTGCGGGCGCGGGCGATGTTGAGCATCTGCTGCGACAGGTCGAGCCCGATGGCGTATTGCGCGTTCGGCGCCAGCAGGCTGAGCATCCGACCCGACCCGGTGCCCAGATCGACGATGGTTTCGACCGGCGCATCCCCCACCAGCGACTGAATGGCCGTCTCGACCTCGGCATCATCGACATAGTGCGAGCGGATCTGATCCCATACCGGGGCGATATTCTCAAAATAGCCCTGCGCCGCCTCAAGCCGCTGACCGCGCACCTCTTCCAGCGCCCGCAGATCGGCGCTGTTTTCATCACCCAGCGCGCTCAACACCGAGTCAATCAACGGCGTCGGGGCCGGATGCTCACTCAGGCGATAGAAGACCCAAGCCCCGTCCGGAAAACGGTCAATCACCCCGGCCTCATTCATCAGCTTGAGGTGGCGTGAAATGCGCGGCTGACTCTGATTGAGAATCCGCACCAATTCCATGACAGACAGTTCTTCATGCGCTAAAAGACGCAAAAGACGCAGACGTGTGGGTTCCCCCATCGCCTTTAACGCCTCCAGCAGCGCCGCTTCGCCCAGTATGTCGCTCGATTTCATATAATCATATAAAGATGTCTTTATGTGATTTTGCAAGCGTAAAATCACACCCAAGGCTTGCAATGCGGTATCGACAGGCCTGCGACAGCGTTACACATGGCGGGGGGACGTGTGGTTTCCCACATATCGGCGTATGATAAGAACAGATAACAGCGGAGTTCCGGCCCCATGACCGATAAAGCCTCACTTTCGACGGCCATTTCCCGCGGCCTGCGCCGCCGCTGCCCCGCCTGTGGCGAAGGCCACGCCTTCCGGGGCTATCTCAAGGTGGTGGATACGTGCAGCCACTGTCAGACGCCGCTGGGGGCCTATCCCTGCGACGACGGCCCGGCCTATGTGACCATGCTGCTGGTCGGGCATCTGGTCATTGCGCCGATGTTTGCCTTTGAGTTTTTCTGGAACTTTCCGCTGGAAATCGTGGTGCCAGTGACCCTAACCATTATGGGCGCCCTGACCCTGCTGCTGCTGCCATTCATTAAGGGCGGGTTTCTGGGCCTGATCTGGCACCATGGGCTCAAACGCTTCCGATAACTTCGTAACTTAAGCTTGACGGAATCCCCTTTGCGGAGAATCCTCACGCCGACGCCCGATGGCGTTGCCAACAAACGGAGACTCTCATGGCGCACAAGTTCCTGATCAAGAAGAATAAGGCCGGCGAATTCGTCGCCTATTTCGTCTATAATTCCGAGACGATTTTCTGGACCGAAGGCTATGCCTCCAAGGCGTCGGCCAAGAACGCCATCGAGTCGATCAAGAAGAACGGCCCGGACGCGGAGATCGAAGATCAGACGGTCGAATAGGCGTCGCATCAAGCCATGAAAAAAGCCCGGAGGCCAATGCCTTCGGGCTTTTTTGTTTTGCACCGGTGCGCAGGGCTCAGGCCATATTCAGCGTATCGCGGATGATGGCGATGGAACCATGCGATTCCTCGGTGCATTCCATATGCAGTCGGTCGATTTCTTCCTGCGCGAACTCACGCATCAGCATGGCCGCCTGCGGCGACAGGGCCATCAGCGTGCGCACCGAAGCGCGGGCAAGGGCAAGGGAGGCGTCGAGATCGACCAGGTTAGCGGTATCACGGGCTACGGCAAGTGCGTAGAGGCGCGACGCCACATCGGATGAGCTATCGGACATAGGTATTTTCTGTTCTGACCTGAAAAGTCTATTTTTGGGGGAGGAAGAAGCCGCAGGCCCGCACAAACACACGCTCAGGCCACGGATATGCAACGCGTTATACCAGCGCGGACTAATATCATGCGGCTTACTTAGAAATCCACAACGCGGCCTTTAGGGGTCTTAACCGCGCAGCCCCATTTCTCATTTGATTTTAAAGGTTATTTTTGAGCAGGCAGGAGATTTATGCACAGAGCCGATCAAATAATCGAATTCATCCGATAATTCGGTCTCATTTTGCAAAGGACTGCGAAAATTTGCAAATACATGCCATCGCAAAAGCAGAAATTACCGCTTGGCCCTTCTGTATAGAAACAATTGCATGGCCTGCGTGGCAGGTCAATCCATATTTCATCGTGTGACTTGTTTTCACAATTCTGAAAATCGCGCACAAAAAAAGCCCGCCGTTTCCAGCGGGCTTTTCGGTAGTATTTTAAAGATCAACCGATCTTCTTGGCCAGACGTTCCTGACCTTCGCGGATCAGCTGAGCGGCCTGCTCCGGATCGCCCCAGCCCAGAACGCGGGTTTCCTTGTTCTTCTCCAGATCCTTGTAGTGGGCGAAGAAGTGGGTGATCTGCTCGATCATGATGGCCGGCATCTGACGATAGCTCGACACATTGGTATAATAGGGGTGCAGCTTGTCCACCGGCACGGCCAGAATCTTCTCGTCCTTGCCCGCTTCGTCTTCCATCAGCAGCACGCCAATAGGGCGCGAACGGATGACCACGCCCGGATAAACCGGCGTCGGACCGACCACCAGAATGTCGCAGGGGTCGCCGTCGTCAGCCAGCGTGTGCGGGATAAAGCCGTAGTTACCCGGATAGAACATGGAGGTGTAAAGGAAGCGATCGACGAACAGCGCGCCGGAATCCTTATCCATTTCGTACTTGACGGGCATACCGCCCTGCGGAATTTCGATGACGGCGTGGATGTCCCAGGGAGCGTTCGGACCGACGGAAATCTTATCGAGATTCATAGGATGTCTTTATTGTTTAACGGCATTGAAGATATGGTTTGGGCGCTGTCATAAGCGGTCCGCTTCTTTCGCACAAGCGAAGTCTGCGTTTTTTGTTTTCGCACTTTGCTACAATTTGTTACCCGACAAGGAATTATCGCTTGTCAGGCGACTTCGAAACACCGCAACTAGACCAAAGTCGGATAACAACAGAGACTTAGCAAAGACCGCATCCATGGAACTGATCGTCAAACTGTTCGGTAGCTGGCGCGATTTCGCCGCCCTTCTGGTCTTCATCTTCTGCTGGCTGGGCTATGAGCCGGTGCTCAAGGCCCTGTCCAAGAAATCGGGCGTGATCTTCAAGGACCTGACCATCGTGCGGCGCGCGTGGATGAAGGAAATGGTCATCCGCTCGTTCAAGCTCTACGACTCCAACCTGATCGGTCACGGCGTCAATTCAATGAGCTTCTTCGCTTCGGCCAACCTCATCCTGATTGCCGCCGTCGCCGGGGCCATCTTTACCGGCGACCTGTCGTACAAGAGCGCGCACGCGCTCGGTATCGACACCTCGTCCTCGGCCCTGCTCCTGATGAAGCTGGCTCTGGTCATGGTCTGTCTGGCGCGCGGGCTTCTCAACTTCATCTGGGCCCTGCGTCAGACCAACTACGCCGTGGCCGCCATGGGCGCGGTGCCCGAAAACATCGACCCGCAGAGCGCGCAGGCCTTCACCGAGGCCGTGTCGGACATTTTCGAGCCGGCCATGTCGAACTTTTCGCAGGGCGTGCGCGGTTACTATTTCTCGCTGGCCGCCGCCGCGTGGCTGTTCGGTCCGATCCCTCTGGCGCTGGCCAGCATCGGGGCCACCGCGCTTCTGGCCTGGCGGCAGTCGCGCTCACAGGCGGCGCGCGGCCTGCGGCGGATGCGTGAGCTTCTGGAGGAGCATCCCTACCCTACCCGCACGCGCCCTATCTATGACGGCAAGGTCGAGGCTGAAAGCGAAAATGCTGCGTCGCAGCAAGATAAAACAAATATAGAAACGAAAGCCGGCTGAATCGTTTTCTAAATAACGCAAAGGTTTGCTTAACGTTAATTCTTAAGCTTAGGAACCGTTGTAACGATACGTGATCATACAATTGCGTTTTCCGCTTGTGGATTTTTGCATCGCAACGTATAAAGTCAGTGTTCGACGTTTTTACGTCGATGCCCTTCCTGGGCGTTTCCTCCCTGTAGACTTTAAGCCGCGCTCGTGTAGCGCGGCTTTTTTTTGCCCGAATAAGTCCCTTGTACCAACGGCCGAAGATGCTGACCGCATCCGGCCGTTGAAGCAACGAGACTGTCTCATATGTATCAGCGACATGAGACAGTCTCGAAGGTAATACCAAGAGTCATTTTCAATGACTCTTGGTATTACCTTCGCTTCAGCCCGTCGATCACTGCTGCGATGGCCGCCTGCATGCGCCCGGCTTTGGGGCTTAGGGTCAGGGTTGCCTCATCCATGTAGAGCCCGCGGTTCAGCTCGATCTGTAGCGCCTCCACCCCCTTGTGCGGCTGGGCGTAGCGTTCCAGCGTATAGCCGCCGGCAAAGGGATGGTTATGCGCCACGCGGAAGCCGTGCGCTTCAAACACCTGCCGCACAAAGGCCGTCAGGCCGGGCGCGCACGCCTCACCATGCAGATCCCCCAGCACAATATCCGCCAGTTTCGCCGACGGCTGGGCCTCCGTGCCCGGTTTGAGCGTCGTCGAGGGCATGGAGTGCCAATCGATCAGCGTCACCCGCCCGTGCGCCGACTTCGCTTCGGCCAGCGCCTCGGTCAGGGCGCGGTGATAGGGGACGTGCACCTGCGCCAGACGCCGCGCCGCCTCCTCATAGGTGATCGGCTGCGCGTGAATCTCCCGCCCGCCCGACAGGCAGCGCGGAATGACGCCGTAACCGGAGCGCACGCGTAGCGACTGGCTGAGTGCGCCTTTCGGCAGCGCGCCGCGGATCAGGCGCGGGTCCAGCTCCAGCGGGTGGCGGTTTACATCGACATAGGCGCGGCTGTAATTGGCCCGCACCGCCCACACCCCTTCCAGCGTCTCAAACCCGACCAGCGCATCAACAAAGGCGTCTTCGGTCATGCGCAGGTGTTGCGCGTCATAGCGCGCCGCCGCCACAAAGTCCGGCGGCAGATACGGTCCCGAATGCGGCAAACCGAACACCAGCCCGCAACCCTTTACCGCCGGACGGCGTACATCCACGGCAGGGACGGTTTCAGTTGGGGATGAAAGGTCGGCCATTAAACCCGTGATAAGACAATTCTGCGCTCTCTTCACCCCTAATTTACACCTGCGCCCTAATCATCTACTCTCTGAGTAAACGGGGCCCCTTTCCCACAGGACCGGGATTAATGACCAAGATTCTCCTCGCGGAAGACGAAAATTCCGTGCGCAGCTTCCTGACGCGCGCCCTTCAGCGCGCCGGCTATGACGTTGTAAGCTGCCCCGATGGCGACAGCGCTATCGAAGCCCTCGATCAGGGGCCTTATGACCTGCTGCTGACCGACATTGTAATGCCCGGTGCCGACGGCATCGAAGTGGCCAAGGTCGCCTCGCAGCGCCAGCCGGGCCTGAAGATCATGTTCATCACCGGCTTCGCCGCCGTGGCGCTCAATGCGCAAAAGGCCTCCCCCGAAGCCAAGGTCCTCGAAAAGCCGGTGCATCTGCGCGAAATCGTGACCGAAGTCGAACGCCTGATTGCCGCCTGATTGGCCAGCGCGGGCGGCCCGCGCAAGTTTTTAAGTGGCGCTAACGCTTCGCTCCCTGAGCGCGGGCGAAATCGTCACCGAAGTCGAACGCCTGATCGCCGCCTGAGGGGCCAGTGTGGGCGGCCCGCGCAGATTTTTTAAGTTGCGCTAACGCTTCGCTCCTCGAGCGCAGGCGAAATCGTCACCGAAGTCGAACGCCGGATCGCCGCCTGATGGGTTGGGTTACACGGCCTTCATTATACCTCCCCACCTCTGGTGGGGAGGGGGACCGCACGAGCCGTCAAAGGCGGTGATCGGACCGCCGATGCGGATGCGGTGGTGGGGCCTCTTAGAGCCCACACGCCTTTCCCACACTTTCCACATTTTTGATCGCAAAAGCCCTTGCCACCGCCATTTTCGGCGGCTATACACCCGCTCCTCGCATCGGCACAGCGTTGCCGAACAATAGTGGACTCGTAGCTCAGCGGGAGAGCACTACGTTGACATCGTAGGGGTCACAGGTTCAATCCCTGTCGGGTCCACCATTTCCTCGTTTTCTTCGATAACTCGAAAGTTTTTTTGAGTTTGCGCTCAAAGGCTTCGCCTTTTGACGCCACGCAGGCTGCACCCCTGCCACTCAAGCGCTGTTATTCAGGTGCACACCGTTTATAACCCGTAACTTTCTCCCCGGTCCTTTCGTACTCGCCCTGGCGCATCGCGCCCAAAGCCTGCTGCCACAAACAGGTTAGCCGCAGGCGCACTCTGACGCCGCGAATTTAAAACTTACATCCGGCGTCGATATAGTCAGCGGCACCGTGCGCAACGGGGGAGATTGAGATGGACGGCCACAGCCACCCGACGACGGGACGCCCGCTTTGTACTGACGCTTCGCAGAGCCCCTGCCTCCGGCTTTACTCAGAGGTGCGGGCCGCGACCTTGCGCCTCGCTGCGCCCCTGTCGGCGGAGGACATGGTGGTGCAGTCCATGCCCGATGCCAGCCCGGCCAAGTGGCATCTGGCGCACACCAGCTGGTTTTTTGAGACCTTTCTCCTGAGTCCCCGCCCCGGCTATGCGCCGTTCGATGCGCAGTACGGCTATCTGTTCAACTCCTATTACGAAGCCAAGGGGGCGCGTCAGCCGCGCGCCCAGCGTGGGGTCCTCACCCGCCCGGCCCTGAGCGATATCCTGGCCTATCGTCAGCACGTGGATCATCATATGCGCGACCTGATCGCCGCCGGGCTCGATGCCGAAGGCGAGGCCCTGCTGGCGCTCGGTCTGGCGCACGAGGAGCAGCATCAGGAACTGCTGCTGATGGACATTTTGCACCTGTTCAGCCTGTCACCACTGGCCCCGGCCTACGATCCCGCCTTTGCCGCCGACGCCCCGGTGGGCGAGGCCCGGTTCATCGCCTGCGCCGGGGGGCTGGTCGAGATCGGCGCGACGGAGGACGGGTTTGCCTTTGATAATGAGCGGCCGCGCCACAAGGTCTGGCTGGAGCCCTATCAGATCGCCGATCGGCTGGTGCGCAATGGCGAGTGGCTGGCCTTTATGCACGACGGCGGCTATGCGCGGCCCGAGTTGTGGCTATCCGACGGCTGGGCCCGCGTGCAGGCCGAGGGCTGGCGCGCGCCCCTGTACTGGCGGCCCGACGGCGAGCAGTGGCAGGAATTCAGCCTGCGCGGCCTGCACCCCGTCGAGCCCGACGCGCCCGTCACCCACATCAGCTTCTATGAGGCCGATGCCTTTGCCCGCTGGGCCGGGGCGCGCCTGCCGACCGAGGCCGAATGGGAGGTTGCCGCGCGTCAGGGCGGGTTGCAGCAGGTGGATGACGTCGCCTGGCAATGGACGGCCAGCGCCTATCTCGGCTATCCGGGCTTTCGTCCGGGCGCGGGTGCCGTCGGCGAATATAATGGCAAGTTCATGAGCGGGCAGATGAGCCTGCGCGGCGGCAGTGCCTTTACGCCTGCCGGTCATGCGCGGGCCACCTATCGCAACTTCTTCGCGCCGGAAAAGCGCTGGGTGCGCGCGGGTCTGCGTCTGGCGCGCGATCACGCCCCGGCGGAGAGCCGCGATGAGGGCTTCGCCGCCGATGTGATCGCCGGTCTGTCGGCGCAGCCCAAATCCCTGTCGCCCAAGTATTTTTACGATGCGGCAGGCTCCGACCTGTTCGAGGCCATCTGCCGCACGCCGGAATATTACCCGACGCGCACCGAAACGCGCCTGCTGCACGACATCGCCGATGCGCTGGTGGCGGGCTGGACCGCTGATACGGTGCTCGTCGAATTTGGCAGCGGGGCCAGCGACAAGACGCGGATTCTGCTCGATGCCTGCCCGGCCTTGCGCACCTATCTGCCCATCGACATCAGCCCGGACGCCCTGCACGCCGCGACGGCACGGCTGCAAAGCGCCTATCCGCATCTGAATGTCGTGCCGCTGGTGGGTGATTTCACGCAGACCCTGTCACGGCCCGCCGCCCTTGCAAACAGACCCTGCGTGGGTTTCTTTCCCGGCTCGACCATCGGTAATTTCAGCCCGGACGAAGCGCGTGAGCTGCTGCGCGCCTTCCGGCACCTGCTGGGTGAAGAAGCGCAACTGATCGTCGGGGCAGACATGGTCAAGGACGAAGCGACACTGCACGCCGCCTATGATGATGCGGCAGGGGTGACGGCGGCCTTCAACAAAAACCTGCTGGTGCGGATGAACCGCGAATTACAGGGGGATTTCGACCTTGACGCCTTCGCGCATCTGGCCCTGTGGAACGCTGAGCGCGCGCGCATTGAAATGCATCTGGTCAGCCGCCGCGAACAGATCGTGACCGTCGCCGGGCAGAGTTTCACGTTTGCGGAGGGCGAACGTCTGCATACGGAAAATGCCCATAAGTTCACGCCGGACAGTTTCGCGGCCCTGTGTCGTGACGCAGGCTGGACGGTCGCGCACCAGTGGATCAGCCCGGCCCCGGCCTTTGGCGTTTTCGTCCTGTCCTGAACCCTTCAGCTTGTGATGCGAATACCGCAACTGGCATCGCTCCGATGTCGGAACACCTGAATCTGTCCGAAGCCTATTGAGCTTTGACGCCGAGCGGCCTACACAGAAAATTGCCCCGTACACGGACATTTTTCAGGACCACCCCGATTGGATGATCACGCCTCGCCTTCGCCCGCAACTCAGTTTGGGGCCCTCCCCTTTCGCGAGACGCGCAACGGCGAGGTCGAGTTCCTGCTGATCACCTCACGTGGCAGCGGTCAGTGGATCATCCCCAAGGGCAAGCCCATTCCCGACCTGGCGCCAGCGGAAACCGCGGCCCGCGAAGCCTTTGAAGAGGCTGGCATTCTGGGTGAGGTCGATCCGCACCCTATCGGACGCTTTGCCTATATGAAGGATCAGGGTCAGCCCAATGCGCAGTTCATCCCCGCCGTCGAGGTGTTCGCCATGCGGGTGACGCAGCAACTGACGCTGTGGCCGGAAATGGGTCAGCGCAGCATGGTGTGGCTGACGCCGGAACAGGCGCTGCACGCCATCGAAATCGACGCTTTGCGCAAGATTGTGCGGCGCTTTGCCAAGACCTTTGCCAAACGTGCTTAATCAGCCACGCGGCAGCGGCTCGGCCAGGGTTGAGCTTTCGAGCACGCGCGCCATGGCATCGCGCGCCGCCAGCAGCACCAGACGTAACTGACAATCATCGGGTGTCGGGCAATCCTCACACCTCGCATAGGCAGTGCGCGAGGCACACGGCGTCAGCGCCAGCGGCCCGTCGATCAGGCGGATCAGGTCGGCCATGCTGATCATATCGGACGGTCGCGCCAGCATATAGCCGCCCGAACGCCCGCGCTTCGACATCAGGAAGCCTTCGCGGCGCAGCTCAAGCAATATGCCTTCGAGGAAATGCAGCGGGGCCTTGATGCGTTCCGCCAGCTCACCCGCCTGCACCGTCTGACCCTGGGGGATACGGGCCATTTCCTGCATGGCGCGGATGGCGTATTTGGCACGCTGAGACAACATGGCGGCGGGGCAACCTGTATTTTTATGTTCCGTCGCCGCCTATTAGCACGAACCGGGTTACGAAAGCCATAAGCCCTATATGTCCGCTTTCATTACGAGCGGGCGCGGTCTTCGGCGGCAAAGTCATAGACGCGGATGCCGTCCTTTTCCGGCGGCAGTTCACGCCAGACGCGGCGCCGCATGGCACGTTCGGCGTCCAGACGGCCCGACGCCCAGTGCTCGTTCATGGTCAGGCGCGAAAATTCGTAGTCTTTGGATTGGCCATGATCGCCGCCGCCCGAATTGATCAGATGCACCAGCGAGACGCGGAAATGCGCGGCGCGTGCATAACAGGCCGCGATGGACGGCTCGGCCTGCACCTCCGGCGACAGCCGTTCGTACATGTGCCGGATGGCCTGACGCAGGCGATAACGCTCCAGAAAGGCATCGGTATTGAGGCGCGTGCGGCTGGAATAGGTGATGTCCTTGACGCGGCCATATACCTCATCGAGCGTTTTGGGCACCTCACCGCGCGACGAAAACAGGTCCATCTGAAAGACCAGGGTGTCACCATCCAGCCCCGCCGGAGCTTCGTGCAGCACATAGGTCAGGGGCGTGTTGGACACCACACCGCCGTCCCAGTAGGCTTCGCCGTCAATCGTCACCGCCGGGAAGCCGGGCGGCAGGGCCCCGGACGCCATGATGTGTTCCGGCGTGATTGGCGTTGTATGGCTGTCGAAATAGACCGAATTGCCGGTGCGTACATTGACCGCCCCGACGCTCAGGCGCACCTCACCACCGTTGATGCGGTCGAAATCGACATGACGCAGCAGGGTCTTGCGCAACGGCGAAATATCGTAGAAGCTCGTTTCCGACGGCAGGGACCACGGCGCGAAAAACGGCGTCAGGGCGGCCGGACGAAAGAAGCCCGGCACGCCGTTCAGCGCGCTCATATAGCCGCTCCATTGCCGGAAGGCGCTTTTCAGCCACGGATTATAGCCGCTCAGCGTATCGGCTGGGCTCTCTGAGGTGATCTGCGCCCAGAAGGACCGCAGTTTTTCGACGCGGTCTTCCGGCGCATTCCCGGCGATAATCGCCGCATTGATGGCGCCGATCGACACCCCGGCCACCCAGTCGGGCCTGACCCCGCCGGCGTGCAGCACCTCATAGGCCCCGCCCTGATAGGAGCCGAGCGCCCCGCCCCCCTGAAGCACCAGCACCGTCTGATCATAGGCCGCGCCGGGGTGGGTCACGACGTCGGCGGCGGCAAGATCGGGATGGCTTTGGTCCATGACAGGCAACTCCCCAACGGTCAGGCACTTACACGCGCTTTATGAACCGGAATCCGGCCTCGCGCATCATCTTTACGGACGATCACACAAAGCTTGAGCGGAACGACTCGAAAGGGCGAAAACAAGGCCAGTTAAGGGTTTTGTTAAGCCTTGTGGCTAAGCTGTGGCGTACTGATCCCCGCATTTTCTGTTTCACGACCCGCAAAGGATACTGTCTCATGCGTCTTCCTGCCCTTCTCGCTGCCGTGGCGCTTGGCGCCCTCACCGCCACCGCCGCCTCGGCCCAGAACAGCCCTATCGCCGTTGATGTGCACGGCGGCACGACCGGCGTCGGCATCGGTGCCCGTTACAAGCTGAACGACACCTTTGTCCTGCGCGCTGATTACGACTCGCTGAAGCACAGCGATGACTTCAATTCGGATGACGTCCAGTACAATGGCGAGTTGGATTTCAAGCCGTTTACCTTCGCCGTGGACGTCCACCCCTTCCGCAATTCGTTCTTTGTGTCCGGCGGTTATGTGACCGGTGACCGCAATGTTAAGCTCGACGCGCGTCCGACCGGCACCACCAATATCGGTGGCGTGCCCTTCACCCCGGCGCAGATCGGCACGCTGCGCGCCAATGCCGATATGGGTGATGGTGCCCCGTTCCTCGGCCTCGGCTTCGACAATACCTTCACCAGGGATGGCCGCTTCGGCTTCCGTGTGCTGGCGGGGGCTGTGTTGGGCGATGACCCCAGCGTTACCCTGACGTCGGACGGCACCTATGCCAATGACCCGGCCTACAAGGCGGCGCTGGAGAAGGAACGTCAGGAGCTTCAGAACGACGTGAAGGACGCCAAGACCTGGCCCGTTCTGCAAGTCGGCCTGACGGTAAAATTCTGATCGGGCTGAGTGACGGCGGAAACGATAAGAGAGGCGGTCCTTTGCGGGACCGCCTTTTTCACTTCAGATCATAAACAACGCAGGTCTGGACCTGAACCCGATACAGCGGCGGCGTCTGAATAAAGGCATTTTCGGCCGCGCGGGCTTCGAGCGTTGGGGCCCGGCTCCCGGATACCACGACCTCAGCCGTATCCGCTGTGGCCCGTTTCATGTTCATCGAGGTTTGCAGACGCGGCGCGTCGTCGTCCTCGAGCGTGTCACGCCCCAGAAGATCGGCGCGGCAGGCGCGGCCCGACGGGTCGATCAGACGAATACCACCCAGCGTGCTGCCCGTGGCCTCGGCTGCACCTTGCGCCCGCGCCGCCGCATCGAACGCGGCCTCATTGCGCAACCGCTCCCGCAGGGCATTGTCGGGCTGCAAGGCAAAGGCCACGCGATCCACCTGCGTCGGAGCGACCGCCAGAACCAGCGCATAGACCGGCTCCAGCAGGGCGATATCACGCACCTCAACGCGCAGGGTCAGGGTGGCGTCATAGCCCCGAATCTTGTCGCCGCGGACATTATCGACCTTATCGCCGTCACCATCCCGATACTGGTCATAAAAGGCCTGCACCGCAAAGTCCGTGGTGACGCGCACCGCCTCCGCCGGGCGCTGACGCAGGGCGGCGATCAGGGTTTCGGCCTGTGCAACCGCCTGACGCTGGGCTTCGCTGGCCGTCTTGCCCGTGCCCTTGAACCGCGCGGCGAAGGTGGCGCGGTTGGCCTCCACCTCCGTCTCCGCATAGCCCGTCTGCGGCAGGACCGCACGTTCCATCCACCACGGCGCAGCGTCAAAACGATCAGAGGTTTCGACCGGCTTTACAGGCGGCGCGGCCTCGGCCCCGACCGCCAGCAGCGGCAGGGCGCACAGGCCTATCCACAGGCGGCGCATCAGTTCAGCCCATAGACAACGCAGGCCTGCGCCGTCAGTTCATTCAGCGGCGGAGCCTGAATAAAGGCGTTCTGCGCGGCCTTGGCTTCGAGCTGTTCCACCGCGCTGGCACGGGCCGACATCTCCATGACGGGCGCGGGCGGCGGTGGCGGCGGAGCCATCGCATAGGCCACGGTCGTCGGCTCAAAATCCTCCCCGCCGCGCGGTTCACCCCGCGCCAGAATATCCGTCTGACAGGCGCGGCCAGTGGGGTCGATCACCTTAACCGCCCCCAGCTTGCCGCCCGCGGCTTCGGCAGCCTGACGCGCCCGGCGCGCCGCATCCTTCACCGCCTCATTATAAAGCCAGGTCTTGGTGGCGTTATCGGGCTCCAGCGAGAAATAGACCGGCTGGGACGCGGTGGGCGAGGCCGCCAGCACCAGAGCATAGGCGCGTTCCAGCGTGCGCAGGTCATAGACCTTCACATCCAGGCCCATGCTGACCTGATAGGCTTCGATCTTGTCGCCGCGCTGGTTTTCGATGCGGTTGCCTTCCTTGTCGCGGTACTGCTCATAGAGGACGCGCATGGAGAAAGAGGTGTTGACGCGCACCGCGTCCTTGCCCAGCTTTTTCAGCGCATCGGTCAGCGCCCGCGTTTGCGCCACGGCCTTTTGTTGCGCCTCATCCGCCGTCTTGCCCACGGCGAGGAAGGAGGCCGAAAAATGAGCGCGGTTGGCGTCAATTTCGGTGCGAACATAGCCCGTCTGGGTGATGACCGGGGTCTTCATCCACCACGGCGCGCGGTCGTAATCCGAGGCCTGATAGTTATTGGTCGTCGTCTGAGCGGCTGCTGGCAAAGCCAAAGCCATGCTCATGACAATCGGTAAAATTTTACGCATGAAAACCCCCTCTGCCGGATTGCTAATGGTGACACCATCGGCTGATTTTGCGGCACAATTACGACAGTCGGACCCTGAGTCACCCGGCAGCCACAGCCGCCGGCAAAATGTTAACACATCTGTCCAGACGCCCGTAAACAGTCTATATTAAACACGGACGTAAGCGTGACCCACTGCACACGAAGGGGGCTGTCTGAGCATGAAAAATCCGGCGGGGCCGAAGGCCTATTCCATGCCGCTCTTTCATTTCAAACACCAGCGCGAAGAGGACCTGTTGTCGCTTCGCTTCGATCCTGGCGAAGATCTCGAACAGAGGTCCAGACGCGGAGACATAAGAGCCGGGTTCCTTCTGGCTCACCTGTTAAGCACAGGTCAGGGCGTAGTCGCCGATCCCGCCCACGCCCAACGCACTTATAAACGTCTGCGTCGCCAGCTCTTTTTCCGTCCCTACACACACGATGCCGAAACCGCCTTTGACAAGGCCAGGCTGCACCATTTCGGCTGGGGCGGTCGAGCCAATCCTAAAAAGGCACTGCGCTATTTTCGCGCCTGCCGCCGTCTTTTCCGACAGGACGCCGATCAGGGCGACCGCTACGCCACCCACCGTCTGGCCGCCCTTTACTTTCACGGTCTGGGTGGGAATAAGGATGGTCTGGCGGCTATGCACTATCTGCGCCTGGCCGCCGAAAGCGGCCTTGTGCACGCCGAACTGGATATGACCGAAATGCTGTGGCACGGGCTGGGGGGCTGGAGGGACAAGACGGAGGCCGCCCGGTTTCTGGAAAAAGCCGCCAATAACAACCGTATGCCGCGTTTCCGGGCACTGATGGCCGAGGCGCAGTACCGGATGGGGCTGATGGTTCTGGAGGGGCTGGGCACAACGGTCAGTCTGAAAAACGGCTATGTGTGGCTGGCGATTGCGGCCCGCTACGGTCACGAGGCCGCCAACGAACGGCGCAAGGCGCTGGATCAAAGGCTAAGCCTGTCGCAACAGCTCGAATTTCAGCGCGCCGCCGCGGACTGGGTGCCGCGATACAGCCCCGATGAAGGCGAGCCCCCGCCCGGCCCTTACGCCGCACCACCGACTGGCTTTTATGCCGAAGCCCCTATATGACACCCTCCGTTCGCCGGTCCCTTATGGGGCCTTTTTTATTGCCCGGTTGTTCCTACACCCACGGTCGAAGAGGCAGAACACCTGCCACCGCGGATATCAGTCTTTTCGCCGCAGATCGAGCGTCATCGGATAGTCCGGATTGATATGCAGGGCCGGCACGCGCACGCGGCCCGGCGTATGGGTCGGGGCCTCAAAGCGCGACAGGCGGCGCCCCTCAGCCTCGTTTTCATTGAGCGGCAACTGCTCGTAATTGCGCCCGCCGGGGTGCATGACGTGATAGCGGCAGCCGCCGAGCGAACGTTCCAGCCGCGTGTCGATCACATCGAATTGCAGGGGCGTATTTACCGGCAGGTTGGGGTGCAGGCTCGACCACGGGGCCCAGGCCTTATAGCGCACACCCGCTAACTGAATATGGGCGTCGCGCGTTGGGTGCAGCGGCAGGCGGCGACCATTACAGGTCACAACGTGCTGATCACCCACGGCGCCGGACAGCACCACCTCCATGCGCTCGACGGAGGAATCAACGCCGCGCGACGTGCCGCCGCCGGACGGCTCCTCACCCATCACCGGCCACGGCTCCAGCCCGGCGCGCAGCTCCAGCGTCAGGCCGCCGATCTGCACGCTGCCAAGTGACGGGAAACGGAAATCGAAGAAGGGAATGAACCAGTCGCGGCTGAAGGCATAGCCGTGGCTTTTCAGAAAATCGAGCACCTCATGGAGGTCTTCGCGCACCTGATGGCCCAGCATAAAGCGGTCGTGCAACTGCGTGCCCCAGCGCACCAGCCGCCCCGTATAGGGCTTTTTCCAGAAGACGGCGATCAGGGCGCGGATCAGCAGCGCCTGAATGAGGTTCATCTGCGGGTGCGGCGACATCTCAAAGCCGCGCATTTCGAGCAGGCCCAGCCGCCCACGGTCGGAATCCGGCGAATAGAGCTTGTCGATGCAGAATTCCGCCCGGTGCGTATTGCCGGTCAGATCGACCAGCAGGTTACGCAACAGGCGGTCCACCAGCCACGGGGCCTGTTCCGCCTCGCCCTTGGGCAGGTTGGACAGGGCGATTTCCAGTTCATACAGCGACTCGTGGCGCGCCTCGTCGATGCGCGGGGCCTGAGACGTCGCCCCGATATACATCCCCGAAAACAGATAGGACAGGCTGGGGTGTTTCTGCCAGAAGCGGATCATCGAGCCCAGCAGGTCAGGACGGCGCAAAAACGGCGAATCCTCCGGCTTCTGCGCCCCCATGACGATG
Source organism: Asticcacaulis sp. W401b (assembly GCF_046503825.1). Classification (NCBI taxonomy): domain Bacteria; kingdom Pseudomonadati; phylum Pseudomonadota; class Alphaproteobacteria; order Caulobacterales; family Caulobacteraceae; genus Asticcacaulis; species Asticcacaulis sp. W401b. The sequence continues at coordinate 632,381 of NZ_JBKFEE010000001.1, forward strand.
TGATTGCCGCCGCCCGTGGCGACGCGCTTGCCGTCGATCAGGAACTTGTCGGCGACCAGCCGCGCGAGACGCGCCTCCTCATAGACGGTGGTGATGATGTCTTTCAACTCATCCCAATGGCGCGCCGGCTGGATATTGACCTCGATGACGCCGGGGTCGGGTGTGACGCTTAAGGACTCGATGCGGTGGTCGCGCGGCGGACCGTAACCTTCGATGACCACCGGTATTTTGAGGTGCGTAGCCACCGCTTCGATGGCCGAAATCAGCTCAAAATAGTGCTCGGCATAGGCGGTCGGCGGCAGGAAGAGGAACAGCTTGCCATGCCGCACCTCAGCGCACAGGGCCGAGCGCACCAGACCGTTGGGCCCGGCCCAGCGCTGTGGGTCGCCCGCCGTGCCGATGGCCCTGGCAAAGCGCGGCACCAGAGACTGCGCCTCCGGTAAGGCCTCGGTCGGGGCGAAGGGCGAGCGCGGCGGGAAGAGATGCGCGTCCACCTCAGTCTGATCGACAAACGGCAGCGCCCCCAGCGGCAGACGCAGCCCAACCGGCGAGTCGCCGGGCAGCAGCATCATCTTTTCGGTGCGGAACCGCCACGGGTTAGACATCCAGCCGTCAAACTGTGCCGAATATTGCAGGGGCAGGACAAAACCCGTCGGCTGGCCCAGATCGTTGTCCAGAAGCGCCTGAAGCCGCTTACGCTCCGTCGCCTCATAGACATCGGCCTTCAGCATCTCGCCCTCAAGCGGCAGGCGCTGCTCCTTCCACAGGTGGTAGGGAATGTCCTCATAGGCGTCAATCACGAGGTCTTCATGCAGGCCCAGCGCCCCGGCCAGGGTGCGCAGGAAGGTACGCGCCGTCGCCTGCGGCTCATGGGCAGCGGCTTCCGGGTCAATTAGCAGGCCCGCATTGAGCCACAGCGGCTTTTGGTCCAGCCGCCAGAAGGCGTTCATCGCCCAGCGCGGCAGGATTTCGCCGGGATACCACTTGCCCTGCGCGTGCTGCGCCAGCGCGCCCTTGGCAAAGCGCGCCGACAGGCGTTTGAACAGGTCAAAACCCAGTTTCTTCTTGGTGTCAGACAGGGCCGTAAAATGCCACTCATCGCCCGTGCGGTCATCCAGCGACACGAAGGTCGGCTCGCCGCCCATAGTCAGGCGCACATCCTGCGCCGTCAGGGCCTTATCGACCTTATGCCCCAGCGCGTCGATGCGCTGCCATTCGCCGTCCGTATAGGGCTGGGTGACGCGGCGCGACTCATAGATGCGCGTCACGCCCATCTCATAGCTGAACTGCGACTGCGCCGGTTCGTGCGCCCCGGTGATGGGCGCCGCCGAGGTCGGGTTGGGGGCGCAGCACAGCGGGATATGGCCTTCGCCGGTGAACATGCCCGACGTCGGATCAAGCCCGATCCAGCCGGCGCCGGGCAGATAGACCTCGTACCAGGCGTGCAGGTCGGTGACGTCCTCGCTGACGCCGGACGGGCCGTCCAGCGATTCGACATCGGCCTTCAACTGGATCGAATAGCCGGAGACAAACCGCGTGGCGAACCCCTTATGGCGCAGGGCCTGACAGGCCAGCCACGCCATGTCGCGGCACGAGCCCTGAAGCAGGGTCAGGGTCTCGGCCGAGGTCTGCACCCCCGGCTCCATGCGCAGGGTGTAGTTGAGGCGCGAATTGACCTTTTGGTTGAAGGCGACCAGAAAATCAACCGTCCCCCACTTTTCGCCCGTCGCCGGGTTAAGGTCCGGCATGGACCGTACAAAGTCCATCAGCAGGTCGTCGCGTTCCTTGATTTCCAGATAGGGCGTCAGTTCCTCTTTGAGCGACTCCGCATAAGTGAACGGGTAGTGGGTCGCCGTATCTTCGAGGAAAAAGTCGAACGGATTGAAGACCTTGATTTCAAGGACCAGATCGACCTCGACGCGGAACTGCGCCACCTTGTCCGGAAAGACGATGCGCGCCAGCCAGTTGCCAAAGGGGTCCTGCTGCCAGTTGATGAAGTGGTTTTCCGGCTCAACCTTCAGCCGGTAAGACTGCACATGGGCGCGGGTGTGCGGGGCGGGCCTTAGCCGGATGACCTGCGGCCCCATGCCGATCGGCCGCTCGTAACGATAATCGGTAACGTGATGCAGCGCCGTCAGTATGGTCATTCACTCATCCAGTCTTATACCTCCCTGCCTCTGGCAAGGAGAGATGGCCGTCTTACACCTCCCTGCACCGGCAGGGAGAGGTGGTAGATATCCTGCGACCTGTAATCTACAGAATCACCGGGCCGCTTGAAGCCCCCACCCCCGCATCTCGCGCTTCGCGCCTCGTGCGGTCCCCCTCCCCAGCAAGCTGGGGAGGTATGAAGTGAGAGGCTTCGTTTCAATCCGTCAGCTTACGTCGGCTTTTCCCACAAAATCACGTCACAGAACTGTAACGAAGACAAAAAAAATGTGTAACTCTGATACGGCACGGCATATGGACAAGACCCGGCCAAGGCCGTTTAGTTTCCTGTGAGCAAGAAGGACCACCCGTTGTTCAGCGATATTTCGAGCGACATCTTTGCGTTTAGTTTCGACGGCTTAAGTTCGCCGCTCATCGACCTGAAGTTTCGCACCGGCCCGCAAAAGGGCGACCATACGCTCGGTTGGGGTCTGGCATGGTACCCGGCGGATAATAAGGCTGCAATGGTGGCCAAGGACCCGGCGGCCAAGGACACGGTTTCGCTCAAAGGCGCCATGAGCGACTGGGAAGGGTTCCGCTCGACCGTCTTCTTCTGCAAGGTGCGCGGCGCGGCCACCGGCTATACCCATCTGGAAACCCAGCCCTTCACCCGCTCCTTTGCAGGTCAGGACTGGGTGTTCATGCACAATGGCAACCTCGACAAGGAAGCCATCAAGAAGCTGCACCACAACAAGTCGATCTTTCTGGAGCCGCTGGGGCGCACCGATTCGGAGCTGGCTCTGGTCTTCCTGCTGGGCAAGATCGAGGATTACGGCGCGCGCACGCTCGCGGCCATCGACCACAACGTCCTTCTGAGCTGGTTCCTGCAACTGGATGATCTGGGCTCCGCCGACATGGCCATTTCCGATGGCGTGACGGTGGCGGTCTTTTACGGCTCCAAATCGCAGTCGAGCCTCTATTACAGCCGTATCAAGCCGCCGCACGCCGCCGAAGGGTTTCAGTCGGACGCTGCCTCCTTCGCACTCAACAATCCGCGCGACACCTTCCGAACGGCGGTGGTCTTTGCCTCATCACCGTTTGCATCAGGCAAGTGGACGCCGATGCAGGGCGGGCAACTGATCATCGCGCGACGCGGCGCGGTCATCTGGACCAACAAGAAAGAAGCCCCGCCGAAATTGCCGGTGCCGCCGCAGCAGCCGGACCGCCCGTCGGCCCTGTCTTCTCCCATCCTTCAGGGCGGGCCGCTGGAGAAGATCACCGAACGCAACGCCCTGTTCGCCAGCGTGCAGGCCCAGTCGCAGCAGGCCTCCATCGTCGCCAAGCTGGCCAGCATGAGCCACGTGCAGTCGAACGTGATCAATGCCCGCTCGGTCACCCACGCCCCGGACGGCAGCCCCCTCACCTACCGCCTTTATGACGTGGTGCATTCGACGGAATACACCTATGAAAAGGCGGTCGAACATTCGACCCACACCTTCCGCCTGCTGCCGGTCGAGGATCAGCTTCAGGAGGTCATCCATTCGACCCTGACCATTTCGGCCGAGGGCGAGGATGTGCGCTTCGAGGACGTGTTCGGCAATCAGAACATCCACTATTCGATCATCAAGCCGTACAGGCAACTGACCGTCTCGTGCCGCTCTCTGGTCAAGATTTTTGGGCAGGCGCCGGACGATTACGGCCCGGCCCAGCGTCAGGCGCGCTTCCCCATTTCGTGGATGCCGTGGCAGCTTCAGGTGATGGAGCCTTATCTGCTGCTGCTCGAAATGCCGGAAACGCAGATCGCCGAACTGCTGGTCTATGCGCGGGCCTTCTCGGAGCGCAATGCCGGTCACGTCATGGACACGCTGAACGACATCAACCTGACCATCTACCGCGACTATCAATACGTGCCCGGTTCGACCTCGTTTTCGACCACGCCTTTTGATGTCTATGCCAATCGTAAGGGCGTCTGCCAGGACTTCGCCAACCTGTTCATCACGCTGGCGCGGCTTCTGGGCATTCCGGCGCGCTACCGCATGGGCTACATCTTCACCGGGGCCAATTACGAGAACAAGATTCAGTCCGACGCCAGCCACGCCTGGGCCGAAGTCTATATCCCCTATATCGGCTGGCGCGGCTTCGATCCGACCAATGGCTGCCTCGTGTCGCAGGACCATGTGCGGGTGGCATGCGGGCGCAACTATCTCGATGCGACGCCAACCTCCGGCACCATCTATCGCGGCGGCGGCAAGGAGGACCTGCGCGTGCAGGTGACGATGAACGAGGTCTATCTATGATAACTCACTTGAAAGTGTCCTCGGCTTCGCCTGCGGTACTTTCAAGTGGAAAGAGACGGTGAAAAATGCCTCGGGCTCGCCGCCCACGGACGCCCCTTCAGCATTTTTCGATTTTTTATGTAACGATGCCCTGATGGGCATCGGAATAAGGTTTGAAAGTACGCGTATTTTTTGAGTTTATCCGCTTTGGGGAGGCACCCGCGTGAGTCTGGAATCCTATAAAACCGAAGGGTTTTTCGACGAGCTGTTCGCCAGCGACGGCGTGCCGCATCCGGCCGCCGCCGGACTGGTCGAGCAGTTGGACGCGCTCAGCCGGGCCGACCTGAAACGCCGCCAGAAACAGGCCGAAGACATCCTTTATCAGTCGGGCAACACCTTCAACGTCTATGGCGACAAGAAGGGCACCGAGAAGATCCTGCCGTTCGACATCATTCCGCGCCTCGTGTCGGCGGCGGACTGGGCCAAGCTGGAGCGCGGCATCAATCAACGTATCCGGGCCCTCAACCTGTTCATTCAGGACATCTATAACGATCAGAAGATTCTCAAGGATAAGGTGATCCCGGCCGAGCTGATCTTTTCGTCGGCCTGCTACCTCAAGCCCTGTGAGGGCCTGTCGCCACCGAAAGGCGTGTGGACGCATATTTCCGGCACCGACTTCGTGCGCGATGGCGACGGCGAATTCTACGTGCTGGAAGACAATCTGCGCTGCCCGTCGGGCATTTCCTACGTGCTGGAAAACCGCGCCGTGCAAAAGCGCATCCTGCCCAAGGCGTTTCAGACCCTTAAGGTGCGCCCCGTCTCCAACTATGGCGATCACCTGTACAAGACGCTGAAATTCATTGCCCCCGAAGGCAAGGACGAGCCGAATATCGTCGTGCTGACGCCCGGCATCTACAATTCCGCCTATTTCGAGCACGCCTATCTGGCGCAGCAGATGGGCGTGCCCCTGTGCCAGAATTCCGACCTCGTGGTCGAAGACGACACGGTCTATATGCGCACGACTCAGGGCCTGAAACAGGTCGATGTCATCTATCGCCGCATTGATGATGAGTTCATCGACCCGCAGGTCTTCCGCAAGGATTCCCTGCTGGGCGTGCCCGGCATTATGAACGCCTATCGCAAGGGCAAGGTGGCGCTGGCCAATGCGCCGGGTACCGGCATCGCTGACGATAAGGCCGTCTATGCCTATGTGCCGAAGATCGTGAAATACTATCTGGGCGAAGACGCCATTGCCCAGAATGTGCCCACCTATATCTGTGAGGATGACAAGGAGCGCGACTACGTTCTGGCCAATCTCGACAAGCTGGTGGTCAAGGCGGTGAACCTGTCGGGCGGCTACGGTATGCTGATCGGCCCCAAGAGCACCAAGGCTGAGCAAAAAGAATTTGCCGAAAAAATCCGGGCCAAGCCGCGCGACTATATCGCTCAGCCCACCCTGTCCTTGTCGCGCGCGCCCACCTTGATCGGCAACGGCATCGAAGGCCGCCACGTCGATTTCCGCCCCTATTCGCTGTTTGGCGAAGACGTCTTCACCCTGCCCGGCGGCCTGACGCGCGTGGCGCTGAAAAAAGGCTCGCTGGTCGTCAATTCGTCGCAGGGCGGCGGGTCGAAAGATACCTGGGTGCTGGGCGAAGAGAACTATTACGGAGTGGCGGAATGATCAGCCTCTCCCCTTTATTCGGCCACCGCCGTTCAGGACCTTCCGCATGATGTTAAGCCGCGTTGCCAATTCGATCTACTGGATGTCGCGCTATCTGGAGCGCGCGGAAAACGTCGCGCGCTTCATCGACGTCAACACCCACCTGATGCTCGATCTCGGTCTGAGCGTCGAGGAAACGCAGTGGTATCCTTTGATCGCCACCTCCGGCGACGATGAGGATTTCAACAAGCGCTACGCCACCGCCGATGAGAAATCCATCGTGCGCTTCCTGACCTTTGACGACAAGAACCCCAACTCCATCCTGTCCTCCATCTACCGGGCGCGCGAAAACGCCCGCACGGTGCGCGAAGTGATCCCGGTCGAGGTGTGGGAAAAGATCAACGAGCTTTACCACCTGACGCAGGCCCACAGCCGCAAGCGCTCGGTCGAAGCTCTGCAAGCCTATTATACCGAGGTGCGTCAGTCGGGCACCCACTTCGCCGGCATGATGATCAACGCCATGTCGCGCGGCGACGGCTGGCACTTTGCCCGCATGGGGCAGTTGCTGGAGCGCGCCGACAAGACGGCGCGCCTTCTCGACGTGAAATACTTTCTGCTTTTGCCGCGCGGTGAGCAGGTCGATAGCCCCTATGACAATGTGCAGTGGGGCGCCGTGCTGAAATCGGTCAATGCGCTGGAAATGTACCGGCAGGAATACCACTCGATCAATTACCGCGACGTGACGCAGTTTCTGCTGTTCTCCAGGCTGTTTCCGCGCTCGGTGCGCTTTTCGCTTGACTACGCCACCGTGTGCATGGAAGCCATCTGCGAGAAAAAACCGCAGTGCGCCGCGCTCAACGATATGAAGGCCCTGCGCGCCCGTCTGATGGAGGCCGACGCCACCGCCCTTATCGCCTCAGGCCTGCATGAGTTCATCGACGAATATCAGTTGGGGCTGAACCGGCTTGATCAGTCTGTGTACGAAACCTTCTTCAAGGATTGAGTCCGCCGTCACAGAGTTGACCCAAAGTCGGGCCATAAAGACCTTAATTCAGGGGTCTGGTTCCTGAAAACGGGAAGGGCGAACCATGATCAGGGCGGTTGTCATCGCAGCCTGCATAGCCGCAGGCGTAAGCGCGCCGGTTTGGGCCGACGTGCCCGGCGCGACACCGCTGCAGGTCGAGTATTACCAGCTTCGCCTGACCCTGCCGCCAGGGGCGGCCGTGCGTCAGACGCTTAAGCGCACCACCGAAAGCGAAACCAACGGCAAGGTTATCCGCACGCGGCTGGAGGCCGAATATCTCAGCCAGTTGTCGCGGCATCCGGACGGCTATCGCGTCGTCAAAACACTTGTAGAAAACGAGTTCAAGGTCGATGGCGCCGAGGCGGACGCTGAGCGTCTGGAGCTGGAAAAGGTGATGCAGGCCGCCGCTGCCATCCGCGACATCACCTATGTTGCCGACGAAAGCCTGACGCCGCTGCGCCTTGAAAACTGGCCGCAACTGCGCAACCGCCTGAAGGCCGCCATGCGCCGTTCAGGCGCCATTGATGCCCGCGAAGGCGACGCCTTTGACGGTCTTTATGGTCCGATGACGGCGGAAACGGCGGCGGAACAGTTCCTGCCGGAAGACGCGCTTCTGGCCATTCCCCACAATCTGGGTCTTAGCCTTAACAACCCCTACCGGCTGGATTCGCTGATCGATGGCCCGTTCGGCGGTACGATCAGCGCGCGCGAAAGCCTGACCCTGACGGCGTGGGATGAGGCCGCAGGCGAGGCCGAAGTCCTCTACGAATCCGGCCCGACGCGCGAAGCGCTGGATGCCTATGCGCTTCGTGTCCGCCCGGCTCTGGAGCAGGCGGCGGCGCGCACCGCGCGCATTCGCAAGACCGCCCCCGTCCCCGTCGGCGATATCCAGCTCGATATCGGAACCACCTGCCGTTACCGCATCAGCCTGAAGACCGGGCTGGTCAGCCGCGCCGAATGCCAGTCGGTACGCGACATCCGTCAGGGCGACGACCGCCGGCGTCACCGCGAAAACTGGGTGCTGGGCGAAACCGTCAAATAATACCGGTCTGGCCATTGCGATAAATGGGTATGACATACGTCTTGTAAGACGGCAGGAAGCAGCCTAAACCTCTATAGGTCTGTCTGACAAAAGCCCTTTTTGCCTATAGGTGGCGCGCGTATTTCGGTGGCTGTGCCGCACCCTGTTTACCACCTTATGCAATCGTTCCATAACCGGGTAAGGAACGAAGGGCTTTCATCGGACCGATCACTCACTTTGACACGCGTCGCGAGACGGCCTCCGGGCGATTTAGCGCCTTACGGACACGAGAACATGACCTTGGAAGCGTTTCCAGACGATACGCGTATGCCCCCCCGCAACGGCACCTATGAGGAGGGCCTGTCGGGCACCAATCTCGAACGCGCGGGCGACCACAATCAGCGCGTGACGCTTCAGGCCATCCGCGCCCGCGGGCCCATCACCCGGGCCGATCTGGCCGATATCACCAGCCTGACGGCCCCGGCCATCGCCAATATTACGCGGCGCCTGCTCAATGACGGCTTGATCCTGAAGGCCGGGCGACTGACGGGCGGGCGCGGTCAGCCCGCCACACAACTGGTGGTCAATCCGGACGGTGCCTTTTCGATTGGCCTCAACATTGATCGTGACCACATCACCGTCGTCGCTCTGGATTTCGTGGGTCAGGTGCGCTTTCGCATCAGCCGCGAAGTCCATTTCGCCATGCCTGACGAAGTGCGCGCCTTCGTGGCCGAAACGCTGAACACCCTGCGCCGCAAACGCCTGATCGACTTTGATCGTCTGATCGGCATGGGCATCGGGATGCCGGACGATCTGGGGCGGGTCCCCCTGCCCAATCGTCCGGACGCCTATGGCGTGTGGTCTGAAATCGACGTACCGGCTCTCTTCGCCGGCCTGATCGACGCCCCGGCGGTCGTGGAAAACGATGCCGCTGCGGCGGCCATTGGCGAGATGCAGTTCGGCCACGGCCTGCAATCGCGCTCCTTTATCTATACGCTGATTTCCGCCGGTCTGGGCGGCGGTATGGTCATCAATGGCCACTATTTCCGCGGCGCGGATGGGCGCTCAGGCGAAATCGGCTTCCTGCCCATCCCCGGCGAAGCGGAGACAGAGCGGACGCTTCAGGACGCGGTGTCCCTCTACGCCCTCTATGCCCGTCTGACCGCGCACGGCTTCGCGGCCAGCGTCCCCGCCGATCTCGAAGACCTGTCACCGCAGGCGCAAAGCGTGGTGGATGCGTGGCTGGATGAAGCCGCGCAGCACCTCTATATGCCGTTTCTGACGCTCAACTGCGCCCTGAACCCGGAGGCGCACTACATTGGCGGACGGATGCCAGCCGCCATCATTGACGGCCTGTGCGACCGGCTGAACGCGCTCTATGCGCGCCTGTCCGACCGTCGCCTGCCGCCCATTGCGCCTGTGCGCCGCGCCGCTCTGGCCATCGACGCCTGCGCCTGCGGGGCGGGCATCCTGCCGTTCAATGAGCGCTTCCTGCCGATCCGGGAAGCGCTCATGAAGTCGGCTTAATTACTGCAAGATCACAAAATTGACGTAGAAGGGCTCAAGCGACTCCGCCGAAGCGTTGCGCAGTTCGATGGTGTCAAACTGCCCGTCCTTCACCTTGAGGTCCTTCAGCGGCACGTCATAACGCACCCACTTGCCTTTCAGCCCTTTCAGCGTCACCTGACTCTCATAGGCCTTCTCGCCCAGCCGCAGACGCAGCGACACCTCCTGCTTGCCCTTGGGGCCACCATGCACCAGAAGCGTAAGGGTCTTGAAATCCGGGCCGTTCAGCTTCTGCCAGGTCTGAAAGGTGAAAACGTTCCAGGCAGCCATGGTGATTTCCACCGGCCTCTGATCTTCAAGCGGCACAGCCGGCGTCTGCTTGGCCCATCCGCCAATCCACCAGCCTTCCTTTATGCCATCGGCATAGGCGAGCATGGGGCCTTTCTGGGCGCGCGCCACACCGGCGGCCATAAGCGCCAGTCCACTCGCCAGTCCTGCGGTCAAAAAGCCTTTGCGTGTCAGTTCTTTCATGATGTCCTCCTCAATACGCCGGGTGTTCCGGTCTGGTATGAGCGCCTTTCGCGAGGCGCTTTAAATGAGAGCAAAATTTCGGTTCATTTTGACCGAAAACCGCTCAGGGTACGCATACTGAAATCGATTTAAGGCCTGTCAAGCCACCCGCACACGGGCCAGCGCACATACGTCGCCACCTGTGGCCCGGTCGCCATAAGGCGCAGACTGTGGGCCTCGGCCCCATAGACCGGCCAGTCAGCGCCGGGGTTGCCGTCGCGGGCAAAGCGGACCCAGCGCGCGCCCAGATCGGGCCAGCCCGGCCCCTCCCCCGGCGGCGGGCGGTTGAAGACAAAGGTCAGTTCGGAGCCATGGTGCACCGGCTGATCCGCCGGGCGATTGACCTCAAGCTGATAGAGCCACACCTGCCCGCCCTTCGCGGTGCGTTGCCGCGCCAGCCAGTCGGCCGGACAGCGGAAGCTGAGGTCGGTAGCCAGCGTCAGATCGGGCGGCCCCAGAACCGGGTCCGTTTGGCGATAATATCGGGCTGCGGCTCTGGCACGCGGGCCAAAGGCGGCTTTCAGTTGGCTTTTCAGGTCGCCATGCAGGCCCAGTTCGCGCGCCGATACCCCGATGATCACCGGAATATCCGCCCCTTCACCGGCGCGGAACACCGCTTGTGGGGCGCGCGGCAAAACCTTGCCGTCCACGGTCGGCTGAAGCCAGATAAAGCTGTCGTCGTCGATAGGCGCATCCAGCCGGTCGGCCGCCGCCTGCACGGCGCGGGCATCGGCCCGGCGCAGATCGGCCAGCGCTGCCGCGCTGTCGGGCTTTGCACCGCTGAAACCCCTTGCCAAAGTGGTCCCCAGCGCTTCGTTCTGCGTCAGGGTGCGCGCAGGCAAACCAAATTGCGGCGTGCCCGATTGCAGGATCGCCTTGTGAAACAGCCCCTTCGCAGCGGGTGCCGCCAGCAGCAGCCCGACATCCTGTGCGCCGGCGCTGTGTCCGAACAGCGTGACATTGTGAGGATCGCCGCCAAAAGCCGCAATATGGTCGCGCACCCATGTCAGGGCAGCGATCTGATCCATCAGGGCGTAGTTGCCCGACGCCCCGCCCTGTTCGGCGCTGAGGGCCGGATGCGACAGGAAGCCAAACACCCCCAGACGATACTGGATCGACACCAGCACCACGCCCTGCGACGGCAAGGCCGAATAGACGGTGCCCGCGCCATCCCCGGCGCGATTGGCCCCGCCGTGGATAAACACCATGACCGGCAGGGGCTTGACCGGGCTCAGCTCCGGCGTGGCGACTTCCAGATAGAGGCAGTCTTCCGAAGCGCTCTGCGCGGCCTTTTCGTTCCAGCCATAGGAGACCTGTGCGCAGGCAGGCGCGCTCTCGGTGGCGTCACGCACACCGGCCCACGCTTGCGGCGGACGCGGCGCGGTCCAGCGCGCTTCGGCGACGGGGGGCGCGGCAAAAGGGATAGCCTTGAAGCGGCTGATGCCCTCCTGCGTCTGACCGCGCAGATCGCCTTGCGGCAGATGGACGATCGGGGCTTCCTGCGCCCGAACAGGCGTCGCCAGTAACAGGCCCAAGGCGAACATTATCCGTTTCATGCCCGCCTCGTCCGTTTAGCCTTATTTCCACAGATAGGCGGCACCGCGCACGCCCGACGAATCGCCCCAGCGCGCCGGTGCCAGTTTGGCGTCCCAGCCGTCGGAAAAGACATAGGGCCGGATCAGACCCGGCAGGGCGTCATAGATTTCCGGCACATTGGACAGGCCTCCGCCGAAAACGAAGACGTCCGGATCGAGAATATTGACCATGGCCGCCATACCGCGCCCCAGTCGCGACAGCAGGGCCTCAAAGGCCGCCTTGGCTTCGGCATCGCCGTTACGCATGGCGGTAATGATCTCTTCGCCCTTCAGGTCGCGGCCCGTCGTCTGCTGAAAATCGCGCGCAAAGCCCGTGCCTGAAACCCAGGTTTCGAGGCAGCCGTGCTGACCGCACCAGCATTTGGGACCGGGATATTCGGCGGGTTGCGGCCACGGCAGGGGCATGTGGCCCCATTCGCCGGCAATGCCATTGGCCCCGTTGACCAGTTGTCCGTTGACCACCAAACCGCCGCCGCAGCCCGTACCGACGATGATGGCAAAGACGCTGGACGCCCCGGCGGCGGCCCCGTCAATCGCTTCGGACAGGGCGAGGCAGTTGGCATCATTGGCCAGACGCACCGGACGGCCCAGAGTGACCTCAAGGTCTTCGCGGAAGGTGCGGCCGTTCAGATAAAGAGAATTGGAATTGCGCATCAGGCCGCTGCGCGGCGATACGGAACCGGGCGAGCCAATGCCGATGCTGGCGGGCGCATTGGCCATATCCGGATGGGTCTGACGGGCTTCGGCTTCGACCCGCGCGATCAGGTTTTTGACCAGGCGCAGGGCCGCGTCATAATCGCCGGGATTGGGCTCACGCCAGCGGGCCAGAACGTCTCCGCGGTCGGACAAGGCCGCCGCCTCGATCTTGGTGCCGCCAAAATCCACGCCAATATATAGCATACGCCCGTCTCCCGGAGTGTCTCAGCCGGGGTCTTTTATGGTTGAAGAAACCGGACGGTTCGCCCCCGTGACGAACCGCCCGGCAGCAGGGTTAGTGCCCGCCCGACACGCCTTCTTCGATGGCGTGCGTCGGTGCCTTGGGCGCGACGAAAGCGAACCAGAGCACGTAAACGTAGCAAAGCAGCGGCGCGATGAAGCCGAGGTTACGGCTTCCAGTAGCATCCGTGATCGCACCGAAGATTGGCGGCAAGGCCGCACCACCGACAATTGCCAAAACCAGGAGGCCCGACGTGGCCGAGGTCGGCGCGGTCGAACGTTCCAAGGTCAGGGTGAAAATGGTCGGGAACATGATGGAATTGAACAAACCAACCAGCAATGCCGCAAAGCCCGGAATGACGCCCGTTGTCAGAGGCAGATCAACACCCAGAAGATTGATCGTCGAATTGAGGTTCGTGGGAACCAGACCATTAGAGAAAATCACAACCAGACACATCGCCATGGCGCCAACAGCGAAGATACCGAGCAGGATATAGCCTTTGACAAACTTCAGCATGGCCGAGCCTGCGAAGCGACCGATCATGGCAAACAGCATGTAGAAGGTGATGAGCTTACCGGCTTCCTGAGCCCCCAGCGCAAAGATGTTCTTCTGTTCGAGGAACAACAACAGGTTAAGCGAGATAGCTACTTCGGCACCGACGTAGAGGAAAATACCGATCGCACCGAGATTCGCCCACTTCGAAGTCAGGGCGGTGAACGGAGACACAAGCGTTCCCATCTTCGGTGCAGCGTCAACGATCTTCTGACGGATCAGCCAGATCATTCCGATGAAAACAGCCAGAGAAACAGCGATCAGCAGGTAGACGTTGGACACAAAGGAAAGGGTTTCGAGACGCAGAGGCTCGGTAACAACGACATTTTCCTTGAAAATCTCACCGCCAAGCAAAAACTGAGCGCCGAAGTACATACCCGCCGCGGCCCCCAGAGAGTTAAACGCCTGAGACAAGTTAAGGCGGAAAGCCGAGTCCTTTGCCGCCCCCAGTGAGGCAATCAGAGGATTCGCGGCCACCTGAAGCAGGGTTACGCCCGACGCCATGGTGAACAGTGCCACCAGAAACACGGGATAGGTCTGAATCTTGGCAGCCAGAATAGCGATGAGGCAACCGGCAACAATGCCGCCGAGGCCAAGAATGACGGATTTGGCATAGCCGAATTTCGACAGAAAGGCTGCCGATGGGAAAGACATGACGCCGTAAGCAATAAAGAAGGCCGAACCCGTCAGGTTGGCTTCGACGTTATTTAGCGTGAAGACCGTCTTCATGGCCTTCAGAAGCGGGTCGAGCAGATTGGTGACGAAAGCCCAGATAAAAAAGAGCGCGGTCACATAGACGACGGCAAGTACTAGACCGCTGCCGCCTTTGGCGGTGCTGGATGATTCAGACATATACCCCTACCTGTAGGTTGCGAGTGACTTTTCACAGACGTTTTTTAGGCCCGCACCGATTAAATAAATCAAATATCAAAAATCCAGCAAATCCGGACTTTTGCAATCGAAAAATTTAACGGCGGCGATCAAACTGCCATTTACCAACAATTTCTTTCATTTGCACGTCAAATTGTCAGACAAGATAACGGCATTATTATCCACAGTTTTGACAGCGATGTCATTACTACGCAATCAGGCAAAAGCGCCAGACGCTTCTGCGCTCAGGCGTATTTTTGGCTCACAATTCGGCCGCAGCGGCGGGCGCAGACGCACAATGCTGCGCAATAAAATCCGCATGGGCGGGCAGTTGCCGCACCACCTGCGCAATGGCGTCGCGCCGCTGCGTCATCAGGGCGCGCACGCCCTCCAGCGGCAACCGCCGGGCCAGAGGGTCAGCAAAGCGCGACCGTAGCCCCTGCCCGTTCATCACGGCGATCCAGCTCGGTTCGGCAAAATGGTCCCAGTCGTAGCTGACCGCGTCGCCGCGCGCGCTGAACAGCTCGATCTTGTGCGCCAGCGTGTCGGGAATCGGCATGTCGGCGCAATACCGCCACAGCGGCTCGGACCGTGTATTGAGCTTATAATGCAGGATGATGAAGTCGCGCACCCGCTCATAGGACAGGCCCATCTGACGGTTATATTCGCGCCGCAGCACCGCTTCGGCCTGTCGCGAGGGGAACAGTTCCAGAAACTGCGCAATGCCGCTCTGGATCAGGTTGATCGAGGTCGATTCCAGCGGCTCCAAGAAGCCGGACGACAGGCCCACGGCGACGCAGTTCTTCGTCCACGGCTGCGGACGGCGACCCGTGGTGAAGCGGATCAGCATGGGGTCTTTCAAAGCCGGCCCCTCAAGATGGCGCAGCAGCACGTCGCGCGCCGTTTCTTCATCCATGAAGGCCGAGGCGAAGACGTGGCCATTGCCGGTGCGGTGCTGCAAGGGAATGCGCCATTGCCAGCCCGCCGCATGGGCCGTCGAGGTCGTATAGGGCGTAATCCCTGCCCCGGCATGGCGCGCGGTCGGCACGGCCCAGGCGCGATCCGCCCGCAGCCAGTGGGACCAGTCCTCGAACCCGGCCTTCAGCGCCCCCTCGATCAGCAGCCCGCGAAAGCCGGTGCAGTCGATGAAAAAGTCCGCCGCCTCGCTTGTGCCGTTGTCGAGCCTCAGCGCCTCGATGAAGCCGTCCGCCGGGCGCACCTGCACGGCGTCGATTTTGGCATTGATCCGCTGCACGCCCTGAGCTTCGCAATGGCGGCGCAGAAAGCGCGCGAAAAGCCCGGCATCGAAATGATAGGCATAGGCGTAATCGTGCATGGGTGAACGCGGGTCGGGATTGGGCGGAAAGAACTTTCCTGCCTTCGCCAGCGCCGCCGGTAGGGACCAGGCCTCCAGCGGTGTTTCGTCACCGGCTTCACGCAACAACCGCCACAGCTGATAGGGGCGCACGGCCTCATGCACCGCGCCGAAATCGCCGAAGCCGTGGAAATAGCGGCTGTCGGGCGTGCCCCATCCGGCGAATTCGATACCCAGCTTGAAGCTGGCCTCGGTCGCCCGGATGAAGTCGAGTTCGTTGATCCCCACGTGCTCCAGAAATTTGCGGATCGGCGGAATGGTCGCTTCGCCCACCCCTATCGTGCCGATGTCTTCGGATTCGATCAGCACCAGCTCGACCGTGCGGCCCAGCCCCTTGCGCAGCGCCGCCGCACACATCCAGCCCGCCGTGCCGCCCCCGGCGATGATAATGCGGCGAATGGCGTCGCTCATCCTGTCTGCCTCACTTTTACTCTCTCATAAAAAAGGCTCCCCCGCAGAACGGGAGAGCCTACAGATTTAACAGTTAGTCTGCTTTAGAGCGGGATGATTTCTCTTGGAATCATCCCGCTCAAGCCGCCATTGAGGCGGCGGCCAAGGTGGCAAAGCCACCGCCCGGCGAGGGGCTAAACAAAAATCCAGATCATTATGTTTCTACCAGAAATCATAATGATCTAGAAGCTGGCGCGCAGGATCAGGGCCACGCGGCGGTCGGTCTTGGTCGCCGAATAGTACTGCGTCTCCAGCGGCTTGGCCACGTCGGACGACACGCGCGTATAGGCGATGTCGCGGCCGATATTGGTCGCCTGAAGCCCGACCTTGACCTTGGGCGTCAGGCTGTAGAAGACCGAGCCGTCCCATTGGCCGTAATCGCCCGCCCACATCGGACGGTTCACATTGGCCGCCGAGGTGGTGTAGAGGTATTCGGAGCGCCAGTTATAGGCCATGCGCGCTGAGATACCGTACTTTTCATACAGCAGGGCAAAGTTATAGCTGTCCGGTGACATGCCCTCGAGCGGCAGGCCGCTGATGCTGGCATTGGTTACCTGATTGCCGTCGGTGACGCTGGCCACCGGGTTGCGGCCACCCGACGAGTCGATCTTGGTGTAGTTGGCCTGAATACCGAAGCCCGACCAGAAGCCCGGCAGGAAGTCATAGAACTGGTTATAGGCGATTTCGAAGCCCGACACCTCGCCCTTTTCCGAGCCATTGACATAGCGGTTGACGTTGAACGTCATGCTGGCGCCGTTATTGGTATAGGTTTCCGGCGTGCTTTGCACATAGATGTAGTTGCTCAGATCCTTTTTGAACAAGGCGAGCGTCAGGCTGCTGGTCGGGGCGAAATACCACTCCGCCGTCAGGTCGTACTGATTGGCCTCGACCGGCTTCAGGAACGGATTGCCGCCCTGCCCCGTCGGGTTGAGCGTGAAATCACCCGTGGACTGACCCGTCGAAAGCGTGGTGTAGCCGCTCAGCCACGACATATCCGGACGCACAATGGCCTTCGACGCCGCAAAGCGGAACTGAAGCTCCGGCGAATATTTGAAGCGCAGGTTCAGGCTGGGCATCACGTCGGTATATTCATTGGTGCCGCCGAAGGCGACGCCGCTCAGGGCCGTGGCCTTGAAGCGGCGGGCGTTTTCAAAGGCCGCACAGCGTTCCGCCGTCACGGCTCCCGACGGCACGCAGGCCGGACCGAAATTGGCGTCGGCGGCCGAAACCACTGCCCCTGCCGTTTCGACCTCGGTCTTCACGACGCGCACGCCGATATTGCCGTCCCAGCTCTGGCCAAAGCCGCTGAGGTCGCCGCCCATACGCAGCAGGCCATAGGCCGCCGCCGTCTTTTCGCTCTGGTTATTGATGCCCTCCGGCCCGATGGCGTCGAGGCTGATCGGCGCCCAGCCCCAGCCGGCGTTCTGAACCGCATGCAGTTCGTTATACATGCCCTGCGGAGACTTCACGAGGTCAGCCGAAGGGAACCAGATATTGCCGGGGACGGGAGTCTGACCGCCCATGAAGCCGTCAAACGTCACCAGCTCCGACAGGCCGGGCAGGCGCGGATTGGCCGGGACCGAACCGAAGCCGCCGGTCTTGTCCAGATAGACCGCGCCGGTGCCGCCGCCTGAGCCCCAGTACTGGTGGCTGAGATAGCCCCAGTTCCAGGTCGATTGCCGGGTCTGATAGTCACGATCGGTGGCACGCGCCCCGAATTTGAAGCTTTTCAGCCAGCCATTGTCGTCGAACTCATACTGACCATCGATGCGCGCCGAATACTGCTTGGCCTCATTCTTTTCGACGTGGTCCATAGCCGCTGCCCAATAATAGTTGGACTTGTTGGCCGTGTCTGAGGTCAGCATGCGGATCGTCGGAAGCTCACCATTCATGTCGATCGAAACGACGGTCTTGTCCGAAGCCGCACAGGCATCCGTCGTGACGCGCTTGGCGCAATACTGGATGAAGGCCGTGTTCGACAGGATGTCGGCGGTGGACTTCACATATTGCAGGTCGCCGGTCAGGGTCAGCTTGTCATTGACGTACCAGCGGGCATTGAGGCTGACGTCTTCGGTTTCCTTGACGTCGTCGCCATAGCGGGTGTTGGCGGTGATGCCCGCGCCATAGACGGTGCCCGAAACGAATTCGCCCTGGCTGTTGTATTTATAGGTCGCCATCGATTGCGCCGAGGTCAGTTCGCCGGAGTCGTTATAGAAGCCGGTATTGTATTCGACATTCTTGGGCGTCGCCTTGGACTTGAAGGCCTGAAGGCTGAATTCCAGCGCGTCGTTCGGACGCCATTGCAGGGCGATGGCCCCGGCCTGACGGTTCTGCTCCCAGTCGATGATGCGCCAGCCGAGCGTATTGGGGATGTAGCGCGCCGCGCTGCCCGTACCGACCTGATTATAGCGGTCAACGCCGATGACGTGGGTTTCGTTGCCGGAGTCGGCATTGGAATAGTTGATCAGCAGGCCGACCTCACCGATCGAGGTCTTCCAGCGGTCGGAATAGAGGACGCTGATCGAATTCTGGCGCTTCTCCTGCAAGTCGCCATAGGTCGAATCAAAGGTACCGGCCAGCACGCGGCCGCGCGAGTCGAACGGCTGACGCGTGCGCAGATTGACGGTGCCGCCAATGCCGCCTTCGATCATATCCGCCGATGGGTTCTTATACACATCGACCCCGGCCAGCAGGTCCGCCGACACGTCTTCAAAGCTTAAGGAGCGGCCATTGGCGGCCGAGAAGATGTCGCGACCATTGGTTTCAGAGCGCACCCAGGTCAGGCCACGGATCACCACGCCGCCGCCTTCGGCGGTCATGCGGATGGGGTCACGCGCCGCTGAGGTGCGCTGGATCTGGATACCGGAGATGCGTTGCAGCGCTTCGGCCACCGAACGGTCCGGCAGGGCGCCGATATCAACGGCAGTCACCGAGTCCACCACGACTTCGGCGTCTTTTTTCAGCTTCTGGGCCGTCTTGATCTGGGCGCGCTGACCGGTGACGATGACTTCTGTCACATCGGCCTCACCCGTAGTCGTCTGGGCCACGGCGGGCAGGGCAAAGCCCATCACCGCAACGCCCAGCGCCATCACCGAGACGCCCGCCGACAGGCGTGCGAATTTCGATTGTCTCATAACTGTCTCCCTCATGTCCCGCCGGGGCCCCTCCTTGAGCCGCAAGCGTTTGGCACTATGCCGGGGATGGCAAACCGCGCACCCCGTGCGTCCGGTCAGGTTGGCGTCACTGGCCTTATTGAGCCTCTCATCGCACCCCGTGACGGTTCTTTGCGGTCAACACGGCGACTATGGCTGGCTTTTGCGTTTCCCTGCCTGAGCACAGGTCTGGATTATGGTTGAGGCCACCCGAAAGGAGGCGCCTCTACGGCCCAGACTCTGATGATAGCGTTATCATAAATCATATGATTGCCTAATATTATATGACAAGAAAACGCGGTAATGTTCTCACCATTGCATAATCGCCACAGTTGCAGAACGTAACATCGTTTTTCATTCCTGATTTCAAGGAACAATCCTTCCTCAATAACCAGACTATATGGATGGGATTCAATATACTGATTTATAGAATTTTTATTTTTTACTCGATTTATGCCGCCTCAGAACCCCAGCACAACCTTTGCGTATTTTCTCTTATGAAATACAATACAGCCCACCCCTTGCTCTCAAAAAAGGGCTATTTGGCTGATTTTATGTCTGAGTTATTTGCAATTTCGTTTCCGCCCTGAGGGCGGCAGGCGCTTTCGCTGTCACACGGCGCAAGGAGTGTGCGGCACAGACATCGAGAGCCGACTCAAAGGTCAACCGGCGCAAACCGTCTTACCGCTGTGTCAAACCACGGCGGTTTGTTACTCAAAATGTGACTTGACCCAAAGGACAGAACACGACTTTGGTCTGCACGAACCCAAGACGCGCGGTTCGGGGGAACAAGAGCCCGCCCAGAGCCGTCCCAATGCCACACGACACGCGCGGATGTTAAAGCCTTCTGACCGAAATACACCTTTCGGATACACATAAGGCGTTACAAAAGACGACAGCCTTAAGGCGGCGCATCCGAGCCGGCGAAGGCCTGACGTCCCTGTTCCAAGAAGAGTTGGTCCTTTGAAAATACTTCGTCGCCGCCGCACCAAACTGGTCGCCACCCTCGGCCCCGCCTCGTCCAATGCCGACATGCTGGCTCAACTGTTTCAGGCCGGAGCCGACGTCTTCCGCCTCAACTTCTCGCACGGCAGCCACGAAGACCACGGCCGCAATATCGACCTGATCCGCGATCTGGAGGCCAAGACCGGTCGTCCGATCGGCATTCTGGCGGATGTGCAGGGGCCGAAGCTGCGGGTCGGTCGTTTCATGGGCGGCGCCATCGTCCTGACGCCGGGTCAGACTTTCCGCCTCGACCTCAATCCCACCCCCGGCGACCTGACGCGCGCCAACCTGCCGCATCCGGAAATCATCGGGGCGGCGCAGATCGGTTCGCACCTGCTGCTCGATGACGGCAAGCTGAAGCTGCGCGTCACCCATGTGCGCGAAGACCATCTGGAGACCGTGGTCGTTACCGGCGGCCGCCTGTCGGACCGCAAGGGCGTCAACGTGCCTGACGTGGTCCTGCCGATCCCGGCCCTGACCGAAAAAGACCGCGCCGATATGGAATTCGCCCTGCAACGCGGTGTCGAATATATCGGCCTTAGCTTCGTGCAGCGCCCGGAAGACGTGATCGAGGCCAAGGGCATCATCAATGGCCGCGCCTGGGTGCTGTCGAAGCTCGAAAAGCCGCAGGCGTTGGATAATCTCGAGGAAATCCTCGCCCTCAGCGACGCCGTCATGGTGGCGCGCGGCGACCTCGGCGTCGAGCTGCCGCCCGAAGAGGTGCCTCTGGCGCAAAAGCGCATCATCAAGGCTGCCCGCGCGCTGGGCAAGCCGGTGATCGTCGCCACCCAAATGCTGGAATCCATGATCTCGGCCCCCACCCCCACCCGCGCCGAAGCCTCGGACGTGGCCACAGCCGTCTATGACGGGGCCGATGCCGTCATGCTGTCGGCGGAAACGGCGGCGGGGCAGTATCCGGTCGAAGCCGTGACCATCATGGACCGTATCGTCGGCCGCGTCGAAAAGGACGGCGACTGGCGGATGCAGACCGATCGCCGCCGCCCGGAAACGGAAAAGACCGTATCGGGGGCCATCGCCGCGGCTGCGCGTCAGGTGGCGCAAACCATCGAGGCCTCGGCCATCGTTGCTCTGACCAACTCGTCGAACACCGCGCTGCGTGTGGCACGTGAACGTCCGACGGCACCGATTCTTGGTCTGACCCCCAATCTGGAAACCGCGCGTCGCCTCGCCCTGACCTGGGGCGTGCACGCCAAGACCGCGCCGGTGACGCACTCCATGTCGGAAACCGTGCAGGTGGCCAATCAGATCGCCCGCACCGAAGGCATCTCGGAGCCCGGTCAGGACATCGTCATCGTCGCCGGTATGCCCTTCGGCAAATCGGGCTCGACCAACGCCCTGCGCGTCGCCAAGGTGACCCGCACGGCCATGACCGAGCCGGAATTCGAAGGCTGATCACCGTTTGGACGTTCGCAAAACCAAAGCCCGGCAGGATCACCCGCCGGGCTTTGTTATTTCAGCTCCGTGCGGAACATCATGGGTAAAAGCTCGGCCAGCGTGACCGTCTGGGCCACACCCGCCTCATCGCACAGATGGATTTGCGCCGAGCCGTCGGAAAACTCGGCCAGCTTCTGCCGACAGCCGCCACAGGGCGGACAGGCACCTTTTTTGGGGGCGAAGATGGCGATTTCGGCCACCTGTTTCGCGCCCCCCATGATCATCTGCGCCAGGGCCGAGGTCTCGGCGCACCAACCCTGCGGAAAGGCGAGGTTTTCGACATTGGCGCCGCTGAAAACACGCCCATCCGGCGTGCGAATGGCCGCACCGACGGGAAAACCGGAATAGGGGGAATGGCTGAAGGCCGCTGCGGCCTTGGCCGCTTCAAACAGATCGTGAGACAAGTCTGGCTCCGTTTATGGGCGCAGAGCTTGCCGCATTAGGGAGCAGAGTACCAGACATTTCTTCTTCTCCCTGCGCTTAAGCGTGGGGAGGTGGCAGGACGCGAAGCGGACTGACGGAGGGGGATAACATCAAGCCTTTGAGCGCGTTTCAGTGCTCGGAGTCGCCCCCCTCCGCTTCGACGCGCTTCGCTTGCTCGGCACCTCCCCATTGCTGCGCAACAGGGAGGAGGGAGCAAGTCCTACTCATTATATTCCGGGGCATCGATGCGCTTGCCCAGCAGCATGGCGTCGGCGACGATGCGCAGCGGCGAGAAGTCGGCGTCCGACTGACCCGCGCGCACCAGCTTTTCGAAGTGCGCATAGAGGCCAGGATATTCGGCCTCTTTTTCCTTCATGATCTCCTTGCCGTCGATGGTCAGGCCCGTGCCGCCCATGCTCAGTTCCAGCTTTTCGCCCTTTTCGGACTCAACGAAGATCGACCAGGTCTGGATACCGGTTTGAAGGAAGTCGTAATCGGCGCGAATGGCGACGCCGCTTTCGGTCGTCATGTCCATCTCGACCTGAATCGGGGCTTCGCAATTGACCGGAATGTGCAGGTCAGCCTTTTTGACGATGACCTTTTCCGGCACGATGCGCGTCAGGATAGACAACGAATTGATGCCCGGATCGAAGACGCCCATGCCGCCGGCTTCGAAGATCCATTTTTGACCCGGATGCCACTGACGCACATTTTCTTTCCACACGACGTGGATGGATTTGATCTTGCGCCCGGCGATCCATTGGCGGGTCGTTTCCACCGCCGGCGCATAGCGCGAATGCCAACTGGCCAGCACCGTCACGCCCTTGGCGCGCGCCAGATCGGCAATGGCTTCGGCTTCGCCCAAAGTCGCCGCGGGGGGTTTTTCAAGGAAGACGTGCTTGCCCGCCGCGATGACCTGCCTGGCGATGGTGTGCCGGATTTGCGGCGGCGTGCAGATGGCCACGGCCTCGATTTCCGGGTGGGCCGCCAGCATCTCTTCCAGCGAATCGTAAGCGGTCACGCCATCCGGGCGGGCATTGGGCGAACACCCAGCCACCAGCTCCAGCGCCGGGTTGGCGCGGATCGATGGTATGTGCTGATCGACAGCGATCTTGCCCAGCCCCACCAGACCGATCTTCAGCGGCTTGACCTTTTTTTTCCCGAACATGGACGCTTCCTGCTTAAATTTGGCCTAAGTTTACCTTGGGCGACTTCGTTATCATGGCCGAAACGCTTTCGGCAATATTTATATGATAATTTAAGCCATTACCCGGACAATTGCTGACAACGCCCATATCACGCCTGCCCGATCTGTCAAAGGCCTGGCTTTTTTGCACCGTGCCACGCGCAGCATTTCATATTTGACAACCGACTTCATATGTGGTGCCTTGCACGCAAGACGCCCGGCAAGCATGATCCGGGCACAATGGGAAAGAAACGCACATGACCTCCGAAACCGCGCCGGGCCGGGGCCTGAAAAGCCTGTGGCCGCTGATCCTGATTACCAGCCTGTTCTTTTTCTGGGGTGTGGCGAATAACCTCAACGACGTGCTGATTCCGCAGTTCAAAAAGGCCTTTGTGCTGACCGACCTGCAATCGGGTCTGGTGCAGTCGGCCTTCTATATGGGCTATTTCCTGCTGGCCCTGCCCGCTGCTTTTGTGATGCGCAAGCTGGGCTATAAAACCGCCGTGGTCGTGGGCCTGCTGCTCTACGCCGCCGGGGCCTTCATCTTCTATCCGGCCGCCGACAATCACCAGTATAGCTGGTTCCTTGGCGGACTTTTCGTCATCGCCTCGGGTCTGGCCTTCCTCGAAACCTCCGCCAACCCGCTGATCACGGTTCTGGGCTCGCCGGACAAGGCCGCCTTCCGCCTCAACCTGGCCCAGAGCTTCAACCCACTGGGGGCGCTGTCCGGTATCTTCATCGGTCAGCATTTCATCCTGTCGGGTATCGAACACGATGAAACCGCGCTCACCGCCATGACCGACACCGCGCGTCAGGCCTTTTACATTTCGGAAGTCAAGGCGGTGCAGGGGCCCTATCTGGTCATTGGCTGCGTCGTGCTCCTGTGGGCCCTGCTGGTCTTCCTGTCGAAATTCCCGGCGGCCGCCACGCAAAACGCGCACGAAGACAGCGGCGAAGAGGTCGGATTTTTCGGCTCGGTCGTTCAGTTGCTCAAACGCCCACGCTTCATGTTCGGCGTCATGGCGCAGTTCTTCTATGTCGGCGCTCAGGTCGGTATCTGGAGCTATATGATCCGCTATGCCCAGAGCGAAATGGGCCTGACCGACAAGGTGGCAGCCACCTATCTCTACTACACCCTGATCGCCTTTGCCGTCGGTCGCTTTATCGGCACGGGCCTGATGACCAAGGTGCGTCCGACCCTGATTCTGGGCCTGTTTGCCCTCGTCAATATCGGCCTGATGCTGTTTGCCGTTGTCAGCGGCGGTGAAAACGGTCTGTGGGCGCTGGTGGCCTCCAGCTTCTTCATGTCGATCATGTTCCCGACCATCTTCGCCACCTCGGTCGCCGGGCTCGGCAACCTGACCAAGACCGGTTCGTCGCTGCTGGTGATGAGCATTGTCGGCGGGGCGGTCCTGACGGCGGTGATGGGCTTCATCTCCGATCAAAGCCATATCCGCACGGCCTTTACCGTCACGGCGGTGTGCTTCGCGGTGATCGCCCTTTACGCCTTCCGCGCGCCGAAGGACGCCACGGGCCCCGTACAGATGACCGGTCACTGAGATGTCGCCGGTCATCGACGCCCATTTCCACCTGTGGCAGGTCGGGCGCCACGGCTTTGAATGGCCGACGCCTGACCTGACGGCCATCTATCGTGACTTTGCGGCGGCGGACCTGCGCGCGGCAGCCGGCGAAGATTTGCACGGCGCGGTGGCCGTGCAGTCGCAGCCGTCAGACGCCGATACGCAGTGGCTGCTCCGCCTCGCCGAAACCGATCCGCTGATTCTCGGGGTTGTCGGCTGGACCGACCTGTCGGCCCCGGACGCGGCGACACGGGTAGCCGAACTGGCCCGTCACCCCAGACTTAAGGGCCTGCGCCCGATGTTGCAGGGCCTGTCCGACGACAACTGGATTGTGCGCCCGGACGTCGCCCCCGCCCTGTCGGCCATGCAGGCGGCGGGGCTGGTCTTTGATGCGCTGGTCTTTACGCGCCACCTGTCTGCCATAGAGGCGGTGGCGCAGCGCTATCCGGATTTGCGTATCGTGATCGACCACGGCGCCAAGCCCCCGATCGCCACGACTCAGACGCAGCCCGAAGCGACGCGCGACTGGACCGAGGGTATGACCGCCATCGCGCGTCACCCGAATGTGGTGTGCAAACTGTCGGGCCTGTTTACCGAGATGCGCACCGATCAACCCTTCGACGAGGCGGCCCCCTATGTGGCGCATCTGCTGACCGTCTTTGGCCCACAGCGCCTGCTGTTCGGCTCTGACTGGCCGGTGGTGCGCCTCAACGGCGACTGGCAAAAGTGGAAACACTGGCTTGAGGACCAATTAAACCCATTGACGCCGCCAGAGCGTCAGGCCATCTTTTTCACTAATGCAAAAAGAATTTATGACCTACAGGGGGTCCCATGATCAGCGAAGATACCCGTCACAGCGACGGTGAAAAGGCTATGAAATACCGCGCACCCGCCCTTGAGAAGGGGCTGGACGTGCTGGAGCTTCTGGCCGCCAACAAACGGCCCATGACCTTGTCGCAGATTTCGCACCGGCTGGACCGCTCGGTGTCCGAACTGTTCCGCATGGTGCAGGTGCTGGAAAACCGCGGCTATGTGGCGCAATCGCAAAAGGGCGACGGGCTGGAACTGACCAACAAGCTCTTCTCGCTGGGCATGAGCCGCGGCCCCAGCCAGAACCTGCTGGCCTCGGCCCTGCCCCTGATGCAGGCCCTGTCGGAACAGGTACGCCAATCCGTGCATCTGGCCATCGCCTCTGACGATCACATGGTGGTCATCGCCCGCATCGAAGCGCCGGGCGATCTCGGCTTTTCGGTGCGTGTCGGCTATCAGCGGCAACTGGTGCAATCGACCTCCGGCCTCGTTCTCTATGCCTTTCAGCCGCCCAAGCTGAAGGAGCAGATGAAGCACATGCTGCGCGGCACGGCGACGCCGCAGGAGTGGCAACTGTTCGAAACCGTGGCCGAACGCGCCCTGCATCAGGGCTATGTGCAGGCCAAGAGCGATTTCGTCGATGGTGTGCTGGACGTCTCCTGCCCGGTGATGAACGACACCACGGTCATCGCCGCCATGACCATCCCCTGGCTGAAGACGCACGGCTGCCTGAGCCTCGAAGACACGGTGGCGCGCCTGAAAGGCACGGCGGCGGCGCTGTCGCGCACGCTGGGTGGATAGGCGTTTCGCCTGATTTGAAAATTGGCAGCGCGCTGATTTCATGAGCGAAAAGGAAAATGCGCGCGCTCGGCGTAATCGCGTCTGAGGCCTCTTGCGTCGGCGTTACGTCGGCTATACATATTTTTTCATAAGCGATAATCATTTTTAAAAATGAACAGGGATGTACTGTGCCAATTAGCGATCTCCATACCATAGGCCGCACGCAGGTCCGGGTCAGTGCGCTGGGTTTCGGCGCGGCGGCCATCGGTAACCTGTATCGCCCGGTCGATGACGCCACGGCGGCAGCGACGCTCAAGGCCGTAACGGACGGCGGCATCGGCTATATCGACACCGCTCCGCGCTATGGGCACGGCCTGTCCGAGCGCCGCCTCGCCGACCTGAGCGCTGACACCACCCTGTCCACCAAGGTGGGACGGGTCCTGACCCCCATCGCTGCCCCGCCGCCCAGCACCGAACGCCACGGCTTTGTCGATGGCGACCCCTTCGATGAGCACTTCGACTACAGTTATGACGGCGTGATGCGGTCGTTTGAGGACAGTCAGAAGCGGCTGAAGCGCGAACGCATCGACATGTTGCTGGTCCACGATCTGGGAGTCGAAACCCACGGCAGCGACCATGCCCGACACCTCGCCGCCTTTCTGAGCGGCGGTTTGCGCGCCCTACACGAACTGAAAGCGCAGGGCCTGACGCAGGCCATCGGGCTTGGCGTCAATGAGACGGCCATCTGCGATCTGGTTATGGCCGAAGCCGATATCGACGTCCTGATGCTGGCCGGACGCTATACCCTGCTGGAGCAGACGCCGCTGGACGGCCTGTTTGAACGCTGCGCGGCGCGCGGTGTGTCGGTTCTGGCAGCGGCCCCGTTCAATTCGGGTCTGCTGGCCGGAGGCGCGCACTTCAACTATGTGGCCCCGCCGACGGACATCCTGACCCGCGTGCGCGACATCGAGGCCGTCTGCACCCGCCACCATGTGCCGCTGGCCGCCGCGGCGTTGCAATTCCCCGGCTTCCATCCGGTCGTGGCCAGTACCGTCGTCGGCATGGCCCGCCCGCAGCAGGTGGCGCGCAATATCGAGCTGTTCAGCCATCCCATCCCTGCCGAGCTGTGGCACGACCTGAAAGCCGCCGGTCTGCTGCGCGCCGATGCGCCGGCGGGTGATGTTTCACAAGCGTAAGAGTTCAACTGTCCATGTCCCTGCCCTCCCCCCTGATTTTACTGCACCCTTCTGACAATGTGGCGGTGTGCCGCGCGGCGATCGCGGCGGGCAGTGTGGTGACGGTGGGCGCCGAGGCTTTGTCGATTACCGAGGCTATCGAGGTGGGTCACAAGGTCGCCGTGCGCGACCTGAAGGCCGGGGACAAGATCTTCAAATACGGCGCGCCCATCGGCTCGATGACCCAAGACACGCCCAAGGGTGGCCACGTCCACATGCACAATATGAAAAGCGACTATATTTCTTCTCACACCCGCGAAGCCTCCGGAGGTGTACATGCTTAAGGGCTATCTGCGTCCGGATGGCCGCAAGGGCATCCGCAATGTCATCGCCGTGGCCTATCTGGTCGAATGCGCCCACCACGTGGCGCGCCAGATCGTCACCAGGTCCGATGACAGCGAGGTGCACCTGATCGGCTTTCCGGGTTGCTATCCCAACGACTACGCCTTCAAGGTGATGTCGGCGGTGACGACGCATCCCAATGTCGGCGGCGTGCTGCTGATCTCGCTGGGCTGTGAGAGCTTCAACCGCGAGCGCCTGAAGGCCGCCATCGAGGCGTCGGGCCGCCCGTGCGAAACCCTGGTGATCCAGCAGTCAGGCGGTACGCTTTCGACCATTCAGAAGGGCCTTGAGGCCGTGGCCCGGTTGCAAGCCGTAGCCGCGCAGACCCCGGTGGTCGAGATGGCGGTGTCAGAGCTGGTCATCGGCACCATCTGCGGCGGCTCGGACGGTACGTCGGGCATCACCGCCAATCCGGCTGTCGGTCGCGCCTTCGACTGGTTCGGGGCGCAAGGGGCGGCCTGTGTGTTCGAAGAAACCGGCGAACTGGTCGGCTGCGAAACCATCATGGCCAGCCGCGCCGTCACGCCAGAACTGGGGGCGGAACTCGAAGCCTGCGTGCAGAAGGCCGAGGCCTATTACACCGTCATGGGCTTTGGGTCGTTCGCGCCGGGCAATGCCGAAGGCGGCCTGACCACGCAGGAAGAAAAGTCGATGGGGGCCTATTCCAAGTCGGGATCGGCGCCCATCTGCGGCATCCTGAAACCCGGTGATCTGCCGCCGACGGGCGGGCTTTACCTGCTCGATGTGGTGCCGGACGGTGAGCCGCGTTTCGGCTTCCCCAATATCTCGGACAATGCGGAAATCGTCGAACTGATCGCCTGTGGCGCACACGTGACCCTGTTCACCACGGGCCGCGGCTCTGTGGTGGGGTCGGCCATTTCGCCCGTGATCAAGGTCTGCGCCAATCCCGACACCTATCGCAAGCTGAGCGAGGATATGGATATCGACGCCGGCAAGATCATGGAAGGTCGTGCCACGCTGGATGAGGTCGGGCAGGAGATTATCGACAGCGTGCTGGCCGTCGCCGCTGGCGCCCCCACAAAATCCGAAGCCCTGGGCCATCAGGAGTTCATCCTGACCTATAAGGCCTTCGACCCGCTGGGCCCGGCCTGCCTGCCGCTGCGCCGGGCGTAACCTAATTATACCTCCCCACCTGTGGTGGGGAGGGGAATGATTTCAAGAGACCGCACCATGTCACGACTTTCCGGAAAAACCGCCCTGATCACCGCTGCCGGGCAAGGCATTGGCCGCGCCACCGTCGAAGCCTATGTGCGCGAAGGGGCCACCGTCATCGCCGCCGACATCAACGAGGCCAGCCTCAGCGAACTGGCGGCGCTGGAGAATGTCATCGCGCGCAAGCTCGACGTCACCGACGCCGAAGCGGTCAAGGCCATCGCCGCTGAGTTCCCCCATATCGACATCCTCTATAACTGCGCCGGTTTCGTGCACGCCGGGACCATTCTCGATTGCGACGAACAGGACTGGGCCTTTTCCAACAGCCTGAACGTCACGGCGCAGTACCGCCTGATCCGCGCCGTCCTGCCCAACATGATCGCACGCGGGGGCGGCTCGATCATCAACATGTCGTCGATCGCCTCGTCGGTCAAAGGTATCCCCAACCGCTTCGCCTACTGCGCCACCAAGGCGGCGGTGATCGGCCTGACCAAGTCGGTGGCGGCGGACTTCGTGGCGCAGGGCATCCGCTGCAACGCCATCTGCCCCGGCACGGTGGAGACGCCGTCTCTGCTGCAACGCCTGCACGACACGGGTGATTTTGAGCAGGCCTATAAGGACTTCACCGCGCGTCAGGCCATGGGCCGCTTCGGCAAGCCGGAAGAACTGGCGGCACTGGCCGTCTATCTGGGCTCGGATGAGTCCAAATTCACCACCGGCCGCGCCCACATCATCGACGGCGGATGGGTGATGTAAGGTTTTCTTAGCCACCAAAAACACGAAAATCACAAACTCAGAACCGTAGAAACATAGGGCCCAAAGGGCTTCTGATTAACTTCGGCAAGAGTATTTTATGGCGCTTCGCACGATCAATCCGTGCAATGAAGTTCGTGTCTTTTCGTGTTTTTGGCTGCGCCGAACGACGTTTCGTGGCTAACTCTTCCCAAACAGGAGGAATCCCATGCGCCTGATCTTTGCCGCAGCCCTGATCGCCCTGCCCTCGTTCGCCCTCGGAGCCCCGCCCATGGTCATTATCGACGAAAAGGACACGGTGGTCGAAGAGGCCCCGCCGCACGGCCGGATCGGCATGTCCACCGCATTCCGCATCAGCGACAGCGCCCCGCAGCGCAGCATGGAGTTCCGCAAGCGCAGCCTGCACAAGGGCGCGGCCATCGGCATCCACCCCATCGACCACGATGAGGTCTATTACGTCGTTTCCGGTACCGGGATTGTGGAATCGGACGGCGTGACTCACACCCTCACCGAGGGCATGACCGCCTATCTCTATGAAGGGGCGAAGGTCGGTATCAAACAGGTGGGCGATGAGCCGCTGACCCTGATCATTTCGTATCCGTTGAAAGCCCGCACGAAATAGGTCTACCCGTGCAGGCTTATATCCATCCAGATCAGCGCCACTTCGCCGGGCTTGAGGCAGCGCAGGCCGGAATTGGCGTGGTGGAAGGGGTCCGGCATATGGTTGACCGGCTCGGCGCAGAAAAAGTCCTGCCCAGGCGGCACATAGACGTGCAGCCAGTGACAATCCGGTGAGGCGCGCAAGGTCAGGACCGGTGTCGCGTCCTCATAGATGTCGGCGCGCCCGGCAAAGCCCGTATGGCAATGGTCGATCAGGCCCGTGTCGCTGACGAAATCCCCCTTCGTCCAGTCCTTGCGCCACACGCCCGCGTACCATTCGGTCGGCAGGCAGTCCATATCGGCGATCCACACCCCATCGACGGGCGCCTTGAGCCGCGTCTGAGAGGTGCGGTTGAAATAGGGGTGAAAGCCCAGTCCCGCCGGCATGGCGGTTGAGCTGAGGTTCTTGACGCTCAGCCAGACGCGCAACCCCGCCGGACGCAGTTCGAACACCTGCCGCGCCTCATAGGCCCACGGCCACTCATCCGGCTGATGACGATAGGTCAGAACGGCCCGCGACGGCGATTGCTCCGTCACGCTCCAGCGCGCGCGCCAGCCCTGACCGTGCAGGGTATGCGGATGGTCACCCAGATTGGGGGCCATCTTCACCTTTTGCGTACCGATGGAGAAGCTGCCGTTACGGATGCGGTTACAGAAGGGCACCAGCGGAAACGACGCCGTCTCCAGCACATCGCGCGGGTCTTCGGGTGTCGGGCGCATATAGTCGCGGCCCTTGTGGCTCAAAGCGCCGATGGAGCCGCCCAGGTCCGGATGCAGGGCCAGCGTTGTGTCGCGTGCCGTCAGGGTCAGCGTCGAAAGAGCGATCATGTGGCATTTCCATATTTTTATTTTTCAGACGCAAACGGCGGAGCCTGATCGCAGCTCCGCCGTCCTTTACTGTGTCGCCTTATGTTACGACTTCTTCCACAGGCTTTCAATCGCCTCAAGGGTCCGGCCCTTGGTTTCCGGTACGAACTTCCACACGAAGACCGCCGCCAGCACCGAAAAGGCCGCATAGATGTAGTAGTTGAGGCCGTGGTTGAAGGTGGCGTTGAGCGCGCTGTCGCCATCAATCACCTTGAACGACCAGGTGACGATGTAGTTCGAAATCCACTGGGCGGCGACGGCGATGGCCATGGCCTTGCCCTTGATGGAGTTGGGGAACATTTCGGCCAGCAGCACCCACACGACTGGGCCCCACGACAGGGCGAAGCCGGCGATATACAGCATGGCCGCGTACAGCAGCAGCGTACCTTCCTGCTTTTGCTGGAACAGGATGCCGAGCGCGGCCATCGACACGGCCATGACCAGAGCGCCGAGGATCAGCAGCGGCTTGCGGCCCCAGTGATCGACGGTGAAGGTCGCCACCAGGGTGAACACCACATTGGCCGCACCGACCAGCACGGTCTGGAACAGGGCCTGATCGGTGCCCGATCCGATATTCTTGAACATCAACGGCGCGTAATAGAGCACGGCATTGATCCCGACGAACTGCTGAAACACCGACAGCAGCACACCCACCACGACAACACCGACGCCGAACGAGAACAGCTTGCCCGAATGTTCGTTGAGCGAGCCGCGGATTTCGTCCATGGTCGCCTGCGCTTCTTGCGGATCGTTCAGTTCGCTGAGCAGCTTGCGCGCATTGTCTTCCTTCTGCTTCATGACGTACCAGCGCGGCGTGTCGGGCATAAGGAAGGCCGCCAGGAAGAACAGGGCCGCCGGAATACCCGCCGAAGCCAGCATATAGCGCCAGCCGGTCGAAAGCACCCACTCATCGGTGCCGGATTCCGCGATCTTCAGATTGACGAAATAGACCAGAAGCATACCGCCGACGATGGCGATTTGCTGGAAGGTGATCAGCAGGCCACGCTGCTTGGCCGGGGCGATTTCCGCGATGTACAGCGGCGAAATCAACGACGCCATGCCGATGGCGACCCCGCCGATAAAGCGGTAGATCATGAAGGGCGTCAGGCCCTCAACACCCAGACCACCGATCGGGGCCAGACCCAGTTCCGGATAGCCCGACAGGATCGACGAGGCGAAGAACAGAAACGCGGCAATCAGCATCCCGGCGCGACGGCCAAGCGAGGTGGACAGCGGCCCGGCGATCAGCGAGCCCAGCACGCAACCCAGAAGCGCGATGCCAATGGCCGTACCGGCCAGAGAGTTGCGCGCCACCTCGGTGAGGTCGGTACGCGGCGTGACGAAGTTATGGACGATGGCTTCTTCGGCGCCGGAAATCACGGCGGTGTCGTAGCCGAACAGGAGGCCGCCCAGAGCCGCGCCGATGGCGAGCCCCATGACCAGCCCCATATTCACTTTTCCAAGTGATGAGGACATTCAATTTTCCCTTCCCTGAGTGCAATCGAAGGATTGCAGACGTGTGACGCCTTCCGCTCTCTATGCCCTATGTATCGTTGGTGGTCGGGTGTGGCGGATAGGCGCAATGAGACTGAACCGCGCGCAGCGACTCGTAAAGGCCGCTCTCTCAAAAAGTGAGACACGGTCTTGGCGCACCGCGCCGCGGGCGTGGTTAATGTGCCTTAAATTTTCAGTCTGGCAAGCAAAAAGCTGATAGCGCTACCATCCGGGGGGCTGGGTTTTACCGTAAAAATGCTGCGCAATATCCCTCCTCCCTGTTGCGCAGCAACAGTGAGGAGGTTGCGGTTATAGCGGAATGATTTTTCTTAGAATCATTCCGCTCAAGCCGCCATTGAGGCGGCGGCCAAGGTGGCGCAAGTCACCGCCCGGCGAGGGGCAAGCAGAAATCCTGATCATGATGTTTTTAACAAAAACATCATGATCAGTGATTATGCCGCGGCATCTTGTCGGCGATCCTCGTGTATTTCAGCGCCGGTTCCATCACCGCGCCCGTGTGCAGTTGCCCCACGGTCTGGCGATAGATTTCCTGCCACAGGGTCATGGACTCCGGATAGGCCGGGATACCGTCGGCCTTGCGCTTTTCGATCTCTTCGGCAGAGACCAGCATGTCGCAAGCGCCGGTATTGATGTCGATGCGAATGGTATCGCCGGTGCGCAGCCAGGCCAGCCCGCCACCCACCGCGCTTTCGGGCGAGGCGTTGAGGATGGAGGGCGAATCCGCCGTCCCCGACTGACGCCCGTCACCGATGGTCGGCAGCGAGGTGATGCCTTTTTTCAGCAACGCGTCGGGCGGCTGCATATTGACCACTTCGGCCGACCCCGGCCAGCCGACCGGACCGGAGCCACGGATGACCAGAATACAGTGCTCGTCGATATTCAGCGCCGGATCATTGATGCGCTCATGATAGTCGGTCGAGCCATCAAAGACGATGGCGCGGCCTTCGAACACGCCTTCGCGGCCCGGTTCCGACAGATAGCGTTGGCGGAATTCGGGCGAAATGACGCTCGTCTTCATGATGGCAAAGTCGAACAGATTGCCCTTGAGCACCAGGAAGCCGGCCCGCTCCATCAGCGGCTCGGCCACAGTGCGGATCATTTCGCGGTCGCGGGTTTCGCGGCCTTCGACATTTTCGGCAATCGTCTTGCCGGTAATCGTCGCCGCCGTGCCGTCCAGCATCCCGGCCTTCAACAGCTCGACATGGATAGCCGGGACGCCACCCGCGCGGTGGAAGCGTTCGCCCAGATACTTACCCGCCGGCTGCATGTTG
This sequence comes from Asticcacaulis sp. W401b, assembly GCF_046503825.1. NCBI lineage: Bacteria > Pseudomonadati > Pseudomonadota > Alphaproteobacteria > Caulobacterales > Caulobacteraceae > Asticcacaulis > Asticcacaulis sp. W401b. The sequence goes on from NZ_JBKFEE010000001.1 coordinate 666,569, forward strand.
AGGATCAGCGGGATGTCATAGGCCGCCATCCAGTCTTCCGGCGTCAGCTCGACCCCGGCGTGGCGCGCCATGGCCACAATGTGCGGCTGGGCATTGGTCGAACCGCCCAGCGCCGCCACCGCCGCGATGGCGTTGAGGAAGGAGGCCTTGGTCAGGATTTTCGAGGGTTTAAGGTCCTCATAGGCCATTTCGACGATGCGGCGGCCCGTCTCATAGGCCATCTGCCCGCGCTCCCGATAGGGGGCCGGAATGGCCGAGCAGCCGGGCAGCGACAGGCCCATGGTTTCGGCCACCGCATTCATGGTCGAGGCTGTGCCCATGGTGTTGCAGTGCCCCGCCGACGGGGCCGAGGCACAGGCGGCTTCGAGGAATTCGTCTTCGGTGATTTCACCGGCGGCCAGCTTGCGGCGTGAGCGCCAGATGACCGTGCCGGAACCGACCAGATCGCCGTCATGCCAGCCATCCAGCATCGGCCCGCCTGACAGCACAATGGCCGGAATATCAACGGCGGTGGCCGCCATAATGCCCGCCGGCGTGGTCTTGTCGCAGCCGGTCGTCAGCACCACCGCATCGAGCGGATAGCCGTGCAGGATTTCGACCAGCGTCATGAAGCTGAGGTTGCGATCGACGGCGGCGGTCGGACGGCGGCAGTTTTCAAAGATGGGGTGGCAAGGGAATTCCATGCAGATGCCGCCCGCATCGCGGATGCCTTCGCGCACGCGCTGGGCCAGATCGAGGTGGATGCGGTTGCACGGGCTGAGGTCCGACCCCGACTGCGCGATACCGATAATGGGCCGCCCCGAGCGCAATTCCTGCGGCGTGATGCCATAGTTCATGAAGCGCTCCAGATAGAGCGCCGCCATGTCGATATGGCCGGGGGCTTCGAACCATTCCTGTGAACGGAAACGGCCATTGGGGGTCGCGGGTTTACGGCTCATGGATTGCCCTCAGAGAAAATGTATTTCGTTTTGCGGCTGACCCGCTACGTCGCTGCGGAAGCTGAACAGCCCCCCGGCCAGCGGTTGCGATTTCAGATCATCAGCGCTTAAGCCCTTGGCCGCCGTCGTCGCATAGATGGTTTTCAGGTCACGGCCGCCAAAGGCGATCTTGGTGACGTTCGACACCGGCAGATCGACCTTACGGATCAGAGTCCCATCCGGCGCATAGACATGCACGCCCCAGCCGAAAAACAGCCCCACCCAAACCTGGCCCTGGCTATCGACGATCGGGCCGTCCATATAGCCTTCGCCGTGCGCGCCGGTTTTGCCCATGGCGTCCAGTTGCGCGAACAGGCGCTTGTTATGGATGTCGCCGTGGTCGTCGAGATCGAAGGCGTAGATGTGCTTTTTCAGCGTGTCGTTGTGATAGAGGGTCTTGCCATCCGGGCCGACCGCCGGGCCATTGGTGATGACGTAGTCTTCGTCCATAACCTTCAGACCCCGCCCATCGTAGCGGTAGAGGCGACCGGTGGGTTTTTCTTCGTCATCGTCCATCGAGCCGAACCACAGGCGGCCCCTGGCATCGACAAAGCCGTCATTGAGCCGGTTGGTCGGCAGGCCCGGCTCGACATGGCTCAGCAGGGTGAATGTGCCGGTTTTGGGGTCGAAATCGTAGAGGCCCGTCTTGCAGCCGACGACAAAGCCGCCGCGTGATTTGGGGGCGAGGAAGCCGGGCTCGGACGGGGCGAGGAAGGACTGATGCGAACCGATGTCGGGATCGTAGCGGTGGACGCGCTTTTGTTTGATATCGACGAACCACAGGGCGTGATCGCGCGCCGACCATACGGGCCCTTCGCCCAGCGTGGCCTTGAGGTCGAGAACACAGGTCGGTTGGAACAGTTGAGTCATGGGTTTCCTCCGACGGAGAGTGAGGCAACACCCCCTCCCCCACCACCGTTTGCTGGATCAAACGGTCCCCCTCCCTACACCAAGGGGCAGGGAGGCATAAACAAGTCAAACCACCGAAACCGCCTCGGTCAGGCTTATCGCCAGCCAGCGTCGATCCAGTAGCCGTGGCCGGTGCACAGGGCCGCATCGTCAGAGGCGAGGAACAGGGCCAGAGACGCCACGTGCTGCGGCTCGATACGGCCATCGAGGCATTGCGCCTCAACGATCTGACGCTCGCCTTCGGGCGTATACCACTTCATCTGGCGCGGCGTTTTGACATTGCCGGGGATGATGGTGGTGACGCGGATATTGTCGCGGCCCAGCTCACGGGCCAAAGCGCGCGTCATGCCTTCGATACCGGCCTTGGCCGTTTCATAGAGCGTCAGGTCGGGCAGACCGAGGTGCCAGGAGATCGAGCCGAAATTGATGATGGCCCCGCCGCCCGCCGCCTTCATGCCCGGCGCGATGGCGCGGGTAACCATCAGCATGTGCTTGAGGTTGACGCCGATATTCTTGTCGAAAAATTCCGACGTGATTTCCGCCAGAGAATGACGGTCGTCGCGCGCCGCATTGTTGAGCAGGATGGTCACCGGACCGTCGGCCTGAATGGTGGCCAGCACCTTTTCCAGCGCCGGCGTATCGGTCAGATCGCACTGATGATAGACCGGCGCGACACCCAAAACCCCGGTATCGATGGTGGCGGAGACTTCATCGACGAGGTCGATGAAATGCACCTTCGCCCCTTGATTGACGAAGGCCTTGACCAGCCCTCCGCCGATACCCGACCCCCCGCCGGTGATGAGAACCTTACGCCCTTTCAGGCTCGGATAGATGGCAGACGACATGTCTTCAGAACTTTCTACAAACAAACACCAAGGGGCACCCGGAAACGGTTTCTGCGTTTCTTATAAAGGATGCACGTTTAATTACATCTAGGCCGCGTCGGCCTTGGCCGTTTCGACCTTCAGCAGACCCCGCGCGACGAGGTTCTGCATCAGGGCCACGATACCAAAGGTCCAGGCGCGCGCATCTTTTGAGGTGGTGACGCGGTTTTCCAGCGTACCGAGCTTGGGCGAAGTGACGGTGACGATGTCTCCGACCTTGTGCGTGAAGCCACGGCCCGGCGTGTCGCGGTCCTGCGTCGGCGCAAACAGCGTGCCCAGCATCAGGACGAAACCGTCGGGATAGTGGTGCTCGCTCAGCGCCTGACGGATCAGTTCCAGCGGATCACGGCTGATCTGATCCATCGAGGAGCGGCCTTCCAGCACATAGCCTTCCGGACCGTCGATGCGCAGATCGAGCACGGCGGAGCGCACATCCTCAATCGTGAAGCCTTCGTCGAACAGGCGGATGAACGGCCCCAACGCGCACGAAGCGTTATTGTCCTTGGCCTTACCCAGCAGCAGGGCCGAGCGGCCTTCGAAGCAGCGCAGGTTCACGTCGTTACCAAGCGTCGCCCCCAGCGCACGGCCCTTCGGATCGACGACCATCACCACTTCGGGTTCGGGATTGTTCCACGTCGAATCGGACCGCACGCCGACCTCTTCGCCCCAGCCGACCGACGACAGGACCGGCGACTTGGTGAAGACTTCAGCATCCGGGCCGATGGCGACTTCGAGATATTGCGACCACAGGCCGTCCGCGATCAGCGCCTCTTTCAGCTTGGCCGCCGCTTCGGTGCCCGGCACGACCGAGCGGATATCACCGCCGACGCGCGCCGCCAGATCATCGCGGATGGCCTGTGCCTTGTTATAATCGCCGCGCGCGCGCTCTTCGATAACGCGCTCGACCGCCGACACGGCAAAGGTGACGCCCGCCGCCTTGACCACCTGAAGGTCGATGGGCGACAGCAGGGTCGATTTCCCTTCCCACGCCTTCTGAAAGGCAAAGTCTTCCAGCTTGCCAAGGCTCTTGCCACCCGCGGGGACGCCCTTTTCCGGCCAGTTCGCCAGAAGCTGCGCCACGGTCGGGGCCACCGCGCTCATGTCGAACACCTCGCCCCCCTTGACCAGAACCGGGGTCGGGCCTTCGGGCAGAAGGATGCGGCCAACCAGCGTGGCCTCACGCCAATCAACCGGAAGCATGGCGGCGGGGAGGGAATCGGTCATGGTGACGCACCTTTGCTTTACGAATCGTCCGGACAGCCGGAAAGAAGGGACTCTGCTCAACCTGTAGCGTCCGGCCGCTAACCACCGGACTTTTATGTATTTTTTCTACACGGCCTCGCGCGCAACCGTGGCTACGCGGTTGAGCCGTTATGATACCGCTACCATTTCCAGCAGAAGTGCCCACTTGTCAAGAGGCGACACCCTTCGGGTTACATTTTTCGGCCCTCAGTCCGTCGCGTCTTCGCCCGGTGCCGAAGAGGACTGCCGCTCAATGATCGCGAAGTCGCGGATTTCATGCACGGGCGCATAGGGCTGACCCGAACGGCGCGTGCGAATCTGCTCCAGCAGCATCTTCAGCCCCAGCGACGCCATGTCCGAAATCGGCTGACGCACGGTGGTCAGTTCCGGCCACACGGACGAGGCCATGGACGTATCGTCAAAGCCCACAATGGTCACGTCCTTCGGCACATCAAGGCCCAGCCGATGGGCCGAAGCCACGGCACCGGCAGCCATATCGTCGTTGGAGGCAAACAGGGCCGTCGGGCGCTCATCGCGCATCAGCAGGCTTTCGGCGGCATCGAAGCCAGAGCGGTAGGTGAAATAGCCCTGCCCGATCAGCTTGTCTTCCGGCGTCAGCCCGGCCTTGGTCAGGGCCGCGATATAGCCCTCATGCCGCAACTGGCTGTAATAGGAGTTGGGGTTGCCCTTGATAAAGCCGATGCGGCGGTGGCCCAGCGCGATCAGGCGCTGCGTCATGGCGAAGGCCGCCTTGAAATCGTCGATGGAGACGCTGGCCGCATCTGGCGACGGGCGCGACGTCGCCACGCCGACAAACGGCAGGCCCATCTCGCGCAGGGCCTTGGCCACGCGGGTGGAATCCGACAGGGGCGGCGGCAGGACCACGCCATCGACGCCCAGCGATTTCAGCTTGTCCAGCACATCGGCCACGCCTTCGGGGCCTTCGCAGCTTTCGATGATCAACTGACAGCCGCTTTGTGAGCTTTGGTGCAGTATGCCCAGCAGCAGTTCCGACAGGAAGGACATGGAGGGGTTGGAATAGATCAGGGCGATGCGCGACGAATCCTGAGAGGCCAGAGAACGCGCCGCCATGTTCGGCGAATAGTTCAGCGCCTCGATAGCTTCGGCCACCTTTTTGCGCGTCTCTTCGCGGACGTTCTTCTCACCATTGATGACGCGCGACACGGTCATCGGCGACACGCCGACGTGTCGGGCCACATCATGGATGGTGACGATGTTGCCGCTGCGACGACTGACCTTACGCGCCAATGCTTTACCCCTTGAGTGCCGCGCCCCAGGACGCTGAATCGGATACAATCGTACAATTGTCGCACGCAAAAGCGCCAAAGGTAAAGAGGGACAGGCGCTTTGTTTTTATTGGCAAAATAAATTCTCACTTGAAAAAATGCCAGCGCTGTCATAAGCCTTTCACACGACCTCGACCGCAAAACAGAAGCGAGGCGAACAGGGAAGACAACCAGATGACCGCCCCTACTCTGACAGGTGATGGCGACTCGGCCGCAGAGACCGACGCCCGAGTCGTGGTAATAATTTACAGCAAAAATCCAGTGGAGACCGCCTGATGAAACTGACATCCCTGCGCCTGACCGCCGGTCTGCTGGCGCTGACGCTGCCCCTGACGTCCCCCCTGACGGCTGAGGCCGCGCCGCGCTTTGCCGCCATCTTCGGCGACCACGCGGTTTTGCAAAGAGAGACCCCGGTGCGGGTGTGGGGCTTTGCCGACAAGGGCGAAACGGTTACCCTGCGCATCGCCGGTCAGACGGCGACCGCGACGGCTGACGCTTCGGGCCGCTGGGAGGCGACCCTGGCCCCCCTGCCCGCAGGCGGACCTTACGAGCTAAGCCTGTCGGGCGGCGCAACGCTGAAAGACGTGCTGGTGGGTGACGTGTTCCTGTGTTCGGGGCAATCGAACATGGAATTCACCACCAAATACGCCACCAATGCCTATAACGAGATCCTCAACTCGGCCAATGACCGCATCCGCTTTGTCACGGTCGAAAAGGACGCGCAGCCCGCCGGCCCGCTGAGCGACCTGCCGAAATCACCGGCGTGGCGCGCGGTCGGACCCGAAACGACCGGCGATACCTCCGCCGTCTGCTACTACATGTCGAAAGCGCTGGCGACGAAGACCGGTGTGCCCATCGGCATGATCCATTCGTCCTGGGGCGGCACCATGATCCAGTCGTGGTTAAGCCAATCGACCCTGCGTCAGCTCAAAAGCTACGATACCGGCCTTGAGACGCTCAAACTCTATGCCCGCGACCCGCAGGCGGCGCAAAAGGGCTGGCAGAAGGTGACGCAAGCCTGGTGGGATACCCACGAACCGCAAGCGGCCGAAAAGCGCCAATGGGCGGCCGCCACCTATGACGACCGCGACTGGAAGACGATGGACACGACGCGCTTCTGGGAAGAGTCGGGCGACCCGGCTCTGGCGGGTTTTGATGGCGTGGTGTGGTATCGCAGCGAGATCACCCTGACCGCCGCACAGGCCAAATCGGCCACCACGCTGGTGCTGGGGGCGGTGGACGATGCCGACACCACCTTCCTCAACGGTCAGGTCATAGGCTCCAGCGAAGGCTGGAATACGCCGCGTCGCTATGACATCCCTAAGGGCGTGCTGAAGGCCGGACGCAATGTCATCGCTCTGCGCGCCGTCGATACGGGCGGCGGTGGCGGCCTGTGGGGCGACCCCAAACCGCGCGGTCTTTACCTCAACGACGGCAAAATTATTCAAATTCCAGAAAAATGGAAATATAAGATTTCCACGCCCATGTCGGGCCTCAGCGATGTGCCGACCACGCCGTGGCTGCCCACCTCCGGGCTGGCGACCCTGTATAACGGTATGATCGCGCCGATCGCGCCCTATACGCTGAAGGGTGTGGCCTGGTATCAGGGCGAAGCCAATGCCAGCAATGCCAGGGAATATAGCCGTTTGCTGCCCGCTTTGTTTGCCGACTGGCGCGCCAGCTTCCGGCAATCCGACCTGCCCGTCGTCGTCGTGCAACTGGCCAATTTCGGGCCGGTGGTGAACGGCCCGGCCCCGTCGCAATGGGCGGAGCTACGCGAATCCCAGCGCCTCAGCGTCAAGGACGACGCGAAGACCGCTCTGGCCGTCAGCCTCGATGTGGGCGACCGCACCGACATCCATCCGACACAGAAAAAGGTGGTGGGTGAGCGCGTGGCACTGGGGATGCGCAAGGCCGCCTATGGCGAAGCGGTCGCCCTGTCGCCCGAACCCATCTCGGCCACCCGCCGCGGCGCGGATGTGGTGATCCGGTTCCGCGACACGGGCGGCAAGCTCCTCACCTATTCGTCGGATCAGGCCATCGGTTTTGAAGCCTGCGACGATGCCTGCCGCTATGTCCCTGCGACGGTCGAAGGCGATGCGGTGGTGCTGAAAGGGGCGGCGACGGTGAAGCAGGTCCGCTATGGCTGGGCCGACTCGCCCTACGTTAACCTGTTCAGCACCAGCGACCTGCCGGTCGCCCCGTTCCAGATCGACATCCAATAACACCAACGGCCGAAGAGGCTGACCGCATGCGGCCGTTGAATACTCGCCTTTCCCGCAAAAAGGACTCCCATGCGCCCTACCCGCCGTCAGATGCTTGGTTCCGCCGCTGCCCTCAGCGGTGCCGCCCTCGCCCCCGCCACGCAGGCCGCGACGGCCCGGTTCAAGGCCAGTTGGGAGTCGCTGGGCGACGCCTATCAGACGCCGGACTGGTTCAAGGACGCCAAGCTGGGCCTGTGGTCGCACTGGGGGCCGCAGTGCGTGCCGGAGGCTGGCGACTGGTACGGACGGCAGATGTATATGCAGGGCAATCCCTATTACGACCTGCATGTGCAACGTTATGGCCATCCGGCGCATCATGGCTTTATGGAGATCATCAACGACTGGAAGGTCACGGAATGGGACCCGGAAGGCCAGATCGCCCTGTATAAGGCCGCCGGGGCCAAATACTTCGTGTCGATGGCCAATCACCACGACAATCTCGACATGTTCGATTCGAAGTTCCACAAATGGAACTCTCTGAACGTCGGCCCGAAGATGGATATTGTCGGTCGCTGGGCCAAGGTGGCGCGCGCCGCCGGTCTGCGCTTTGGCGTGTCCAACCACGCCGCCCACGCATGGCACTGGTGGCAGACGGCCTATGGCTACGATCCGGAAGGGCCGATGCGCGGCGTGCGCTATGACGCGGCGCGCCTGACGAAGGCGGATGGCAAGGGCAAATGGTGGGACGGCCTCGACCCGCAGGACCTTTATACCGGTCCGGCTGGCGACATGGTGCCGCCCGATGGCCTGACCACGATCAAGGCGATGAACGACTATCACGACCAGCATTCGGGTCAGTGGCTGGAAACCTCGCCCAACGCCTGGTACGCCCGGCAGTGGTTGCTGCGTCAGAACGATCTGGTCGATAAGTACCGGCCGGATTTTGTCTATTTCGACAATTACGGCCTGCCGCTGGAGCGGGCGGGGCTCGATGCCACGGCCTATTTCTATAACCAGAACCGCAAATGGAACGGCGGCAAGCTGGAGGCCGTCGTGACCGGCAAGAAGCTGGACGCCAGACAGAAACGTGCCATCGTCGATGATGTCGAGCGCGGCTTTTCCGACCGTTTGCGCGCGGAATACTGGCAGACCTGCACCTGCATCGGCAACTGGCACTACGACCGCGGGCTCTATGAGCGCAATGGATATAAAACCGCCAAGGACGTCATCCAGCGCCTCGGCGATATCGTCGCCAAGAACGGCAATATGCTGCTGTCGATCCCGCAGCGCGGCAATGGTGCCATTGACGAAAAGGAAGTCAAAATCCTTCAGGACATGGCGGCGTGGATGACGGTGAATGGTGAGGCCATTTTTGGCACCCGCGTCTGGACGATTTACGGCGAAGGCCCGGCCCGCTTTGCCGAGGGGATGCAGAACGAACACGCGCAGAAGGGCTTTACCCACGAAGACATCCGCTACACCACCAAGGGCGGAGTGCTCTACGCGCTAGGGCAAGACTGGCCCAACAGCGGGTATATGAGCCTGTCAGCCATGGCGCAGGGGTCGGCCCAGCGCAAGGGCACGGTCGAGCGGGTCGAACTGCTGGGCCATGGTCAGCCGCTGGACTTCGGCCTGTCGATCAACGGGCTGAATGTGAAGCTGCCCGACGCGCGGCCGACCTTTACGCCAGTGCTGAAGATCATGGGGTCGGGGATCGTCTGAAATCCCCCTCCCACGCCTCACGGATTGGGGTACTGAAAGACCAATTGCTGCGTATTGACCTCATAGATGCGCGCCTGCGTCGCCCCGTGCCATCGGCTGTGGGCGGGCAGGTGGGCCTTGGCGTGGTCAATGGCCAGATTGAGGTCCGATCCCCACGGCACCGACGTCACTTCGGCGTCTTCGGCATTGAGGAAAAAGATTCGATACATCAGGGCTCTCCCGTAAGCGCACCCCGCAAAGATCGGGTCTTGTGGATTGGGTGCGCGTCAAAGGTGGAGGCGACGGTTCGACGGGTCGAAACGGCGCCGGGCGATCCCCCGCCGGAAAAGACCGAGACCTATCGCCGCCAAATAGAGCCGCAATGAGGCGAAAAGCGGCTTTTCCACGACAGAGTCCGATTATGTTACCAAGCCTTACATGCGCCGCGCGCAATCGTGACCGCTTGAGGGCAATTCGTCATTGACCCGGCGGGACCAAATCCCTATGTGTGCGGCCGTTTACCCGCAGCCCTGCCCGCCTCTGGCCTTCCTATAGGAGTATTTGACCATGACTGATCTTCTTCCCGGTGTAACGGGGGTTCTGGTTCTGGCCGATGGCACCGTGTTTCAGGGCCTGGGGTGTGGCGCGACCGGCGATGCACTGGGCGAGGTCTGCTTCAATACGGCCATGACCGGCTATCAGGAAATCCTCACCGATCCGTCCTATATGGATCAGATCGTCGCCTTCACCTTCCCGCACGTCGGCAATGTCGGCGTCAATCCGGAAGACGTCGAACAACTCGGCGATGATCCCCGCCGGGCCGCCAGAGGCGCGATCTTCCGCGACCTGCCGACGCCGCCCGCCAACTGGCGCTCGACCCTCAGCTTCGATGCCTGGATGGCCTCACGCGGCGTCGTGGGCCTCGCCGGGATCGACACGCGCGCGCTGACCAAGCGCATCCGCGAAAAGGGTATGCCGCACGGCGTGATCGCCCACAATCCCGAAGGTCAGTTCGACATCCCCGCCCTGACGCAAAAGGCCGCCGAATGGGCGGGCCTTGTCGGGCTTGATCTGGCCAAGGACGCCACCTCGACGCAGGCGGCGCAGTGGACCTCCGATCTGTGGAAGTGGTCCGAAGGCCATAAGGACGGTCAGAAGGCGGACTTCAACGTCGTCGTCGTCGACTATGGCGTGAAGCAAAACATTCTGCGCGCCCTGATCAGCGTCGGCGCGGCGGTGAAAATCGTCCCGGCCCAGACGCCGGCCGAAGAGATTCTGGCCATGAAGCCCGATGGCGTGCTGTTGTCCAACGGTCCGGGCGACCCGGCGGCCACCGGAGCCTATGCCGTACCGCAGATTCAGAAGCTGGTCGAAGCCGGTCTGCCGGTCTTTGGCATTTGTCTCGGCCATCAGATGCTGGCTCTGGCGCTGGGGGCGAAGACGCTCAAGATGGAACAGGGCCACCACGGGGCTAACCACCCGGTCAAGGACCTGACCACCAACAAGGTCGAGATCGTCTCGATGAACCACGGCTTCGCGGTCGATCGCGACAGCCTGCCCGCCGGTGTGGTCGAAACCCACGTCTCGCTGTTTGACGGCACCAACTGCGGTATCGCTCTGGCTGGCAAGCCGGTGTTCAGCGTCCAGCACCACCCCGAAGCCTCGCCCGGCCCGGTCGATTCACTATACCTGTTTGAGCGTTTTGCGCATTATATGCGCGACGCGAAGGTGGCGGCGTAATCGCTTGGACGTTTTTGAGCGCAAACTGCAAAGACTTTGCATCTCTGAAGATCATCACGAGCGGAATGCTCTTGCGATTGAGCTTCTGGATGCAAGTCTTGTGGATGCTGCGAAAGCGTCTCACCTATTGCCTGCCTTGTTTAAAACTATTGCCTCCCGTGCCTTCCGGCAGGTCGGCACTTTGGTTTGGTGTGCAAGCCACATCGATTGTTCCGAATACAAAGCTGAATTGAACCAAATCGTTTTGAATGGTGGGTTCGAGGCGTCTGAAACGGCACAGCAAATTATTGAAAATCAAAACTTGCATCCCCGTCCTTAAGGCACTAAAGCACCCGCTTAGCCTGAAAACATAACAGAACCCACAAGGGTTCATCTTCCACCGGACAGAGGCCGCACGGCGTTTGCCCGAAACTTTGCGCGCGACCAGACCTGAAGAAAGACAGACATGCCCAAACGTACAGATATCAAGTCCATCCTGATCATCGGCGCGGGGCCCATCGTCATCGGTCAGGCCTGTGAGTTCGACTATTCCGGCGTGCAGGCCTGTAAGGCCCTGCGTCAGGAAGGCTATCGCATCATTCTGGTCAATTCCAACCCGGCCACCATCATGACCGATCCGGACGTGGCTGATGCGACCTATATCGAGCCGATTACCCCGGAATTCGTCGAAAAGATCATCGCCAAGGAACGCCCGGACGCCCTTCTGCCGACCATGGGTGGTCAGACGGCGCTCAACACCGCGCTGGCGCTGGAAAACAATGGCGTGCTGGCCAAGTACAATGTCGAAATGATCGGCGCCAAGGCCGAGGTCATCGACAAGGCCGAAGACCGTCAGAAGTTCCGCGACGCCATGGACAAGCTGGGGCTTGAATCGGCCAAATCCGCCGTCGCCCATAGCTGGGAAGAGGCGGTTGAGGCGCTGAAGACCATCGGCGGCCTGCCCGCCGTCATCCGTCCGTCGTTCACGCTGGCCGGGACCGGCGGCGGTATCGCCTACAATCAGGAAGAGTTCCGCGACATCGTCACGCGCGGCCTCGACCTGTCGCCCACCACCGAAGTGCTGATCGAAGAGTCGATCGTCGGCTGGAAGGAATACGAGATGGAAGTCGTCCGCGACAAGGCGGACAACTGCATCATCGTCTGTTCCATCGAAAACGTCGATCCGATGGGCGTGCATACGGGCGATTCGATCACGGTCGCCCCGGCGCTGACCCTGACCGACAAGGAATATCAGATCATGCGCTCAGCCTCTCTGGCCGTGCTGCGTGAAATCGGCGTCGAAACCGGCGGCTCGAACGTGCAGTTCGCGCTGAACCCGGCCGACGGCCGCATGATCGTCATCGAGATGAACCCGCGCGTGTCGCGCTCCTCAGCTCTGGCGTCGAAGGCCACCGGCTTCCCCATCGCCAAGATCGCCGCTAAGCTGGCCGTCGGCTACACGCTGGACGAACTGACCAACGACATCACCAAGGTGACGCCCGCCTCGTTCGAGCCGTCGATTGACTATGTGGTCACCAAGATCCCGCGCTTCGCCTTTGAAAAGTATCCGGGCTCCGAGCCGCTGCTTGGCACCTCGATGAAGTCGGTCGGCGAAGTCATGGCCATCGGCCGCACCTTTGCCGAGTCGGTGCAAAAGGCCCTGCGCGGTCTGGAAACCGGCCTGTCGGGCTTTGATGAGGTCGAAATCCCCGGCGTCGCCGGTGCGGCCAGCGTCCACGCCATCAAGGAAGCCGTGGTGCGCGAACTGGGCCGCCCGACGCCGGATCGTCTGCGCGTCATCGCTCAGGCCTTCCGCCACGGCCTCAGCGTCGAAGAGATCAACACGGCCTGTCACTATGAGCCGTGGTTTCTGCGTCAGATCGAAACCATCGTGTCTGAGGAATCGAAGATCGGTGCGCTGGGCCTGCCGAAGACCGCGCATGAGCTGCGCAAGCTGAAGGCCATGGGCTTCTCCGACGTGCGTCTGGCCAAGCTGACCGGCACCACGGAAAAGGATGTGCGCGCCGCCCGTCGCGGCCTCAATGTGCGCCCGGTGTTCAAGCGCATCGACACCTGCGCCGCCGAATTCGCCTCATCGACCGCCTACATGTATTCGACCTACGAGTCGGGCGCTCTGGGTCAGGTGCCGGAATGCGAAGCCGCGCCGTCGGACCGCAAGAAGGCCATCATCTTGGGCGGCGGGCCGAACCGCATCGGGCAAGGCATCGAGTTCGACTACTGCTGCTGCCACGCGGCCTTTGCCTATAAGGACATGGGCCTTGAGGCCATCATGGTCAACTGCAACCCGGAGACGGTCTCGACCGACTACGACACGTCCGACCGCCTCTATTTCGAGCCGCTGACCGCCGAAGACGTGCTGGAACTGATCGCGGTTGAGCAATCGAACGGCACGCTGGCCGGTGTGGTGGTACAGTTCGGCGGCCAGACGCCGCTGAAACTGGCACAGGCGCTGGAAGACGAAGGTATCCCCATCCTCGGCACCTCGCCCGACGCCATTGATCTGGCCGAAGACCGCGAGCGCTTCCAGCAACTGCTGAAAGAGATCAACCTGACCCAGCCGGTCAACGCCATCGCCCGCACGCCGGAAGAGGCCTTCAAGGCGGCGCATGAGGTGGGCTATCCCATCGTCATCCGCCCGTCCTACGTGCTGGGGGGCCGCGCCATGGAAATCATCCGCGACGACGAGCAACTGACCCGCTATGTGCGCGAAGCCGTGCAGGTGTCGGGCGACTCGCCGGTGCTGATCGACCAGTATCTGAGCGCCGCCATCGAAGTCGATGCCGATGCAATTGCAGATTTTGGGGCCGATGAAACCGGCGTGTTTGTCGCCGGCATCATGGAGCATATCGAAGAGGCCGGCGTGCACTCCGGCGACTCGGCCTGTTCGCTGCCGCCCTTCTCGCTGAAGCCGGAAACGGTGAAGGAACTTGAACGTCAGACGGTCGAGCTGGCGAAGGCCCTTAAGGTCAAGGGGCTGATGAACGTGCAGTTCGCCATTATGAACCCCTATACTGACCCGAAGATCTATGTGCTGGAGGTCAATCCGCGCGCCTCACGCACCGTGCCGTTCGTGGCCAAGACGCTGGGCAAACCGCTGGCCGGGATCGCCGCCAAGGTCATGGCCGGTCAGTCCCTGTCGTCCTTCGGCCTGACGCCGCGCGATTACCGCCACGTGGCGGTCAAGGAAGCCGTCTTCCCCTTCGCGCGCTTTGCCAATGTCGATACGGTGCTTGGGCCTGAGATGCGCTCGACCGGTGAGGTCATGGGCCTTGACTGGGTGCGCGAGGGCGAAGAGATGATCGACGCCTTTGCCCGTGCCTTTGCCAAGTCGCAACTGGGCGGCGGCACCAGACTGCCGACGTCGGGTAAGGTGTTTGTCTCGGTCAAGGATCAGGACAAGCCGGTGATCGTTGAGGCCATCCGCACCCTGCTCAGCCTCGGCTTCGAGGTGTGCGGCACGGCGGGCACGGCCGACTATCTGGCGGCGCAGGGCGTGAAGATCGACACCATCAAGAAGGTGCTCGAAGGCCGTCCCAACGTGCTCGACGCTATTAAGAATGGCGAGATCGCGCTGGTCTTCAACACCACCGAAGGCAAGCAGGCCCTGCTCGACTCTTTCTCGATCCGCCGCACGACGCTGATGATGAAGATCCCCTACTACACCACGGCCAATGGCGCTGTGGCGGCGGTGCGGGCCATCGCGTCGGGCCTCAAGGGCGAGCTGGACGTCCGCTCCATTCAGGAATATGCGTAACGAACAAAGCCCCGGTGAAAACCGGGGCTTTGCTTTTCGTGCGGGACCTTCATACCTCCCCAGCGTGTAGTGATGGGGGGCTCTGAGCGGAAATTGAGTGCGCTTTTCAAGGCACCCCACCACCGCATCTCACTTGCGGCGCAAGTTCGTGCGGTCCCCCTCCCCGCACTAACGTGCAGGGAGGTATAGGGTTTCAGCCCGCCTCGTCGATCAGGCGGCGCATGGCGTCGAGATAATCGACAAAGGCGGCGCGGCCCGCTTCGGTGAGCGTAATGGTCGTCACCGGCTTCTTGCCGACAAAGGCCTTGTCCACCGTGACATAGTTCGCCTCTTCCAGCTTGCGCACCTGCACCGACAGATTGCCGTCCGTGGATTGCGTCTTGGCTTTCAGCGTCGTGAAGTCCGCCGACCCGGCCGTCGAAAGAAAGGCCATAATGCCCAGCCTCAGACGGCCATGGATAACATCGTCGATACGCTCGATATTGAACTCATCCGGCATGTCTCAGCCCTCCGATGAGCGCATGAGAACCAGGCCCGGAATGGTGGCAATGAGGGTCAGGGTGATGGCGTAGCCCAGCATCTGGAGCGGCTGACCGCCGACAAAGGCGAGGAAGGGCGCGCTGGCAAAGCTCAGCAGGCCCACGCCCGCCATCCACTTTCGGCCCGACAGGACCGAGACGACCCACCAGCCAACGCCATAGAGGATAACGATAGCCGGCGCGATCAACGGCTGCATCTGCTCCATGGCCTTCATCCCGACTGCCGCCGCCGTCAAGGTAACGAACAGGGCGAAGATGGCAAAACCGACGCCCGACCACACCGAACCGATGGCACGGTTCATGGCATTGCCGACCCCATAGCGGCGCTTCGACGCAGCGATAGAGGCAATACACAGGACGGCATAGATGGCCGCCGCTACGCCCCAGTTCAGGGCCAGAAACCACGGATTGGGAACCGTGAGAACACCGTCCAAAATCAAATACTGCACCACGGCCGCCGCCGAGAAACAGATGCCGGCCCAAAAGAGCGCGCCGCCGTTCATGACCGGGGCGCGCCCGCCATCCAGAGCCAGAGACTTGAGATAGTCGATGTCGCTTTTAAGTGCGTTAGAGTCCATTGGGTTTGCCCCTCCATAAGGCAGCGTTTGATATCGTCAGGGCCCTCTGTGTGAGCGGCCTGAGCTTGTTGTGAATGAAGTGCTTTATTTTGTAAAGTGCTTTATGCATAGCCATCATTACATTTTCGTAAGATTGCCGTCCGGGCTTGCCAAAGGGGCCAAAGCCGGGGTTAGTTTCAGGCAAAACCAACCTCGGGAAACCCTCCACATGTCAAACACGTCCTTGTCGCGTCAGGCCTTGCGCATGGCCGCCTCGCTGCTCATCTTGGGTGCCATGCCCCTCACCTCGCAGGCCCAGATGACCAATATCACCACCGTCGCCAAATCCACTCCGGCCAATCCCGCCACCCTGACGCCGGACGCCGCCGATCCGCGTCAGTATCTGGAAGAGGTCGAGGGCGAAAAATCCCTCGCCTGGGTCAAGGCGCAGAACGAGCGCAGCCTGAAAAGCCTGATGGCCGATCCGCGCTTTGCGCAATACGAAGCCGATGTGCTGAAAATCGTCGAAGCCACCGACCGCATCCCCTCACCCGGCTTCGCCAATGGCGGCTTCATCGACAATTTCTGGCAGGACAAGGACCATGTGCGCGGCATCTGGCGCCGCACGGACAAGGCCTCGTATCTGGCCGGGGCACCCAAATGGGATATCCTGCTGGACTTCGATGCTCTCGCCAAGGCGGAAGGCCAGAACTGGGTCTATAAGGGCGCGTCGTGCCTGCCGCCGCAAAACACCCGCTGCCTGATCAACCTGTCGAACGGTGGCAAGGACGCCGTGACGGTGCGCGAATACGACCTGACGACCAAGAGCTTCGTCGGAGGCGGCTTCACCCTGCCCGAAGGCAAGCAGATCGTCACCTGGAAGGACAAGGACACGCTCTATGTGGCGCGCGAATGGACGCCGGGCGAGGTCACGCCGTCGGGCTACGCCTTCGTCACCAAGGTGCTCAAGCGCGGTCAGAGCCTCGATCAGGCGGTAGAAATCCATCGCGGGGCCAAGACCGACATGATGGCCTATCGCACCGTGCTGCGCGACGTCGACGGCAACTACGTCATGGACTATGCCGAGCGCCGCCCCAGCTTCTTTGAGACCGATACGACCTGGTTCACCGAGGCGGGCGAAGTGAAGCTGCCCCTGCCGCTGACCTCGGAAATGAACGCCTACTATAAGGGTCAGGCCGTCTTTTCGCTGAAAGACGACTGGACCAGCGCCAAGGGCACGAAATACCCCTCCGGCGCGGTGATCGCCTTTGACCTGAAGGCCGCACTGAAAGACCCCAAAAACGTCGAGCCTTCGGTGATCTTCGCCCCGAACGATCATCAGAGCGTCGCCGGCATCGGTCAGACGAAGAACCATCTGGTGCTGTCGATCCTGTCCAACGTCACCGGTCAGGTGCAGTCGGTGAGCCTCGTCAATGGCCAATGGGTGCTGAAACCCTTGCCCCTGCCGGAAAATTCGTCGCTCAGCCTCGGTTCGACCGATGACGAGTCGGACCAGTTGTTTGCCTGGTCCACGGGCTATCTGCAACCCTCGACCCTGTATATCGCCGACGCCGAAAAGACGACGGTGACCAAGCTGAAGGCCAGTCCGGAACGCTTCAATGCCGAGGGGCTGAAGGTTGAGCAGCACTGGGCCACCTCGAAGGATGGCACCAGGGTGCCCTACTTTGTGGTGATGAAAAAGGACACGAAGCTGGACGGCAATACGCCGACCCTGCTCTACGCCTATGGCGGCTTTGAAATCTCGCTGACCCCGTCCTATTCTGGGGCGATTGGCAAGCTGTGGCTGGAAAAGGGCGGCGCCTATGTGCTGGCCAATATCCGCGGCGGCGGGGAGTTCGGGCCGAAGTGGCACGAAGCGGGCCTCAAGACCAAGCGTCAGGTCATCTATGACGATTTTAAGGCCGTGGCCGAAGACCTGATCAAGAGCAAAATCACCTCGCCGCGTCGTCTGGGGATTATGGGCGGCTCTAACGGCGGGTTGCTGATGGGCGTGCAACTGACGCAGCGCCCGGACCTGTGGAACGCCGTCGTGGTGCAGGTGCCGCTGCTCGACATGCTGCGCTATCACACGCTTCTGGCCGGAGCCTCGTGGCAGGGCGAATATGGCCGGCCGGACGTGCCGGAAGAAGCCGCCTTCCTCAAGACCATCTCGCCCTATCACAACCTGAAAGCCGGGGTGAAATATCCGGAGCCCTTCTTCGTCACCTCGACCAAGGATGACCGCGTGCATCCGGGCCACGCCCGCAAGATGGCGGCGCTGATGGGGGATATGGGCCTGCCCTTCCTCTATTACGAAAACACCGACGGCGGCCATTCCGCAGCCGCCAACCTTAAGGAAACCGCCAAGCGGAACGCGCTGGAATACACCTATCTGGCGCAGAAGCTGATGGATTAGATCATTATGATTTCTGGTAGAAACATAATGATCTAGGTTTTTGTTTAGCCCCTCGCCGGGCGGTGGCTTGCGCCACCTTGGCCGCCGCCTCAATGGCAGCTTGAGCGGAATGATTCCACTAGAAATCATTCCGCTCCATCCCCCTCTTCCCGTCGGAAGAGGGGTTTTTCTTCCCTCTCGTTAATCTTCGATAAGGGGCGATCTGATCGTTTCCTTACACGCGGGCTGATACCTCCGAAGGACCACTCACGGAGGATCACCCCCATGCGCAAGATCGCCACCGCCGTCGCCCTGATGACGCTGACCGCCGCCTCACTGTCGGCCTGCTCCAAGCCCGAAGCCCAGCAGGCCGTCGAAGAGGTGCAGGAAACCACGTCTGAAATCGCCACCGACGCCAAGGACGCCATGTCCTCGGCCGCCGCTGATTTCGCCGTCTCCGACCCGATCAGCTATACCTGCGCATTGGGCACCAAGCTGTCGGTCGTCTTTTCCGACGACAAGGCCGATGTGACGGTGCTGTCCGACAACAACCGCAAACTCACCCTGCTGAAAACCACTTCCGGCGACGGCACCCTTTATCAGGCCGCGGGCTACAGCCTGCACACCAAGGGCAATGACGCCACCTGGGGCTCGGCGGACGAAGCCTGCACCAAGGGGTAAACCCTTTGACGGGGTGGCATTTTGGAAATAGTTTCCATTTATGGCTACGTCTCCCGAACCCACCCCGTCCCGTCCGCGCGGTCGCCCGCGCGAAGACCGGCTGAAACCCGACGCCCCGGCGACCAATCAATCGCTGGAGAAGGCGCTGGGCCTGCTGAAAGTCCTGTCGGCCCACGACGGGATGAGCCTGACCGAACTGTCGCGTGAGGCTGGACTGGCCGCCTCGACGGCGCACCGGCTTCTGGCCACCCTGTCGGCGCACGATCTGGTCAGTTGGGATGAGCCGTCGCAGAAATGGTCCATCGGCATCGAGGCCTTGCGCATCGGCATGGCCTTTCAGCGCCGCAACCGCATCCTCACGGCTGGTAGGCCGGAAATGCTGCGCCTGATGGAGGCGACGGGCGAGACGGTCAATCTGGCCATGCTCGACGGTTTCGAAGTGGTGTTCGTGGCGCAGGTCGAATGCGAAGCCCCTATCCGCGCCTTTTTCCGTATCGGCGACCGTCGCTCGGCCCATGCGTCGGGCATCGGCAAGGCCCTGCTGGCGCGGCTTGAGGGCCGCACTCTGGAGGCCCTGCTGAAACGCCGCGACCTGCCGCAATACACACCCAAGACCCTGATTACCCCCGAAGCCCTGCGCAGCGATCTAAGCGCCATTCGGGCGCGCGGCTGGTCGCTGGACGACGAAGAGGCCCATATCGGTATGCGCTGCGTCGCCGCACCGGTATTCAATGAATATGGCGAAGCGCGCGCCGGGATATCGCTGTCCGGCCCGTCCTTACGCCTCAGCGATGACCGCCTGCCGCAACTGGCGCAACAGGTGCGCGAAACCGCCGCCCGCATCACCGAGCTTATCGGCGGGCACCTGTTGAACCCTCTCTCCCCGTAAAACGGGAGAGAGGGTGTTATGCCAGCTCCACCACCTTTTTCGCCGCCTGTCGCCGGGCGTGCAGGATGAACTCCGTATAGCCATTGGCCTGTTGCGCACCGTCAAAACACAGGTCACAGGCCGCCTTGAACGCCTCGCCGTCATAGGTCAGCGCCATCGGGCGATAGGCGGGATCACCGGCATTTTGCGCATCAACGACCTTCGCCATGTGTTTCAGGCGCTCAAACACCTGTACCTCAGACACCCAGCCGTGCCGCAGCCAGTTGGCGACGTGCTGGCTGGAGATGCGCAAGGTCGCGCGGTCTTCCATCAGGCCGACATCATGGATATCCGGCACCTTGGAACAGCCCACACCCTGATCGACCCAACGCACCACGTAGCCGAGAATGCCCTGCAGATTGTTGTCCAGTTCTTCGGCAATCTCTTCGGGGCTGTAGGTCCGCGTCGCCAGTGGCGGCGTCAGAATATCATCGACCGAGGCGCGTGGGCGGGCGCGCAACTGGGCCTGCACGGCGGCGACATCGACGCGGTGATAGTGCAGGGCGTGCAGGGTGGCCGCCGTCGGTGACGGCACCCAGGCGGTCGAGGCCCCGGCCTTCGGATGACCGATCTTTTGCGCCATCATATCGGCCATCATATCCGGGGCGGCCCACATGCCCTTACCGATCTGCGCATAGCCGGGCAGGCCAGAGATCAGCCCGCAATCGACATTGGAGTCCTCATAGGCTTTGATCCACACCGCCCCCTTGATCTCGCCCTTGCGCAGGACCGGGCCCGCTTCCATCGAAGTATGGATTTCATCGCCCGTGCGGTCGAGGAAGCCCGTATTGATGAAGAAGACGCGGTCCCTGGCGGCTTCGATACAGGCCCTCAGATTGACGCTGGTGCGGCGCTCTTCGTCCAT
The DNA here is from genome assembly GCF_046503825.1 of Asticcacaulis sp. W401b. Taxonomy (NCBI): domain Bacteria; kingdom Pseudomonadati; phylum Pseudomonadota; class Alphaproteobacteria; order Caulobacterales; family Caulobacteraceae; genus Asticcacaulis; species Asticcacaulis sp. W401b. Next base: position 687,252 of record NZ_JBKFEE010000001.1, read on the forward strand.
AATGCCGATCTTCAGCGTGCGGTCAGGCAGGCCCACGGCGCGCTCGGCAAAGGCGAAGGTTGCGACCGCAAAGGCCACCTCGTCCGGCCCGTGCATCTTGGGCTTGACGATATAGGCCGAGCCCGTGCGGCTGTTGCGGCCGGCGTCGTGGCGCGCGATCAGGGCGGTGATCATCAGGTCGATCAGCCCCTCCGGCACGGCCTGCCCGTTGTGGCGCACCATGTCGCTGTACATATGCAGACCGACATTGCGCGCCAGCATGAGACTACGCCCATGCAGGGTGAAGGCCTGACCATCGGGGGCCGTATAGGCGCGGTCGGGATTGAGGCGGCGCGTCTGCACCTGACCGCCCTTCTGGAACTGTTCGCTCAGGTCGCCGCGCGTCAGGCCCAGCCAGTTGCAATAGAGGCCGACCTTATCCGCCGCATCGACGGCGCCGACGCTGTCTTCCATGTCCATAATGGCCGACAGGGCGGCTTCGAGCCCCACATCGGCGACGCCCGCCGCATCGGCCACCGGGCTCTGGCGGTCGATACGGATGTCGATATGCAGGCCATTATGGCGCAGCAGGATCGACTGCGGCGCGTCGGCGGGGCCGCTGAAACCGACGAACTGCGATGGGTCTTTCAACGGCGCGCCATTGGCCCGCAACTGCCCGGCTACGACCGCATAGGCCGTGACCGCGGCGTGGCTGAGCCCCTCCAGCGGCACGAATTCATCGAGATAGGCCTTGGCCGCCGCCTGCACCGCCGCACCACGCGCGGCGTCATAGCCGCCCGACGCCGGAACCGGCCCCAGCACATCCGTGCCATAGAGGGCGTCATAGAGGCTGCCCCAGCGGGCATTGGCGGCGTTCAGGGCGTAGCGGGCATTGGACACCGGCACGACCAGTTGCGGGCCGCTCAGGCGCGCAATCTCGTCATCGACATTGGCCGTCGTGACGGTGAACGCCGCCGGTTCGGGCCGCAGATAGCCGATTTCACTCAGAAAAGCCTTATAGGCGACCGGCTCAAAGGCGTGACCGCGGTGCCAGTCGTCGATCTGCGCCTGCAAGGCGTCGCGCTGAGCCAGAAGGGCGGCATTGCGCGGCGCGAAGTCGCGGATAAGCCCGGCCAGCCCGTCCCAAAACGCCACCTCGGCCACGCCAGAGCCCGGCAGGGCCTCTTCGCGGACAAAGCGCCACAGGATGTCATCAACCTCGATACCGGAGACAGGGGTGTAGGCCATAGCGGTTTCCTCTTTAACTGATGCGAGGATAACCGCTCATGGCCCTAGGGGTCAATTTTTCCGGAAATTATTTCCAGAATTCAATTTAAATATAAATATATGAATTTATTTTAGAAAAATTTTCCACTTTCTACGCTATGCGCCGCGCGTATTCACATAAAGCGCAAACAGCGACTGCCCCGCTGTCATGAACAGGCGGTTGCGGGCCCGTCCGCCAAACACCAGATTGGCGCAGCGATTGGGCAGGTGGATATGGCCGATGGCCGTGCCGTCCGGGGCGAAGACGCGCACCCCGTTCAGGCCCGGCCCGCCACCCCAGCCGCACCAAAGATTGCCGTCTTCGTCGCAGCGGAAGCCATCCGGCTGCCCCGGCGCGCATTCGACAAACACCCGGCCATTCGTCAGGCTGTCGCCCGCCACCTCAAACACCCAGATGCGTTTGGGCTCGCCCGACTGCGCGATGTAACACAGCCGCTCATTCGGTGAAAAACAGATGCCGTTGGGCCGGTCGATGGCGTCGGTCACCACGCTCAAACCCGCCTCCGTCCAGCGATAGACGTTCGTCGGCAGTTCCGGTTCGGCGCGATGACCTTCGTAATCGCCCAGGATGCCAAACGGCGGATCGGTGAACCACACCGACCCGTCGCTTTTCACCGTGCCATCATTGGGTGAGTTGAGGCACTTGCCCTGATAATGGCTGGCCAGCGTCGTGAGCGTGCCGTCATATTCGGTGCGCGTGACGCTGCGCGTACCATGCTGACACGAGATCAGCCGCCCCTGCCGGTCGCGCGTGTGGCCATTGGCGAAGTCCGCTGGCTTGCGAAAGATCGACACCGCCCCCGTCTCTTCGTCCCAGCGCAGGATGCGGTCATTGGGGATGTCGCTCCACAGCAGGTAGCGCCCGTCGCCAAACCACACCGGCCCCTCGCCCCAGCGGGTGCCCTCATAGAGCCGCTCCACCGCCGCCAGCGACAGGCGGTACGTGTCAAAGCGCGGATCGAGGCTTTCGATGGACGGATCGGGGTAAATCTCTGACGGTTGCCACATGCGATGTCTCCGGTTTCTCTCTGGCTACACCGGAGCGGCCCCGAAAATCAAACCCGCCAAAAGGAAACCCTGAACAAACCGTAGCCACCCCTTGCCTGCCGGTCACTTTCGCTCATTAATGCGCAGGCGGCTCGTCGTCGTAGGTCTTGACTGGGGGATTCTATGAAATCTGTTTTTCGCGCCGTTCTGGTGGTGCTGGCCGTGACCGGCCTGAGCGCCTGCGCCCCGCTGGTGCGCAGCCACATCTACCTGCCCGATCCCCTGCCCGCCTCCGCGCAGTGGCCGGGCGAGGCTCCGCGTGAGGTCAGCGTCACCACCGCCCATGGCCTGAGCCTCAAAGGCTATTATTACCCGCCGCGTGAGGCCGGGAAGCGTCTGATCGTCTTCTTTCATGGCAATGGAGGCAATCGCTATACCGCCGCCCGCTATGCCGCCCCGCTGGCGGAGCAGGGTGACGGCCTGCTGATTGCCGACTATCGCGGCTATGGCGGCAATCCGGGCACCCCCAGCGAGACGGGCCTGCGCGCCGATGCCGCCGCCTTCATCGCCTATGGCCGCACCCTGCAACCGGGCGCGCCCGTCTATCTGTTCGGGCATTCACTGGGGGGCGGCGTGGCGCTCGATGCGGCGACGCGCGAAGACATTGCCGGGGTGGTGACGCTTGGCACCTTTACCTCGCTGACGGCCATGGCCCCGGCCTATGCCCGGCCGATCCTGCCGGACCGCTTCGACAACCTGAAAGCCGTGAGCCGGATCAAGGTGCCGCTTCTGCTGATCCACGGCACGGCGGATGACATCATCCCTTTCAGCGAAGGCGAGGCGCTGAAAAAGGCCGCCTTCGCCGCCAATGTCCGGGTGCGCTTTATCACCCTGACCGCTGCCAACCACCATCCGGACTTCACCAAACTCGCTCCCACGGTTCTGGGCCAGATGGCCCGGATGCCGACTCCAGACTGGACTCCCTATGTTGAATGACCTCAAAGGCAAATCCGTACTCATCACCGGCGCCTCGTCGGGCATAGGCGCCGCCGTCGCCAGGGGCTTTGCCGACTGCGGCGCGGCGGTCGCCATCCATTACGCCTCCAATGCCGAAGGCGCTCAGGCCGTGGCCGACGCCATCACGGCTGCGGGCGGCACAGCGGTCATCGTGCAGGCCGACCTGACCGACCCGAAAACGGCCAAAGGCATGGTCGAGGCAGCCGCGCAAAAGCTCGGCAAGCTCGACATTCTCGTCAACAATGCGGGCAGCCTGTGCGGCCGCCGCCCGTTCATGGAAATCGACGACGCGCTTTATGACACGGTGATGAACCTCAATGTGCGCGCGGTGATCAATGCCTCTCAGGCCGCCGTGCCGCTGATCGAACAGCAGGGCGGCGGCAGCATCATCAATGTCGGCTCGATTGCGGGTAATGATGGCGGCGGGCCGGGGTCGGGCCACTATGCCTGTGCCAAGGCCTATGTTCACAATCTGACGCGGCATATGGCGCGCGATCTGGCCAAACGCGGCATCCGCGTCAACGCCATCGCGCCCGGCGTCATCGGCACGCCCTTCCACGCGGCAACGCCAGCCGAGCGCATGGAAGCGATGAAGAACGCCACGCAACTGGGGCGCATCGGCACGCCGGAGGACTGCGTGGGCACGGTGCTCTATCTCGCCTCCGATCGCATGAGCGGCTACGTCACCGGTCAGATCGTGCATATCAATGGCGGGCAGTATATGCCGTAGCGCACCTTACACCATTGCCTCCTTATGCCGGTTTTTCGATCATGGCCTCTTCTGTGATAAGGAACGTGCCCATGACCGACGACATCCCCCCGCACAGCTTTGAGGACGGCGAGCGCGTCGAACACGCCGAAAAAGGCCTTGGCACGGTCAGCCATGACCCCGCCGATGACAACCTGTTCGTGCCGCCCGGCGAGGCCCGCAAAAGCGGTTCCGATATGGTGCATGTGGTGTGGGACGATGACCGCTTTCCGGTCGGCAAGGTCGCCGCCTCGGAGTTGCAAAAAGTGCCCGACGCCACCGCCGCCATCTCGACGGGGATGTAATGCCTTCTCCCCGCTGGCAGCGAGGTGTAAACTACGAACCCAAGGCCTTGAGCGCCAGCGCCTCGATTTCGGCCTGAGACAGGCCGTCCAGCGTCACCGCCGGGCGCGCGCTCAGGTGTCCGTTTAGGATGTAGATGATCTGCTGCGTCAGGCGCACCACCTCCAGCGGGTCGTGGCTGACATAGAGCACCGGCACGCGCTCAGCCACGTCGCGGATCAGCGGCAGTATCTCGGCCCGCGCCGCCTGATCGAGGCTCGACAGCGGCTCATCCATCAGCAGCAGGTCTGGCCCGGACAGTAACGCCCGCGCGATCGCCACGCGCTGACGCTCCCCGCCCGACAACCGGGTAACCTGACGCGGCAGCAGCGTGCGGATGCGCAACAGTTCGATAATTCCGGTTTTATCGACATTTTTCGGACTGCGCTTAAGGGCAAAATCGAGATTACCTTCGACCGACAGGTGGCTAAACAGCGACGGCTCCTGAAACACATAGCCGACAGCGCGTTTGTGCACGGGCACAAAGTGGTCCTCCGCCTGCCAGACAGCGTCACCCACCTGCACCCGCCCGCTCAGGCGCTCCAGCCCGGCCACGGCGCGCAGCAGCGTCGTCTTGCCGGACCCGGACGGGCCCATCAGCGCCGTCAGCCCGGCCCCGGCCTCAAAACGCAGCGACAGCGCCAGATCACCCACCGTACCGCTGAGATCGACCTGAATCATGGCCGTATCCCCGCCGAGCGCGCGCCGAAGCGCCGGTCGATGACCAGCATGACCATCAGGGCCACAAAAGAGAAGGCCAGCAGGCCGCCGGAGATCAGATGCGCTTCGGCAAAGTTGAGCTGTTCCACCGCCTGAAAGATGCGGATCGAGACGACCTCGGTCTGCCCCGGAATGGCCCCGCCGATCATCAGCACCACGCCGAATTCACCGATGGTGTGCGCAAAGACCAGCAGCGCCGCCGTCACATAGCCGCGTCGTGCCTGCGGCAGCGCGACCGACCAGAAGGCATCCCAGGTCGAGGCGCGCAAGGTAGCGGCCACCTCCAGCGGACGCGGCCCCATGGCCTCAAACGCGTTGCGGATGGGCTGCACGGCAAAGGGCAGCGAATAGACCAGTGAGCCGATGACCAGCCCGGTAAAGGTGAAGGCCAGTGTCCGGACGCCGAACGGCTGCAACAGCCCTATCAGCGGACTGTGCGGCCCCAGCGCGATCAGCAGGTAAAAGCCCAGCACCGTTGGCGGCAGGACGATGGGCAGGGCCACCACGGCGGCCACCGTATCGCGCACCCACCCCGTCCCTTTGGCCAGCCACCACGCCAGCGGCGTCGCCAGCAGCAGAAGCAAGGGCGTGGTCACGGCGGCCAGCAGCAAGGTGACGCGGATGGCCTCCCACATGGGTTCAGCGGACCTCGTAGCCGTGCGAACGGATGATCTTCACCGCCTCGGGCGAGCGAAAAAAGGCCATATAGGCTCTGGCGGCGGGATTGCTCACGCCGGTGTTCAGCAGCACGGCCTGCTGATCAATGGGGGTGTAAAGAGTAGCCGGGACCAGCCACGACGATCCGCCCTTGCCCTGCACCTGCGACAGGGCGACAAAGCCCAGTTCCGCCGCCCCCGTGGCCACAAAGGTATAGGTCTGGGAAATATTGCCGCCCTTGACGATCTTCGCTTTCAGGCGGTCATAGAGGCCCAGCCGGGTCAGGGTCTCGACCGCCGCCACGCCATAGGGAGCCGCCGCCGGATCGGCGATGGCCAGCTTGTCAAACGCGCCCTTGCGGAGGACCGCGCCCTTCGCGTCCACGCGCGTATCGGCGCTCCACAGGACCAGCTTGCCATAGGCATAGACAAAGCGCGTGCCTTTGACCGTCAACCCCTCGGCCTCAAGGCGCAGCGGGCGTTCAGCATCGGCGCTGAGGAAGACATCGAAGGGCGCGCCGTTCTTTATTTGCGCATAGAACTGACCCGACGCCCCGAAGCTCTGGGTGACAGTGTGGCCGGTCTTCTTTTCAAAGGCGCTGGCGATCAGTCTGGCTGTGTCGGTGAAGTTGGCGGCGACGGCGACGCGCACCTCTTCGGCTCGCGCCGAAGCCGGCAGGGCAGACAGCGCTAGGGCGATCAGCAGAAGACAACGAAGGGTTTGCATGAGGCAAACCTTAATTCGGCTGGAGCGATAAAGCTAGCAAAAGCATCCCCCCTGAAATCAGGGGAGGTGCTTTATGCAGGATGCTTCAACCCCACACCGAGGCTTTCCAGCACGTCCCAATAGGTCGGGAAGGTCTTGGACACGCATTTCGGATTGTCGATCACCACGCCCGCCATCATCAGCCCGGCCAGCGAAAAGCACATGGCGATGCGGTGGTCATTGTGCGTGTCGATCACGGCCTTGGTCGTCGTGCCGATCAGTGCCGGATCGGCATGGACGATCAGGTCGTCGCCCTCTTCGTGGGCCAGACCGGCGCGCAGGGCGTTCAGCCCGTCGCACACGGCGCTAACCCGGTCGCACTCCTTGACGCGCAGATTGGCAATGCCAACAAAGCGCACCGGCGTCTGGTTAAACGCCGCCAGCACGGCCAGCGTCGGCACGGCGTCCTGCATCTGCGAGCCGTCGATGACGGCGGGCATGTGCGGCCAACTCATGATGACGTCGCGCGCCCTGGCGTCCGGCTGGGTCAGGGCCGCCGTGTCCATCTGAAAGTCGATCTGGCCACCGGTCAGCACCTCGGCCGCCCACAGATAGGTGCAGGAGGAAGCGTCCGGTTCGATGGGATAGTCCGCCGCCACATAGCCGGTCGGTTCCACGCGCCACACGCCGTCCGACGGCTGCGACACCTTCGCGCCAAAAGCCTGCATGACACCCAGAGTGAGGTCGATATAGCCGCGCCCGCCGATGCCGTGATCCCCACGCAGCCGCACCTCGACAGGCTTATCGCCGCAGGCCGCCAGCATCAGAAGCGCCGACACGTACTGGCTCGACAGACCCGCGTCGATGTCTACGATATCGCCGGAAAAGCCGCCACGCGCCATCACCGTCACCGGCGGACAGCCGGTCGGGGCCGACACCTCGACCCCCAGCCGCGTCAGGGCCTCGACCAGCGGCAGGATGGGCCGTTTGCGCATGTGCGCGTCGCCATCGATCACCACCGCCCCGTCGGCCAGCGCCACCGCCGCCGTCAGAAAGCGTGTCGCTGTACCCGCATTGCCGAGGAACAGCGGCTCAGACGGCGCTTTCAGCTTGCCCGACGAACGCAGCCTGACCGTGGTGGCGTCGAGCGCCTCGATCTCCACCCCCATCTGCTTCAGGGCGGTCGCCATATGCACCGTATCGTCGCTGGTCAGCACCCCCGACAGCGTGCTTTCCCCCCTCGCCAACGCCGCCACCAGAAAGGCGCGGTTGGTCAGGGATTTCGAGCCCGGCACCACCACGGCCCCGGTGATCGGCCCGGTGACCGGCACGATTTCAAGCTGAGGGAAGGCGTCGATATTCATAACAAACTCCGCGATACAGGCGCTTCCTAAACACTGAGAGGGCGTTCGTAAAGGGTGCAGCCATCCGCCACAGGCCGCGCAGTCGCTTGTATTTTTTGCATCTGAAACCGTTTGCCTGACGCCTGAGATCACAGGGCACGGACAAAACCGTTGTCAGGACGGTTTCAATTGCGTAAGAGCCACTTTATAATCATTCTCACTTGCAAGTCTGACCCGCGTCCCCGATATGAAACTCAGCGATCTGCCTCTGCATAGCGCCGCCATCGTCGTCGATGTCGCCGATCTCGGTGCCGATGACCGCGTCGGCCGTCGGTTGCGCGAACTGGGCTTCGTCGCCGATGAGCCGGTGAAGGTCGTGGCCAAAGGCCCGTTCGGGGCCGAACCCCTGCTGATCCAGATTGGCTTTACCCGTTTCGCGCTGCGCCGCGCCGAAGCCGACCGGGTTCAGGTGCGTACAGCGTAAGGAGCGCGTGCTGAGATGTCCGGACTGCTGATCGCGCTGGTGGGTAATCCCAATTGCGGCAAGACCGCCCTGTTCAACCAGCTCACCGGCGCGCGCCAGAAGGTCGCCAACTTCGCCGGTGTGACGGTCGAGCGCAAGGAGGGCAGCTTTACCGCCCCGTCCGGCCGCACGATCAAGGTGCTGGACCTGCCCGGTGCCTACAGCCTTGATGCGCTGGGCCCCGACGAAATCATCACCCGCGACGTCTGTATGGGCACGGTGGCCGAAGTCGGCGCGCCCGACGTGATCGTCTGCGTGGCCGATGCGACCAATCTGCGCCTCAACCTGCGCTTTGTGCTGGAAATCCGCAAGCTTGGCCGCCCGATGGTGCTGGCGCTCAACATGATGGACGCGGCGCACAAGCGCGGCATCCACATTGATCAGGACAGGCTTCAGGCCCTGCTGGGTATTCCGGTTATCCAGACCGTGGCCATTGCCGGGGGCGGTGCCAAACACCTGATCGAATACATCGACACGCAGTCGATCGAAGCGCCGAAGATCGCCGCGACCGAGCGCGACGTGCACCTTGAGGTGCGCGATATTCTCAACGCGGCCGTCACCATGCCGAGCTTTACGGCGAAGATCGACGACCAACTGGATGGCGTCCTGCTCAATCCGGTGTTTGGCCTGCCCATCCTCGCCCTGCTGATGTTCGTGGTGTTTCAGGCGGTCTTCGCCTGGGCGACGCCGCTGATGGACGGGATTGAGGGGCTGTTTGGCTGGGCCGCTGAGATGGTGCGCGCCCACATGCCCGAAGGCCTGTTGCAGAGCTTTATCGCCGACGCCATGATCAGCGGGGTAGGCTCGGTACTGGTCTTCCTGCCGCAGATCCTGATCCTGTTCTTCTTTATTCTGGTGCTCGAAGAGTCGGGCTACCTGCCGCGCGCCGCCTTCCTGCTCGATACGCTGATGGCGCGGGCAGGCCTGACCGGACGGGCCTTTATCCCGCTTTTGTCGTCGTTTGCCTGCGCCATTCCGGGCGTGATGGCCACGCGCTCGATCCACGATATTCGCGACCGCCTGACCACCATCATGATCGCGCCGCTGATGACCTGTTCGGCGCGCCTGCCCGTCTATGCCCTACTGATCGCCGCCTTCATCCCCGAACGTCAGGTGTGGGGCGTCCTCAGCTTTCAGGGCCTTGTGCTGTTCGGGCTTTACATCGCCGGTATCCTGTCGGCCCTGATCGTCGCCTGGGTGATGAAGCTGCTGCGCACGGACAAGAGCCCGGCCATGCTGCTGATGGAGCTGCCCTCCTACCGCCTGCCCAATCCGCGCAATCTGGCGCTGGGCCTGTGGGAGCGCGCCGGCATTTTCATGCGCAGAATCACCGGCGTCATCTTCGCCGCCAATACACTGCTGTGGGTGCTGGCCACCTTCCCGCGCGCCCCCGCTAACGCCACGCAACCGGCCATCGACTATTCCTTTGCCGGCATGATCGGCCACGCCATCGAGCCGATCTTCCGCCCCATCGGCTTTACGTGGGAAATCTGTATCGCCCTGATCCCCGGCATGGCCGCCCGCGAAGTGGCCGTGTCGGCGCTGGGGACGGTCTATGCCATTTCCGGCTCCGAAGACGCCGTGGCGAATCAGTTGCAGGCAACGGTCGCGGCGCAATGGTCGCTGGCCACCGGCTTCTCGCTTCTGGCCTGGTACATCTTTGCGCCGCAGTGCCTTTCGACGCTTGCCGTCATCCGCCGCGAAACCAATTCGTGGAAGTTCGTCGGGATTACGGCTGGTTACCTGTTCGCTCTGGCCTATCTGGCCTCGTTCCTGACCTATAGCGTAACGAAGATGGTGACGGGATGAGCTACGACCTGATCCAGACCCTGATCGTTGCGGTCATTGTGGCCGTGGCTGCCGCCATGATGGCGCACCGACTGTTCCCCAAAACCGCTGAGGCCGTGACCCGCCGTCTGGGCCTCAAGCCCGCTGCCAAAACGGCCGCCGGGTGCGACTCCGGCTGCGCGTCGTGCAATGGCTGCAAGACGCTGCATTTCGATCTTCCCCCCAAAAGCTAAGTGCTCCGGGATTTCGGGCAAAAAAAAGCCGCGCATTGCGGCGCGGCTTAAAGTTTACAGGGAGGAAACGCCCAGGAAGGGCAATCAGCGCAGCGCGCTGAACATCTTCAATTTAGTTTGCGATGCAGCAAAACGCAAGGCCTTAAGCGGCAAGCCTCTTCAACAAAAGTTACAAACGCAATGGGGTTTGTGAATGCAACGCAACACAGATCGTCGATAGCGCATTCTTACAAACCGGACGCCTTTTGGCACTGTGGTTTTCCGCCGCAGGGCGCATCCTGAGAGTCTTTACTGAGGAGCCCTGTCATGACCCATTCCGAAGACCCGTTGCACGCGCGCGGCGACGCGCTGACCCGTAGCGGCCCCGAAGGTCCCGGCAATTTGCCGCGCCGTCGTCTGCCGTGGGGCACTATCGCCGTGATGATTGTCCTGATCGGCTTTGTCATCGCCTTTACCGCCACCAACCGCGACAGCCCGACCGCGAAGGGTCCGGATGCGGCCTATGACGCCAATCGCGTTGAAAAGACAGGGACTTCAAACCCCTAGATCGAAATGATTTTAGATGGAAACGGCTTATCGCTATAGCGCCCCCCCTGAAATCAGGGGAGGTGCTTGAATTACGATTCCATTAAAAGTCATACCGGTCTAGCCCGCACTCAACCAGATAAAGCGCGCCACAAACAGCCCGGCCAGCACCAGCAACAGCCAGTCGCCAAGACGCGCTTTACCGCGCAGCAGCTTGATCACCGCATAGGCCGTGATGCCGAAGGCCAGCCCGTTGGCAATGGAAAAGGTCAGGGGAATCCCGATCAGAATCAGGAAGGCCGGGACGGCGATACCCGCGTCCTCCCAGTCGATCTCTTTCAGCGGGGCCATCATCAGCGCACCGACGATAATCAGGGCCGGTGCCGTGGCCGCCGCCGGGATGAACTGCGCATAGGGCGCGAAGAATAGCGCCACAAGGAACAGCAACCCCGTCACCACCGCCGTCAGACCCGTGCGGCCGCCTTCGGCCACACCCGCCGCGCTTTCGATATAGCTGGTGACGGTCGAAGTGCCCATCACTGCCCCGGCCATCGAGGCGATCGAATCGGTGAAGAGGATCTTGTTGAGGCGCGGGATGCTGCCGTCGGGCTGCATCAGCCCGGCGCGCTTGGAGACCCCGACCAGTGTGCCGACATTGTCGAAAAGATCGACAAACAGAAACACGAATACAATTTCGAGGATGCCAAAGCCCGTCTTGCCGATATCGAGCGCCGCCGGAATATCCAGCGCAAAGGCCGTTGCGGTCAGCGCTTTGAGGTCATAAGGCGTCGGCTGATAGGTCACCTGCCCCAGACCCCACGCCGCTGCGGTGGTCGCCAGTATGCCGATCAGCACCGCGCCCTTGATGCGCCACGCGCTCAGCACGGCGATAATCAGCAGCCCCAGAAGGGCCAGCGCCGGGGCCGGTGTTTTGAGGTCGCCCAGCGCCACGGTGGTGGCCGGGCTGGCGACGATGATCCCCGCCTCTTTCAGGCCGATAAAGGCGATAAACAGGCCAATCCCGCCCGCTACGGCGGCGAACAGGGGCTTGGGGATGGCGTTGACGATCATCTGACGCACCCCGCCGAGCGTCAGCAAGAGGAAGCACACCCCCGACAAAAAGACGCAGCCCAGCGCCGTCTGCCACGGCAGCCCCATCCCCTTGACCACGGTAAAGGTGAAATAGGCGTTGAGCCCCATGCCCGGCGCCATGGCCAGTGGATAATTGGCCACCAGCCCCATCAGGATCGAGGCAAAAGCCGCCGACGCGCAGGTCGCCGCCGCCACCGCCGCCAGAGGCATCCCCGTCTGCGACAGGATGGCCGGATTGACCAGCACGATATAGGCCATGGTCAGGAAGGTGGTGAAACCGGCCATGATCTCGGTCCGCACCGTGGTGCCCTGCGCGCTCAGGCCAAAATATCTGTCGAGATAGCCCATATCGTCCCCACATACAAAATCGGTTTCATTAGCGCCCGGCGGACGATGTTCCGCAAGCTGAAATTTTGCACCGCGATACAAAGTCCCCCACCACCACATCTCACCGCCTTCGGCGGCTCGTGCGGTCCCCCTCCCCAGCAAGCTGGGGAGGTATGAAGACGCAAGCGCCTTGCGGCCCTTATTTTGCGGGCAAGGCCCGGATAAACCGGCACACGACTGTTGCTGAATTTTCCGAAGCCAGCGCCATGAAGGTCGCCATCTGATTGGCGTGTTCGTCGCCGCCCGCCAGATCGGACAGGCTGCGGAAGACGATGAACGGCACATCATTGGCAAAGGCCACCTGCCCCACGGCTGCGCTTTCCATATCGGCCACGCGGGCATTGAAGGCGCGGTGCAGATAGTCGCGGTAATCGGCATTATCGACAAAGGCCGGCGACGACACCGCATCCCCGCCCACATGCAGTTGCGGCCTGTGATCAAGGCAGCGCCCGTCCGCCGTGCAGTGGGCCAGTTCCGTCTGCTCAAGTTTGGCGGCGACCGCCAGCATGGCCGGATCGGCCTCAAACCACACCCTGGGCGCGGGCGCGTGTTTGGCGCTGCCCACCACCACGGAATTGGGGATGATCATGCCATAGGCTTCCATGCCGTCCGGTGCCCAGGTCAGCCAGTCCGGCTTGACGAAGCCTTTGGCGGTCTTGCGGCCCATAATGGTTTCCAGCGACTGTGCCCAGCGCGCCGGGACGACCACATCGCCGATCTTCAGAGACGGGTCGATGCCCCCGGCAATGCCCGAAAAGACGATGCGCTCGACGTGGAAGCGATCAATAAGGAGCTGCGTATTCATCGCCGCATTGACCATCGACATGCTCGACATGGTCAGCACGACGGGCTTGTCCTCCAGCGTACCGGTCACAAACTTCATGCCATTGAGGCTGTAGCTTTGGGCGTCTTTCAGCCGCCTGATCAGGGCCTGCCATTCCGGCTCAAAGGCCGAGATGACGCCGATGCGCGGGGTTTTATCCAGATAGGCCGCCGCCTGCGCCGTCATCGTCATCATTACGCTCATCACCATCGCCAGACAGAGGGCCCACACCCGCATACGTCACCTCTTCGCAAATGCGAAAAGCTAACGCGGCTTCACGGGAGACGCAAATGATTACTGCACGTCCAGTTTAATGGCATCGTACATCACCTGACCCGGCGCGGCGCTGCCGGGGGCCTGATCGTCGTCAGCGGCGGCGCTTTCGGCGGCCCGGATCAGGGCCGGATCAAACACCTGCCCGTCGGCATGGCGGAAGGTCAGGTCATTGTCGGCCTTCAGCAAGGAGGCATCAAAGTTGAAGGTCACGACGTTGTAATTCTGATCCTGCACGCCGCCGCGGTAGCCAGCCGTGCCGGTCTTGGGCAGGCGGATGGCCCCGATCTCCTGACCGTTCAGGGCCACGCGCACATCTGTCAGCTTAGAGGGTTTTGCCACGCAGGTTTTTCCCAAAACCGCTTCACACTTTTGGGCCTGCGCGGTGGCCGGTTGCGCCGAGGCGATGCCGATGGTCAGCGTCCCCTTCCCCGCTTGCGGTGCCGCCTTGAAACGCAGGTGCCAGACCGGGTCCGTCATGTACCAGGACCAGTGCGCGTAGTTCCAGTCGCGCGCCGCGATGCTGCGCCCGATGGTGTAATCGACATCGTTCGGAAACTGCTGCGGGTAGAGGGTGAACATCTGATAGCCGCGCGCCGCATCGCCATTGCGGAACTCCGCCGCCTGACGATCAAACGTCCCCAGTTGCCACAGGGTTTTGCCGTGCGATTCCTTCTGCCAGAAGATCGTGCCCGTGTCCTGCGCGCCGGCGCGGATGGTCACGGTGCGACCGCTCAGGTCGTTGGGCTGATCCGCCCCGGTGACGCTCAAAGCATAGGTGCCGGGCGCAATGCCTTCGATGCGAAACTGCCCGTCGGCATAGACCTCACCCCAATAATTATAGCCCTTGACGCTGTCGGACCAGACGGCACCTGGGTCAGACAGGACCACCCGGCTCTTGCCCGCCGCCGCCCCGTTCAGGCGTACCTCACCGGTCAGGGTGCCGCGCGTTCGGGCGTATTCGGGGGCGCTGACGAAGGCATAGGGCCACTGCGCCTTTTCGGCCGCCAGTTGCCGGTCGATATCGAACCACAGACGGCCCGGCGTCGTCGCCTGATTGGCATAGATGAGGAAGGGGCCATAGACCTTGGACCACGCCTCCCCGGCCTGCACATCCACCGATTTTGCGCCAAAATGCGAGGATTGCAGCACGCGCAGCAACACATCGTCGTGCACGGTCTGACCCTGCTTGATCGGCCCGCCATTGTGATATTCCGGCGACGGCTCGATCATCCAGAGGCCGCGGCTCTGGCCCGGTTCGACGGACAAGGTGCCATAGGCCGGGACATCCCCCCAATAGACCGAGTTGAGATATTTCGTCTTCACCGTCCCATCGGCCAGCCGGAAGGTGGCGTCCATCAGCTTCTGCGTCACCTCGGCGCGTGGAATGCGGATCAGCGTGTTGCGCGCAATGCTCCAGGCATTGAACACCTGCGGCGAGGTGCGAAAGACAAAGCGCGTCTGCCACAAACGCGCGGCGGGCAAATCGGCCGGGTGGCGGAAGACAACATAGGCATAGAGCCCCGGCAGGCCATCCTTCATCACGTAATGGCGCTCGGCCCTGAACGGAAAATGTTCGCTCGGGCCGCTGCTGATCTTCACATCGGCCAGTGCCGCCGTCTCCGTGACCAGCTCGACAGACGTGTCGGCGGGCGATGGACGATAATAGCCCTTTTTGGGTGGCGGCGTCGCGGTCGCGCCCAGCGCCTCGGCATTGGCGTCCCAGTACAGTTTCTGCCCGCTCTGGATCAGCTCGGTCGGCGTGCCGCGCAGGTCCCTGAACGACACCACATCGCCATTGGCGTCGATCACCGCTTCGATCAGGCCGTTAGTGAGCGTCAGCCGCCCGTCGGCGCGGATCGCCGTCACCTCAGCCGCCGCCGGCAATGCACCCAGCAGAAAAAGCAACGGCAGGACGGTTTTGAGAGCCTTCGATGTCACGATATCTTCCCTGAGCCTGTGATTATCGCTCATCAAACGTCATGAACGCTCAGATTCCGTTGCCGCGCTGTGTGTAAAAACGAAAAAGTGCCCCGCAAGCGAGGCGCTTCTCCGGTTGTTTCCGCTTGTGCCTACCACAGCAAACCATAGAGGGCGACCAGCACGATCACCACGCCGATCGCCAGTATGTTGAACGCCGTCGAGGTCTTGAAGCTGACCCCTTCCAGCGTAAGGGTCGAGACCGGCTTTTTGTTCGGCACGATCAGCGACACCAGCACGCACAGGGCCAGAGACGCCAGGAAGACATAGCCGACGCGGTCCATGAAGGGCACATCGGGCAGCGCGTATTTGGCCACGGTCGAAAGGATGACCGAGGCGGCCACGGCAACAAAGGCCCCGGCGGTCGAACAGCGCTTCCAGAACATGCCCAGTGCGAAGATGACCACGATGCCCGGCGTGAAGAAGCCGGTGAACTCCTGAATGAACTGGAAGGCCTGATCGGTCTTGCCGAGCAGCGGCTGCGCCACGGCCATGGCCACAATCACCGAAACCACCGAAGCGATACGGCCAATCGTCACCAGCTTCTGATCCGGAATGTCCTTTTTCAGGGGGGCCACCACGTCCAGCGTGAAGATGGTCGAAATCGAATTGATCTTCGAGGCCAGCGAGGCGATGATCGCCGCCACCAGCGCCGCGAAGACGAGCCCCAGAAGGCCGCTGGGCAAAAGCTGCATCATGGCCGGATAGGCGTGGTCGGCCTTTTCGATATTGGGCGCGAGGATCAGGGCGGCGAGACCCGGAAACACCACGATGACCGGCATCAGCAGCTTGAGATAGGCGGCGAAGGCAATGCCTTTTTGCGCCTCATTGAGCGACTTGGCCGCCAGCGCGCGCTGGATGATGTACTGGTTGAAGCCCCAGTAGGAGATGTTCATGATCCACAGACCGCCGACCAGCACGGCGATACCGGGCAGGTCCTTATAGAAGGGCGAGTCCTTCGACAGGATCATGTCGAAATGCTCCGGGAAGCGCGTGTAAAGGGTGTGCAGACCGCCCATAACCCCCGCATCACCGCCGATCTTCGAGAACGAGATATAGACGATGATCAGGCCACCGAGGATCAGCAGGGCCACCTGAACGATGTCGGTCAGGGCCACGGCCTTCAGCCCGCCATTGATCTGATAAGCCAGAGCAAAAATACCGATGGCGACGATGGCATAGATGGGCTCAACGCCGGTCACGCCCGAAATCGCCGTCGCCCCCAGCCACAGGATCGAGGTCAGGTTGACAAAAACGTAGAGCACCAGCCAGAAAACGGCCATCAGGTACTTCACGCTGGGGCCGAACCTTTGTTCAAGGAAGCCCGGCATGGTCATGACGCCGTTCTTGATGAAGACCGGCAGGAAGTATTTCCCGACGATGATCAGGGTGATCGCCGCCATCCACTCATAGGAGGCGATAGCCAGACCGATGCGGAAGCCGGACCCGGACATGCCGATAATCTGTTCGGCCGAGATATTGGCGGCGATCAGCGACGCGCCGATGGCCCACCACGGCAACTGATTGCCGGCGAGGAAATAGCCCTTTGAGGTCACCGCCTCGCTGGACTTGCGGCGCGACACCACCTGCGCCAGAATGAAGATGCCGACGATATAGGCCAGCAGGATATAGAGATCGACGTCCGCCAGTATGTTGGTGGCGGGCAGGAAACCTGAAAGCATGAATGCCCCCTGTGTGTTTTTGCTGCGTCTGTTGCGCAGCAATTGTCACACAATTAATCGAAATTTAGAATTTGGCAATGTGCAATCGTCAGCAAAAGACGATCGGCATGCCTCAAAAAAAAGACGCGGTGGAGTGAACCCCACCGCGCATTTTTTTCAGTTCTGTCGGCTCGGCCTATTTCGGGCAGACCGCATCGCCTTCGTTCGAAGCCAGCTTGACCGCCGTATAAGTCAGTTTCAGCGGCTTTTCCGAACGCAACGCAAACGGCATGCCGATCTGGGCCATGTTCTGGCCGATGGCGGCAAAGCAGTTCAGCTTGACCTTCAGCGTATGGAACTGACCGTCGGCCTTCAGCAGGCTGGCGACATCCATTTCCTGGAAGACGAAGCGGTCACGCCCCAGCGCCAGATGCACTGGACCCGTCGGGGCCGCCTCAAGCTTATAAGTGATGGAGATGGCCAGTTCGCCGGTCGATTGACGGCTGAGGTCAACCACATCGCTGGCGAAATAGGCCTCGCCCTTGCCCTGCCCCGTAAAGGTCAGCAGGCGGCCGTTTTCCTGAGCCCCGGCATCGACCGTGGCCTGAGTGACCACGCCCTTCGGCGACTTGATCGTGCCGTGATCGCCCGCCACCGCGCCATCGGCGTCGGCGAGGTAGAACTTCCACGGCGCGCGCACGCGGCCGGCATTGAAGTAGGTATCGACATTGACGACACCGGCGTCTTTCAGACCGGAGTCTTCGGGCAGCGGCAGCAGGTCGCCCTTGTCGGCATAGGTCAGGCCGTAGCCATAGGCAAACAGCGGATCATAGCCCGGCGTGTTGAGGTTCAGCGGCTGCTGATTGGCGAACTTGGGCCAGGAGAAGCTGAGCTTGCCCTTGAAATCGTTGCGCGCCTTGCCCGCCTTGTCGCCGATCAGCACATCGGCCACGCCGCCGCCTTCGCTGCCCGGCAGGAAGGCCGCCACAAAGGCGTCAGAGGCGTTGATTTCCGGGTTCACCCACATCGGGCGGCCCGACAGGAAGACGGTGACGACCGGAATCCCGGCGGCCTTCAGCTTTTTGATGAGGGCCAGATCCTTGCGCTCACCCGACTGATAGTCGAGGTTCGGACGGTCGCCCTGGAATTCGGCATAGGGGTCTTCGCCGATCACCACGATGGCGACGTCAGGCTTCTTGCCCTTGAATGCCCCATCGACCGACAGGGTGGCCTTACCGCCCGACGCCTTGACCGCGTCGTTGATGCCGCCAAAGATCGACTGACCGTTCGGGAAGTCGGAATTGGCATTGCCCGTGCCTTGCCAGGTGATGGTCCAGCCGCCCGACTGCTTGCCGATATTGTCGGCCCCGTCACCAGCGACCAGCACGTTCGCCCCACCCTTCACTGGCAGCAGCGAGCCATTGTTCTTGAGCAGGACCAGAGACTCACGCACGGCCTGACGCGCCACGGCGCGGTTTTCGGCCTTGCCCAGATTTTCCCAGTGACCGGCCATCGGGCGATCCTTGGGCGCGCCCAGCGTAAACAGGCCGCCCTTGATCTTGGCGCGCAGGATGCGGCGCACGGCGTCGTTCAGGCGGTCTTCGGAGATTTCGCCGGACTTCACCTGAGCCAGCGTGTTCTCATAAATGCCCTTCCAAGAATCGGGGGCCATGAACATGTCGATCCCGGCATTGAAGGCCTGCGGGCACGAGGTGGTGGTGCAGCCCGGCACCTGACCCTGCGCGTTCCAGTCGGACACGACGAAGCCGTTAAAGCCCATGCGGAGCTTCAGCACGTCGGTCAGCAGGTACTTGCTGCCGGTCAGCTTCTCACCGTTCCACGACGAGAAGGAGGCCATGACCGACAAGGCCCCGGCTTCGATTGACGGCGGGTAGCCGGCATTGTGGATAGTGGCCAGTTCCTCTTCGCTGATCTCGGCGTCGCCCTGATCCTTGCCGTTCAGCGTACCGCCGTCGCCGAGGAAGTGCTTGGCCGAGGCCATAATGTGTCCGGGCTTTATGCCCTCATCACCGCCCGTATCGCCTTGCAGGCCTTCGACGACCTTACCGGCATAGGCTGCGACATCGGCAGGGTTTTCCGAATACGACTCATAGGCGCGGCCCCAGCGCTTGTCGCGCGATACGGCGACCGTCGGCGCAAAGGTCCAGTCCACGCCCGCCAGCGACATTTCATAGGCGGTGACGCGGGCGATATCCTTCATCAGTTGCGGGTTGCGCGTGGCCCCCAGACCGACATTGTGCGGGAAGATGATGGCGCCGACGAGGTTCGAGTGACCGTGCACGGCGTCGATCCCGAACAGCAGCGGAATCTTGCTCTTTGACGGATATTCCAGTGAGGCGCGCCAGTAGGCGTCGGCCAGATCGAGCCATTGTTGCGGCGTGGCGCGCTCATTGCCACCGGGGGCCGAATTACCACCGGCCAGAATCGAGCCCAGCGGGTATTTTTTGAGGTCTTCCGGCTTGATGGCCGAAATATCGGCCTGCACGGTCTGACCGACCTTTTCCTCAAGCGTCATGTCGGCCATCAGGGCGTCGATCTTCGCTTCGACATCGGCGTCGATCAGTCCGGCATCCTTCGTCGTCGGCCACACGGGGTTGACCTCAACGGCGGCAGGCGTCGCCACCTCGGCCGGGGTCGCCGCCACGGGTGCCGGCTCCGCCTTGCCCTTGCTCTCGATAATGGTGACGCAGCCCGAAGTCGCCAGGGCCGTCAGCAAAAGGCCTGCGGACACGCTGGCTTTCAGCGCGCCCTTCATGGATTTGCGCATGTCTTCTCTTCCTTCTTCCCGCGGCGTTTCGTTTGCCGGTCTTATTTGTATATCGGGCCCGAAAGCGCGCAACCGCCGCTTTGAGCGCCCCACTTAATGACAGCGCTATCAGAGAGCGTCAAGCCGCGAGACAGGGCGAAAGGCGCGCCAAGCGTCTGTGAAAACGATTTTCTCACCTCCCCCGTCAAAAACCGCCACACCTTTAAATCATTGACGCACCGCGGGTTTTCTCATGATTTTTCACGCCTGCGCCGAAATTTCACGGCCCTTATCGCCATCTTCGTCAAAAACACGCTTGACAGCGCTGTCAGATTATCGCAATCCTTAGCCACCCGTTGGTGCTCCTTTTTGAACGGTCCCTCCGACCGTTTGAATCTGAGTTTAAAATTCTGGCTGAGCGCGGCTTCTTTCCCTTTTTCACGGTCGCGCGCCCGCAGAATTTTAAATCGTCATCTGGATTTGGCATTATTCAGGTGGCAATGGCCTTATACCCGGCAGCCCGGTTTATCCGGCTGCCGGTTTTTTTTGCTTCAAAGCCATGAGCCTTATAAACGGCGCACCGATTGCCGTTCGATCAGGGCAAAGGGCAGCAGGCGATCCGGGGCCTGCGGCGCGGGTTCGCCCTCTTCGCCTTCCTGACGGGTCAGCAGAATATCGGCGGCGGCATAGGCCAGCGCCTCGACCGGCTGACGGATGGTCGTGACATGCGGCCACACCAGCATGGCACCGGGCACATCGTCGAAGCCCGTGATGGAGACATCTTCCGGGATGCGGATACCGGCCTGCTGCGCCGAGGCCATCACCCCGAACGCCATGTAATCGTTGGACGAAAACACGGCCGTCGGGCGCGTCTTTTCGGCAAACAGGGCGCGCCCGGCCTCAACGCCCGATTCGTAGGAGAAGTAGCCCTGCTTGACCCATTCCGGGCGCGGCTCGATCTGGCTTTCGCGCAGGGCCCGCACAAAGCCCTCATAACGCTGATGGCTGCCGCCGTGTTCCGGGTGGCCGCGGATAAAGCCAATATCCTTGTGGCCCATAGAAATCAGGTGGCGCGTCATCTCATAGGCGGCCTGAGTCTCATCCATACGCACGCAGGGCGAGCGGCCGGGATTGAGGAAGGGCGATACGCGCACATAGGGCACGCCTGCCGCCTCAATGGCGTGCAGCACCACCGCCATATCGCACAGGGGCGGCGTCAGAATAACACCATCGAGGCGGATGGTGGCCAGCAGGCTGGAAATCTTCGACACCAGATCGGGCGCGTGGCTGTCCTGCGGTTCGATCAGCAGGTGGTAGCCCTGCTCGCGTGCCCGCGTGATGACGCCGCGCTGCATGTCGGTGATATAAGCCGCGTTCGGGTTGTCGTAGAACAGGCCGATCAGGAAACTGCGCGCCCCGGCCAGCGAGCGGGCCAGCAGATTCGGGCGATAGTGTAGAAGCGTGGCGGCTTCCTGAACCTTATCGCGCGTTTCCGGGCGCACATTAGGTTCGTTATTCATGACGCGCGAGACGGTCTTGATCGACACCCCCGCCAGTCGCGCCACATCATTGATGGTCGAGGTGCCGCCGGCCCCCGGCACACCGCGGTCTCTGGGCGTTCTCATGCCCCCATCCCTGCGATGCGACATATATTCTGAGCGGCCAATCCCCGGATTCCCTTTTGTGTCTTTTTGGTCAGACCAAAGAAGAACGGCGCAGGCCCCGTTGTCAAGGACGCTGCGCCGCAAAAACTCTATGGTAGCGGTAACTTAACCCGGACCTGCCTTAGCGCCGGTCCGAAGCCGCGACCTCAGCCCGCAAACTTTTGCACGGCTTCGGCGGCCAGTTTGGAGATTTCGCCCCACTGGCCTTCCTTCATCGCCTTTTCCGGGGCGACCCATGAGCCACCGACGCACAGGACGTTATCCAGCGCCAGAAAATCGGCGGCGTTGTTGAGGCCGATACCGCCGGTCGGGCAGAACTTGACCTGCGGCAGCGGGCCGCCGATGCCCTTCAGCATGGGCACACCGCCCGCCGGGACGGCCGGGAAGAATTTCAGGCGCTCAAAGCCCCATTCCAGCGCCTTCATCACTTCGGAGGCCGTCGAAACGCCCGGCAGCAGAGGCAGCGAATCCTGCTTGGCCAGAGTCTTGGTCAGGCCCGGCGACACGCCGAACTTGGCCCCGGCTTCGGCGGCCTTTTCGGCATCCTTCGGCGTGAGCAGCGTACCCGCGCCGACAATGGCGTCCGGGCGCTCTTTGGCGATAAGCTTGATAGCATCCAGCGCGCAATCGGTGCGCAGGGTGATTTCCAGCACCTTGATGCCACCGGCCATCAGGGCGTCAGCCAGAGGCAGGGCCATCTCGATATCCGGAATGACCATCACCGGCAGGACGGGACCCGTGGTCATGATGGTGTGAACGTCGAGCGGCTTGGTCATGGCGTATCCTTGTTGTCATCCGCTCCCCGGTGGCGCAGGGAGCTTGTTCAGGCGCACTAAGCGATTATTTCAGCGTCCGTCAAGGCGTTGGCCGCCCCGATCAGGGCCGCGCATTCGTGGGTGATGATGCGCGACGGAATAGCTTCGACATAGGAGACCAGTGGCGCCTTGGCCTCCATACGGGCGCGGAAGCGCGCTTCGTCGATATATTTGGCCAGTTTCGGCGCGATACCCCCGGCTATAAACAGGCCCGCCGTTGCGCCGTGGCACAGGCTGAGGTCGCCCGCCACCGAGGCCAAAATATCAAGGAAGGTTTCGACCGTGTAGCGCGAGCCCTGTGCGTCCGGACCATCCAGATGCGTGATCTGAGCGGGCGTCAGCTCCAGCGTCGGCTCGCCGCGCACATTGGTCACGGCCTTGTAGAGATTGACCAGACCGGGGCCGGACAGCACCATTTCAATGGTCACGCGCCCGTGCTTTTTCGACAGGAAGCGGTGGAGTTCGCGCTCGAAATCATTGACCGGGGCCCACGAGGCGTGGCCGCTTTCGGTCGAAAGGCAATAGGGACCATAGGGCCCGCCCACCAGCACCGAAGCGCCGAAACCGGTGCCCGCGCCCATCACGGCGTGCACATTGCCCTTGCCTTCGCGCAGTTGCCCGATGCGGCGGGTGTCTTCGTCCTGAAGATGCGGCAGCGCATAGGCCAGACCAGCATAGTCGTTGATCAGGCGCACCTTGCGCGCCGAGGTGTGGTGCGCCAGCTCGGTTTCCGTCACCAGCCAGTCGAGATTGGTGAACTTGATGGCCCCGTCATTGACCGGCCCGGCCACGGCGATGACCGAAAAATCGAGGTCCGGACGCCCGCTCAGACCACCAAAATAATCGTCGATGACGGCGTAGAGGTCCTTATAGCCATCCGTATGGAAGCTCTTGAACTCCGTCAGCTTCGTCTGACCCCCGCCCCGTTCGGCAATGGCAAAGCGCGCATTGGTCCCGCCGATATCACCGACAAGGCCCCTGAACACCTGTGACGAAGCAGAAAAGGTGGTCTGATTATCGAAAAGCGCCGTCATAATACCTTACCAGAAAACGGAGCCGCCTGAGACGGCTTCGCCGACCAGACGCCTGAACGGCGCGAACAGTTCACGCCCCAGACCGTCGGCATCCGCCGGTCGGGGTGCGCTTTCCCGCGCCATCAATTGCGCTTCATCACCTATGAAGCTCAGGTTCCCGTTTTCACAGTCCACGCGCACAATGTCCCCTGACCGTAGTTTTGAGATCGGTCCGCCGTCAACGGCTTCTGGGGTCAAATGGATGGCCGAAGCCACCTTACCACTGGCCCCCGACATGCGTCCATCCGAGACAAGGGCCACCTTGCGGCCCTGATCCAGCATGGCCGACAGGGAGGGAGTCAGGCTGTGCAGCTCAGGCATACCGTTGGCTTTTGGCCCCTGGAAGCGCACAACGCAAATAAAATCGCCTTCCGGGAGCCTATTTTCCTTGAAGGCCTTCAAAAAATCGTCCTGATCGTCAAAAACGGCGCAGGGGCCCTCGACGACGCGGTGTTCCGGCTTGACCGCCGAAATCTTGGTCACCGCCACGCCCAGATTGCCGCGTAGCTCACGCAATCCGCCTTCGGGCGAGAACGGGTTGGTCACCGGGCGCAGGATGTCGAGGTCGAGCGATTCGGCGGGGGCATCGACCCACACCAGTTGCCCGTCACGTAAGCTTGGCTCCTTGCCATAGGCGGCCAGACCCGGCCCCCAGACGGTATTGACATCGCCGTGCAGCAGACCGGCCGACAGCAGTTCCTTGATGACAAAGCCGATACCGCCCGCCGCATGGAAGTGGTTCACATCGGCCGAGCCGTTGGGATAGACGCGGGCCAAAAGCGGCACGACGCCCGACAGGTCGTTCATGTCTTCGGGTTTCAGGATGATCCCGGCGGCGCGCGCCATGGCCGGCAGGTGCAGGGCGTGATTCGTCGAACCGCCGGTGGCCAGAAGCCCGACCACGCCGTTGACGATGGCGCGTTCATCAATCACATCCGCCATGTAGGCCGGCGCATCGCTGAGCGCCGAAGCCTTCGCCGCGCGCTCGACCGCGGCACGCGTCAGGGCGTCACGCAGTTCGCCGCGCGGCGGCACAAAGGCCGCGCCCGGCACGTGCAGGCCCATAATTTCCATCAGCATCTGGTTGGAATTGGCCGTGCCGTAGAAGGTGCAGGTGCCTTCGGAATGGTAGGAGGCCATTTCGGCGGCCAGAAGCGCGTCGCGCCCAACCTCGCCCTTGGCATAGGCCGTGCGAATCTTGGCCTTCTCCGGATTGGGCAGGCCCGACGGCATGGGGCCCGACGGCACGAAGATCACCGGCAGGTGCCCGAAGGCCAGCGCCCCCATGACCAGACCCGGCACGATCTTGTCGCAGATACCCAGCATCAGAGTGGAATCAAACGCATCGTGGCTGAGCGCGATGGCCGTCCCCATGGCGATAACATCGCGCGAAAACAGGCTCAGCTCCATGCCCGGCTTGCCTTGCGTGACGCCGTCGCACATGGCCGGGACGCCACCGGCCACCTGAGACGTCGCGCCCACATGGCGGGCATAGTCCAATATCTTTTCCGGATAGCGGTAATAGGGGGCGTGCGCCGACAGCATGTCGTTATAGGCAGTGACCACGCCGATATTGGGCACCTTATCGAGCGCCAGAGCCAGCTTGTCCGTCTCGGTCATCGGGGCGGCGACGTGGGCATAGTTGGCGCACG
The DNA here is from genome assembly GCF_046503825.1 of Asticcacaulis sp. W401b. NCBI lineage: Bacteria > Pseudomonadati > Pseudomonadota > Alphaproteobacteria > Caulobacterales > Caulobacteraceae > Asticcacaulis > Asticcacaulis sp. W401b. Next base: position 712,293 of record NZ_JBKFEE010000001.1, read on the forward strand.
ACAGCTTCTTGCGGCGCGGCTCACGCGACTTGTAACGCTCGACGCGGGCCAGATACTCGGCGCGCGTGGCCTTGGAGCGCGCGATGATGCGGTCGGTGACGGACTTGAGAACGGGATGAAGCTCGGTGGTCATGTTATCTTTTCGCTGTTGAAGGCCGGCCGTTACGGACACCAGACGATGTCAACGGGCACGGGGCATTGGGCGAGGAAGGCACCGATGGGCGCGGTGTCGGGGTTGGGATCGGCGATGGCGGCCATGAGTGCGTCGCGCTTTTCCTGACCGGTGATATATAGCACGATCCGGCGCGAGCGGTTGAGGGCCTTTACGGTCAATGTGATGCGCGGCAGTCTCGGCTCTGCGCCGCCGCTGGCCGGGGCGACCGGCAGGACCAGCGCGTCCGTGTCATAGACCGTGGCATTGAGCGCGTGGCCGGGGAAGATCGAGGCGTAGTGCTTGTCCGGCCCCATGCCCAGCAGGGTCAGGTCGAATTCCGGCGCGTCACCGTCATTAAAGCCGCGCAGCAGGGCCTCGGCCTGTTGCGCACACAGGCCCGCGTCGCTGAGATCACGGATCAGGGTGTCAAAGCGCATCCCTTTGGCGATCACCGGCGCGGCGGCCTCGGCCATCATCTTCGTGTTGGAGGCCGCGTCATCGACCGGCACAAAGCGCTCATCGACCTGCGACAGGGTTACCTTGTCCCACGGCAGGTCCAGCGTATCGAGCTGCTGATAGACCGGCTTCGGCGTACCGCCCCCGGCTCCGATCCACAGGGCCTGACCGCGCTCGGCAATGGCGGCGGACAGAGCCTCGGCAATGGCCGCCAGGACGGCGGTTTCGGCCTCGGCCGCGCTGTCGAAGGTGCGCAGGCGGTGAATGCCCAGGGCCTCAGTCATTCCACACCCGATGGTCGCGGTCGAGCAGCATATAGGCGCTCATCGGACCATTGGTCCCGGCAGGGTAGATTTGCGGCTTGGGATAGGCTTCGGCCCACGCCGCCGAAATTCCATCGACCCACGCCCAGGCGGCTTCGACCTCATCGCGGCGCACGAAGGCGGCGTTGTTGCCGTTCAGCGCATCGAGGATCAGGCGTTCATAGGCGATGCGACGGCGCGGCGGCTTATCACCATTGCCATCAAAGGCATTGGACAGCGACAGCGACAGGTCGAGCGGCTGAAGCTGCATGCCATCAGCGCTAAGGCCCGGCGCCTTGTTCATCACCGTCAGCTTGATGTCTTCGTCCGGTTGCAGGCGGATGACCAGACGGTTGGGCTGCGCCGCCGAGCCGAAGATCGAATGCGGCACCGGGCGGAACTGGATCACCACCTCGGTGGTGCGCGACGGCAGGGTCTTGCCCGTGCGCAGATAAAAGGGCGTCCCGGCCCAGCGCCAGTTGGCGATTTCGGCCTTGATGGCGACATAGGTTTCGGTGTTGGAGGGCGAGCCCTTTTCGGCCTCATAACCCGCCACCTGCTTGCCTTCGGCAAAGCCCGGACCGTACTGACCACGCGCCGTCACATCGCGCACATTATCCGCCGTGATCGGTTTCAGCGACCGCAGCACCTTGACCTTTTCATCGCGCAGCGCATCGGCATTGAAGTTCGACGGCGGCTCCATGGCCAGCAGGCAGACCAGTTGCAACAGGTGGTTCTGCACCATGTCGCGCAGCGCCCCGTAATCGTCGTAATAGCCCAGACGATCGCCCGTGCCGACGGTTTCGGAAACGGTGACCTGCACGTGGTCGATCGACTGCGCGTTCCACAGCGGTTCAAACACCGTATTGGCAAAGCGCAGGGCCAGCAGGTTCTGCACCGTCTCCTTGCCGAGATAGTGGTCGATGCGGAAGGTCCGCGCTTCGTCAAAGGCGTGGGCAACCGAATCGTTGATCACTTTCGATGAGGCCAGATCACGCCCCAGCGGCTTTTCGATAATCACACGGTTGGGGGCCTTGCTCAGACCCGCGCTTTCCAGATGTTCGCAGATCGGCTTGAACAGCGACGGCGACACGGAGAGGAAATAGACGACGTCAAGCGCCTCAGGCTCACCCAGTTCGGCCTTCAGCTTGGCCCCCCACTGCGGGTCGGAAGCATCGAGCGCGATATGGCTGAGGCGCGGCAGGAACTGATCGAGCGTCGTCGCTTCGAGATCGGCCCCGATGCGCTTTTGAACGGCGGCGCTGACGCGCTCAAGGAAGGCCGGGCGGTCCACCGCCTCACGCGCCACCGAAATGATGCGCAGGTCCTTATCCAGAAAGCCGTCCTGATCCAGCATGGCCAGAGACGGCCACAACATGCGCAGCGCCAGATCACCGGTGCCGCCGACGAGGACGAAGACGGGTTTACGATTCGCAGAAGAAGTCGATAAGCTCACGATAGGGTTCCTGGGTCTTGGCGAGGTGACGTCGGGCCTTTTTAGCAGGCGGCTTATTACGCAAACGTCACAGCGCGTCAAAAAATTTTGACAGCGCTGTCATACCGCGCGTCCGCCTGCGGGTCAAGCCGGGAATTGTGCTTTCATAAGCTGTATATAGGGGCCGGGGCCGCGCCTCAAGGTATTAAATTGGTATTATCGTGGTGCGAAGGCTGTTATAGCCTACCCCGTATTGCGCAGGGCCGAGGCGATGCCGTTGACGGTCAGTTGCATAGCCAGCTTAACCAGCTTGTGCTTGTTGCCTTCGCGGCGCTTTTTCAGCAACTTGACCTGCATGCGGTTGAGCGTCTGAAGCAGGGCGTGCGAGCGTTCAATCGAACCGCGCAACTGCTCATGGGTGGACAGAAGCGTGCCCGCCTTGCGGATGCGTTTGGCCAGCGCAGTCATCTCCTCGTGCTCCTGACGGATGGTGGCGAAGATGCGCTGCGCCTCGACCGGATCGGAGGCCATGCCAGCGTAGAGCGCCGCCATTTCCATGTCCGACTTGGCCAGCGCCATCTCCATATTGGCCAGGAAGACCTCGAAGAAGTCCCATTCGTTGCACATGTCGATCAGGGTCTGGTCATCGACCCCCAGCGCCTTGACCGCCGCATTGAAGCCGTAGAAGCCCGGCAGGACCATGCGCGACTGCGACCACGAAAAGACCCACGGAATGGCGCGCAGGTCCTCGATCTTGCCCGACTTGGTGCGCGAGGCCGGGCGCGAACCGATCTTGAGGTCGGAAATCTCCGAAATCGGCGTCACCGAGCGGAAGAAGTCGAGGAAGTGCGGGTCGTCATAGACCAGGGCGCGATAAGCGTCGAATGAGGCTTTGCACAGCTTATCCATCAGCGGGCCATACTTGGCTTCGGCCTCGGATTCCTTGATGTGGTGAGCGTCGCGCTCCTTGACCGGCAGCGAGGCGAGGAAGACCGCCGCCGCGAAGGAATCGAGCGTCTTGCCCGCCGTTGTCTGGTTACCGAACTTGCGCGCGATCATTTCACCCTGTTCGGTGACGCGGATCTGACCGCCGACCGTGCCTTCGGGCTGCGCCATGATGGCGTTGAAGGACGGGCCGCCGCCGCGACCGACCGAACCGCCGCGACCGTGGAAGAGGCGCAGCGCCACGCCCTTCTGATTGCACACGGCCTTGATGGCCGATGAGGCCTTGTGCAGGCTCCAGCGCGAGGCTGTATAGCCGCCGTCCTTGTTGGAGTCCGAATAGCCGAGCATGACCTCCTGCACCGCCGGACGCCCCATCAGCGAGCGCATGGCCGGCAGACCCAGCCAGCGCTTCATGATGTCGGGCGCGGCCTCAAGGTCTTCGATGGTTTCAAACAAAGGCGACACGCGGATCATGGTGTGCGGCGAAGGCCCGCCATAGACCAGACCGGCCTGTTTCAGCAGCACCAGCGGCTCAAGAATGTCGGACACCGACTTGGCCATCGACACCACATAGGCCCCGATCGCGTCCGGCCCGAAGGTGCGGATGACTTCGGCTGCCGCGTCGATAATGCGCAGTTCGCGGCGCGTCTCATCGGAATATTTGGCGAAGGGCCAGCGCAGCAGACGGTCATTGGTCAGTTCCGCCACCAGCGCCGACACGCGCTCGTTTTCCGACAGCGAGCTATAGTCGAGCAGTTCCGACGACTGTGCGAACAGTTCGGCAATCACGCGCTCATGCACGGCGGAATTTTGCCGCATGTCGAGCGACAACAGGTGGAAGCCGCACGAACGCGCGATCTGGATAGTGCTTTTCAGCGTGCGCCCCACCAGCCGCTTGCCGCCATATTCGATCAGCGAATCGCGGATGATCAGCAGGTCGCGCACAAAGTTTTCTGAGGTCTCATAGGCCCCGACCAGCGGCGAAGCCAGCGGGTGCGGCAGTTTGAGAATGGCCTGCCAGGTCGAGGCCAGCCGCGTCTTGATAAAGGTGATGGCGCGGCGATAGGGCTCATCGACGCGGTGCACATTGGTGTCGGACGATTTGCGCGCCAGCTCCAGCAGCGCATCGGTGACCGGCGCCAGTTCTTCGGACAGGGTCAGTTCGATATCGAGCTTGTCGAGTTGCTGGAAATAGAAGTCGAGCACCAGCTTCGCCTGATTGTGGAAGGCGTAGTTCATCGTGGTGTCATCGACGTGCGGGTGACCGTCGCGGTCGCCGCCGATCCACGAGCCGAGTTTCAGCACGTTGGGCAGTTCGCCTTTCAGTTCGATCTCGCGGTTCCAGTCGCCATAAAGCTCAACCAGCGCCGGCAGGATCGCTCGACGCACAGCCCCCAGCGAGTTCTGAATCTCATCGGCGACCGTGATGCGTTCGGGGCGGTTGAGGCGCGTATTGAACAGCAGGGCCACGGCGCGGAACAGGTCTTCTTCCAGCGCCTTGCGCTCCGAGGCGCGGGTCGTGCGCTCATAGGACGACAGGAATTGCGTGATGTCGTATTCGCGCTCCACCACCGAGGCGCGGCGCATTTCCGTCGGGTGCGCCGTAAACACCGGCGAGGCCAGAATGCCGTTCAGAGTCTCTTCGATCTCGGCCTGCGAATGGCCCTTGGCGCGCGCCTGATGCACGGCATTGGCCAGAGTGATCGCCTCCTGCGTCCCCGGAAAGGTCTCGACACGCTTGAGATTGGCCACGTCCTCGGACAGGACGGTCAGGGTGGACAGGCAGGTGAGGACGCGCGCCGCGTGGGCGGCCTCGGATTCGCTTAAATCATCGACATCGGCATTGTCGGCGCGCAGCGCCTCGATCTTCGACAACACACTGCCGCGCCCGAAACTGTTGACGGCGTCAGTCAGAAACCCCTCCAGCATGGCGGTGTTCTGCTTGACGTGATCGATCATAGCGTCGGTCATCGGCGGGCCTCTTTTTTTAAGTCTATCGGTGCAGTCTGAGGCGTGTGCGGGAACCGGGCGGGTCTGAGCGGGCGGGTTGGCATCGGCTCAGGGCAGGCAAGGCTGAGGACACACAAAACCTGCCGCAGACGGCAGACCTCAGGCAGGAATTTCTCCACCCTAACGCAAAATTTGTGCGCCGCAAGAGGGTTTAGGCGCAGATTTTTGCACCGCGATAATATGACGAATAATTACAAACGCTTGCTCCGTGAGCCCGCGACAAGAAAATTAAATGTCTGACAAGATTAAGGAAAAAGCCGTTTAGTTTGAAACATATACCGTATCCGAAGATAGCGGTAACACTCAGCGCAGCATTTCGTTCATCGCCTGCGCCGCCTGAAACGACTGACCGATGCGCCAGGCCTTTTCGCGCAGCGCCTCGGCGCGCGGCGCGTCGAACAGCTCAGCCGTCACTTCGGCCCACAGGTCGAGCCAGCGATCAAAATGCTGCCGTTTCAGCGGCAGGGCCAGATGTTTGGGCAGGGGCCGCCCCTTGAAGACCGGCACGTCCGGGCGCGGGCCATTCATCACCATGCTCCAGAAGGCGGTCAGCATGTCAAAATGCGCCGGCCAGTCGTCAACGGCGGCTTCAAACACCGGCCCCAGCAGAGTATCCCTGCGCGCCCGCTCATAGAAGCGTTCGACCAGACGGCGCAGGTCAGCGGGGGCAAAGGTCGGATCGGTCATAGCTAACTCTTAACACGTCTTAACCGCACTCCCTCACCAAATGCTAAAGCCTGTGCGTTAGGGTCGGGTCTGGCGCCTGAGCGGTTAACACCCGCCACGCCTTCGCGCCATGTGACAAATCACCCGCGTACAGTTTGCGTCAAAGGAACTAAGATGGCCAAGGCTGTTTTCCATCGAAATCAACGTGTTTATGTCGAGCCCGTCGGCACCTGGGCCATGATCGAACAGGTAAAGCCGGTGTGGGTCGCGGGCTTTGAGGAACCGATCCGCGTCACCTATGACTGCGGTCTGGGGCGCGATTTCCGCGCCGAGGAACTGACGGCGGAAACCGAGATCGAGGCGGCACCGGGCGAAGCGCCGGGCAAGACGCCGTGGCGGCTGATGCGGGCGCGCAACCGCGTGCAGGCCGTCGAAGATTGCGCCCACCATCCCTATCCGGGCACCTATCCGGTGGTCGTCACCGACCCCAATGACTGGGGTGGCTGGCGCGTGCCGGGGGCCGAATACGACCGCGATCCGGCTTTGATCGAAATGCAGGCGCGCCTGATTACGGCGGCCCCTCGCTTTTTCAATCTGGCCCGCGAACTAAGCGACTATGTCAAAAGTGACGAGACACCGGCCCTGCCGGAGCCCCTGCTGCGCATCGCACGCCGCTTTGAGCAACTGCGCCGCGTGATTGAAACGCCGCCGCCCGACGCCCAGACTCGGCCGATGGAGTCCCAGATAGAACCTAAGCCGGAACCGGAAATCAGCGCCACCGCCGCGGAATGAAAATTCCAATCGGTTGCCTACCGAAAATTGGGTAGGGCCGAATTGGATTTTTGCAAGACTATGCAAAGATGGGCGGCTACTCTGTTGCCGACCTGTTTGCTTTGCGAGACGCCGCGCGAATGTACCGTACCGATATCGCCCGCCCCATCCGTCTGACCGATTACCGCGCGCCGGATTTTGCCATCCCAGAAACGCAGTTGGCGTTTGATCTGCACCCGACGCAGACACGGGTGCGGGCGACCTATCGCATCGAAAGGCGCGGCGCCACCGACGCCCCGCTGGTGCTGCTGGGTGAGCGGCTGAGCCTCAAAGCGCTGCGGCTGGATGGCGTTGAACTGACGCCCGATGCCTATACCCTGTCGCCGGAATGTCTGACTATCCCCGGCGTGCCCGACCGCTTCACGCTGGAGGTCGAGGTCGAGATCAATCCGCAGGAAAATAAGACGCTGGAAGGGCTCTACATGTCCTCCGGTCGGTACTGCACGCAATGCGAGGCCGAAGGCTTTCGCAAGATCGTCTATTTCCCTGACCGTCCGGACGTGCTGTCGAAATATACGGTTCGTTTGCGCGCGCCCAAGGCCGGTTTCCCGCGCCTTCTGTCCAACGGCAATCTGATCGAAAGCGGCGATGACGCGAACACCCACTACGCCGTATGGGAAGACCCCTTCCCCAAGCCGGCCTATCTGTTTGCGCTGGTCGCCGGCGAACTGGACGTCCTTGAAGACCACTTCATCACGATGTCGGGCCGCACTGTGGCGCTGAAAATCTTTGTCGATCCGGGCATGAGCGCGCGCGCCGCCTACGCCATGGACGCGCTGAAGCGCTCGATGCGGTGGGACGAAGAGACCTATGGCCGCGAATACGACCTCGACCTGTTCATGATCGTCGCCGTACGCGATTTCAATTTCGGCGCGATGGAGAACAAGGGGCTCAACATCTTCAACGCCTCACTTCTGTTGGCCGATGCGCAAACGGCCACCGATCTCGACTATGAGCGCATCGAAAGCGTTGTGGCGCACGAATATTTCCACAACTGGTCCGGCAACCGCGTCACCTGTCGCGACTGGTTCCAGCTGTGCCTGAAAGAAGGCCTGACCGTCTTCCGCGATCAGAGCTTCTCCGGCGATCAGCGCGGCCACGCGGTGCAGCGCATTAAGGACGTCAAGATGCTGCGCGCGCGGCAGTTTCCGGAAGACGCCGGGCCGCTGGCCCATCCCGTGCGCCCGGCCGCCTATCTGAAGATCGACAATTTCTACACCGCCACCATCTACGAGAAGGGGGCGGAAATCGTCGGCATGTTGAAGACGGTCGGCGGCGCGGACACCTATCGGCGCGCACTGGACCACTATTTCGATACGCATGATGGCACGGCGGCGACGCTGGAAGACTTCCTGAGCAGCTTCGAGGCCGTCACGGGGCAGGACTTTTCGCCCTGGCTGAAATGGTACGTGCAGGCGGGGACGCCGACGCTCACCATCAAAGCCACCTATGACGCGGCGGCGCAGCGTCTGACCCTCAACGTGTCGCAGATAACGCCCCCTACTCCGTCACAGGCGCACAAGGCCCCGGTGCCGATCCCGGTGCGGCTGGGCCTGCTGTCCGAGGCCGGTGCGCCGCTGCGTTTTGTCCACGCGGGCGAAAGCGTGACCGAGGCCCTGTTCCTGTTAACCGAAGCAAACACGCAGTGGGTGCTGGAAGGGGTGACGCAAACGCCGGTGATCTCGGCCCTGCGTGGCTTCTCCGCCCCGGTCAAGCTGACGCTGGACGAGCCGGAGGCACACCGCTTTGCCCGCTTCCGCGGCGATCCTGACCCGTTCAACCGCTGGGAGGCGGCCCAGAGCCTCGCCAAGGCCCTCATCCTCGATCCGCAAGGCGCGGCCGCCGCCTATGCCGAGGCCCTGCGCGCCACCCTGACCGATCCGACGCTGGATGCGGCGTTCAAGGCGCTGATCAGCGGCCTGCCGACCGAGATGGACCTGGCCCAGAGCCTGACGCCGGTCGATCCGGCCTTTATCCATGCCCGGCGCAAGGCCTTCAAGGCCGAGCTGGCGGCCGCGTTGAAAGCGGATGCCGAAGCCCTCTATGCGGCCCTGCCCGCTGAGGCGACCTTCAGCCCCGACGCCGCTTCGGCGGGCCGCCGCGCCCTGCGCAACGCCCTGCTTGACCTGATCGTCGCCGCCGATGCCCCTGCGGCGACCGCGCTTGCACAGACTCACTACCACAAGGCCAGCAATATGACCGACCAGATGTCCGGTCTGTCGGCCCTGTCGCAGGTCCACGGCACCGCCTATCAGGACGCGCTGGACGACTTCTATGCGCGCTTTAAGTCCGAGCCTCTGGTGCTCGACAAATGGTTCGCGGTGCAGGCCGCCTGCGCCCATCGCGAAACCCTGACGCGCGTGCGTGCCCTCGTCACGCACCCGGATTTTGACCGTAAGGTGCCCAACCGCTGGCGCTCCGTGGCGCAGGCCTTTGCCGCCAATAATCCGGCGATTTTCCACGACGTATCGGGTGAAGGCTACGCCTTTATCGCTGACGAAATCCTCAGCGTGGACCGCTTCAACCCGATGACGGCGGCGCGCCTGATCGAAGCCTTTGGCGGCTTCAAACGCTATGCCGAGCCGCACCGGAGCCTGATGCAGGCGGCGCTGGAGCGGATTGTCGCCACCGAGGGCCTGTCGAAAAACGTCGGCGAACTGGCTGGAAAGGCGCTGGCGGGGTAAGGGGGTCCGTCACAAGCCCCCGTTGGAAGATTGCCGTTCGCTTAACCTGTTGACAAACTTTAAGGTTTAAAACGACCTTAAGAGGCCGCCCGCACGGCCTCCGCTTTGGTATGTGCGTAAGGGAGTCAAAAGTGGCGGGACTTGAGCGCCTGCGGTTCATGGTGGTGGATGACAACACCCACATGATCCACATTGTGAAAACGATTTTGCGCGGGTTCGGGGCCACTCATGTGTTTGAGGCGCGCGACGCCGGCGATGCGTTTCAGCGCCTGCGCAATGATGCCATCGACATCGTCATCGTCGATTTCATGATGGAAGTGCTGGACGGAGTCGAATTCGTCCACATGGTGCGCAATTCGTCGGACAGCCCCAATCGCTACGTGCCCATCATCATGCTGACGGCGCACTCGGAACGCTCACGCGTCACCGCCGCGCGCGATGCCGGGGTCAACGAATTCTGCGCCAAGCCGGTGACGGCGCTGGAACTGTACCGCAAGGTGGCCGCCGTTATCGACAAGCCGCGCCCCTTCATCAAGACCGCCAGCTATTTCGGGCCGGATCGTCGCCGCCGTCAGGATTCCAAGTATCAGGGCAAGGAACGCCGCGAGGGCTGGAGCGAGGATCACAAGCCGCCGGTCAAGGACGCTGCACCGGCTGCGGACGAGAACGCAGCGGCCAAGGCGGATTGAGGCGGAGGTTTTTTTGCCCACAGCGCAGTGAGGCCGTCCCCTTTTTAACGACCGCAAGACTCTCGACAAAGGGTTAACGCGACGTTTACCCTTTCAGTTGTACCCGAATCAAATCCGGTCGCCGCCTGTCCTCCCCTTCCCGGATATCCTGACGCGCATGAAGCTTTTCTCGCCACAGCCCAGCCGCAGCGGAGCCCCGGATGGCCCGCGCCTCCGGCTGGGTGGGGCTCAGGGTGGCGGATCGCTCAAATCCGGTTTGCTGACGCAGGTCAGCCCGCGTATGCCCCTGTGGATGCGTATTGGCGGGCTCAGCCTGGCGCTGGGCCTGATGCTGTTTGCGGCCATTTCTTCGGCACGTTTGCAAAACGACCTCTCGTCCGGAAAGGCGGCGCGCGATGCCGCCGCCTATGGGCAGGCCCGGCTGAACGCGCTCAGGGCCGACAAGGCCGTGTCCGTCGCCCGCGTCGCGATGGACGGGGCGCTATCGGCCTATCAGACACAGCCGGGGGCAGCCCAACATGTGGTGCAAAAGGCGCTTGAAGCCTCGGGCGGTGCCGTGGCCTCGCTGGCCCTCATTGATGCCGAAGGGCGCATCATCGCGCGCGCAGGTCAGGATGAAAACACCCTGCTGAGCGAGGCGGCCAGGGTCGAAGACAAGGGGTTTGCGGCTCTGGCGCTCGGGTCGCGCCTGACGCGTACCGCGCGTGCCTATCTGGTGCGCACGCCTGCTCCCGGTCGCGTGCGCGCCGTGGCACGCCTCAACAATCCGCTGCGCGACGCGGAAAACACGCGCGACAACCAGATTGTTCTGATCAATGCCGCCGGCGACATCCTCAGCGCCTCGGACGAGCGGCTGACGGGACAGAATATCCGCAAGGCCCTGACCGTCACACCGGAACAGATCCGCGACAATGCCAACAGCGCGCGCATCAGCGAAGGCACGCTGGAAGAAAAGGGCTTTGTCCGCATAGCCGCGGTGCGCGAGGGCGAAAACGGCCTGACCACGCTTTACATTGAACCGTCGGGCGGCGCGGCCAGCGGAAGCTGGCTGGGGACGGCCTCCCTGTTTATCGGGCCGCTGATCATCGGCGCGCTGTTTGGGCTGCTGCTGATTGTGCAGGGGCGGCGCAATTCCGAAACCGCGCGTCAGTATGAGGCCAAGGAGACGCGCTACCGGCTGGCCGTCGAAGCGGCGCGCTGCGGCATCTGGGAATGGGACCTCGAAAGCGATCAGGTCTTCATGTCCGAAGTCACCGGCGTCATGTTCGGCTGGGGCGGCAGCGGCGTGGCGACGACCAACGAAGTCCTGCTGCGTATCGCCCCTGAACACCGGGAAGCGGTGCGCAAGGCCCTGCTCAATGCGCGCGGCCACGGCGCGCTCGATGTGTCTTTCCGGGTGCCGGGTGATAATGGCCGCTCGATCTGGGTCGATGCGCGCGGTCAGGCGACGGGTCCGCGCGATCTGTCCGGCTTCAGCCGCCTGTCAGGGGTAGCACTGGATGTCACCGAGGAGCGCGCAGCGCAGTCCCGCGCCCAGCGTGCCGAAGCGCGCCTGACCGGGGCCATCAATTCGGTGTCGGACGCCTTCGTCCTGTGGGACCGCCGCGGCCGGCTGGTCATGTGGAATGAGGTGTTTGGCCGCACCTTCAGCATTGACCCGCGCTTCCTTAAGGCGGGCACGTCGCGCGAACTGATCGAAAAGGTCATGGCCATCGCCATCCGCCGTCAGGAGCCGGTGATCGACGGCCGCGAAGGCGTGGTGGAAGCCGAACTGAACGACGGGCGCTGGATACAGATTTCCGAGAGCCGGACGCTGGAAGGCGGCACGGTCGTCACCGGGGCCGACATCACCGCCATCAAGATTCAGGAGGAGATGAGCCGGCGCAACGAGGAACAGCTTCAGGCCATGGTCGATAAGCTGGAACAAAGCCGCCGCATCCAGACCGACCTCGCCAAAAAGTACGAAATGGCCAAGATTCGCGCCGAACAGGCCAATCATGCCAAGTCGGAATTCCTGGCCAATATGAGCCACGAGTTGCGCACACCGCTGAACGCCATCAACGGCTTCTCCGAGATCATGGCGGGCGAAATGTTCGGACCGCTGGGCCACGCGCGCTATAAGGAATATGCGGGCGATATCCTCAGCTCCGGTCAGCACCTGCTGGCCCTGATCAACGACATTCTCGACATGTCGAAGATCGAGGCGGGCAAGATGACGCTGCGCTTTGAGCCCGTCTCGGTCGAAGAGGTGGTGGACGATACGCTGCGTCTGGTGCGGCAGCGGGCGGAAAAGGCGGGGCTCAAGATGCGCGTACACCTGCCGCAACTGCCCGATATTCAGGCCGATTACCGCGCGTTGAAACAGATTCTGCTCAACATCCTGACCAACGCCATCAAGTTCACGCCGTCGGGCGGCACCATCACCGTGTCGGCGGTCCCGACCGACAGCTTCATGCACCTCTACGTCGCCGACACCGGCATCGGCATCGCCCCGAAGGACATGGAGCGTCTGGCCCGCCCGTTCGAGCAGATCGAAAACCAGTTCTCGCGCACCAAGGAAGGTACCGGCCTCGGCCTCGCCCTCACCAAGTCCCTGATTGAGATGCATTCAGGCCGTCTGGAGGTCGATTCCACCGTCGGTCAGGGCACCACGGTCAGCGTCATCCTGCCCCTGACCCAGACCAGCCCCGGCGCCAGCGCCGACGACACGCCGGATACCCCGGACACGTCGGGTCAGATCGCCGCGGCCTGAGATGGATCGACGCACCCTGTGGGGCATAGGCTGCGGCATCATCGCCGGCGCGCTGTGGGGCCTTGTGTTTCTCACCCCCGAACTGGCGGCGAGCTTTACACCGTTGCAACTGTCGGCCGGGCGCTATGTCGCCTATGGCCTGATCGCCGCGGCTCTGATCGCCCCACGCTGGAAACAGGTCTGCGCGCAGGTGGACGCCAGAGGCTGGCACGCCCTGATCCGCCTCAGCCTGCTCGGCAATATCCTCTACTATGTCTGTCTGGCGCAGGCCGTGCAGTCGGGCGGTGTGGCCATGACGACGCTGATCATCGGTCTTTTACCGGTCAGCGTGGCGGTATTGGGTCGCCACGATAACGGCTCAGTGCCCTTGCGGCGGCTGACCCTGCCGCTGGCGCTCGGCATCGCCGGTATCGCTTGCACCGTCTGGGGCAGTGTAGGAGGCACGTCGGGGTCTCTATTCGGCATCGCCTGCGCCTTCGGGGCGCTGATCGCCTGGACGCTCTACGCCGTGGACAACAGCCGCTGGCTCAGTCGGCTGGATACGGTGTCGTCGCAGGACTGGAGCCTGCTGACCGGTCTGGTCACCGGGGCACTGGCGCTCGTTCTGGCCGTGCCCGCCTTTCTGCTGTCGCCAGGTACGCACTCAGGCGCTCAGTGGTGGGGCTTTGCCGGGCTTATGGCAGGCGTGGCGCTGCTGTGTTCGGTGATCGGCAATGCCTTCTGGAACCGCGCCAGCCGCCTGCTGCCCCTGACGCTGATAGGGCAGATGATCCTGTTCGAGACGCTGTTTGCCCTGCTTTACGGCTTCCTGTGGGAAGGTCGCTGGCCCCATCTGACGGAGATCATCGCCATCGCGCTTCTGTGCGCCAGCGTGCTGACCTGCGCCGCCGCTCACCGGCCACGCGGCTCAGCGTGAGGCCGAAGCCGCTGCCGCTTTCGCCTTTTCCTCCGCCTTGCGCACATCGGACAGGGCCTTGGAGCGTGCACGGAACGGCGTCTTGATCAGGGGTTCAGCCACCCTGGCCCGTTCTTCGGGCGGCAACTGGATCAGCAGCGAAATGACCGCCGTTTCGATCTTGTCCTTGGCCGAGGCCTCGGCGCGGCGCGCCTTGGTGATTTCGGCCTGAATCGCCACCGGGTCGGGCTTGGGTTGCAGCATCAGCTCCGCCGCCGATTTGCGATAGGTGCGGCTCTGATCCATATCGCCTTCACCGGCCAGCGCCGCATCGGTCAGGATCTGACGCGCCTTTTCCTGATTGGCCGGGCTCAAGCCTTCGATCATGTGCAGAAGCGCCGGAGACGCACGGTCCGGCCTGGGGCGGAAATGCTTGGACGCAATCACGCCCACACCGATCAGCGAGCCCAGCAAAAACACGTTGAGCGCCAGCGACACCCCCAGCCAGGTGCGGGCGGTCGGCCGCTTTTTCGGGGACACAGGCGAAGCGGTCTCAGGCATTACCAATTATCCACCTCAGCCAGACTGGCCGAAGCCAGCACCGCCTCGGCGCGCGCCTCGGACAGGGTCATCAGCCCGATATTGACACCGAAAATAATCCCCGCCGCACAGGCGGCCGCCAGACCGATACCGCCTGCCAGCCAGCGCCGACGACGCGGCCGCGCCACCACCGGGGCGGGACGCGCAGCGACCCCTGCCGGCATCATGCGGGCGAGAACCTCCCATTGCAGGGCGACGGAGGGTTCAACCTCATCCGCCGACGACAGCCAGCTATCGAGCGTGCGTGCTTCGGCCAGTACGCGGCGCGCGACTTCCGGGTGCTGCTGCATGAACAACAGGGCGGCGGCGCGCTCGTCCTGCGGCCAGCGCTGGGGGTCTGCCCCATAGGCATCGACGATCGCTTCGAAGCGTTCGGATGTGATCTGAATGTGCATCATAACGCTCCTTTCCTAAATCTTGTTGCCTTGAATAACCTTTAACACCGGTCGGCCACTGGCCGCTGAACCGCCGATCAGATCGCCGCGTGCCTCGCTCAGTTTGGCCTTAAGCTGCCGCCGTCCGCGCGACAGCAGGCTTTCCAGCGCCTCGACCGAAATCTCCATCAGAGCCGCCGCTTCGATATTGGACAGTTCCTGATAGTAACAGAGGACGATGGCCACGCGCTGCCGTTCAGGCAGGGTCGCCAGCGCGGATTCGACCGTCTGGCTCATCTGCTGCTGATCGAGCCGCCGCGTTGGATTGGCCGAGGGGTCGGCCAGTTCGATCTCGGTATGATCGACTGTGTCGCGCCGCCGCCGCAGCCGGTCATAGCACAGATTGACCGCCACCTTGTGCAGCCAGGTATCGACCCGCGCGCGGCCCGGCACCCACAACGGGGCCTGCTTCCACAGGCGCAACAGGGCCTCCTGCGCCACGTCCTCGGCCTCGGAGGCATCATTGAGCAGACGCCGCGCCAGTGACAGGACGCGCGGCAGTTTGCGGGCCACGAGGGATTGCGTGGCGGCCGCGTCTCCGCGCGCCACGGCTGCAATCTGCGCCTCATCCGGGTCAAAGCCCGTGGTCATGACCTGTCCTGTCCCGCGTTCTTGTGGGCGACGGTGTTCCGCCTCAGGCGTCACATTACTCATAAGCGGGGCCTTTACGCAACAAGGGTTTAGGCAACCGTTTGCGGCCTGCTGACCGATCCGTTTGTCATAGCCTTTCACGCAGCAGACAGGTAAATCCGTCGTTAGCGTTCGTCGCGCGGCGCGACCACGGTTTCAAACGCATTGCGGGCGCGTTTACGCAGGTCTTTCAGCTTCTTTTCAAGCGTATCGAGACGACGCGTATGCACGGCGCGCGCCAGTTTGCGCTGAAACGCTTCCGGTTCTTTCGAAGGGTCGTCATTGGCATCCAGCGACACGCGCATCACCTGCGCCAGACTTTGCTGCACCCGCCAGGCGGCACTCAACGCTTCGATGTCTTCGGCCCTCGCCAGACCGGCGCGCTGCATGGCCTGAAGCGCGGCAATCGTGCCGACGCGCAGCGGCCCGCCATTGGCAGCGTGCACCAGTTGCAGATACTGAGCGGCGAATTCGCAATCGACCTGACCGCCGACGGCCAGCTTGAAATCCCAGAAATTTTTGGCCGGGCGCTCCTTCTCCATCAGGGCGCGCATATTGAGCACGTCCAGCGCCGTGCGCGCCTCAGACCGCGTGGCGCGCAGGATGGTTTCGAGCTTCAGCCGCACCAGATCGGCAAAGTCCTCGGACGTCGCCCACACCACGCGGGCGCGCGTCAGGGCCTGAAACTCCCAGGTATCGGCGTCCTTGGTGTAGTAGTTTTCAAAGGCCGCCAGCGACACGGCCACCGGCCCCTTGGCCCCGGTAGGACGCAGTTTCATGTCGATTTCGTACAGCGTGCCTTCGTGAGTTGGGGCCGACAGCGCAGCGATCAGGCGCTGCGTGAAGCGGCCAAAGAAGGTTTCCGCCCCCCAGCCCTTGATCGAGGACATTTCCGAGGGATCATCGGGCAGATAGACGGTCATCAGGTCAAGGTCGGAGCGCGCCGTCATCTCCTGCCCGCCCAGCTTGCCCAACGCCAGAATGGCCACCTGCCCCGACAGCGTTCCCCCCAGCCGCCTCACCTCTTCCAGCGCCAGCGGCGCCAGATGGGTGATGCAGGCATCGGCCAGACGCGCATAGGCGGCACCCGCCGCCTCGGTCGTCAGGCGGCCGTTGAGAATCTGCATCCCGATGCGGAACTGCTGCTCACGGCAGATGCGGCGCAGGGCGTTCATCACGTTTTCCAGCGCGTTTTCCGGGTCCGGCGGGACGCGCTCGACCTCTGCCATGATCAGGCGATCCAGTTCCTCACCCAGCGGGTCGAAGAAGCCGGCATCCAGCATGGCGTCGAAAATGGTCGGGTGGCGCGACAGAAGCTGCGCGAGACGCGGGCTGAAGCCCATGATCTCGACAATGGCCTTGAACAGCTTGGGGTTGGCGAGGAACAGCGACTGAATCTGCACCCCGGCGCTGAGGCCCGAAAAGAAAACGGCAAAGCGCGTAAAGGCGATGTCGGGCGCGCCCGTCTCGTTTACCGCCTCCAGCAGGCGCGGCACCAGTCGGGTAAACAGTTCGCGGCCGCGTGGCGTGCGCGTCGCCGGAATACGCCCGTGGTGCCAGCCACGGATGGTCGCCGAAATCTGCTCCGGGTGCTCAAAGCCCAGACGGGCCAGGGTCTTCAACGTTTCGGGATCGTCCTCGACCCCAGTGAACACCAGACTGCCGAAGGACGAGGACAGGTCTTCGGAATCGGAGAACAGCTCGCCATAGTGGCCGTTGACCAGTCGCAGGGTGCGCGACACGGCCAGATCGAAGCGACTGAGGTTGGAAAAGCCGCACATGGCGGCGACGCGCATCCGCTCGTCCTCGGCTTCGGGCAGGGTGTGGGTCTGCTCGTCGGCGATCATCTGCACGCGGTGTTCCCAGTCGCGCAGGCGCACATAGGCCTGTTTCAGCTCCTTGGCCACGGCGGGGGCCAGATGTCCGGCACGGCGCAGGGCATCGAGCGCATCCAGCGTGCGGCGTGAGCGCAGCGACGGGTCACGCCCACCGAGGATAAGCTGCTGCGTCTGGACGAAGAACTCGATTTCGCGGATACCGCCAACGCCCAGCTTGAGATTGGCCCCGGCGGGGTCCAGGCGTTCATCGACCTTATAGGTATGGATCTGGCGCTTGATCGACTGAATGTCGGCAATCGCCGGATAGTCGAGGCTGCGCCGCCAGATGAAGGGCGACAGGGCCTGCATGAAGGCCTTGGCCTCGATCATGTCCCCGGCAATGGGCCGCGCCTTGATAAAGGCCGCGCGTTCCCAGTTCTGCCCCACCGTCTCGTAATAGTTCAGTGCGAAGGGCACGCTGACCACGGTCGGCGTGGAGGACGGGTCCGGACGCAGGCGCAGATCGACGCGGAAGACGTAGCCGTCGCCGGTGCGCTCACTGAGGATGTTCGACACGCGGCGCGCCAGCCGATCGACAAAGACCTGCGCCTCCACGCCCTCTTTCAGCGGCAGGGCGTCCAGCTCGGCAAAGAAGGTGATGTCGATATCCGACGAATAGTTCAGTTCGCCCGCCCCGTGCTTGCCCATGGCCAGCACGAACAGGCCCGGCATCAGGCCGCGCTCCCCCTTGATGTCATAGTCGATCAGGCGGCCGCGGTCGCGTTCTTCGCGCACAGCCAGCGCGATCCCGGCATGGGTCACGGCGTCGGCAAAGCGCGTCAGGGCGGCGGTGACGTGATCGAGCTTCCACACATCGCCCAGATCGGCCAGCGCCGTCAAAAGGTGGGCATCGGCCTTCAGGTGGCGCAGCACGCGCTTGGCGGCATCGACATCGAGGGTTTCGACCGTATCGGCCTGATCGGCCAGCGCCTCGGTGGCCAGCAGGATGGCCTTCAGCCGCGCTTCGGGCGGCGACATCAGGGTTTCGCGCAGGCGCTGCGGTTCGCGCCGCATCAGCCCGGCCAGATAGGGCGAGGCCCCCAGCACCGGCATCAGGGCCGGACCGGCGCGTTGCAGCAGATCGGGCCAGCCTTCGGCCTCGGCCACTTCGGCAATCGCCTCATAGGCGTACAGCGCCGCGCCGTCGTTCAGCACCGGCCCGCAGGGATGCAGACGATCCACCAGCGAGGAGAAAAGAATATCCGCCATAACCCTCTGTTAGGCGAATCGAGGCGCAGACACAAGGGTGGCCTTGGGTTTCGCTTTGTGCAAACGGTATACAGCCGCGTGTGCATGGACAGGGGGAGACGATCGTTAACCGGTCTTTACTTTCATCCCGTTCAGTTCACAAAAACAGGAAGAGTATAGAAATAAGAAATCAAGGCCAATACCGTCGAGATTTTCAAATTAACGCGTTATAAAGCGTGTATCTTTATTAAAAGACACCCTGCCCTTATCGAAGTACCGCGTCCATGTCCTTTGCCAAATCGCTCCTGATGCCGAAGAAAATCCTCATCGCCGGATGGGTGATGATCATAGCGTTATGGCTGGCCATCCCCGTCGAGCGGTTTACGGATATCGAGACCCTGCCCTTTGTGCGGATGGTCTTCATCTATCTGGTGCTGGACTATATGTGGGCGACCTTCTACCGCCAATGGCGCGGC
This sequence comes from Asticcacaulis sp. W401b, assembly GCF_046503825.1. Classification (NCBI taxonomy): domain Bacteria; kingdom Pseudomonadati; phylum Pseudomonadota; class Alphaproteobacteria; order Caulobacterales; family Caulobacteraceae; genus Asticcacaulis; species Asticcacaulis sp. W401b. The sequence goes on from NZ_JBKFEE010000001.1 coordinate 731,317, forward strand.
GGCAAGGCCTGATCACCCCACCGGCGGCAGGACCAGCGCGGTGCGCAGCCCCGGCCCCTGATCGCCATAGACGCCAGGGCCTTCGTCGATACTCAGGCGGCCCTTGTGCGCCACGGCCACGGCCTCGACCATCGACAGACCCAAGCCTACACCCGGCAGGGAGCGTGAATTTTCCAGCCGCACAAAGCGTTGGGTGATGCGCGCGCGGTCGGCTTCGGGCACGCCCTGCCCCGTATCGGTGACGGAAAACTCGATCTCACGCCGCGAATTGTGCCTCAGCCGCAGGGTAATGCCGCCCGTCTGGGTATATTTGATGGCGTTGTCGAGCAGGTTGGCCATGGCCTGCGCCAGAAAATCGCGATTGCCATAGGCCTTCACACCCGGCTCGATCTCGGCGGTGAATTCCAGCCCCTTGTCCTCGGCCAGAATTTCAAACAGCTCGCGCATGTCTTCGGCCAGCGCTGATGCGTCAAACAGCTTCTGGTCCGGGGCCTGCCCCGCCGCCTGAAGCCGCGAGATCGAAAACACCGTCTGGAAGGTGCGCAGCAACTGATCGGTTTCGGCCAGCGCCCGCTCGATCACCTCCGGAGCCTGCGACGGGTCTTTTTCGACGTCGTAAAGCGACACTTCGAGCTTGGAGCGCAGGCGCGACAAGGGCGTGCGCAGATCATGGGCAATGGCGTCGCCGGCGTATTTGAGATTGCCCATGGTCTTTTCCATGCGGTCCAGCGTCTCATTGACCCGTTCGGCCAGAGCGTCAAATTCATCCCCCGAATTACGCAGCTTGGCCCGCGCCTTGAGGTCGCCCTCCTTGACCAGATCAAAGACCTGCATCAGGCCCTGCACCGAGCGCGACACTTCGTTATTGATGATCATGCCGGCAAACAGGCCCAGCACGATGACCAGCACCCCGCCGCCCCACAGGGCCTTGAAGCCCATGTCGAAGCCCTTTTCCGACCAGGAGGTGTCCATGCCGACATAGAGGGACAGGCCGGGCTCCAGCGTCACCACCTGCCCGCGATAGGCATAGGATTTGCGTTTGCCCGCCGGATCGGTCAGGCGGTAATTGATCTGAAACGCGCGCTCATCGCCGCCGACATAGCGGGCCTTTTCGCGGATATGGTCAAAGACCTGCGGCGACACTTCGGTTGTGGCGCGGCGGTTTTCGGCAAGAATCTCGCCATCGTCGCGATAGACGATCTTGACGAAAAACCACTCGGTTATGTCTTCCTGACTGAGGGTTTCGACCACCGCCTCTTCGCCCTGTTCGCGATACACCTCTTCCAGATAGTCGATACGCGACTTGACCTGCGCGTCGGACACGGCCTTGGTTTCGGCCGAAGAGGCGATGTAGATATAGGCAAAGATCAGCACCGCCACGAAGGAATAGACGGTGATAAACATCAGGGTCAGACGGAACGGCGTCTGCCTGAACATGGTGGCTTTCAGCGAAAAGCGCGCAGGGTTGGGAAGGGCGATCACGACCTGTTTTTAGGGCTTGAGCTGATAGCCTTCTCCACGCACCGTATGCAGCATCGGGCGATCAAAGCCCTTATCCAGCTTGGCGCGCAGACGCGAGATATGCACGTCGATGACATTGGTCTGCGGGTCGAAATGATAGGCCCAGACCTTTTCCAGCAGCATGGTGCGCGTGACGCTCTGGCCCACATGGCGCATCAGGAATTCCAGAAGCTGAAATTCGCGCGGTTGCAGGTCGATCTCGGACGTGCCGCGCTTCACCACGCGGGTGATCAGGTTCATTTCAAGATCGCCGACCCGCAGGGTGGTTTCCACCGCGCCCGTGTCCTTGCGCCGCAACAGCGCCTCAAGCCGCGCCACCAGTTCGACCAGCGCATAGGGCTTGACCAGATAGTCGTCCGCCCCGGCCTTCAGGCCATAGACGCGGTCTTCGAGTTCGCCCAGCGCGCTGAGGAACAGCACCGGCACGTCGATCCCTTCGGAGCGGGCGATTTCCAGCATCGACACGCCATCGAGGCCCGGCATCATGCGATCCAGCACGACCACATCGAATTCGCCGTCGCGCAGCGCTTTCAGCCCCGCCTCACCGTCGTGGGTCACGACCGACTCAAAGCCCTGTTCCGACAGGCCCTTCTGCATAGTCAGGGCCGCTTCGACATCGTCTTCGACTATCAATACCTTGGTCATGTGCTGAATGCCCCGCGCAACCTTGTCTTTATCCTTAGTAAAGCGCGCCGCCGGTCCTGTGAAGGGGTTGCGGTGTTAAAAAGCTGTCATGTAACGCCTGCGGCGCAAGGCCCAATTTCCGACTTTATTGCAGCGCACAAAGCGGGTAAATAACCTCTGGCGGCCTATGCACAAATGCGCTTAATATCAGGCAAAAGCGCAGATTACAGGGGATACCGAGACCATGACCAAAGTCGATTCACCGTTTGAACAGGGCCTGAAAATGATGGGCACGCAGCAGCAACTGGCGGCGCGCAGTCTGGTCAATCTGATCGGCATGATTTCGGCCTCCTCCCACCGCTATGCGCAGGAAACCACGGCCTTTACGCGCGACGCCCTGTCGCTGATGCAGCAGGCGGCCCAGACGCGCGACCCGGCCGAACTGCGCGAGCTTCAGAGCCAGTGGGCCAAGACCTGCGTCAAGTATGGTCAGAACCAGACCCGCGCCACGATGAGCTTTGTCGAACAATGCGGCCTTCAGGCGCTGAATGCCTCGGCACCGCAAGGCGACGATCTTCCCCCCAAAGAGTCCGGGGCAGAATCCCAACCCAAATAGGAGTATCCCCATGCTGACTGGCAAAACCGCCCTCGTAACCGGCTCGACGTCGGGTATCGGATTGGCCATCGCGCGCAAGCTGGCTTCAAAGGGCGCAAAGGTGATGCTGAACGGCATGGGGGATGCCGCCGAAATCGAAAAGCTGCGCGCCGACATGACCGCCGAATTCGGCGTTGAGGTCGCCTTTAACGGCGCCGACCTGACCAAGGTCGAAGCCATCGAGGCCCTGATCACGGACACGACGCAAAAGCTGGGCGGGCTGGACATTCTGGTCAACAATGCCGGCATTCAGCACGTCTCGCCCATCGAAGACTTCCCGGTCGATAAGTGGAACATGATCATCGCGCTGAACCTGTCGGCGGCGTTCCACACTACGCGCCTTAGCTTCGAGGGTATGAAGGACCGCGGCTGGGGACGCATCATCAACATCGCCTCGGCGCACGCCCTCGTCGCCTCGCCGTTCAAGGCGGCCTATGTGGCGGCCAAACACGGCATTGCCGGCCTCACCAAGACGATCGCCCTCGAAGGGGCGGAGCACGGCGTGACCTGCAACGCCATCTGCCCCGGCTATGTGCTGACGCCGCTGGTCGAAAAGCAGATCCCAGATACCGCCAAGGCGCGCGGCCTGACCGAGGAACAGGTGATCAAGGACGTGCTGCTGGCGGCCCAGCCGACCAAAAAATTCGTCGAAACCGACGATATCGCCGAACTGGTCGTCTTCCTGTCTTCGGATGCGGCAAAGTCGATCACCGGTGCGCTGCAATCCATCGACGGCGGCTGGACGGCGGCGTAGGCGTCGAACCGTGATTTGACGGGGCGCGTCTGCGGAATTATCATTAGATGATAACGGAGACGCGTCATGCCCAGCAGCTACAGCCTTGGGGCTCACTTCGAAAACTTCATCCAGACACAACTGGCCAGCGGGCGCTACAATAACGCCAGCGAAGTCCTGCGCGACGCCCTCCGCCTGATGGAAGACCGCGAACGCCGTCTGGCAGCCTTTGATGCCACCATACAGGAAGGCTTGCAGGCCCTCGAAGAGGGTAAGGTTTACGATCTTGACGAGGTGTTTGATGAACTGGATGCCGAACTGGCCCAGATGGAAATCGGTCAGCGCGCGTGAAAGTCGAACTGACCGCACCTGCCCGAACGGACCTGCGTGACATCGCCGTTTATATCGCCAGAGATAATCCCAGCCGCGCCCGCAGTTTCACCGCTGAACTCCGGGATAAGGCATTGGCCACGGGTGACACGCCCTTCGGATTTTCGGTGATTCGCAAGTATGGGCCTTACGACCTCCGTCGGCGTCCCTACGGCGACTATGCCATCTTTTACGTGGTGAGAGCCAATAAGGTGCAGGTCATCCGCATCCTGCATAGCGCTCGCGACATAGACACCCCTCTGTAGCTACTCCGCCGGCACCTCGGACTCCAGCGCCTTGGCCAATTGGTCACGCGCCGCGTCGGCGGCCTTCTGGCGCTCCCACATGCCGAAGTAGAGCCCTTTGAGCTTCATCAGTTCGGCGTGATTGCCGCGTTCGGCCACCAGCCCGTCCTTGAGCACCAGAATCTCATCGGCCCCCACGACGGTCGAAAGGCGGTGCGCAATAACCAGGGTGGTGCGGTTCTGCGACACCTCATCCAGCGCCGCCTGAATTTCGCGCTCCGTATGGGTATCGAGCGCCGAGGTCGCCTCATCAAGGATCAGGATCGGCGGCGATTTCAACAGCGTGCGCGCAATGGCCACGCGCTGCTTTTCGCCGCCCGACAGCTTCAGCCCGCGTTCGCCCACCTCGGTATCGTAGCCCTGCGGCAGGGAGGCGATGAAGGCCGAAATCTGGGCCTGTTCGGCGGCGGCCTCGACCTCTTCGCGTGAGGCCCCGTTGCGGCCATAGCCGATATTGTAGGCGATGGTGTCGTTAAACAGCACCGTGTCCTGCGGCACCATACCGATGGAGCGACGCAAGGAGGCCTGATTGACGTGGCGGATGTCCTGGCCGTCGATTTCGATAGAGCCGCCCTTCACGTCATAGAAGCGGAACAGCAGGCGCGAAATCGTCGATTTACCCGCGCCGGACGGGCCGACAATGGCCACCGTCTTGCCCGCCGGCACCTCAAACGACACGCCCTTGAGGATCGGGCGGTCGGCGTCGTAGGAAAACACCACGTCCTTGAAGGCCACAGCCCCCTGCCCCACCTTGAGGTCCGGCGCGCCCGGCGTATCGACCACCTCCTGCGGTTCATCCAGCAGCTTGAACATGGCTTCCATGTCGATCAGGCCGGTGGAGATTTCGCGGTACAGCGTGCCGATGAAGTTCAGCGGAATGGCCAGTTGCATCATGAAGGCGTTGACCAGCACGAAGTGGCCCAGCGACTTGGTTCCGTTCATCACCTCATAGGCCGACATCAGCATCACGATGGTCATGCCGATCGAGAAGATAACCGCCTGCCCGATATTCAGCCAGGCCAGAGAGGTATAGGTCTTGATCGCCGCCTTTTCATAGGCCGCGGTGGCGCGGTCATAGCGGCTGCGCTCAAGCTGTTCATTGCCGAAATATTTGACGGTTTCGAAGTTGAGCAGCGAATCCACCGCCTTCGACATCGAGTCGGAATCCGCCTCGTTCATCTCCTTGCGGATGGCGATACGCATGTTGGAGGCGACGATGGAGAACCACACATAGACGACAACGGTCACGGCCACGACCGCCACATAGACAAGGTCAAACTGCCACCCCAGCGCCCCGGCGGTGAGAACAAACTCCACCACCGTCGGGATACCAACCATCATGGTCAGGCGGATGATGGTTTCAATGCCCATCTTGCCGCGTTCGATCACCCGCGACAGGCCGCCCGTGCGGCGTTGCAGGTGGAAGCGCAGCGACAGATTGTGCAGGTGATTGAAGGCACGATTGGACAGGCCGCGCACCGCGTGCTGCCCCACGCCGGCAAACATGGCGTCGCGGATATTGTTGAACACCTGCGACATCATCCGCGCCACGCCGTAGGCCAGCACCATGATGACCGGCGACACCAGCACCAGCGTCAACAGATCAGTCTTGCCGTCTGCCGCCCCCGGCGTGAAGGCGTTGGTGGCCCACTTATAGGCAAAGGGTGTGGCGATGGTCAGAAGCTTACCCACCAGCATAGCCGCCAGCGCCCACAGCACCTGCACCTTAAGGTCGGCCCGGCCCTCCGGCCACAGATAGGGTTTGAGGAAGGCGAGCGTATCGGAGGCCTTGCCTTTCGGCTTGGGCATGGGGGCGGGCGCGTTCATCAGGCTAAGGGACTCGATTTTCGGTGCGGCAAAGGATTGCGCATATATAGGTCCGGACCGGTACAAAATCCAACCAATGACCAGATTAATTTTACAATCAAAATTGATCGTATATGCTCACGCACAATCAACACATCCCCTCACCCAGGCACAGAGAGGGATAGGAGGACACCCCGATGCTTCGTCGCACCCTGATCGCTGCTGCTTTGCTGTTGTCAACGCCGGTTCTGGCGGCAGAAAAACCCGCTGAAACGCGACCGGTGCGCGTCATTCTGGTCGGCGACTCGACCATGACGGACAAGTCGGGCTACGGCAAAGGCTTCTGCGCGCAGTTCAAACCCGAAGTGGTCTGCGTCAACGCGGCGCGCGGCGGGCGTTCGTCCAAGAGCTATCGCGTCGAAGGCCTGTGGGACAAGGTGATCGCGCAACTGAACGACGGCACGGCGTCGAAAACCTATGTGCTGATCCAGTTCGGGCATAATGACGGCTCCTCTCGACCCGAACGTCACACCGACCTTGAAACCGAGTTTGGTCCGAACATGCGCGGCTATGTGCTGGACGTGAAAAAAGCCGGGGCGGTGCCGGTGCTGGTCACGCCCCTGACGCAGCGCCATTTCAAAAAGGGTCAGGTGCAAAATGACCTTCTGCGCTGGGCGCAGGTGACGCGCCTGATCGCGCGCACCACGGACACCACCCTGATCGACCTCTATGCCGAAGGTCAGGCGAAGGTGCAGGCTATGGGGGCGGTCGAATCGCTCAGCCTTGCCGGGCAACCGGTGCCGCAGAATGTGTTGGAGGCCGCCCCGACCGGCACCACGGTGCCTGCCAAATTCACCGACGCCTCTCAGGGTCAGGGCTCAGCACAGGCCTTCGACTACACGCACCTCGGCCCCAAAGGTTCGGACTATTTCGGCCAGATGGTGGTTGATCTGTGGGTTAAGGCCGATCCCAGGGTGAAGGCACTGGTGAAGTAAATCCCTTTCACCGGCTGCGGGTTGAGGGCAAGAGTGCGGCGTCTTTACGGCCCCACCATCTGCGCCTTTAGATGGTTTTATTTTGCCACAGATGACACAGATGACCGCCAAAGGCGGTCACACAGATGATCCGTGCAAGAGCTGAAGCCGTGAGCCTCTTCAATCTGTGTGAGGCTCGCCCTGCGGGCCGCATCTGTGGCCATCTGTGGAAACCTTAAGACCCTTCCGCACAAAGCAGGGCGGGCAGACAAACCACCAATCAGCTTTTCGGGGCCAATCCGTCTCTTCGCGTACGCCGGGGCTGGCTCAGCGACACACCCCATCGTCGCACGTCGGGCCGCTCCTGATCTCCGGCGGCAGGTCGTCCCAGGCGCGGTTCAGCACCTGCGTGAAGCCCGCCACCGGCTGCGCGCCGGACACGGCATAGCGGTCGTTGATCACAAAAAACGGCACGCCCTGCACGCCGCGCATTGTGATAAATTCCTGCTCCTCCTGCACCGTGTCGGCATAGCGATCGGTTTTCAGGAAAGCCTCGGTTTCCGCCGCCTCCAGACCGATCTCAACGGCCAAGGCCACCAGAGTCGCCTCATCAAAAAGGGACTGCGTTTCGGCAAAATAGGCGCGATAGAGCCGCTCTACCGCCTGCGCCCCAAGGCCCTTGTCCTGCGCAAATTTCACCAGCCGGTGCGCCTTCAGCGTATCGCCGTAAAACGTGCCTGAGAGCGTCATAGGGAGCCCTGCGGCCGCCGCCATCTGCTCGACCCGCGCCTGATTCTGATCGGCCTGAGCCGCCGTCAGACCGTACTTCTGTTGCAGCATCTGCCCCACGGGCGCGACCGGCGCATCCGGCCCCAGACGAAAGGCGTGGTGGCGCACCGTCACCTGATCCTTGCCCGCAAACCCTTCGAGCGCCTGTTCAAAGTGGCGCTTGCCGATCCAGCAGAAGGGGCAGATCAGATCGGACCAGATATCGACGGTAATCGGGCTTGGGGACACGGACATAGGACCTCGCTTTCCTCCCCGCATATCGGTCTTTGTGCGCCCCCGCGCAAGCAGGCAGGAAAAGGTAACCGCCTCAAGCCGCGACTGACAGGCGGATACCAAGCGCCTTGGTCACCGCCAGCAGGGTCGTCAGCGTCGGATTCCCCGATGGGCCCAGCGCCTTGTACAGCGCCTCACGCGACAGGCCGGTTTCGCGCGACAGGTCGGTTATGCCATGCGCGCGGGCAATATCGTTAAGCGCGCTTCGGATTTCATCCGCGTCACCGTCTTCAAACACCGCAGCCAGATAGGCCTGAGCGGTTTCCGGATCGCTGAGATAATCCGCTACATCAAAGGGAGCGATGGTCTCCATCGGGAATGTCCTTTGCCAAACTCCGCGCCAGGCGAATATCAGACTCCTGACTACCTTTGTCACCGCCGCAGAGCAGCAGGATGATCTGCGTGCCGCGTTGACAATAATAGACCCTGTAGCCGGGGCCGTTATGGATACGCAATTCACTGACGCCATCGCCTATGGTTTTGACGTCACCGAAATGCCCGCTTTCCAGTCGTTTCATACGGCGCAGTATCTGCGCCGCGCCGAGACGGTCTTTCAGCGTAACAAGCCATTTGTCGAAACGTTCAGTGCGATGGAGCGTGAACATGGGAACATTCCTTATCCAGAATGTAGTGCGTGATCATGTTAACGACCCCATTCACCGAACGGGAGGGACGGATTAAGCCCCTCGGTCAGTTATAATAGCTATAACCCACCTTCCAATTTGTCAACTATAGTTATCATTTCGCTGCGCCAGCAGGAACCCCAATGGAATATCCACCCGCGCGCGCCAGTCGGCTTCGTTGTGCGTGGTGCCTTCGAACACCGAACTGCGCCAGTTGCGCCCTTCGCCCCAGCCATAGCGCGGCAGAACCGCCTCCATCTTCAGGCTATAGGGCCGGTAGTTGGCATCGAGGTCGCGCGTGCCGTGGTCCATGTAGAGCCGCTGACGCTTCGGGTCGAAATTCGCCGTGCGGAACCACGCCTCCCACGCCTGCGCCGTGGCTTCCGCGGCTGCCTCGCGCGCTTCCGGCGTCGCGGGCGGGGCCATCAGCGGCCAGTGGATAGAGACGCAGGCCGCGCGCCCGAACACCTGCGGGTATTCGCCCAGCGCATAGAGCGAGATCAGCCCGCCCATGCTGGAGCCCATAATGCCGGTGTGGGCGGCATCGGGGCGCGTACGATAGGTGCGGTCGATAAAGGGCTTCACCTCTTCGACCAGAAAACGCAGATAGTCGTCGGCCTTGAGCGGCCCTTTGGCCATAGACATCACCTGCGCCTGCATATCGGCGGGCAGATAGGCCGCCAGCTTTTGCGGGAAATAGTCGGCATAGCGCGTGGGCGAATTCCACACCCCCACGACGATGGCCTTCTGGCCCATGGCGCTGAGGGCCTCGTCTACGCCCCACTCCTTGCCGCCATAGGCAGTGGACGTCTCAAACAGGTTCTGCCCGTCGTGCATATAGATGACCGGCAGGCGCGGCCCCTTGGGGTCATAACCTTCGGGCACCCACACCCAGACATGGCGCGCGCTGACAAAACGCGACGGGAAGGCCTCATACTTGTCGAGCCGACCGTGCGGTACATCGGCGGTGGCGCTGACGCTGCGCGTCGGCACAGGATCGGCGGCCCCTGCCCCCACCGGTATAGCGAGGAGCAGGGTGGCGAGAATCGCAGCAAAGGCGCGCATGGTCACAGCGCCTTGAAACGGATGGCCTGACCGCCGCCGGGCGCCAGTTTCAGCTTCAGGCGGTCTTTGGCGGTCACCTTGCGCTTTTCGATCTGCATCGAATGGCGGGCGTCTGTGCGGTAATCGGCATCGTCGCCGTCGCGATAGATTTGCGCCTCATAGGTCTTGCCCGGCGTCAGGAAGTCGAGCGCGATGTCAAGGCTGCGCGCCTGTTCGTCGGTCACCGCCCCCAGATACCAGTCGCGGCTGTGCTTATCGAGGCGCACCAGCGTGGCGTAATCGCCCGGCTCGCCGTTCAGCATCCTAGTGTCGGCCCAGTCGGTCGGCACGTCCTTGATGAACTGAAACGCCGGCATCTCCTTTTCGTAGTTTTCGATCAGGTCAGCGGCCATGTGGATCGGCGAATAGAGCACCACATAGAGGGCCAGTTGCTTGGCCTTGGTCGAATAGATCGGCTTGCCATTGCCCTGAAGGCTGAGGACGCCCGGCGTGAAGTCCATCGGACCGGACAGCATGCGCGTGAAGACCAGATTGGCCTCGTGCTCCGGCGGGTTGGGCGGATTGCCCCAGGCGTTATATTCCATGCCGCGCTGACCTTCGCGCGACACCCAGTTGGGGTAGGTGCGGCGCAGGCCCGTATCCTTGATCGGCTCATGCGTATTGATGGCGATATGATACTTCGCCGCCGTCTCGGTCACCTTCTGGAAGTGGCGCACCATGTCCTGCGAGTCGTTCCAGGTGTAGTAGGGCTTGCCATCCGCCCCCATCACCTTGGCTCCGCCCGCATCGGCGACGTAACCGGTCTTCACCGCATCGACGCCGTTCTGCTGATAGAGGGCAAAGCCTGCGTCCATCTGCGGTTCATAATGGGCCGCATTGCCGCCCGTTTCGTGGTGGCCCACAATATGGACGCCCTTCTTCTTGGCATAGGCCGACAGGGCGGGCAGGTCGAAATCGGGATAGGCCTCGGTAAAGCTGAACAGATCGCCGGTGGCGAACCAATCTTCCCAGCCTGTGTTCCACCCTTCGACCAGCACGCCGCGGAAGCCATGCTTCGCCGCAAAGTCGATGTATTTTTTGGTGTATTCGGTCGTCGCCCCGTGCTTAGGCCCGGCCTCCCAGGTCTTGGTGCCGAGGTGCATATCCCACCAGATGCCGACATATTTGAACGGCTTGACCCAGCTCACATCGCCCAGCTTGTTCGGCTCATTGAGGTTGAGCAGGATGTGTGAGTGATAAAGGTCCGGCGCGTTATCGGTCACGATCACCATGCGCCACGGCGTCGGGAAGGGCGCGTCGCGCACCACATTGGGGCCGATGGATGACGGGGCCAGCCGCGTCTTCAGGCGCTGCCCATCGACGCGGCGCATCCAGATGGCCGCATAGTCGATCAGGGCCGCCTCATGGAAGCTCATATAGAGGCCGGAGTCGGTCTTGAGCGTCATCGGCGTTTGGGCCTCGGACACTTCGGCCAGCGGCGTCTTCTGGATGATATATTCTTCGCGGTTCCATTCGCCGGCGACGTTCCAGTAGGCGGTCGCCTTGTCGCTGACGGCAAACTCGGTCAGTTCGTCGGTGATCTTCAGCGTCTTCAGTTGCGGCTGATCGGGGAATTCATAACGGAAGCCGAAGCCGTCGTCGAACAGGCGGAACACCACGCTCATGCGGCGATTGTCGTACTTTGTTTGCACCACATCGACGCGCAGCTCGGTGTGCGTGTCGCGGATGGTCTGCCATTCGCCCCACGGCTGCTCCCACGTCTCGTCAAAGGCCGATGTGGCGGTCTTTTCGACCGTGAAATTGCGGTCCAGCTTGGGCTGATCGGCCAGAATGAAGCCCAGCCGCGACGGCGCGATAATCTCATGGCCCTTGCGCGATACGGCATAGGACAGACGTCCGTCATTATCGAGCAAGACCTTGACCGCCAGGACCTTATTGGGCGACTCAGCGGTGGCGATAACCGCCAGCCCCGTTGCCTGACTATAGGCCGCATCGAGCGTTTCGGCGGCGGCTACGGCGGGCGGGGCCCAGCCGATCGTTGCGGTCGTAGCGGTAAGCGTCATGGCAAGCCCCATCAAAACTGGCTTACCAAAGCTAAAGCGCTTTGCGCGAACTGTCATCGTCTGTCTCCCTGTGTTTTATCGCTGTCGGCGTTTGTCCTGTGGTTAGCACACCGCCCTGCCAAGGGTGCGTGCATACGTATTCAGAAGAGGGCAGCTCGCGTTGAATACGTATTCAGATTGCCGCTGCGCGCCCCACAACCTAGTTTCCAGTCAAACGATTTTACAGGGATAACCACACAACGACTCTCCCCTGATACCCCTTCTGCCCGTGGCAACGCGGCGGAACCGCCATTTCAGCCCTGGAATGGTTTCTTCTCAAACCTGACCTTTTAACCCCGCTGCGCGTCTCCCGTCGCACGGGGTTATTTTTTGCCTATCCGCCACAGCTTTCTCGGATGATCAGCCGCGTCGGCACGCGCACCGGCTCCACCGACGCATTGGCGATCATACGATCCAGCGCATCGACCAGCGCGCGTGCCGCGGCCGTCGTATCCTGCCGCACGGTCGAAAGCGCCGGGGTGGTGCAGGCCGCCGCCCACAGGTCATCAAAGCCGATCACCGACACGTCCTGCGGCACGCGCCGTCCCTGCTTCTGCAAGGCCTGCATGGCCCCGATGGCCGGCAGGTCCGCCGTGGCAAACACCGCGTCAAACTCTGCCCCGCGCTGCATCAGCCGCGCCACCGCCGCCGCCCCGTCTTCGCGCGAGATAAAGCAGTCGGCCAGCAGATCGGCGTCCAGACTCAGGCCGTTTTCGCGCAGCGCCCGCGCATAACCGTCATAGCGGTCGCGAAACTCCGGATGGCTGGATGAGGCCTCGCCCAGAAAGGCGATGCGCCGCCGCCCCAGCCGGATCAGGTGCGACACGGCCTCATAGGCACCCTGTTCATTATCAGATCCCACACTGTGCCCGGCGCCTGGCTGCACCAGCCCCCAGACGACCCACGGTTCGCCGATATCGCTTAAGCCCTCAGCCTTGCGCACATAGTCGTCATAGTCCTTATAGCCCAGCAGGATCAGGCCATCGGCGCGCCGCGCAAAGCCATAGTCGTTGCTCCAGCTTGCGCTCTGCTGTTGCAGCGAGGTCAGGACGTCATAGCCCTTCTGACCGGCATATTTGAGGATGGCCCCCAAGAGCGGCACAAAAAACGGGTTGATCGGATTGTCCTGATCGAGGTCTTCGGAAATCAGCACGGCAATGGTGTTGATCTTCTTTGAGCGCAGTTTGCGCGCATTTACATCGACCGTGTAGTTGAGCTGCTGCGCCGCCTCAAAGACGCGCTTTCGCACCTCTTCGGACACCGCCGGTGACTGGCTGAGCGCGCGCGACACGGTGGCCTGCGAAACGCCGGCCAGCGCCGCTATGTCAAAGGATGTTGGCCGTTTTACCCCCACGCGGAGCCTCCCTTTTTTGCGCAGCATAGCCCGCTTCGGGAGCGGCGGCTATTTCTTAATATAAAGGGTCTTTTCCGCCCCTTCGACCGTGCTGCCATCGGTGCGCGTGGCACGCAGCGACAGGGTGTGCGGCCCCGGCGTCAGCCCGGCCTTATCCAGTTTAAAATCGAATTGCAGCTTCGGCCAGTTTGGGTCGTAGCGCAGGGCGTCGGGCGTCCTGAAGCCTTCCGGATCAAGGCCGTAATGGGCCTGCGTCACCGGCTTGCCATCAATCAGTATATCAACGCGCGTCACGCCCTGAGCATCGGCGGCGATACCGAAATAGTTGGTCTGCGCCGTGGCTTCAAGGAACTGCCCACGCGGCGGTTGCGCGATATAAAGCTCCGGCAACAGGGCGCACGGCGCGGGCGGCGACTTGACAGCGTCCTTACGCAGGCGGCTGGTGTAAAACGCCACCACATTGCGCCCCGGCGGCAGTTCGACGCGCTTATACAGCATCAGGTCGTCAAAGCGCTGACACAGGTCGCGGCGGAAGCTCAGCTCCTCCGGCTGATGGTAGAGATAGCTGGGGTCGGGCAGGACCAGCACCACACCCTTGCCCGCCTGCGTTTTGGTCAGGTCGCTCAGGCCCAGCCCCCAGGTCTGACGCGCCGTGCCAAAGCGCGAAAATCGGTCATAGGGCTCACCCAGCGTATAGAAGGTGCGCGTCGGCCTGTTGGGGAATTCCAGACGCACCGCCGGGACGTGGCCCGACACCGCCACGGCGACTTCGGGGCCGAACTGCTGCCGCGCCAAGGCTTCCGCCTCTATCAGGGTCGGGTGCAGCACGGTCCAGTTTTCGTTGCGCATGAAGTTGATCTGCTTCCACTGCCACGGCAGCTTTTCGGTATGCGCCCAGGCGTATTCATAGACGGTGATACCGATGCCGACGCCCAGCGCCAGAACCGGGCCCAGCGCCAGCACGCCCTGACGCAGACGGCGCGCCCCCATCGTCCGGGCCTGATCGACAAAGCGGATCAGCACGCCGGGCAAGCCCACCACAAGCGGCACATAGGCCAGAAACGGCCAGTGCGGCATGATCTGCGCATTGGCGGGCGACTGAATGAAATAGAAGGCGAAGATAAACGCGCCAACAATGCCCAGAAGCGCCAGAGGCGTGCGCCGCTTATCCCAGCACAGCGTCTTGGCCGCAAAGATCAGGCCGACAAAAAACACCGGCGACACCAGCCCGATCTGCTGATTGAGAAAGGCCGTCATCAGCTTTAGTTCCGGCCGCCACACAGGCCGGTTGGTGACGTGGAAGGCGATGGCAGGCCAGTCGTTAAAGGCGTTGTAGAGCAGAGACGGCAGAAGCCCAAGCGCCGCCACGCCCCCGGTCGCCCAGAATTTGGGCCGCGTCCACAACTGCCGCCCGGCGGGCGTCAGCAGGGCAAACAGCACAATCCCCGCGCCGGGAAACAGGAAGCGGAAGTGCACAAACAGGCCCAGCGCCCCGCACAGGCCGGTCAAAAGCCACCACTTCCACTCATCGGTCTTGAAGGCGCGGATCAGGCAGCCCAGCATCAGGGCCAGCAGCAGTTGCAACAGCCCTTCCGGATAGAAGATGGTCCCCGACATCGACAGCGGCGGGATCAGCAGCGACAGGATGGCGGCCCAGATGGCCTGACGCGCCGGGACGACCGGCTTGGCCATAAACCAGATAGCAAAGGGTATGGCGGTGGCGATCAGCAGCGACAGCCCCCGCAGCGGCAGGACCTCCATGCCGAAGACCAGCGTCACCAGCCGCGACAGCAGCGGAAAACCAGCAGGGATATCGGGATAGCCCAGTTCCGGATAGAGGCCGGACACGGCGAAGTGCCCCTCTTCCCAGATGACATTGGCCGTCATCGCGATATAGAGCTTCCATGCAAAGAGCACCGCGCCGATGATCAGCCCCGCGCGCATCAGCGTCCGGTCGTCGCCAAACAGGGGCTTTTGCGGCCCCAAGGCTTCCGGTCCCTGTCCGATCTCATACAACTGGGTCATGCATGGCCTCCCTTCCCTCTTCTATAGCGGGGTTTGGCCATCGCACAATCAGGATGTTGCGGCAGGCCAAACCGTGTTAAGCCGCGACGAAGTTACATCTGCATCGAGTTTCCCCATGCTTTCCGTCCTCGACATGTTCAAGATCGGCATTGGCCCGTCCTCCTCGCACACGGTGGGGCCGATGCGCATTACGCGCCGCGCCCTGATCGAAGCGAAGACGGCGGGCGTGCTCGATCAGGCGGCGCGCGTGCGCGTGGAGCTTCAGGGCTCACTGGCCCTGACCGGCATTGGCCACGGCTCGGACAAGGCGGCGGTGCTGGGGCTGTTGGGGGCCGAGCCCGATCAGGTCGATCCCGACTGGGCCGATGCCACCTATGAAGCGCTGAAAACCGCCACAGAGATTTCGCTGTCTGGCGGCCCGACGATTGGCTTTGATTACCGCCGCGATATCGACTTTCGCGGCGACATCACGCCGCGCCTGCACCCCAATGGCATGAGCGTGCGCCTGTACGATGCGGCGGGTGTCGAAGTGTTTGAGCGCACCCTCTATTCGACCGGTGGCGGCTTTATCGCCTCAGCGGCGCAACTGTCGGCTCCGGCGCAAAACGACCGCATCAGTGTGGGTCAGAAGGCGGCCTTACCCTTCACCTCGGGGGCCGAATTGCTGCACATATGTGCGCAACATAAACTCAACATCTATGACGTTGTGCTGGCCAATGAAGACGCCCGTCGCCCGCGCGCCGACACCGATGCCGGGTTGAAACGCATCTGGGCGGTGATGGATTCAGGCATCAATCGCGGCCTGAAAACCAGTGGCATCCTGCCCGGTGGCCTCAGCGTGCAGCGCCGCGCCCCGCGCCTGTTTGAGACGTTAAAAACCGAAGCGCACAATCAGGAATCCGAGCGCCTGTTCGACTGGCTGAACGTGTTTGCCATGGCCATCAATGAGGAAAACGCGGCCGGCGGGCGCGTCGTCACCGCCCCCACCAATGGCGCGGCGGGCATTATCCCGGCCCTGATCCGCTATTACTGCGCCTTTGATGGCTGGAGCGAGGCCGACACGCGCTCGGACGGCAAGATCGGGCGCTTTCTGCTCACCGCCGCCGGGATCGGCATGATCTATAAGCAGCGCGCTTCGCTGTCCGGAGCCGAGATGGGGTGTCAGGGCGAGGTCGGCGTCGCCTGTTCGATGGGGGCGGCGGGCCTCAGCGCCGTCTGGGGCGGCAGCGCCCCTCAGATCGAGCACGCCGCCGAGATCGGCATGGAGCACAATCTGGGCCTGACCTGCGATCCGGTCGGCGGGCTGGTGCAGATCCCATGCATCGAACGCAACGCCATCGGCGCGGTGAAGGCCGCCAATGCCGCGCGCCTGTCCTTGCGCGACGAAGGCCCGCACAAGGTGACGCTGGATCAGGTGATCGAAACCATGCGCCAGACCGGCCTCGACATGTCGTCGAAGTACAAGGAAACCTCGCAAGGCGGCCTGGCCGTCAACGTGGTGGAGTGTTAGGGCGAAGAGGATTTTAGGTGGAATCGTGTTTCCAGCTCCTCCCCTGAAACGAAGTTCGGCGAAGCCAAATCAGGGGAGGTGCTAAAGCGCGAAGCCGTTTCCACCTAAAATCATCCTCCTCTAGTTTTTCAGCGGCATACGTTTCAGGCAGTCATTCAGGCGCGGCGTCAGGGTGTCGCTGTCCACCTTGCCTAACTCTGTCTTGACGGCGGGGGTCGCCACAGCGGCGAAGACAAAGCGTTCGGTGTGACCTTCGGCGATCTTGATGGCCGCATCGGCTTCGCTGAGCGATTTTTTGGCGGCCACCAGCCCCTCGGTCGAAAGGTTGGGTGAGCGTTCAATACGCACGATCAGACTGTCCATAATCTCGTACTGACGATCGCGCAGCACCTCGGCAATGGCGCGGCATTCGCTGGCCTCGGCAGCGCTGAGCGGCTTCACCTCAGTGACAGGTGCCGCCGATTGAGGGGCCGTCTGCGCCGCAGCAACGCCCATCAGCAGCCCCGTCAGGCCCATCCCTATCGCGGTCGCGTGACGCACAAGGCTCATGAAACTCCCCGCCAGATCATTATGTTTTTTGATGAAAACATGATGATCTGGATTTGTTTAGCCCCTCGCCGGGCGGTGGCTCCGTCACCTTGGCCGCCGCCTCAATGGCGGCTTGAGCGAAATGATCCCGAAGAGATCATTCCCCTCTGAATAAACCGTGCCAGTAGCATCGGCGCGCGGCCCAATTATGGCACGGTGACATAGCCCCTGTCGATCAGCCAGTCCGACAACCGCGCGGGCCAGTCCTTGACCGCGCGCAGGCTCGACCGCTCGCCCATATTGAAGGCATGACCACCGGCGGCCAGTATGTGTGTTTCGACCGGCACCTCCGGCCACGCCGCATAGAGCCGCGACAGACGGTCCAGCACCGCCACCGGCCCTCGATCATCGTGCGCCGTCAGGAAGAAGGCCGGGGGTGGCGCCGTCTCAAAGCGCTCCGGCACGCCCAAAGGCCCCGGATAGACCTCGATGATAAAGTCAGGGCGCGCACTGAGGCGATCCACCGGATCGGCCGCCGTCGCTTCCCCGTCAAACCCCGCAAAGGCCGTCATGTGCACCAGCTCGCCCCCGGCGGAAAAGGCCATCACACCGATGCGTTTGATGCCATATTCGGCGGCGTGGGCGCGCACCCAGCGCACGGCCCGCCTCAGGTCCGCCGCGCCGTGGATGGCGATGTCATAATCCGCTTTCGGGTTATCACTTTCGCGCCCCAGCCGGTATTTCAGCGCAAAGGCCGTAACGCCCTGCGCCTGAAGGAAGCGCGACGGTTTCACCCCTTCGGAATTGAAAGCAAGGTTTTCGTGCCCCCCGCCCGGCAGGACGATGATGGCCGTACCGCTGTTGCGGGCGGGGTCTGCGCGAAACACGGTCAGGGACGGATTATTGACGCCCCGCACCCACCAGTCGCCGGATTTTTCGGGCACATCACGCAAGGCCTCAAAGCCCGGTGCACCCTTATCCCACAGGGGTATAACGACGCCCGCCTTTTGAGGGATCGTTTCTGCCGCCAGCGCGGGCGACAGGCTCAAAACCGCGACTACACCGGCCAGCATTTGGGCGACAAAACAGGCGCGCATGATCATCCTCCCTTATGTTTTGGAAGGACACTAAAGCAGCTCAGTAAAAAGGGGAAACGTGTTTTTAGACGTTAGGACTTTTGATGGAAACATCAAACAAGCGCCTCCCCTGATTTCAGGGGTATAGCGCAGCGAAAGTATAGCTTTCGCAAGCGATGGGATTTGACGCCGCTCAGGCGTCAAAGACGGTGGGGTTAACACCACGGCTTTAACCCCACCCGGCGCTACGCGCCACCCTCCCCTGAAATCAGGGGAGGTGCTATGGCGCTATGCCGTTTCCACCTAAAATCATCTCGTTCTACAACGCCGTGGTGGCCGCCGCTTCGACCGTGTAGTCCGCCGCTACGCGCAACTCACGCAAGGGGCGCACAATATCAATCGACTGCTGATACAGCGGATGGTCCTTATAGGCGCGCAAGGCCGTCACATCGGCAAATTCGCCATAGACCACGACTTCGATATCGTTGCCGAGCTGATCGACCTTTTCATTAAAGGCGACCTCCAGCTTCTGGGCGTGCGGGATCTGCGTCAGCAGGGACAGGCCCTGACGGATGCGGTCGCGATCGGCGCTATCCTTGCAACTGAACATGACGATGTGACGCAGCATCGGGGCAATCCGTACAAAATGTAACCGCCGCCCCTCTTAAAGCGTCAGGCGGCTCAGTCAACCGTCATGAGGGAAAATGCCGGGCTTAACCGTGCTTATGGCCCCGGCGATGCAGGCGCGAATTGAGATAGTGCGCCCCGGCGACAAACACCGCGCCGATAATGCTGATCAGGGTTTCATGCGCAGCCACCACCGGCACAAAGGCCGCCGCAGCCAGAAGGCCCAGACCAATAACCGCCAAAGCGGCCACCAGCGGCTTTTTCCAACCGCCCGTGCGGTGCAGCGCCCAGATGCTCAGCGGCGCGGCCATCAGGATCAGCACCTGATGCACCAGATGGTCGCCCGCCACCTGACCCAGCACCGGCAGGGCCGCCACGGCAAACGGCAGCAGCAGACAGTGCGCCAGACACAGGCCCGACAGGCCAATGGCGGTGGCATCCATCCACGAATTCGGCTTGGGGTCGGGCGCGGTGGTCATAGGGGGCGGGGGCTTCGCAGCTTCGGAGCAAGATCGGGCTTCAGACATATGTTATACCGTAACTCTTTGCAAGGGGCGACGAAAAAGATAGCCCAACTCACATGTTACTTTATAACATTTTTAGCAAGCCCTCTGACCGACTATTTTTCCCACTCGATATGCACCACCTTATAGCCATTGGCTTTCAGCGCTTTCAGCATCTGCGGCAGGGCCGCCGCCGTGCCATCCTGACCGTCGTGCATCAGGATAATGCCGCCGCCCTTGGCCTTTAAGCGTTCCAGCAGGCGCGCCGTGAGCATGTCCGGCGTCTGATCCGGCAGCCAGTCGTCAATGCCCAGATCGACCGACATCACCGTGATCTTTTGGGCTTTCAGCGCCTCCATCAGGGTCGGGCTTTCGGCCAGAAACGGAAAGCGATAGGCCGGGGCGGCATGGCCAAAGGTCGCGGCGTAAATGTCCTGCGTCGTTTTCAGATCGCTGCGTTGCGCGTCGGGGCTCAGTTGCGTCATGTTGAGGTGAGTCAGGCTGTGCATCGCCGTCGAATGGCCCCCCGCCGCCACCTGACGCGCCAGATCGGGGTGTTTGGCCATGTTGTCGCCGACCATAAAGAAGGTCGCCTTCACGCACTGATCGGCGAGCGCCTTGAGCACCGGGGGTGTCGATTCGGCGCGCGGCCCGTCATCGAAGGTCAGCACCACCTCGCCCGGCTGCAAGGGCAAGGCCCCGTGCTGCGCCGTGCCGTAGGCGGCCCCTTCGCGCTTTAAAACCAGCGTCCGTGATGTCCCCAAAGCGTCCGCCGCACAGGCGAGCGCCGTCACCGGCAGGGCGGCCAGACTCACACAGGCCGCGACAACAAGCGAACGAATCATGCAACACACTCCACAAAGATGATCCGGACGGATAAACCCGCACGGTCTTATTTGCAGCCATATTGCCTGCATAATCGACCGTTGGAAAGCCGTTAGGGTGATTATAGCAACGGCCGAAGATGCTGAACGCATCCGGCCATTGAAAAAAAAGAGGATACGCCAAGGATGAGCCTCCCCCGCGCCCTGATCTTCGTCCTGCTGACCTGTATCGGCATCGCCCTGCCCGCTGCCGCACAGATTCACGCCACGGCCTCGCTCGATACGGGCTGGCGCATTCTCAGGGCCGATGCCAAAGGCGCCGAAGCCCCCGCCTTTGACGACAGCGCGTGGCGCGTGGCCACCCTGCCCCACACGGCCAATGCCGGCGATGGCGAAGACGGCCCGACGGCGGGCAAAAGCGACTATTACCGCGGCACCATGTGGTATCGCAAAGCCATCGACCTGAAGGCCCTGCCCGCCAGCAAGCGGCTCTATCTGCAATTCGACGGCGCGGCGCTGGTCAGCGATGTGTTCGTCAACGGCACCTTTGTTGGGCGGCACGAAGGCGGCTACGCCACCTTCCGGTTTGATGTTTCGCCTTACGTCACCGTCGGGCGCAATGTGATCGCCGTGCGCGTGTCCAACGCCGTCTGGCCGCACATCGCGCCGCCGGGCGGGGATTTCACCGTGTATGGCGGGCTCTATCGCGGCGTGTCGCTGATCGAAGCGCGCGAAGCCGGGTTCGACTGGCTCGATCACGGCTCATCCGCCGTCGCCGTCACCACGCCCACCGTATCCACCCAAAGCGCGACCCTGAATATCCGCGTCAGCCTGCGCAATGGTCGCGCTCAGGCGGCGCGTCTGATTGTGCAAACGCGCATTTTCGACGCATCGGGCACCCCGGTCCTAAGCGTCTCCAAGGCCGTCAACGTCGCCGCCAACGGCACGGCCACGGCTGACCTGAAAGGCGAACTGCGAGCCCCGCGCCTGTGGAATGGCCGAAAAGACCCCTACCTCTATTCTGCGGTGACCGAAATCAGCGACGACCGCGCCACGCTGGACCGCAATTCGGTCGCCTTCGGCATCCGTTCCGTGCGTTTCGATGCGCAAAAGGGGCTTTTACTCAATGGCCAGCCCTATGAGGTCAATGGCGTCAACCTGCACGCCAGCCGCGCCGGCAAGGGCGGGGCGATCACCCCGGCCGATATCGTCGAAGACTTCAACCTGATCGACGAGATGGGGGCGACGGCGGTGCGGCTGGTCCATTATCCGCACGCCGAAACGGCCTATGAGGAGGCCGACCGGCGCGGGCTTCTGGTCCTCACCGAGATTCCGCTTGTTGGCCACCTGCCTGTGGTGACCGAAGCGATCCGCGCCAATGCGGCGCAGCAACTGCGCGAACTGATCCGGCAGAACCTCAACCACCCCTCGGTGATCGCCTGGGGGCTGGGCAACGAACTGCACGGCGAAACCGCGGCCATAGCCGGTCTGTTCCGCGAACTGAATACCGTGAGCAAAACCGAAGACCCGACGCGGGCAACGATCTACGCCCATTGCTGCGTCGCCGACGACGATGCCCGCGCCCTCGTCACCGATCAGCTCGGCTTCAACCGCTATTTCGGCTGGTATCCGGAACAGAAGGGCACGCTGGGCGACTGGGCGGACGCCTATCACAAGCGCTTCCCGACCAAGCCGTTCGCCGTCACCGAATACGGCGCGGGCGGCAGCGTCGCCCATCAGGACGACACCCCCGGCGCGGTCGTGCCCGCCTCCGGCTGGCATCCGGAACAGTATCAGGCGCTGTATCACGAAACCAACTGGGCCATGCTGAAGGCCCGCCCCTTCATCTGGGGCCGTTTCGTGTGGCAGATGTTCGACGCGGCCTCGGACGGGCGCAACGAAGGCGAGCAGTCGGGCATCAACGACAAGGGCCTGGTCACCTATGACCGCAAAACGCGCAAGGACGCCTTCTGGTTCTACAAGGCGCAGTGGTCGAAGGCACCGGTGGTCTATATTACCTCACGCCGTTTCAACCAGCGCTCTGAGCCGCGCGCCGATGTGAAGATCTACACCAACCAGCCGCAGATCACCCTGACGGTTAATGGTGCCAAGCTGGCGACGCAAAACGCCGTCAATGGCGTGGTGATCTTCAAAAGCGTGCCGCTCAATCCCGGCGTCAATACGATACAGGCCGAAAACGGCGCCTATTACGACCGCGTGCGCTGGGCCTACACGACGCCCATGGACACCCTTATCCCCTCACCCTGACATTGAATACACTTTGCATTTGCCACAAGGGCGATTAAGCAAGCGGTATTCGCAAAGGATTATCGCATCGTGTCGCCCCGCCCCCGCCTTCAGGATATAGCCCGCATCGCCGGCGTGTCGGTGGCCACCGTGTCGCGTGCCCTGTCCGATTCGCCGTCGGTCAACCGCGTCACCAAGCGGCGCATCTGGTCGATTGCGCGCGAGCACAACTATTTCGGCGATGCCGAAGCGCCTGTGCCGATGTCCGGTGCCAATGCCACCATCGCCATCGTCATCCCACCGCCGCACGGGCGCGAAGGGCGCTTCTCTGATCCCTTCTATCTGGAAATGATCTCCGATGTCGGCGAAGCGGCGCGCGACATGGGCTGCGACCTGCTGCTGTCGCACCTGACGCCCAAGAACCAGCACGACCTGACGTCGCTGATGCACAATATCCGCGCCGACGGGGTGATCTTTCTGGGGCAGTCCTACCTGCACGAACGCTTCAACCACCTCATGAAGTCGCACCGCAACTTCATCGTCTGGGGGGCGGAAATCGCCGGTCAGACCTATTGCAGCGTCGGTTCGGACAATCTGCACGGCGGGGCGCGCGCCACAGCGCATCTGGCGCGGCTGGGGCGGCGGCGCATCGCCTATCTGGGCGATGTCGGCGAAGCCCCGGAAATGAAGCAGCGCTATCAGGGCTATCTCAACGCCCTGAACGCCGCCGGGCTCGACTTCGACCCGCATCTGATCGTGCCCTGTCACTTCGAGATGGAGTCGGCGCAGGCCGCCGTCACCCACCTCCTGTACAAGGGCATAGAATTTGACGGCATCTTCGCCGCCTCGGACATCATTGCGCTGGGGGCTATCAAGGGGCTGACGCGCGGCGGGCGCAACGTGCCGCAGGACGTCTCGGTCGTCGGCTACGACAATATCCAGCTCGCCGCCTATGCCCACCCCATGCTGACCACCATCTCACAGGAACTGGCGCGCGCCGGCCGCCTGATGGTGTCGAAACTGTTGGGGTCGCTCAATGAGGGCGAAATGCTGTCCGAGCGTCTTTCGACCGAACTGGTCGTGCGCGAATCCTGCGGCGGGTAGAACCCCAAGATTAACGCCACGTCAGATGTTAGCGCTATCGTAAAATTTGCATAATTTTGTAATTTTTTGCATTAGATTGCAAAAAACAGTACCTTTGGTATGATCCGAGGTTGCGAGATATTTACCTCGCAAATGCGAGAAAAAGTGGCTGAATCCGCCCTATTGTCGCACAATTGCGCGCAAAACGTTACATCAGAGCCACAAGCAGCCTCAAAGCGTACAGGAAATCCGGGGCAATATTTTCACTCAGTTGCAAAAACATTAACTCCGTGTCATAGACCCCGGACACGGCCCGACAGAGGCCGGTTATTGAGAAGTTACAGGGACCAGAGTGTTGCCACGCGAACCAGAAGAGTTTGCGATCCATAAGAGACAGTCAGGAAGGCTCTACATCATGAAAACCGGACACGGCACTTTCCGCCGCGCCACCTTGCTCTGCAGCGGAGCGGGCATCGCGCTCGTCACCTCGCTGGCCCTGTCGGCGCCCGTCATGGCGCAGGACACCGCCGCGAAACAGGCTGACGATGGCGTCACCGAGGTGGTGGTCACAGGTATCCGCCGCGGCATCCAGGACGCCATTTCCGCCAAGCGTAACTCGACCTCCATCGTCGAAGCCGTCTCGGCCGAAGACATTGGCAAGCTGCCGGATCAGTCGATTGCCGAATCCATCGCCCGCCTGCCCGGCATCGCGGCGCAACGCACCAATGGCCGCGCCCAGTCGCTGAGCGTGCGCGGTCTGGGGCCGGACTTCACTGTCACCACGCTCAATGGCCGCGAACAGGTTTCGACCAATGACGGCCGTGGCGTCGAATTCGACCAGTATCCGTCGGAGCTGATCTCTCAGGTTCTGGTGTACAAGACGCCGAACGCCTCCATGCCGACGCAAGGCATCGCCGGTACGGCTGATCTGCGCACCGTGCGCCCGCTGTCGTTCGGCAAGCAGGTCGTCGCGCTCAACTATCGCCGCGAGCAAAACTCCAACGATGCCTTTATCGGCGGGTCGAGCAATACCGGCAACCGCTACGCCGTCACCTATATCGACCAGTTCTTCAACAAGACTCTGGGTGTGGCCATCGGCTACGCCTCGACCTCTTCGCCGTCGCAACTGCAAAAGTGGGAAGCCTGGGGCTATACGCGTAACTTCTACGGCACCAACAACACCATCATCGACGGCGCCAAGCCCGAAGTCGCCTCGTCCAACCTCGACCGCGACGGCCTGATGGCCGTGCTGGAATGGAAGCCGAACGACCGTCTGCACATGACCGTCGATGCCTACCATTCGGAGTTCAACGAGACGCAACTGCGTTCGCGCATCGAATTCCCGCTGTTCAACCCGGCCAATAACTCAGGCTCCTCCGCCTGCCCGACGGGCTGCGCCGGGGCCGCCGTGCCGCCGGGCTGGGATGGCCAGACGCGCCTCGTCTCCTACACCGCCTCCAACGGTCTGGTGAACAGCGCCACCTTCTCCGGCATCAAAACGGTGCTCGGCAACTACGTCACGCAGCGCGAAGCCACGCTCGACAATATCGGCTGGAACACCCGCTATCGCCTCAGCGACAACTGGCTGCTCGAAGCCGACCTGTCGCACGCCAAGGTCGATCGCACGGACCTGATTCTGGAAACCACCGCCGGTACGGGTCTTGACGGTTCGGGCGCGCTCGACACCGTGACCATCAAGCAGTCGGGTCAGCAAGGCGCCACCATCACCTCGGCGCTCGACTACACCAATTACAGCACCATCTTCCTGACCGACCCGCGCGGCTGGGGCGGCGGCACGCAGGCCGGTTACCTGAAGAACCCGACGATTGTGGACGAACTGGACATCATCCGTCTGGCCGCCACGCGCACCTTCGACAACAACCCGCTGTTCTCGAAAGTCTCGTTCGGTATCAACCGCACGGAGCGTTCGAAGTCGAAGGTCGGCAACGAAGGCACGCTCACCCTGTCGAAGGCGGCCACGCCGGTCCCGATGTCGATGGCCGTGCCGGAACAGTATCGTCGCGGCACCACGGCGCTCGACTTCATCGGCATCAAGGGGATGATCTCCTACGATGCGCTCGGCATGTACAACGACGGCGTCTATACCTTCCGCCGCAACGTCGCCGCCAATGCCATCAAGAACACCTGGGCCGTGGATGAAACCGTCACCACCCTGTACTTCATGGCCGACATCAATACCGAACTGCTGGGTAAGCCGCTTCTGGGCAATATCGGTGTCCAGCAGCAGCACGCCGAACAGACGGCGACCTCCATCTATACCGGCGGCACAGTGTCGCCTGACAACGGTCAGGTCATCACGGGCGGCACCGACTATAATGACGTCCTGCCCAGCCTGAACCTGAGCTGGGAAATCTTCGACAACACGCAACTGCGCTTTGCCGCGGCCAAGACGCTGTCGCGTCCGAAGATGGAGGACATGTCGGCGGGCTTCAGCTACGACACCTGCCGCAATCCCTGCGCCACGGTTACCGGCACGGGCGGCACCACCAACTACTACTGGACGGCCAATGGCGGCAACCCGGCGCTGGAGCCGTGGCGGGCGACCTCTTACGACCTGTCGATCGAAAAATACTTCGGTCGCAAGGGCTATGTCGCGCTGGCCCTGTTCAAGAAGGACCTGACCTCCTACGTCTTCGACGCGCGCACCACCTATGACTTCAGCGACACGACGAAGTTTGCGGTCAATCCGAACCAGTTGGGGGCCGGCCTGCCGGCGCACCCGGCCCAGACCAACCGCGTGGGCATCTATTCGACCAAGCTGAACGGCGACGGCGGCTATATCCGCGGCCTCGAATTCTCGGCCTCCATTCCGGGTGAGCTGATCACGCCGTGGCTGGACGGGTTCGGGGTGATCTACAGCTTCACCAAGAACGAGTCGGAGATCAAGCCGAACGGCACGACGGCCATCCCCATCCCCGGCCTGTCGGAGAAGGTGGAAAACACCACCGTCTATTATGAAAAGTACGGCTTCTCGGCCCGCGTCTCGCAGCGCAAGCGCGATGACTTCCTGGGTGAAGTGCCCGACTATCAGAACAATGCCGAACTGGTCATGGTGAAGGGCGAATCGATCGTCGATGCGCAGCTCTCCTACACCTTCCAGAGCGGCCCGTTGAAGGACCTCAGCATCCTGCTGCAAGGCAACAACCTGACCAACGAGCCGTTCATGACCTACTACTCGACCCCGGCCGAAGTGCGTAAGTACGAAGACTACGGTTCGAGCTACATCATCGGTATCAACTACAAGTTCTGATTGCTCAGAACCTCCCCGGCCGGAGCGTTTCCGCTCTGACCGGGTACTGGACACCCGCTTCGGCGGGTGTTTTGTTTTCACCCTCTCCTTTTTATCCGGGAACAGGCATGGTCGATACAGTCAAGCGCATCGTTATTGCCGGTGGCGGCACGGCCGGATGGATGACCGCCGCCGCCCTGTCGCAGATCATGGGGGAACAGCTCAGCCTCGCCCTGATCGAGTCCGAAGAGATCGGCTCGGTCGGCGTCGGCGAAGCGACCATCCCGATGATCGCGCACTTCAACGCCCTCTTACGCCTCGACGAAAACGACTTCCTGCGCGAAACCAAGGGTACGATCAAGCTCGGCATCGCCTTTGAAGGCTGGCGGCACGAAGGCCACAGCTATATGCACGCCTTTGGCACGCTGGGGCGCGATCTGGGCTCGGTGCCGTTTCACCACTACTGGCTTCAGGCGCATCTCGACGGGCAGGACGACGATCTGTGGGCCTATTCGCTCAATGAACGCGCCGCCTACGCCAACCGTTTCGCACCGCTGAACCAGATCCCCAATACGCCCCTGCCCGGCATGCCCTATGCCTATCATTTCGACGCCTCGCTCTACGCCCTCTATCTGCGCCGACTGGCCGAAGCGAAGGGGGCACGCCGCATCGAAGGGCGTATCCGCGACATCGCCCTGCACGCCGAAACGGGCCATGTGACGCGCCTCAGCCTTGAAGATGGCCAGCAGGTCGAGGGCGATCTGTTTATCGACTGTTCCGGCTTTCGCGGCCTTTTGATCGAAGGGGCGCTGAAAACCGGCTTCGAAAGCTGGAAGAACCTGTTGCCGTGCGACCGCGCCTTCGCCGTGCCTTGCGAAAGCGTCTCGCCGCTCACCCCCTATACGCGCTCCATCGCCCGCGAAGCCGGCTGGCAGTGGCGCATCCCGCTTCAGCACCGCACCGGCAATGGCTACGTCTTCTGCAGCGACCATATCTCCGAAGACGAGGCCGCCACCCGCCTGTTGTCGCGGCTGGATGGTCAGGCGCTGGCCGATCCGCGCCTGATTCGCTTTGAAACCGGGCGGCGGCGTCTTCAGTGGAACGGCAATGTCATCGCGCTGGGCCTGTCATCCGGCTTTATAGAGCCGCTGGAATCGACCTCCATCCACCTCATCCAGTCAGGCATAGCGCGCCTGATCACCCTCTTCCCGCACGCCGGTTTCGACCCGGCTGTGGTGGCCGAATATAACCGTCAGAGCGCGCTGGAATTCGAGCTGATCCGCGACTTTATCGTCCTGCACTACCACGCCAATGAACGGCACGGCGAAGCCTTCTGGGATCAGGTGCGCCACATGGCCATTCCGGACGCGCTGGCGCACAAGATGGCGCTGTTCCGCGCGTCAGGAATGATTCAGCCCCACCCCAACGACCTGTTTCAGCTTCCCGCCTGGCTTCAGGTCATGGTGGGGCAGAATGTCCGCCCCGCCGCCGCGCACCCCTTCGTCGCCGCCGTGCCCGAAGCCGCGCGTCAGGACTATCTGGCCAATCTGCGGACCATTATCGGGCGGGCGGCAAACGGCCTGCCGACGCACGAGGCCTATATCGCCCAGCATTGCCGCGCGGTGTAGTTTGCTATCGGCTGTTTAAACACCGTTACGGACGCACACATTTAATTTTTATTTTCGGAACGCTACCCATAAGGCCATAGTAAATGCGGGGCCTGATGCTCCCTTGCCTGCTGAGAGACGCCTTATGATCGAAAAGAAGAACACCATTCTTGTGGTCGATGACGAAGACGAAATCCGCAAGATGCTGAACATCTTCCTCGATGTCGCCGATTTCAAGGTCGTCGAGAGCGAGAACGGTAAGCAGGCCATCCGCCTGTCGGCTTCGGTCAAGCCCGACCTGATCCTGCTCGATCTGGGCCTGCCCGATATCGACGGCAAGGAGGTCATCCAGACCATCCGTCAGTGGTCGAACGTGCCGATCATCGTGCTGACCGCGCGCTCGGAAGACATGGACGCTGCGCCGGCCCTCAATCTGGGCGCCGACGATTACGTCACCAAGCCGTTTTCCGCCGAAGTCCTGCTGGCGCGCATCAATGCCAATCTGCGCAAGTCGGTCGTGCGCGAAGTGGGTGAACCCGATGTGGTCAATGGTCCGATTCGCATGGACCTTGTCCGCCACGAAGTGTTTATCGACGAAAAGAAGGTCCCCTTCACGCCGAAGGAATACGACCTGCTGCGCTTCTTCCTCGTCAACCGCGGCCGTATGCTGACGCACAAGCAGATCCTCAAAGAGGTCTGGGGCCCGGCCCACGTGGACGATACCCAGTATCTGCGCGTCTATATCGGTCAGGTGCGCGAAAAGCTGGAAACCAAGCCGGGGCTGTCGAAGTCCATCGTCTCGGAATCCGGTATCGGTTACCGCATGGAGATCGTCGCCGAAACCGCGGCCTGATCACCCCGGATCAGGTCCTTAAGGGCGCTTCCCCCGATCGCCCTTCGGCCCCCTCCCTGCGAAGAAACGGCGGCCCCCGTCCCCAGGGGCCGCCGTTTGTTATTTCAGGACGAGATGATACTGAATGGAATCATCATTCAAGTGCCTCCCCTGATTTCAGGGGAGGTGGAGTTTGGAGCGTAGCGACAAAAGAGGGTGGGGTTAAATTCCCTGCTGTTAACCCCACCCGTCGCTACGCGCCACCGGCACCGGCCGCCCGGCTCCCCTGAAATCAGGGGAGGCACTATGGCGCCAAGCCGTTTCCACCTAACATCATTCCGCTCTAAGCCATTATCCCGCGCCTTACCCGGCGCTTACGGACGCAGACTTTACCCCGTTTTGTATCCTTACGCGGTCAGCGCGATGCTGGTCTCAGCAACAAACATCCCTATGGAGGATTTCCAATGCTGAGATGGGTCATCACCTTCTTCATTCTGGCGGTTGTGGCCGCCCTGTTCGGCTTTACGGGCCTCGCTGGCACCTTTGCCGATATCGCCAAGTTCATCGCCGTGGTCTTTGTGGTGCTGTTTATCGCCGGTCTGGTGTACAGCGCGCTGACCGGGCGTCGCTCAAGCCCACCGATGTGAGGCCATTGAATCCCTGACACAAAACCCCGCCCTCACCGGCGGGGTTTTTTACTTCGCAAGGAAGGCCGCCGTGGCCTGCACGGTTTCCCTCGCATAGAGGATGCGGCGGTGGCCCAGCCCGGGCAGGGGATGCAGACTGACATGATCGCCCGCAGCGGCAAAGCTTTCGGCGCTGAGGAACAGCACCTCCTGATCCTCCGGCGCGTGCAGCACCAGTGTCGGCAGCGGATGGGCCTTGAGGATCGCATCGCCCATAAAGGCTTCGACCGGATGGCCGGTCAGGCGCTTCACATGGTCTTTGAGATGCCCCGTGGCCTCTGGCGACAGGTCGTGGCGGCGCGCAAAGGTATCGAAGACGCGCGGCATGGAACAGGGGGCGGCGATCAGCACCAGCCGCCCATAGTGAAGCGGCGGCAGGTCACCAACCAGCCCCGACAGGCCCGCAAAGGCCACCGCGCCCCCGAACGAATGGGCGACCACGCCGTGCCACGGCCCGGTGACGGCGTGCAGCGCGTGCAGGGCCGCCACCCCCAGCGCCACGTGCAGGCGCTCACCATCAGACCGCCCATGGCCCGGAAAATCGAGCGCCACCACGTCGAAGCCTTCGCTGACCAGCGACTCGACAAAGAAGGTCATCACCGCCGCCTGACCGGTCCAGCCGTGCAGCAGCACCACCGTCCCGCGACCGGTTCCGGCAAAGCGATAGGCCTGTAATTCGCCGCCCTGAAACGGGATGCGCAGCGGTTCGGCGGCGCTCAGGCGTTCGGCCACCCGCGCCATGCCCTTTTGCGCCGCCTCGCTCAGCGGTTCCGGCGTGCAGAACAGCTCAAACAGACGGTCGGCCTGCGCCTTGGGCGATTCCGTCGCGGCATCCGGTTGCACAGTCATCAATCACGGCCTATTCTGTTCAAGATTGAACCATAATTAGTTCAATCTTGAACAAATCACAAGGACGGAGATGACGCAAGACACCCCGGCCCCGACCGGCCTCATGCCGTGGGAGCTGCCGCGTTTTCGCAACTGGATCGCCGTGGCGCGCGCCCATCAGATCGTCGAGCGCACGCTCAATGCCCGGCTGGCCCCGCACGGGGTGCGTATCGCCCACCACGATATTCTGGCCAATATCTACCGCTTTTCCGGTCTGACGCAGAACGAACTGGCGCAGCGGCTGCTGGTCGGGCGCTCCAACCTGTCCATGCTGCTGCCGGAGCTGGAAAAGCGCGGCCTGATCGAACGGCGCAGCGATGCGGCGGACAAGCGCGTGCGGCGGCTGTGGCTGACCGAGGCGGGACGCGCCCTGACCGAACAGACGCTGGCCGTGCAGGCGGGCGTGGTGACCGAAATGATGACGATCCTCAGCGACGCCGAATGTCAGGCGCTGGGCGACTATATGCGCCGCATCACGGCCGGTATGGCGCAGTGGGCCGAACCGGATCGGGTTTAGAGCGGATTTGTTCAGCCTGAATCTAAATTCCGCTCTAACATTTTGTTTTGTCGCGCATTTGATTCCGAAAACCGTTGCACACTTTTCGGAATGCGCTCTAAACCAGTACCGCCGTTTTCAAAAGACGATCCGCCAGTTCGAGCAACTGCCTGCCCTCAAACGGCTTGGCGATACCGGCATCGGCCCCGATGCGGCCAGTGGCGTTCAGCGCGTCGGTTTCGCTGAGCTGTCCATCCAGACCCGCCGACATGGCGATCACTGGCACGGCAGGCCAGGTCTGTTTGATATAGCTCATGCCCTTGATACCGCCCATGCCCGGCATAAAGACGTCACAGACCACCAGATCAACGTGAGCAATATCGACATCGCGGAAGGCCACCTCCATCGATTCGGCATCCGACACGCGATAGCCGCCAAATTCCAACGCGCCACGGATAAAGCTGCGCAGGGTGCGACTGTCGTCGATCACCAGCGCATGTTTTTTTCGCGTGCGCGTACTCAGGTCCTTGAAGGCCGTCTGAAAGATGCGCCGCACGTCACCTTCGCCGAACGGCTTGCGCAGGATGAAATCGGCGCGCGCCTGACGCGCCTTGCGCAGGGTCTCTTCGATGCTTTCCTGCGATGATCCCGCCGTCATCAGGATAATCGGGGCCGACCCGCTGCGTTTGCGAAAGGCCTCTATGTGCGCCAGCCCATTTGTGGTGCCGACAAAGATGTCCATAAACAGCGCCTGCACCGAAAACGAACTCAGCGCATCATAACTTTCGCGGAAGGTCGGAAAATGGATGTGGCTCCATCCGGGTTGCGCCGAAATCAATCGGCCGATCATCTGCGCCTGCACGGCGCTGTCCTCAATAATGAGCGCGGTCGAATGGGTCATGCGGTCCTGAGACGATCCTGTATCTGGCGGTGACGCCTTTGTGTATGGCCCCTGTTCTGGCGAGCAATACTGAACTCTTTGGTTCGCAGCGTCTTTTAAAGGAGGCTTGTTAAGCCTTGGTAACCAAACGCCAGGCGTTCATAACAAAACACTCCGCCTTACCTTTCCACACCCGTTGGGGCCATCTGCGCCGGCACATAAAGGCTGAACACCGCGCCGGTTTCGGGGTGGTTGCGCACCTCAATACGCCCGCCCAGAAGCGTCATGATCAGCTCAGCGATCGACAGGCCCAGACCCGTCCCGGCATTCTGCTGATCCTGCTTTTGCAGGCGCGTATATTTGTTGAAGATGGCGCGCATCTTGTCCGGCGGGATGCCCGGCCCGTGGTCGCGCACGTGCACAAAGGCCTCTTCGCCCGAGGCCCCATAGTCGATATCGACCACCGGGGCCTTGCCCGTATGTTTCAGCGCGTTCTCAATAATCAGGCCAACCACGCGCGACAACAGCACCGTATCCGTGTGAAAGGCCTCGGCACCGCCCAGATCGTGCAGGCGAATCTCGCCCTTATCCTTCAAAGGCCCCAGTCGCGTGATCGAATCGCGGATCAGCGGTGTCAGATTGGCCGTCTCCTCGCGCGGCTGCACGGCGCGGCTTTCCAGCTTGGCCATGTCGAGGATGTTGGTGATGAACTTGTCGAGGCGATAGGCTTCGGACAGGGCGGACGTAATCAACGAGCGCCGCTTCTCCTCCGACAGCTTGGCTTCGAGCAGGGTATAGACCTCCAGCGAGCCGATAATGGTCGCCAGCGGGGTTTTCAGGTCGTGGGATACAGCGGACAACATCTGACGGTACAGCGCTTCCTTGAGTTGGGTTTCCTGCGACGGATCAAGCCCCGGAGCCGGTTCTGCCTTGTCCACCCTGACCTCTGTATCCATAACCAACCCCGAATGGGCATCTGCGGTCAGAGACATACCTTATTCCGGTACACAAGGCCAAGCGAAACACCCCGTCGGGTCATTAAAAACAACCATCAGGGGGCACAGGTTACAGATTACTGGGTTTGCATGAACTGCCCGCGCAGCGCGCCTTGCAGACGGGTGATGCGGCGCAGCGCGCGGTTCAGTTCATCGATCAGGCGGCCCTGATCCGGCGTCGCCACCTGCCCCCCCTCGCCTTCCAGCCGCAGATAGTCGTCAAGCTGCGCCGCCAGATGCACGCGCGCCTCTTCCAGCATGGTCAGGCCGGTTTCCCCCAGTTGCCGCGCGGCCTCAAGCCCTTCGGCGTAGCGCGTCGCCCAGGCGTTCAGGCGCGAAATCTGCGCCTTCACATCGCTTTTGAGGTGCACGGTTTCCACCCCGCTCAGCAGGTCCTGAAGATCGCGCCTCAGGTGCTGCGCGTCTTCGATATCGAGGGTGAAATCCACCGGCACAGACGTCGCCTTTTCGGCCTCCGGCGCGGGGTTGGGGGCCTCATAGGCGGCGGCATCCGCGGGCGGATCAGCCGGTTGGGCGGAGGTCAGGGCGGGATCGCGTTCGACAGGGTCGGACATGGTTATCTCCTTGTCCTGAAACCCTAATCCGACCTCCGCAAGGGCGCAGTGCGGAGCGGCCACCCGCCTATAAAGGGACGGTAAAAAGCCTGAAATCCTTTGCTCATCGTCAGGCCGGGGTCAGTGCCCGCAGTTTTTGCGCCAGAAGTCCGGGCTGGATCGGCTTCGACAGATAATCGTCCATGCCCGCCTCTATACAGCGTTCGCGGTCACCGGCCAGGGCGTGTGCCGTCACGCCGATAATGCGGTAGCGGAAGCCCCTCGCCGGCTCCAGTTCGCGGATGCGCCGCGTGGTTTCAAAGCCGTCCATCTCGTGCATCTGCACGTCCATCAGAATGGCATGGTAGGGCGTATCGCTGTCCTTCAGCAGGGCCAGCGCCTCGATACCCGACTCGGCCGCCTCGGCCTCATAGCCCATCTCTTCCAGCATCAGGGTGGCGACCAGCACGTTCGGCGCATAGTCTTCGACGATCAGCACGCGCGGCCTCTCGCCCGGCCCCGGCGGCGGCACAGGCGGACGCTCATCATCGGCCACTGCCATCACCGCGACCGGCAGGCTGAGGCGCACGCTGAACAGCGAACCCCGCCCCTCTTCGCTGTCCACCGCAATCTCGCCGCCCATCACCTCCACCAGCGCGCGCGCGATCGACAGGCCCAGCCCCGACCCGCCGAAACGCCGCGTGATCGAGGCATCGGCCTGAGTGAACTTGTCAAAAATCTGGCTGCGCTTGGCTTCGGGGATACCGATGCCGGTGTCGCGGACCGCAAGGCTCAGATCGACGCGGTCGCCGCGCCTCTGCGCCTCACCGATCAGCTCGATTTCACCGCGCGCGGTGAACTTGAGCGCGTTCGAAATCAGGTTCATCACGATCTGCTGCAAGCGCGTGCGGTCACCGCGCACCGTCACGCCCTGCGTGTTGTCGGTCAGGGCAAAGTCCAGCCCCTTGCGCTCAATATCCTGCGCAAACATCATCTTAAGGTCTTCCAGCACATCGGCCGGACGGAAGGCGGTGGACTCCAGTTCGATCTTATTATCCTCAATTCTGGAAATATCGAGAAGATCATTGATCAGCCGCAACAGAAGCTGCGCATTGGTACGCAGAGTCTCAACAATACGGTACTGATCGTCATTGAGCGGCGACTTGATCAGAATGTCCGACAGGCCCGTCACCACGTTGAGCGGTGTGCGAATCTCATGGCTCATGGTGGCCAGAAAGTCCGTCTTGGCCTGCGACGCGGCTTCAGCGCGCTCCTTGGCCGCCTGAAGCTCCTGACGCTGGCGTTCGTTCTCGCGCAGCAGGCGTTCCTTGGTGAAGGCCGCCTGCATGACGGCGGGCAGCAGGTCGAGATAGGCCTGATTGATGTCCTTAACCGCATAGTCAGCCGCCCCCAGCTCCATCGCCTCCAGCGCGATGGCTTCGTCACCGCCGGCGGTGAGGATGATGACCGGCGTCGTGATCTCGCGCGCCTTCAGGGCCTTCAGCATCTCCAGGCCATTCATGCCCGGCAGGTTGTAATCGAGCAGGATCAGATCAAACCCCTGCTGCGCCATCACCTCCAGCCCGGCCTCAGCCGTGACGGCCAGATCGACCTCAAGGCTGTGGCGGCGAAAGCGCTTTTGCAGCAGGCGACCCAGCGCCTCATCGTCTTCGATATACAGGATGCGGGTCAGGGGGGGGGAAGACATCGGCATCTTATTTCACCACGGTGTTGGGAACCTTCACCACGGCAAGCATCAGGCCCAGCTTGCGGATGGCGTCGGAGAAGTTGTCGTATTCGACCGGCTTGGTGATATAGACATTGCAGCCCAGCTCATAGCAGCGATCGATTTCGCGCGGATTATCGGTCGTGGTCAGCACGATCACCGGAATGGCGCGCGTGGACGGATCGCCCTTGAGGCGGCGCAGAATCTCATAGCCGTCGATATGCGGGATGTTGAGGTCGAGCAGCACCAGAGTCCGCTCATGGCGTTCGGCGGTCTGGGCCGCGCTGAGGTGCTCACCGAAGAAATAGTCGATGGCCGCCGCTCCGTCTTCGAAATGGCGCACCGGATTGCCGATACCGGCGCGCTCCAGATTCTTGCGAATCAGGCGCGCGTGACCGGCATCGTCTTCGATCATGACCAAGGTGAACTGATCGTCAAAGGCAGGGACCATCATAGGTTCAGGCTTCCATCGCAGTTACAGGGCGTGACGCTTCGCTCAGGCGCGGGCGTTTGGGCAGGCGCACATGAAAGCGCGTCCCTTCATCAATTTTCGAGTCGAACCAGATGTCACCGGACAGGCGCCTCAGCGTCGCCTTGACATAGGCCATGCCGAGCCCCAGCCCACCGACCTCGGTCGTATTGCGAGCCCGGCGGAAGATTTCAAACACCTTCGGCTTGTCGATATCGGCGATGCCGCGGCCATTATCCGACACGGTGAAGATGTAATCATGCAGCGTCTCGCGCACAGAGACTTCTATCTTTCCGGTAATATCCGGCCGCAGATATTTGACCGCATTATCGAGCAGATTGCCGAAAATCTGCTCCAGCGCCACGGCGTCGCTCATGATCTGCGGTAAGGGGTCACAGCGTATCTCGATCCCCTTTTGCGTAATATCGTACCCCAGAGCCCCAACGCATTTATCGAATATAGTCTGGGTGTTAACGGGCTCGACCGTATAGACGCGCTTACCGATGCGCGACAGGTCTAGGATGGCGCGCGTCAGGCTGTCCATGCGCTCAACCCCTTTGGCGATAAAGCCCAGCGACTCCGGCACGTCCTCTTTCAGGGCCAGATCGAGCGCCTTCTGATGCTCTGGCGCAAAGTCTTTCTGATACGGGGCGATGGCGTTGGTCACCGCCTTCATTGATATTTCCAGTTCTTTGGAAAAACCTTTCAGATTGACCAGAGGCGCGCGCAGGTCGTGCGAGGTGATGTAGGTGAAGGTTTCCAGATCGGCATAGAGCTGACGCAACTCTTCCTCGCGCTGCTTCTGTTCGGTAATGTCGGCGTGGGTGCCGATCATGCTCTTGATGCCGCTGAAATCGGCCCCGGTGCCGACGCCGCGCGACAAAATCCAGCGATAGCCGCCGTCCTTGTGCCGCATGCGGAAGATGCTGCGATAGGTGGCGTCCGTGCCCTCCATATAGCGGCGCAGATCGGCGTCCGCCGCCTCGCGGTCATCCGGGTGGATCATGTCGCGTAACACCTCCCAGCGGTTTTCCACCTCGTCCGGGGCATAGCCCAGCATGGCCTTATAGGCCGCGGAGCAATAGACGTCGCCGCTGACGAAATTCACCTCAAACAGGCCGTCGTTAATGCCTTCGGTGACCTCACGATAGCGCTGCATGACGGCCTCCTGCTCGGCCAGACGGTTGCGGAAATCGGCCTCCAGATTGAGGATCGTCACTGTCCCCAGCAACATAACGCCGATCAGCAGGATGCTGCCGATGACCAGCGTAAAGACAAAATCCGAACGCGCCTTCACCACCTCCGCCGTCTGAAGCCGCACCTCGACCAGACGCCGCACATTGGTGGCCTCCAGCGCGCGGCGCACGTGCGCCATGTCGCGCACCTGTCGTTCAAACGCTTCGCGCGTCAGCGCCGCCCCGCGCCCCAGCCGGCGGTTTTCGACCTGATCGTCGAAGGTCTTGCGCAGAGATCGGATATTATCGAGCCACAGATAGATGTCGCGCGCCGCCTGCGGATCATGGCGCAACACCAGGGTGCGATAGGCCGACAGATCACGCTCCAGCATATCGCGCGCCGTGCGATAGCTGGTCAGCGTCGCCTCATCGCCGGACACCAGATAGGCGTGAACCCCCGTCTGCATATCGAGCAGATCGACCAGCACCACCCGGCTTTGGCGAATGGCCTCGTATTCAAACAGGGATTGCCGGTTCTGGTCCTGAATGCGGTTGTAATGGGCGTAGACGATGAACGAAAAGGCCACGGTCGCAATCGACAGCAGGACAAACAGCACCAGATAGTATCGTCGCTGCCGCAGCAGCTTTTGCCACATCATCCGTCTTTCCCCGTCCATCATATACGCAAACGCAGGCCCTGAAGCCCTGCGGCATCAGAACCTGCGAAAACCGGAAATGTCCAGCCTTACGACTGGCTTAATTCTTGGCGTCCTTGGCGGCGTCGGAAACCGCTTCGCCCCCGGCCTGAACGTCCTTGCCCGCACCTTCAATGGTGTTGCAGGCAGACAGGGCCGGAACGGCCGCCAGCGCAACGCCGGCAATTACGATCATCTTGGCGATCTTGTTGGTCATGTGCTTGGTCCTTTTCAAATGCCCCATCTTACTCAGAGCTTGCCGCCGCACCGGTAATGGGTCCATGCCATCGACAGAGGCCTTAATAAATAAATCATAAGAAAAATCAGGCGGCTGTTTTACGGCGGCTTGATTTTCCGCTCCTCAGCCCGTCGCGAAAAGCGCGCCACACCGACACGGCCCCACCGGCGGTGCGCGTCACCACGCCCTGCACCTCACGCTCACCCGGCAGGGCCGAGGTTTCGCTGATCAGGTGCTCAAGCGTCCCCTGCACGGCGCGCCGGGCGCGGCCGATGGCCACCAGCAGGACAAGCCCCACAGCAATGACCAGAGCGGCGACGATGCCGCCCGCGCCCTGCGGCGTGAGCCCCAGCGCCTGCAAGCCGTGAAAGGCGAGCAGCAGCAAGACCGAAAGCCCCAGCGCCAGCGCCACCAGCGTAAACACCATCAGCCCGACCAGCACGCCCAGCGCGCTCAGAAAGGCCAGGGCCTGCGACCGCACCTGACGAAAGCGCTGACGCACAAAAAACAGTTCCGCCACACGTAACAGCACAGACATTCGCGACCCTTTCACAACCGATACAAAAAAGGGCGAAGCCGCTGTGGACCTCGCCCTTAAACCTTCAGACGAAACGCCCGATCAGCGCTTGAGCATCATGCCGATCAGCACACCGGCACCCAGCGCCAGAAGACCCGTGCGCACGGGGTTTTCGTGCACTTCCTTATTGAGGCGGCCACCGGCCTTGTTCAGATGGCCCTGCGCGTCATCAAAGAGATGACGCAGCTTGGCACCGGCTTCGTTGGCGCGCGAAGACAGGTCATCAGCCACGTGGCGCGCGGTCTTTTCAACGCCTTCAACGGTACGGTCGGCTTCCGAACGGACGTCGTGTTCGGCCAGAACCTTGGTGACTCCGGCGGCGGCTTTGGTGGCGGGGGACAGCATCAATCTCTCCTTTGAGGGCGTGCGATATGGGGGAGGAATGGGGGTCACATCCACACGGACCGCGGGGCGGGGGGGGGATGTCTGACACGGAAGGCCGTCTGAGACAGCATCAAAACGAGGATGGGGGGGGGTATCTCGTTTTCGTCCGTGTCTTGGTCCGTGTGGATGTGATGACTGAACCCTATCGGCGCGGCTTTAAGGATGCGATGCCTATGGCTGAAAGCAAAAATAAGGGGCAGATAAAGGCGCGTTTCCTGATTTTTTACTTACGCGCAAGGCCTTGCAAACCCGGCGAAAACTGACGCAGCGCGGGCGCAGCTTAGCATCAGGGTCGCGCGCTTTCACCCGCGTCGCGACCTTCACACCCCTACCCTCACAAAGGAGATCAGACATGGGCGATATCAAAGGCTCGATCAAGGAAACCGCCGGCGGCGTCGAAGAGGAACTGGGCGAAGCCCTGCACAACGACAAGATGGCCGAAGACGGTCGCAAGCTGCGCAACGAAGGCCGCATCGAACAGGGCAAGATGCCCAAGGTGAACCCGGTCGGCTCCGAAAAGCCTTAAGGCCTTTTTTGTTTTATCGCGATGTTTTTGCGGAAAACCGCTCACACTTTTCCGCACATCGCTCTAACGTCAGACCGCTAGCAACGGAAAACCGCTCTGATCCGCAAAGATCAGGGCGGTTTTTTATACCTTCCCGGCGTGCCGGGGAGGTGTAAGACAGGCGTTACAACCGCACCACCTTCGCGGTGTGGGCCAGCGGTTCGGTGGTTTTGAGGGGGTTTCTGAGCGGGTGGACGAAGGGGCGGGCGTCGATTTCAAACACGTCGCCTTCTTGCGTCTTCACACCGTCGGCAAAGCTCGCCGTTGCCGTCCCGAAGCAGTGCACGTGCACATCGCCCGGCACGCGGAACAGTTCGTACTTGAAGTGGTGGTGTTCCAGATTCTCAAACGTGTGGGACATGTTGTCCTCGCCGGAGATGAACGGCTTCTCCCAGATCACTTCATTGCCGCGCACGATCTTCGACGTGCCTTCGACGTGGCTGGGCAGGTCGCCCGTCAGGATCTCGACACCGAGGCTCGCCGGACGCAGCTTGGAGTGGGCCAGCCACAGATAGTTCTGCTTTTCGGTCACATGGTCCGAGAACTCGTTGGCCAGCGCAAAGCCGATGCGATAGGGTTGAGAGTCCTCGCCGATGACGTAGATACCGGCCATTTCCGGCTCCTCGCCGCCGTCTTCGGCAAAGCCCGGCGACACCAGCTCGGCGCCCGGTCCGACCA
Organism: Asticcacaulis sp. W401b; assembly: GCF_046503825.1. Classification (NCBI taxonomy): domain Bacteria; kingdom Pseudomonadati; phylum Pseudomonadota; class Alphaproteobacteria; order Caulobacterales; family Caulobacteraceae; genus Asticcacaulis; species Asticcacaulis sp. W401b. Next base: position 771,628 of record NZ_JBKFEE010000001.1, read on the forward strand.
GCGCATAGCCATTGCCCTTATAGAACCATTCCGGCTGCGCCCCGGCCGTGCCCGAAGCCGGCTTGCCACCCTTCACGCCCATCAGGAACATACGCATGGAGTCGGTCAGGTTCTCTTCGCCGCCCCCGTCTTTGGTCGCCTCTTTGGCCTTGGCGTGCATCTTGTCGCGGCCCTCAGCCGAGCCCAGGTGCGTCAGGCCCGTCCCGGTCAGGTGCAGGTGCGCCGGGTCCGGATGGTCGATGGGGGCCAGCACACGGCCTTCGGACAGGGCCAGCGCGATATCCACGGCCTCACCCAGCCCCTGCTGCGCCACCTGATCGGCGATCAAGCGTTTGGCGGCGATGGCGGCCCTGGCCAGCTCATAGGTCGTGGACACGCCCAGAATAATCTTCGCCGACCCGTCATCTTCGGCAGCGGCCACACCGCGCGTCCCGTGGGCATCGACAAACTGGATCAGGCGAAGGGTCATGGATCACTCCCAACAAATATTGCTCTTAAAACTCAGACAATTGATTGTGACTTAGGCCCGCCTTTGCCGTTTGTCAAATCGTGTTTATGATCAGACTCGTTTCTATCGGCTCGACAGGATTTTACGAGCCCGCTTTAAAGCGCCTCCCCTGATTTCAGGGGAGGTGGATTCGATGCCTTTGGTATCGAAGACGGTGGGGTTAATACCGACGTATAACCCCCCTCCGGCTTTCAGCCGGTATCCCCCCTGACATCAGGGGGGAGGCTTTAAACCGGCTCCGTCCGATGACCGAGGAATAAAACACACAGGGACCTGCATGACCGATACCCGACCCGCTGCTACGTTTGACCGCTCCCCGGCCACCGAAAGTTCCGCTTACGGCGTGCATTTTCAGGGCCGCCTGCACGGGGCGCTGGCCCACCGGCTGGGGGTGGACATCCTCAAGGGCGTCTATCAGCCGGGCGAGGTCCTGCCCAATGAGATCGACTCCTCCTCAACCCTCGACATCTCGCGCTCGGCCTATCGGGAGGCCATCCGCATTCTGGCGGCCAAGGGCATGGTCGAAAGCCGCCCCAAGGCCGGGACGCGCGTCACGGCGCGCCGCCGCTGGAACGTGCTCGATCCGGAGGTGCTGGGCTGGATGTTCGAGACGGAGCCGTCGGAGGACTTCATCAAGGGCCTGTTTGAGCTGCGTCTGATTACCGAACCGGCGGCGGCCGAGCTGGCGGCGCTGCGCCGCACGGACGAGCACCTGCGCCTGATGGACAAGGCGCTCGACCTGATGGAGGCCGAGACCCTGGCCACCGAGGCCGGGCGCAAGGCCGATCTCGACTTCCACGACGCGCTGATGCACGCCACGCACAACGAAGCCCTCGCCTCGCTGAGCCATTCGATCGGCGCGGCGGTCGCCTGGTCCACGCGCTTCAAGCAGCGCCATCAGGCCCTGACCCGCGACCCCATCCCCGACCACCGCCGCGTGTTTGATGCCATCAAACGTCAGGACTCAGGCGCCGCTCGCTGGTGCATGGAATCGCTCATCCGCATGGCCCTCGACGACACCCAGCGCTCCATGCAAACCCAGTACCTCGAACCGAGAGGGTGAGAGGGCACGAAAGGTTTTTGGCCACGAAAAACACCAAAAGACACGAAAATGACAGGCGGAAACCGCGGCGCGAAGCGCCCACCAATCTACCTGCCCCAAATAGGTAAAGGCCCTTCGGGCAAGGCAGCTTCAACAGCCCCCGTTCGTGCTTTTGGCTACGCCGAACTTCGTTTCGTGTTTTTCGTGGCCAATTCTGTCTATTCAGCCTTGGCCTTGACCAAGGGCGAGGTCGCTTCCAGCAGGCCGTTTTCGCGCGCCACCAGAGTCGGGATCAGGATCTGACCCGTCACATTGGTCGCCGTGCGCACCATGTCGATAATGCGGTCGATGGCGGCCAGCAACGCAATCCCCTCCAGCGGCAGGCCCGCCGTCGAAAGCGTCAGGGTCAGCATGACCGTTGCCACGCCCGGCACACCGGCGGTGGCCAGCGACCCCAACATGGCCGTGAGCGCGATGATCACGTAGTGACTCTGAGTCAGTTCGATATGGAAATAGTTGGCCACAAAGATCGAGGCGATGGCCGGATAGATGGCTCCGCAGCCGTCCATCTTCATATTGGCCCCCAGCGGTACGGCAAAGCCCGCATAGGCCGGATTGAGCTTCAGCTTTTCGATGGCGGCATTGAGCGACACCGGCAGGGTGCCCAGCGACGAGCAGGTGAAAAAGGCTGTTTGCTGCGCTTCGAACACGCCCTTGTAAAAGGCCACGACGCGCAAGCCATGCAGCTTGAGCAGGATCGGATAGACGACGAACACGTGGATCAGACAGGCCAGATAGATGGCCCCGATAAAACTCAGGAGCGGCGTCAGGCTCTCTAACCCATAAGACCCGACCACCGAGGCGATCAGGCCAAACACGCCAAACGGCGTCAACTGGATCACCCAGCGCGTCAGCTTGAACATCAACTGGCTGCCCTGAGAGACAAGGGTTTTCAACTCAGCCGCGCGCTCGCCCAGGGCGCTCAGGCCCGCCCCGACAAACAGGGCGACAAAGACGACGCTCAGGACCTGACCTTCGGCAAAGGCCTTGAAAATATTGGTCGGCACAATGCCGATCAGCACGTCCTGGACCGGCGGGATGACCTTGGGCTTGACGTCGGCCACCGGCAGGCCGCTTAAGCCGCGGCCCGGCTCGATCAGGTGGCCGATGGCAAAGCCCAGCGACACGGCCAGACCGGCGGTCATGATGAACCACACAATCGTCACCACCCCCAGACGCACGGCCTTGCCGCCGCCGCCTTCGCCCAGAGCCCCCTCGCCCAGCCGCGAAATCGAGGCCGCAATGGTGAAGAAGACCAGCGGCACGACCAGCATCTTGATCAGGTTGACGAAGAGGTCACCGATAGGCTCAACCCACGGCACGGCCTGCTGACCGAAGGCCACCCCCACCCCGGTCCCCAGCGCAAAAGCCACCAGAACGCGCAACCAGAAGGGAATTTTGGACATGTCGAGCCTCATCAGTAAGGCCCCGAAGATAGGCCGAAACGGTAAAGGCGCAAGCGAGGAAAAGTAACGGCTGAAATTAGGTGGCGTTGCCCCCTAACCCTCTCCCTCAAGGGAGAGGGGATTACAACAGCGGAGCGACCACAAGCGCGGTGAACAGCAGCAGGCCCAGCGACAGCCAGCGGTAGTTTTTGTACCAGGGCACGTCTTTCAGTGCGGCGCTTTCGCGGTCCCACACGGCGCGGGTGAAAACGAGCGCGCTCACCAAAGCCTCCGGGGCCGGACGCAACAGGCTGCCCGCGATCAAAGCGGCGGCGCTGACGAGGAAGATGACAAAGGCTGCCACCAGAAAATGCAGCGGCAAGACACCGATGATCTCTACACTGACGAACAGGCCAAGGCTGAGCGTCGTGCCGACAATCAGCGCACAGGCCGCACCGAAGGCATTGGCGCGCGTCCAGAACAACCCCATCAGGAACAGCGTCGCCACCGGCGGCACGAAATAGGCCAGCATGGCCTGAAGATAGTTCCACAGCGTGTCCTGAATGGCCCCCAGCATGGGCAGCCACAGGATGGACAGTGCCATTACGCTGAGGATGGCCAGCCGCCCGGCCAGCAGCAGCCGCGCCTCAGATATCTTAGGCCAGTGGGTCTTTAGGAAATCCAGCGTCACCAGCGTCGCCGCCGCATTGTAGTTGGAGGCCAGAGACGACAGGATGGTGACCAGAAACACCCCGGCGACGAGGCCGACGACGCCCGTCGGCAACAGGCTGAAAGCCAGAGCGAAAAAGGTCTGATCCGGGGCTTCCAGCGCCGGGAACAGCAGCGGCGCGCACAGGCCCGGCACGACCAGCAGCCCCAGAGTCGTCAGCTTCAGCCCCCCGGCAAACAGGCTGCCCCAGCGGCCATGATCGAGCGATTTGGCGGCCAGAACCTTCTGCACCATGTACTGATTGGTGCACCAGAAATAGAAGCCGATCAGCGGCAGACCGGTGACCAGCCCTGTCCACGGCAGCACATCATCCGTGGCCGGACGAACCAGATGCAGCCGCAAGGCGTCGCTGTGGGCAACCACCCCCTGCCAGCCGCCAACGGCCTTCAGCGCCAGGACGCTGATGACCGCGCAGACTCCGATCAGGAAGACCGCCTGCACCGTGTCGGTGATCAGCACGGCGCGCAAGCCTCCGGCGACGAGGAACAGCCCGGCGCATAGCGACAGGAGCGCGCCCACCTCAAACAGGCTCAACGCCGGAAAGAGCAGACGGAACAACAGGCTGCCCGCAAATAGCAGCCCTGCCGTATCGACAAAGGTCATCAGGGCGATCGACAGGCCCGACACATAGGTACGCGCAAAACGGCCATAGCGTTTTTCAAGGAACTCCGGGACGGTGAAGACGCCCGACGACAGATAGGTCGGCAGCACCACAGCACAGAACAGGGTCAGGACCAGCACCGCCACCCAGTCGTAATTATAAACGCTGATCCCATGCGCGTAAGCCGAGCCGGGCACCCCGATCAGGGCCGAGGACGACAGGGTAGCGGCGTAAAGCGTGAACCCCACCACGGGCCAGCGCGCCTGACCCGCCGCCAGAAACTGCTGCTTCAGCGTGGTGATCTTCAGCCGCGACAAAAGCGCCAGCGCCACCAGCCCCAGCACATAGGCCGCCGCCACGCCGATATCTATGCTGTTGAGGTGAAACTGAGTCACGGCCCGCCCTTTTTGATGAAAGTTTAGTCCAGACTCAGAGAAACAGGTATCCACTTCCGCGCCTGACGCAAAAAAAGCGGCAGACGCCCTGAGGCCTCTGCCGAGTTGCGATCCAGCTTTGCGTCATCCAACAGGCGCAGGGGCATCGGATCGGGTCTAAAACAGGTTGTGGCAGGTGCCGAAAGGTTACGCTCTTTTGTTTAGCCCCTCGCCGGGTGCGGGCCCCGCCACCTTGGCCGCCGCCTCAACGGCGGCTTGAGTGGAATGAGCCCATCAGAAATCTCCACTCTAACCGGGGGTGCGGACCTGATAGCCCTGCGCCCTCAGATCGTTCACAAGCCGCTCATCCAGCAACATGGGCATGGGCAAAAGGAGAACGCTGCGGCGGGTGCCCTGCATGGCCGTATCGACCATGCGCAGAGTGTCCGCTGTCCATTGCGCGCGCAACTGCCCCCCCAGCGCCTCGTGACAATCGGCCTTCGGCTGAGCCCGCAGGATCGCTTTCAGGGCCTCGACGTCTCCGGAGGCCCAGGCATCGGTCTGTGCGGCGGTTGTGGCCACCATATATTCCGTCAGGTCGAGCATAACCGTCAGGCACCGGCGACCTTCGGCCTCGTCAATGGCGTTGGTCTGCTTGACCAGAGCGCGCGTCTCCATCCGCGAAATGCGCGCGACCTTCACCTTGTGACGCTTGGCGACCTGAGTGAGGTGCTGCGTGATGACCTGTGATGAAAACCCCTTTTTCGTGCTGACCGCGTCGAGAAAGCGGACGCCCGCCCACAGCGGCCGGTCCTTTTCAATGTCGCGCGTGTCGATCTCATACGTCCGGGCGAGTTGGGTCCAGCGGGCATATTCAGCCGGCGGCAGAACGTCACGCAGGGTCTGCTTGCCGGGCAAATCCTTGCCGCTCATCACCGCGTAAAGCGCCAGAAGACTGAACTTCGGGGCCGGCGGCAGATAGAGCCCTTCGGCATCCGAAAGTATCCGGTCTATACGGGCGCTGTCCCACGTTTTTGTGGTATCGATCCGTTCATCGCCGATCAGCCAGACGACCTTATCGCCCTTGATAACCTTCCACAGGGCGGGGCCGGGCAGGTTCTTGACGACGCTGACTTCGGTCAGGGACCAGTCATCTGCAGCAGGCGTCAGGCTGACGGTCGTCTGGGCGCAGGCCGACCCGGCCGCCGCCACAAGCGCGGCAGCGAAAACGATAGATTTGAGCATGGGCTCCCCCTCTTTTTTTCTTTCAGGCGCAAACAGCGCCGCTTAGGTTTTGTCGTCCCGCTGATAGGCGATCAGGTCACCCGGCTGGCAATCCAGCTCACGGCAGATGGCCTCAAGCGTCGAAAAGCGGATGGCCCGCGCCTTGCCCGTTTTCAGGATGGACAGATTGGGCAGGGCGATGTCCACGCGCTCAGCCAGTTCGGACAAGGTCATGCGACGCGCATACAGCAGATCATCAAGCTTACTGATAATGGGCATGGCTATACCGTGCCTTCCAGATCCTCACGCAGGTCGGTGCCGATATCGAAAATATGGGCCACCACAAAGCACAGCACGACCGGCAGTAGCCCTTTGGCCAGAGACGCTATCAGCGCTTCCGGCGCGCGTGAGGCATCGGCCAGAAAGACGAGGATCGGGTGCGCCACATAGCCCGCCGTCAGGAATATACCGATCCAGCGCAGGCGCGTACCATTTTCTGGCGTGAAGGGGGTGCCGGCCTGACCGGAACGCACCACCGCCAGCAGGTTCATGAACACCGGCACCGCCAGCGCGATCATAACAAGCGCGGCAACGGACACGTCGATCTGCGTCCCCTTTGGCCACGGTTCAGGCCCAAAAGCGACCAGCATCCCCAGACGGATCGCGCTGAGAACCGCGCCGATGGCGTAGATGACAAGCGCGGCCTTAAGCAGCCAGAGCGTGCCGGTGAACAGACGGCGGCGTTTTGCAGGCATGGGACCCTCCCGATAAATTTCATGATTATCGATAAATTACATAGCGAGGAATGTCAAATGATTTAATGATAAACGTTAAATTCCGAGATTGGCATGGGCTTGTGCCTGATGTTCAAAGGGACGCAGAGGGGAAGCAGCCCTGGCATGTGATTTTGCGTGTGGTAGGTACAGGCGATCGGCGGCCAAACGCGACAATATTCAGCTAACGGTTTTGGGAAAACCATTCCATAGTGGGCGCAGGGTGCCGTGAAGCGGCAGTTGCTTTTGTTCGGGGGGATAGATTGGATATTGATCTGATCGCATTATGCGCATTGACCCTTGTCATCCAGATGATTGGCACCCTTGCCTACGCCGTCAGGATTGCTGGCATCCGTACACGGCGAATTGCCGTATCCTTTGCGCTTTTCAATGTGCTGGTGCTGGTTTCACGAACGTCCAACTCCTTTCAGGGCCCCTATCTCGGCAAACGCATTGAAGTAGCGCTGAGCACGGGTATTTCGGATACGCTGCTCGGCGATTTTCGCTGGCTGATAACGGCGGCCCTGATCGGAACGGTGGCTGGCGTTCTGGCTATTCCGACATTTCAGCGGATTTTCAGCCGCGCGGTTCAGCATTTTCAGGTCCACCGTTCGGTGCCGAAACTCCTTATGCACGGCTTCGCAAAAGGCGGTCTGTCCTTCCTCCGGGACTCTGTAACCGTTCCGGCTCTTTCACACCTGACGAAGGGAGGCCGCCCCACCTCCCTGCCCCATTCTGCGCTGTTACTGAATATTCTGGCGCAAGCACTGTTTACGGTCGGCGTCTTTGCCTCCCTCTATGCGGGCGCGATCAGCCCGGACTACAGAGTCACAGCCAGCCAGCTTTCGTCGGTCGTGAATGGTTTAGCCACGATACTGCTTTTCGTCTTTATCGACCCGCAACTCTCCATCATGACAGATGACGTTATGGAAGGGCGGACCAGTGAGTCGGAGTTTCGAAAGGCTGTCGTTTGGCTGGCGGGGGCACGTTTGATAGGCACAGCGCTCGCGCAGGTTCTTCTGGTCCCTGCGGCCACCCTGATTGCTGTGATTGCGGTGCATTTATAACCCGCCGTTCAGAGTGTCAGGCTGGATATTGGCTTTGCCCTCGACCGAATCTACGGCGGGCATTTCAGGGTGAGGGTCACCGATAGGGCCGGACGATCGACAGAAGACATATACACGGGTTCGCCTGCGCAGCGGCTAAGACCAAGGCGTCAGTCGTAGAATCTATATCCTCCCCGCACTGAAGTGCAGGGAGGTATAAGATGCCTGCGATCTGAATACGTATTCACGTCGGGGGCGGGTTTCGTCAGGGGCGGCGGCGCTGTACCAATAGGGAAAGAGTGTAAAAACGCACCGCCGCAGAGGTCCGCTTCTGCCGCCAACGGTGCGTATTCAGGGAGTGACCTTATGTCCAAGCGCCTCATCGCATCGGTAAGCCTGTGCGCCCTTCTGGCCGCCGCTGCCGCCGCTGCCCAAGACAACGAAACGCCGAGCAATACCGCCCACACGCCCAATCAGGTCGTCTCAACCGACGCCACGGATGGCCCTGCTGAGGCCTCGCCCTGGGCGGCGGCGACCAAGCAGGGCATCGGCGCGTCCTATGAGGCCTATAGGAACCTGCAATATAGCGACAAAGCCTCCACCGGCACGGTGTCGAAGGTGTGGTTTTCGCTGGCCAACGGCGTGGTGTCGGAAACCATGTACGGCCTGATCCACGAAGCGCAGATCCGCGACCTGTCGCTGGTTCTTGTCGGCGACGGCTGGGTGGCGAGTGAAGCCGCCGATACGGTGTCGCACATCGACTATCTGCATAAGGACAAGGCCGGGCGTCCGCTGTCGCCTGCCTATCGCCTGACCAATACGGACAAGCAGGGCCGCTTCGTGGTCATCAAGGACGTCTTCACTGACCCGGACCGTCAGACCCTGATGCTGCGCGTCACGGTCAAGGCGCTGAAGGGCACGGTGACGCCCTATGTCGTGCTCGATCCGTCGGTCAACAATACCTCCGGCGACGATCAGGGCGATGCCTCGAAGACCGCCCTGCGCGCCTTTGACGGCCCGCACGCCTTGTCGCTGCGCGCTTCGGTGCCCTATGAGGCCGCCAGCATCGGCTTTACGGGCAAGGACGCGCTGGTTGGCCTTTTGAAAGACGGCAGGCTGGGCGCGCTGAACGCCAAAATCAGCGAAAAAGGCAATATCCGCGCCGTCGCCGCCTTCCGGCCGGTGAGCACCTCGGCCACCTTCGATCTGGCCCTCGGCTTCGGCAAGGACGTCGCCGCCGCCGATACCGAAGCCGCCGCGACGCTGAAGACCGGCTATGCCACCGTGCTGGCGCGCTATAACGGTCAGGGTAAGGCGGTCGGCTGGGAAGATTATCTGGCTTCCTTAGGCGAATTGCCGCGCCTGACGGCCCAATCGACCGATAATGGCAAGCTGCTCTATGCCTCAGCACTGATGCTCAAGGTGCAGGAAGACCGCACCTATGCCGGGGCGCTGATCGCCTCCCTGTCGAACCCGTGGGGCGAGACCGTCTTCGCCAAGCAGTCGGCGACGGGGTATAAGGCCGTGTGGCCGCGCGACTTCTATCAGGTGGCGATGGCGCTGGCGGCGCTGGGCGACAAACAAACGCCGCTGGCCGCCTATCATTATCTGCCGAAGGTGCAAGTCGGGCCGAACACGCCGGGCAATAAGGGCGACGGCGGCTGGTTCCTGCAAAAGGCGCACGTCGATGGCACGCCGGAATGGGTAGGTGTGCAACTCGATCAGACGGCCATGCCGATCATGCTGGGCTGGAACCTCAATCACCGCGGCCTGATGAGCGACGCTGATCTCAAGGCCTCGTGGACGTCGATGCTCAAACCCGCGGCGAAATTCCTCAAGGACGGCGGCACGACGCATATCGGCTGGAACACCGCCAAGATTACCCCGCCCTACACGCAGCAGGAGCGCTGGGAAGAACAGGAAGGCTATTCGCCCTCCACCACCGCCGCCATTGTCGCCGGCCTGATCGCCGCCTCTGACATCGCCGCGCGGTCGGGCGACGCCGACATGGCCGCGCAACTGAAGGCCCGCGCCGCGGACATTTCGGCGAAGATCGAAGCCCGCATGGTCACCACGACCGGTGCGATCAAGGGCGGTAAAGACACCTACTATATGCGCCTGTCGCGCTCGGACGACGCCAATACTCCGGGCGTGCAGGACGAACGCAATGGCCGCAAAGGCATGCGAGGCGACCTGATCCTCGACGGCGGCTTCCTGGAACTGGTGCGCTATGGCGTGCGCCGCGCCGATGACGCCAACATCGTCCGTTCACTGACTTTCCTTGATGACGAGACGCTGCCGGAGAACCTGCGCGTCAAATACACCTTCCGTTTCAAGGGCGTCGAAGGCGCCTTCCCCGGCTTCCGCCGCTACGGCAATGACGGCTATGGCGAAGACGAGACGACCGGTGCCAATTACGGTGTGCTGGGCGGCTCAACCCCCGGTCAGCGCGGGCGCGTGTGGCCCTTCTTCACCGGCGAACGCGGCCATTACGAACTGGCCCGCGCCGCTCTCAAAAGCGGCGGTGTGACGGATACGGACAAAACGCGCATCCGCGCCACCTATGTGCGCGGTATGGAGCTGTTTGCCAATGAAGGCCTGATGCTGCCGGAACAGGTGTGGGACGGCGTCGGCGTCAAGCCCGCAGGCTACGAAACGGGCGAAGGCACCAACTCGGCCACGCCTCTGGCCTGGACCCACGCGGAATATGTGAAGCTGCTGCGCTCTCTGGCCGATGGTCAGGTGTGGGACCGCAACCCGCTGACCGCAGAGACGTTCGCGAAGTAGAGGCGAACGAAAATTGAATCGCCATTCCTCCTCCCTACGCCCTCGGCGTGGGGAGGTGGCATTTTGAGCATTACAATGCTCTTAGATTCGCCTGAGTCATCCCCCTCCGTCACGCCTTCGGCGCGCCACCTCCCCATGCCTTTGGCATAGGGAGGAGAAAGGGGATTGTCGCGCATGGTGCAGCACCCTAATACCTCCGCATGGAAATCACCCTATATCAGGCCATCGGAGGTGCGGACGGCGTCTCAGCTCTGTGCCGCCGCTTCTATCATCTGATGGACACCCTGCCCGAAGCCGCGCGCTGCCGGGCCATCCATCCTGCCGACCTGTCGGGCAGCGAGGCAAAATTCTACGACTACCTGACCGGCTATCTGGGCGGGCCGCCGGTCTATGTCGAAAAGCACGGCCATCCGCGTCTGCGCTCGCGCCACTTCGGTGCAGAAATCGGCCCACTGGAGCGCGACGAATGGCTACTGTGTTTCAATCGCGCCCTGGACGAGATCATCGCAAATCCGCGCTTACGCGACCTGATCCGCGAACCCGTCGAGCGGCTGGCCTTCCACATGCAGAACAAGGCATAAAAAACCCCGGTCTCTCACCCCAACGGCCAAAGATGCTGAGCGCATCCGGCCGTTGAAAACTCGAGACTGTCTACTATGTGTCCGCGACATGAGACAGTCTCGAAAAGCATACCCAGAGTCATTTGCAATGACTCTGGGTATCCACCGGGGTTTTCGTATTCAGTCCGTTGCCAGCCCCTTATTTCAGGCTCAGCGGCAGCGGCACATTGCGGCCACCGCGGTTGACCAGCAGCAGGATCGAGGGCCGGTTGGCGGCCTTCATTTCGGTGACGATCTTGTCGAACTCGGCGCGGTTGGCCACAGGCAGGTTGTTGGCGCGCACGATGACGTCACCAGCCTTCAAGCCCTTCTTGGCCGCATCCGAGGTCGGCTCAATCGCCGTGACCACCAGACCGCTGACATCGGCTTCGATGCCATAGGTCTTGCGCGAGGTCGGGTCGAGCGGCTTGACGCTGAGGCCCAGCACCGGCGCGCCGGTTTCGGGCGTCGTAGCCCCGCCGCCATTCAGCACCTTGTTCAGTTCGTCTTCGCCGGGACGCAGGGCCGCGACAATGGTCAGCTTGACCATCTTGCCATTACGGAACACCTCGATCTCGACCTTTTCGCCGGGGCGCACATCGGCCACGTTGCGGGTCAGGTCGGTATTGAGCTTGACCGTCTTGCCATTGACCTTCTTGACGATGTCGCCGACCTGCACGCCTCCCTTGGCGGCCGGGCCGTCCTTGGTAACGTCGGCAATATAGGCACCGTCCTTGTCCGGCAGGCTCAGGCTTTCGACATATTCGTCGGTGACGGGCAGAATTTGCACGCCGATATAGCCGCGCTCGACCTTACCGCCCGCCATCAGCTTGCGCGCAATGGCCGAAGCCGTATCCGCCGGGATGGCAAAGCCGACGCCCGCATTGCCGCCCGACGGCGTGATGATGGCCGAGTTGACGCCGATGACGCGCCCGTTGAGGTCAAAGGTCGGGCCGCCGGAATTGCCGCGGTTGATGGCGGCGTCGATCTGCATGTAATCGACATAGCCCTGCGCGCCGTCCGGACGCCCAAAGGCCGAGACGATGCCCGCCGTCGCCGTACCCGACAGACCGAACGGGTTGCCGACCGCGATCACCCAGTCGCCGACGCGCGGACGCTGATCGGTTTCAAACTGCACAAAGGGGAAGTTCTTGCCTTCGACCTTGAGCACGGCCAGATCGGTGGCCGGGTCGCGTCCGATCACCTTGGCCGTCAGCTTCTGTTCGTTGGTCAGGACGACGGTGATTTCGTCGGCCCCTTCGATGACGTGGTTGTTGGTGACCACATAGCCGTCGGCGGTGATGAAGAAGCCCGAACCGGCGCCGCGCACTTCGCGTTCATTGCCTTCCCCTTCGCCGTCGTCCTGCGAAGGCGGCTCGAAGCCGGGGATGATCAGGCCGTTCGGCACCTTCACCTTGCCCTTGGTCTCGATCGAGACAACGGCGGGGGATACCCGCTCGATGATGTCGGCAAACGACATGGGCGCGCCCGCCGGCGGCTTCACCGGGGTCACGGCCGCCGTCTTGATCAGGGTCGAGCCGTCATAGCCGCCCAGACCGGACACCGCCGCACCGGCGACTGCTGCGCCGAGCATCAGGCCACCGGCCACGCCCGCCACCAGGCCCTTATTCTTCTTTACCGAGTTAAGCACGTTCCCCATGGGTCTTCGTCCTGATTATACGCTGTTACGGTCAACATAGGCATTTTAAGGCCGCAAGCCAGTGTTTTCATGCGGGCTTACCATCTTTTAATCCGTCTCAGAGCCGTACCGGCCCTGAGATTTTTGTTTGTCGCGCATGTGAATCCAAAAACCGTTTCACACTTTTTGGGATGCGCTTGAATGCAACCAAAGCGGTGCGGCAAAATCGTGGCTTAGATACAGTCTTATTTGTGACTGTCAGGGTCACGGTTCAAAAGCGCGTCCAGCCGTGCCTGTTCTTCGGCACTGAGACCGGGGGTATCTGGCTCAGCATCGTTAGCGCTTTTGCGGCGGCCCGTGGCGATAAAGATCACCCCGCCGACCAGCAACACCGCCACAGGCAGGCCCCAGAGCAGGCCGGTGGCCAGAGAAAAGCGCGGTCGGAACAGTACATAGTCGCCATAGCGGGCGCGCAATATGTCACGGATATCGCTGTCGCTTTTGCCCTCTGAGATATGAGCGCGGATGTCACGGCGCATATCGGCGGCAATATCGGCCCCGGAATCGGCAATCGACTCGTTCTGACAGACGACACAGCGCACTTCGCGGTAGAGCGTGCGGGCGCGGTCATCCTGCTGTTTGTCCGACAGGGTTTCACCGGGCAGGACGGCCCCGGCGACCTGAGAAAAGGCAAACAGGGTGATGAGGAGCGCCCGAAGATAACTTCCCGCTGGCGGGGTGCAGCGTGGGTGCCTCATCCCTTTTTCCCCCGATGGACCAGCCCCAGCCGCAGGCGGCGGTCACACAGCGACAACACCCCGCCTATGGCCATCAGCAGCGGCCCGAAGAAGATCAGCCGCGCCCACGGATTGTACAGGGCTCTTACCTGCCACCCCTCCGCCGACGGTTCGCCCAGCACAAAATAGAGATCGTTCAGCGGCTGAAAACACAGGGCCACCTCGGTCGTCACGGTCGCGGACGCCGGATAGAATCGCCGCTCCGGCAGGGCCTGACAGATGGGCTTGCCGCCACGGCGCACTTCGAGGACACCGCGTTCGGCCTCATAGTTCGGCCCGACCACGCTTTTGATGTCGCTCAGGCGCACCTCATAGGTCCCGACGCGCAACGCCCCACCGACGCGCAGATGATCGACGGCGCTGAGCTTGGTCTGGGTTTCAACCACCGCCCCCAGCACGAACAGGCCCAGCCCCACATGCGCCAGCACCATGCCGTGCGTCGCCAGCGGCAGGGCGCGAAAGCGGCGCAGGCTCTCGGAAAACGACACCTTGAGCAGGTGCGTGCGTTCCTGCAAGACCTGCCACGAGCCGAGGATGACCCAGCCGCCCAGCAGAAAGCCGACGCCCAGCGAGAGTATTTTTTTCGCCTCACCGCTGCCCATCAGCACCGCCCCCAGCACGGCCAGCAGCACAGAGATTCCCGCCGCCAGAGCCAGCCTCTGCCCTACGGCCTTGAGGTCGCCGCGCTTCCACGCCATCAGGCTGGCCAGGGGCAGGATCAGCATGGCCACCGACATGGCCGGCACGAAGCTCAGGTTATAATAGGGGGTGCCGACCGAAATCGTCCTGCCGGTCAGGGCCTCCATCAGCAGCGGATAGAGCGTCCCCAGACAGACGGTGGACAGGGCCACGAAGACCAGCAGGTTATTGAGTACAAGCGTCGATTCGCGGCTGACCGGCGCAAAAACGCCGCCGGAACTCAGCGCCGAGGCGCGGAACACATAGAGGGCGAACCCCGCGCCTGCGGTCACAAACAGAATGGCCAGCAGCAGGATGCCGCGCTGCGGATCGACGGCGAAGGCGTGGACGCTGGTCAGCACGCCGGAGCGCACCAGAAACGCCCCCAGCATCGAGAAGGTGAAGGCCAGAAGCGCCAGAAACACCGTCCACGATTTCAGCGCGTCGCGCTTTTCCAGCACAATGGCCGAATGCAGCAGGGCGGTCGCCGCCAGCCACGGCATGAAGGAGGCGTTTTCCACCGGGTCCCAGAACCACCAGCCGCCCCAGCCCAGCTCATAATAGGCCCAGAACGACCCCAAAGCGATGCCGAGCGTCAGAAACACCCAGGCCACCAGCGTCCACGGCCGCACCCAGCGCGCCCATTCGCGCCCGATACGCCCTTCGATCAGCGCCGCCACGGCAAAGGCAAATACCACCGAAAACCCGACATAGCCGAGGTAGAGCAGCGGCGGATGAAAGGCCAGAGCCGGGTCCTGAAGCATGGGGTTGAGCGACTGCCCCTCATAGGGGGCGGGGTCGAGGCGGGCCAGCGGATTGGACGAAAACAGCGTGAAGCCGCTGAACAGCGCCCCCAGAAGCCCCTGCACCCCCAGCACCTTGTGCCGCAGGCCGGACGGCAAGCCGCGCCCGAACAGCGTCACCAGCGCGCCATAGCTGAGCAGCACCATACACCACAACAGCATCGAGCCTTCGTGGCTGCCCCAGGCTCCGGAAATTTTGTACAGCAGCGGTTTCAGCGTGTGCGAATGTCTGGCGACGTTGGACACCGAAAAATCCGACGTCACAAAGGCGTGCAGCAGGGCCGCAAAGGCCAGAACCGATGCCATCGCCGCGGCTAGAGACAGGCCTTCGCTCCAGCGCGCCATGCCGCGTAAGGGTCGGCACGCCGAACCCGCCACGCTGAGCGCCTGCGCCAGCGACAGAAGGAAGGCCAGCCCCAGACAGAAGGTGCCCAGTTCCGCGATCATTCCGCCTCACCAAAGGGTTTGGAATCGGGTTTGGCCGCGCTTTCCGGCCGCCACTCGCCCTGCTCTTTGATCGCCTTGACGACCTCCTTGGGCATGTAGGTTTCGTCGTGCTTGGCCAGCACGGTCTTGGCCTCGAACACGTCGGCGCTGACACGCTGGCCTTCGCAGACCACGCCCTGCCCTTCACGGAACAGGTCGGGCAGATCGCCCTTGAAGCGCACGGTCATTTCGGCCTTCTGGTCGCGCACGACGAAGGTGACCTCACCGCCAGCCCCCTTGACGACGCTGCCCGCCTTGACGAGGCCGCCGAGGCGCATGGTGCGGTGCAGTTCGGCCCTGGCCTCATAGGCCTGCGCCGGGGTGTAGAAATAGACGACCTGATCCTTCATGGCGAACAGGGCCAGCGCCACACCGGCCATCAGGATCGGCGCGGCGATCAGAAAGATCATCAGACGCCGACGCGCCTTCATGGATTTGGGAAGCAGGGTCATGACGATCTCCCCCTCGCCCCGCCAGCGGGGAGGTGTAAGCGTAACAGGTTTCTCATTGCGCCCCCACCGGCCGGTCGGCCCTTTGCACGATGTCGCGCGCAATGGCAGGACGATCCGCATACAGACGATCCAGCGCCGCCAGCACCCGCTTTTCGCCTTCGACGTTTTTCAGCACGCGATAGGAACGCAGCAAACGCGCCCAGCCGTCGGGGTCTTCGGGATTTTTGGCCAGACGGGCCTCAAGGCCCGCCACCATGCCGCCGATCTGCGCCTGAACCGTCGCCGCTGTCTGTGCCGACTGATCGAGCGCAGCGATTTCCGCCGCCACCGTCTGCTGACGCCCGTCATCGGCCGACAGCCGCGACTGCACGACACCATAGAGCCGCCGCGCTTCTTCATAGCGGCCATCCGTGGTGAGGATACGCGCCGAGTAATAAAGCGCTGTCAGGTCGTCGCCATCGCGCGTCAGGGCCTCGGCAAAGGCAGCGCGCGCCTCCCCATTGCTCTGCCCCTTGTTGAGCAGCGTCAGCGCCTCACCCAGATTGGACCAGCCGACCGCCACTTCTGGGGCCAGTTGCGTCACGCGTTTGAAGGCCTGCGCCGCCTCATAATAGTCGCCCGCCACCACCAGGGTCTGCCCCAGTTGCAGCCAGTAGGCCGGCTTGTCGCCATACTTGCCCGATAGCTGTTGCAGCGCCACCGCCGCGGGCTTGGCCTCCAGCGTTTCGGGGGCGCTATTCAGCGTCTCCATCCATGCCTTGACGCGCGCCGCATAGGGCTGATCCGGCAGGTCGGGCTTGCCCACAAAGACCGACAGGCCCAGCGCCGCCACGGCGATCACGACGGCCCCGGCAAAACCGATTCGCGGATCAACCGGTGTCACCGCCTCGGCCTCTTCGACGCGCAAAAGGGCGCGCGCCGCTTCGGTCTTTTCTTCACGCGCCAGAGCCACGTCCGTATGTCCGGCGGCGACGCGGCGGTCGAGATCGGCCACAAAGGCTTCGTACCGCTGCCGCGCCTGATCCAGCGCGCTGTCCGGTGTACGGCGCAGCCACGCGACCGCCAGCCCCAGAAGGGCGGCGCACACAAGTGCAGCGGTAAGCGAGAACAGCAGCATACGTGTCTTAAGCGGCGGGTTGACCGGAACGAACGCACCGGGACTGTGTCATAAGCCTGTTTTCGTCGCCTTAGGCAACCGTTTTTGGTGCCCGGAAGACATCGGCGGCCGTGACACGACGTCGCGCCAGATTGGCCTTGTTTTCCCCCAAAAGCCCCTCCATCAGGGCGATCACGCGGTCGAAACAGTCCATCACCGCCTGCGCATCGAACGGATCTTCGCCCACGGCGACGCCCAGCACGACGGTGAAATAGGCGTCCATCTGCACTTCGGCGGCTTCGACCGTTTTGTTGAGCAGGCTGAGATAGCCGCCCTGTGAGGCGGTGGGGCGCACCTGATTGATAAAGGCGACGGTTTGCAGCGCCGCCTCGGCCTGAGCCGGTTTCGGCCCGGCATAGTCAGGCACCTCGCGCGTCGCCCGGCCAAAAATCCGCTCGGTCTTCAGCGGCAAGGCCTGAGCGATGATTTTTTCCACGCCTTTCAGACGGTCTTCGACCAGACCATTGATCGTCTGATTGATCACCAGGACGCGCTTGCCCCACGGCCCGTCGCGCGTCAGTTCGACCGATTTTTGCAGGCTGCTGACCAGACTCAGGCACTGGGCCACCCAGCCCCCGGCCTCGCCCAGCAGCGACGGGTCGCGCCGCCGCATCAGCCCCGAAAACACCTTCATCCGTTCTTCGGCGGCGACAAGCACGCGTTCGCCAAACCCGGCCAGTTCCGACTCGCTTAAGAAACGGTCATTGGCCCCATCCGAGATGACGGCGACAAATTTGAGCACCAGCGTGGCGTCATCCATATTGGCCAGCAGGGCTTCGAGGAAGCGTACCCCGCCCTCGCCGTCCGGCGTCTTGCTGCACGCATCCTTGAACATCAGCCGGACGGCCGCCGCCTTTTCGGCATCAATACGCCCCATCCATTCCGGCAACCGCGCCAGAGCCTCGCGCAACAGGCGGTGCAGGTCGAGATAGGCGGCAAATTCTTCGAGTTCGTCTTCGTCCTCACCCGGCGGCAATACCGTCTCAGGCCGTTCCCGCAGGATGACCGCCGCCGCATTGACCAGACGAAAATAGGGCACGGGTACCGGGTCGCCGCTGCGGGGACTGTGCACGCTGCGGCGCGCCTCCGTCATCAGTTCGGCCTCTTCACGCTCAAGCGCGCTCCACAGACGATCGAGCAGCCACTGCGGAAAAATAACGCCTTCCATGCCGTCTTCGCGCGCCATGAACAAAGGCACGAAGGGACGGAAGACCTGTTCCTTGAGATGATGCGACTCAAGCTGACGCGCCACAAGGTCGCGCACCTCGCCCAGAGCGGCGTCGTGCGTCAGCCCCAGACTGCTGTTCAACTGACGGAGAATGTTTACGGGCAAGGTTTTCACCAGCCCGCCGACCGCGTTCAGCCGTTTCTCCGATAACACACCCATGTGGTTCTGCCGTTGTTACAACCCGTCAAGTATGGGAGGCGCGTGGTTAATATTTTCTGACCCCAAAACGCCGTTACTCAGCCTATGAAATTGGCCGGTAATATCACAACGCATCTCAGGCCACCCATCCCTGAGCGGTCAAAGCTCAGGCGACCGCCATAGGCACGCACCAGCTCATCCACAATCGACAGGCCCAGCCCCGAACCGGG
The DNA here is from genome assembly GCF_046503825.1 of Asticcacaulis sp. W401b. NCBI lineage: Bacteria > Pseudomonadati > Pseudomonadota > Alphaproteobacteria > Caulobacterales > Caulobacteraceae > Asticcacaulis > Asticcacaulis sp. W401b. The sequence continues at coordinate 790,364 of NZ_JBKFEE010000001.1, forward strand.
GGCCGACTCATCGAGTCGTGCGCCGCGTTTGAGCACTTCGTCATAGCGTTCCGGCGGCATCCCCGGCCCGTCATCCTCGATCAGCAGGGTCATGCCGCTCGCCTCGTCCTCCAGCGTCGCCGTGACGCGCACGCGGCGCTGAGACCAGATGCAGGCATTTTCCATCAGGTTTCCGGCGATCTCCTGAAAATCCTGCTTTTCGCCGCGGAAGGCCAGGTCTTCGGGCGCGCGCCAGTCGATGGTCACGCCCTTGTCGCGGAACACCTGCTCCAGCATGACGGCCAGTTCGTCCAGCACCGGCTCGACCGGCGTGCGCTCGCCCATATTCTGGGCGCGGGCGGCGGCGCGGGCCCGACGCAGATGGTGATCGACCTGGGCCCGCATCAAGGCCGTCTGTTTACGGATGGTATCGGCCAGAGGGGCCGGATCATCGCCGGCCGAGGTCAAAAGCACCGACAGCGGCGTTTTCAGCGCGTGGGCCAGATTGCCGACATGGGTACGCTGCCGCTCCACCACGTCCTGCCCGTATTCCAGCAGGCCATTGACCTCTTCGGTGACCGGCTTGATTTCCGCCGGATAGATGTTGAGGAGCCGCGTCTGCTTGCCCTTGCGGATGTCGTGCAGTTCGTCGGTCAGGGCAAACAAGGGCTTCAGACCGATCCGCACCTGAAGGTAGATGGCGATCAGCGAGCCGAGCGCCAGCACGATCAGCGCCCCACCGGTGATCAGGGCGAACTGCCCCACATTGCGATCGACCTCGGAACGGTCCTCGGCGGCCATAAACAGCAGATTGTGCCCCTGAATGCGCAGATAGACGGTGGCCTGCCGCAGCGGCTGATCGCGCGGCCCGATGGCGTTATAATACTGAAGCTGACCCGTCGTCTTATCGAGCGCCTTGGGCATTTGCAGCACGCGCTCGGCCAGCGAGCCCGACTTATAGACCGCCATCACGCGGTCCTGACCATCCAGCTCAACAATCTGCCAGTAGAGGCCGGAATAGATGTCGTCGGTGCGGATGATGTAGAGTTCGGGGATGCGGATGCGCCCGTCTTCGTCGAATTCAGTGTGCGTATAGAGGTTGCGCACAATGTCGGAAATACCCGCCTGAAAGCGCGTCACCGAGGTGTAGTTGAAGAACGCCGTCAGACCTGCCGAAATCAGGATCAGCGAAAAGATGAACCAGATGGCGGCCAGCCGAATCAGCCGCCCGGCCAGCGACCCGCGCCCGGAAATCAGTACGCTGATGAAGCGCTTCAGATGGGTCAGGACGGCTGTCATTTAACGCCCCCCTCCGTCAGCACCTTCGTTCTCATACCTATGCTAAATCTCGCTGACTTCATTGTGCAGCGGCTTGAGGCGATAGCCCAGCCCACGCACCGTCTCGATGCGCTCATTGCCGATCTTCTTGCGCAGACGCCCCATAAACACCTCGATGGTGTTGGAGTCGCGATCGAAGTCCTGATCATAGAGGTGTTCGACCAGTTCGGTACGCGAAATGACCCGGTTCTGATGCAGCATCATATAGTGCAGCAGACGATATTCCAGCGAGGTCAGGCGCAGCGGCTCGCCATTGACCGACGCCCGCGCCGCACGCGGATCGAGGCGCACCCCGCCACAGACCAGCAGCGGCTGCGCATGGCCGGCGGCACGGCGCACCAGGGCCCGCAGACGCGCCAGCAGTTCTTCGGTATGAAACGGCTTGGTCAGATAATCATCGGCCCCGGCGTCGAAGCCCGACACCTTGTCCGACCACGCCCCGCGCGCCGTCAGGATCAGGACCGGCGTCGCCTTGCCATCGCGCCGCCAGCGTTCCAGCACCGACACGCCGTCAATCTTGGGCAAGCCGAGGTCAAGAATCACACAGTCATAGGGCTCGGTATCGCCCAGAAAGTGCGCTTCTTCGCCATCGGGCGCGTGATCGACCACATAGCCCGCATCCTGAAGCGAGGCCTTGAGCTGACGCGACAGGTCGGGATCATCTTCGGCAAGCAGAATGCGCATTACATCTTACTCATGGAACGGTTGGCGAGATCGACGCGATAGGTCACGATATTGGGGCCGATCTGCACCTTGATCACAAAGGTCGAAGGCCCGGTCTGATTGCCCGACACGTAGCGACCGCCCGTGCGCTGCTCAACCAGGGTGATGGCGTCGTCGATGGAATAGCGCTGCTGCACCGTCAGGCGCTCGGCCTCATCGAAGCGCGGACGCGCCTCCGGCCGCAGCGGCATCTGGCGCACCTCTTCGTGCGCCGGCGGCCAGCCAAAAGCGGCACGTTCGCGCGCTTCGGCGGCGAACGGCGCGCCGACGAGCAGCAGGGCGGAAAGGGTCAGGATCGGTTTCATAGTCACTTTGTACAGTCCCCGACCTGAACCTTAGCTGAACAGGGCCCTAAGGAAAACTTAAAATGGCAAAAAGCGTCCCCCCTGATATCAGGGGGGATACCGCCGGAATCGGCGGAGGGGGGTTAAATACACCCCCTACTTCTTCCGCATTGCCGGATGGGTCGGCGTATAGGGCGCCTGCCTGCGCCAATCTTCGGCATAGGCGACAAAATCGCCATCCACCACGTCCGGCAGGGCCAGCACCAGGTGCGCAAACAGATCACCGCGCGCCCCGGTCTTGGCATCATAGCCCCCGCGCCCTTTCAGACGCAGGATACCGCCGGAATTGGAGCCCTTGGCGATGGTCACATTGACCGGGCCGTCGGGCGTCGGGGCCTGCACCTTGCCGCCCAGCACTGCATCGGGGATCGACACATAGAGGTCCATATGCAGATCATTGCCTTCGACGCGGAATACGCCGTGCGGCTTCAGCGACAGTTCGACCAGCGCGTCGCCATGCGGCCCGCGCCCGTTGGGCGACGGCGCGCCCTGCCCTTTCAGGCGCAGGGTCTGACCGTCCTTGGCGCCCTTCGGAATGGTGACGTCGAGCGTGCGGCCATCGGTCAGTTGCACCCGGCGCGTATTGCCGGCGATCGTATCCATCAGGTCGATATCGAGCTTGATCCGCAGATCGCTGCCCTTCTGGGCCTGCGCGCCGAAACCGCCGCCCGGCCCAAAGCCCGCGCGACGCCCGGCCCCTGAGCCGAAAATATCGAAAATATCATCGAGATCGACGCCGTCGAACGAACCGCGCGCCCCGCCGCCATAGCCCTGCGACGACCCGCCGCCAAACCCGCCACCGCCGAAGCCGCCACGATAGGTTTCCCGGCCGTCGGCATCCATCTGACCCGCATCGTATTTCTTACGCTTTTCCGGGTCTTTCAGCAGGTCGAAGGCCGCCGATACGCGCTTGAAGCGATCCTCGGCCGCCTTGTTATTCGGGTTGCGGTCGGGGTGCAGTTCCTTGGCCAGCTTGCGAAACGCCTTCTGGATATCGTCCGCGCTGGCGTTGCGCGCCACACCGAGTTCGGAATAGGGATCACCTGCCACGAAATGGAACCTCCGCCTGCCGCCCGCCCCACATACCTCACCGATTTACCGGTGGTAAGGGTCTGGCGGCTCAACTCATACAATCGCTAAGCCGTTGGCGAAGGAGAGGTCACAAGTCAAGCCGATAAAGACATCTCCAGCGCCAAACCAACACGCGATGTGGGGTCTTTCTGCGCGATTTCAACCCGGCTGAGACCATCGAAACCCGCGGGATAGTCGGCAGCGATGGCGTCTGAGCCATATATATAAGCGCTCTGCGTCACCTCCACCTCACGGCGCAAATCCGTCCCCTGATAAAAGCACAGGCGATAGGCCTCATAACCGTCTTCGAGCGGCGGTTCGTAATCGAGTGAGTCCCCGCCATAACGGGCACAGCGTATCCAGCGACAGTGCAAACCCTCCGCCTCCCGCCTTATCCGCCCATGCACCGGCGCGCGCGGTCTCAGGCCGATACCGGTCCACACCGTCTCAATATCAATCGCGCCCTGCGCCTGCGCGCCGAAGCCCGACAGCCCCGCCCGCCACAGACGCGGCAGTCCGTGTTCGGCGTCCGAAACATCCGCCCGCACAACTTCGGGCAGGACGATGACCGATGCCCCTTCGTCCATCGGCTGGGTCTGCGTGCCCCATTGCCCGCGCAACAGGCCGCTCAAGCGCCACTGGCGCGGCGCGATCATCTGTGCCCGGAGGAACTGGATGATCTCCCATTCGCCGCCCGCGCCCCTAACGCAGATAAAATTCTCACCGGACAGCACATCGGCCTCCGAGCGCGTCTGCAAGGTCGCGTTTTCGAGATAAATGTAGAGACAGGCCGGTCTGTTCCACTTGGCAACCTGTCCGGCGGGCAGGCTCTGAAGCGTCGTCCCCACCCCCGCCGCCTGATCGACACGGCCACGCAGGGTCAGCGTGCTGGCGGAGGTCCCGGCATAGATATCGACGCCGCTGAACGGCACGGCGGTGGCCGCCAGCACCGGTCGCCCGTTGCGCTCATCGGCCCCGAACGGCGGCAGGTCGAGCAGCCAGAACCCGGTCAGCAGGGCCCGGCTGACGGTCGTACCGCCTGACGGTTCGTAAGGTATGACCACCGCCGGCTCTGACACGGGCGCCAGGGTAAGCGTCGGGCGTTCCGCGTCTTCGCTCTCGGCAATGCGGTAGGGCCGCCCATCGAAGCGCACCGCATCCCCCGCTTCAAAGCGCAGCAACTCAAGAGGCCCGACATCCATCGTCACGGCTTCGCGCACGCGCCGCGCCTCGGACAGGGTGCGGCGGGCAAACGCCCGCGCCTGCGCCGCCGACAGGCTGAGCCCGAGATCGAGCTGCAACGTCGGCCCGCCCTCGACCTCTGAGCGCGCATGGACGGCCAGCGCCTGATAGTCGCGGTCCAGATCGTAACAGCGCAGCGTCAGGGCCGACGGCGCTTCGATCAGCTCCCGCCGCGCCAGAACCGGCTCCCGCTCGTGATCGGCCAGCGCGCCCGCAGACAACACGACCTCCGCAGTCGGCGCGCCTATGACTTTCAGGCCCGCTCCGCGCTCGCACAGGTCCAGCCCCAGGTAGGACAAAAGCGGCTCGAGCGCGCTCGCCGCCGTCATCGGCTGTTCGATCACATAGCCGTCGATCACGCCTTCGACCGCGCTCACGTCGAGAGCCACCCCCGCCTGATCGGCAAGGGCGCTCAGCAGGGCCTTCGCTTCGGCCGACCCGACGCGACAGTTCAGCCAGTGCCCCGTGCGCCAGTTGCCGGCATCACCCCATACGGTGCTCCGTTGCGGAAAATCCGGATAGGGCCGCGCGTCCCAACACCAAACCTCCATGCCCGACAGCATGCGGCCACCATAGACTGCACTAAGCGGATTATTGGCCGGATCGGCGTAGAACTGGCTAAGCGCCGTCAGGTAGGACCGCTGCGCCCGGTCATCCCGCGCCCCGCTGGAATAGGGCGGAACGGCGCTTTCGGAGGATTTGGGATCGACAAACAGGTTGGGCGCGTTCGTCCCCTTATCTATCGCGCCGCAGCCATATTCGATGAAACGCACAGGCTTCGATTGCGGCACTCACGCCGTCGGCGTCGCCTGCCGCACACCCGCCGGACGATCGTGATGCAGATGACTCCACCAGCCGTGAATATCCTTCGGGCGGAACATCCAGTCTTCGCCAAAGGCCCCATCAATGATGAGTGAACGGACCTGTCCGTCTCTGTCTGTTTGAGAAGCGTAAAACCAGTCAAACCCCTCACCGCCACGCACGCGCGAGCGCAGATAGTGGGGATCATAGGGCGTCTGCGCCAGCGCCGCATCGAGATGCCCACCGTCGCGCCAATCCGTGAGCGGCGCGTACCAGTCGATGCCGACAAAGTCGATATTCGCATCGGCCCACAGCGGGTCGAGATGAAACACAGCATGAGCACCGACGTGATGACCGAAATATTCGCTCCAGTCGGCGGCATAGGACAGCCTGGTCTGCGGCCCGACGATGGCGCGTATGTCCGCCGCCAGCGCCTTGAACGCGGCCGCTGCCGGATAGGTGACGGCATCCGAGCGCAGGGTGGTAATCCCCCGCAACTCAGAGCCCAAAAGCAAGGCATCGACGCCACCCGCCGCGACGGCCAGCTCGGCCAGATGGCGTACAAACCGCCGCAGCCCCCAGCCGCCGTCCGTGCCAAAAAAGCTGTCCACGTCCAGTGCCGCCTGCGGTGTCTGATCCTGCGCCGAGGTGATGCGCCCGCGCCAGGGAAAGCCTTCGCAATCCATCAGGATGAAGGGCACCAAAGTCACTTCGTAACCGCGCTGTTTCAGCACCCGGATAGCCGCCATCACTGACGCATCGGACGGCGTGCCGCCATAGACCGGGCGACCGTCCTGCGTGCTGATCAGGTGAGCCGCGTCGCGTCCGATGCCGGCCACGGACCACACTTCGGGTTCTGTGCGCTTGATCGCCTGTACGACGCCGGGCCACAGGCGGCACACCCCCGCCTCCAGACTGTCGCCGAACCAGCTTATGATCAGATTAACTCGCTTTACGTTCGGCAGGTGCGCCTCAAGCTGATCGAGCGAGACGAGAAAATCCGGCCGCCGGTCGGCGGTATTCAGCGTTTCCCAGCGCGCGCCGCTCAGGCCCTCACGCACGGCATTGTGCGTCGTCGCATATCTTACCAAAATCTTCGATCAGATCGTTGGCGAAACCCATGAGACGGGCCGTCTGGGCCTGACGCATGAGGGCGATGTCCTGAGAGTGTGAGCGCATGTCCGTCCATGCGCCTTTTATAGCCCGGCCCCGGAATGCGGGGACAAAACGGCGCTTATAAAAATCAAGTCAATGATCTGATTTATGAAATCCGGACGGATAGCGGGGACGGGCCGTATGCCTAATTTGCATGTAACCTGTAAAAAGCTGTCACAATGTTATGCTACCTGTTGTTTCGCACAGATAGGCGATGCGGCGGTTTTCAGCATCATTGTTTTTTTTAAGCTTACTTTACCCATTTTTCAAAGTCGGGCCGCAGGCAACTGCGGCCCCTTTCTTTTTCTACGGCGACGCCCCGGTTCTGGATGCCACCGCCTCAGAAGGTCACGCCGGTCAGGGCCTGAGAGGCGTCCCACAGACGCGCACAGGCTTTTGCGTCAAGGGCGGCCTTGGGGATGCGGGCCTCGGTCGGATAGCCGCGCACCTCGCTCAGCCCATCAGGTCCGTAATAGCCGCCCGAGCGCGCCAGAGGTGAGGTGGCCGCAAACAGGGTCGGCAGGGCGCCCTGCCATACCGGCTGGAACAGGAACCACAGGGCGCTGCGCGTGAAGCCCATGGCGCTGTGACGGCCCGGCGCATTGTGCAGCAGATCGGTGCGCGCGACCCCCGGATGCGACGCCATACTGGCCACGCCCCACCCGGCGGCCTCGCTGCGGTGATGCAGTTCCAGCGCGAACATCAGGCAGGCCAGCTTCGACTGGCTATAGACGCGCATCGGATCATACGACCGTTCGGCATTGAGATCATTGAAATCGATGACACCATTGCGCGCCGCGACGCTGGACAAACTGATGACGCGCGCCTGATCCGCCTTTCGCAGCAGGGGCATCAGACCCGCCGTCAGGGCGAAGTGGCCCAGACAGTTGGTGCCCATCTGCACCTCGAACCCGTCTTCGGTCTCCAGCCGTCTGGGCGGCATCATGACCCCGGCATTATTGATCAGCAGGTCGAGATGATCGGTCTGGGCACTCAGTCTCTGACAAAAGGCGGCAACCGAGCGCAGGCTGGCGAGATCAAGCGGTTCAAAGCGCACCTGCGCCGAGGGCAGGAGGCTGCGGATCTGGCTGACCGCCTGCGCCCCCTTGTCTGCGCTGCGCCCGGCGATGATGACTTCGGCCCCGGCCTGCGCTAGGGCGAGCGCGTCCTCGTAGCCCAGCCCACCGGTGCCGGTAACGACGGCCAGACGGCCCTTTTGCGACGGCATGTTGGAGGCGGTCCATCTGACCATCGGCTTTCCCTTTCAATGAAATTACACTTGGTGTAAAATAGAATTACACTAAGTGCAATTTTACACCAAGAGAAATTTTATGCCCGCTGACACAGGTCCGAACGCCCCGCCCAAGGACGGGCTGCGCGAACGCAAGCGCCGCGAAACCTTGCAGCGCATCACCGATGTCGGCATGGGTCTGTTTCTGCAAAAGGGTTATGAGGCGACGACTCTGGATGAGATCGCCGCCGCCGCCGGCATTTCGCGCCGCACCTTCTTCTATTATTTCAAGTCCAAGGATGACATCCTGCTGTCGCTGCAAAACGGTATGGGCGAAGTGATTGTCGCGGCCCTGAAAGCCGAAAGCGCCGATAAGCGCCCGCTCGATGCGGTGCGCGACGCGGTGATCGCCGTGTGCGCCCGCTTTCCGGCCGACGAGATGAGGGCGATTGACCGGCTGATGCGCTCTATCCCGGCCGTACAGGCGCGCAAACAGGCGAGCTATGTTCAGCATGAGGACGATCTGTTTCAGGCCCTGCGTCAGCGCTGGCCCGACCCGCAGCGCGAAACCGGGCTGCGGCTGGTGGCCATGCTGTCCATGGGGGCGATCCGCCTGTCGTTCGAGGCGCTGAACCGCGAAAACGGCGCACGTCCGATAGCCGACCTGCTGCACGAAGCCTTTGCGGCGCTGAAGGCGGAAATCTAGAGCGATATGTCGAAAAGTGTGAGCGGTTTTCGACAAAAATATCGCGATAAAACAAAAATTGAGAGCGGGATGATGCTTACATTCAAAATCATCCCGCTCAAGATCATTATGATTTCTGTCAGAAACATAATGATCTTGCTTTTTGTTTAGTCCCTCGCCGGGCGGTGGCTTGCGCCACCTTGGCCGCCGCCTCAATGGCGGCTTGAGCGAAATGATTTCACTAGAAATCATTTCGCTCTAAACCCTACTCGCCCTTGTTGGACATGTCTTCCAGCAGGTCAAAGGCCGCGAAATCGAGTGCGTCTTCGGGGTCTTCGAGCGCCGTTTCCGAAATCGTCTGTCCACGGACAGACACGCCACGCCGGTGCACCTCTTCGCGGTCGCCGCAGATCAGATAATGCCAGACAGGAAGGTCTTTCCCTTCATGCAGACGACGATAGGCGCATGAGGCCGGCATCCATTCCAGCGCCTCGATATTGTGCGGCGTCAGCTTGATGCAGTCGGGTACGTATTTGTGCCGATCCGGGTAGTTGGAACAGGCGCAGGTGCCGGAATCGAAGAGGCGGCAATGGACGCGCGTCGGGATGATTTCGCCCGTGTCTTCGTCCTCCAGCCGGATCAGGCAGCACAGACCACAGCCGTCGCACAGCGACTCCCATTCGGGTACGGTCATTTGCGAAAGGGTCTTGGTCTGCCAGAAGGGTCGGGTGGAGGGCTGGGTCATTTCATCTTTCATCCTCCCCTGTGAGCCAGGCGAACGGGGGAGGTGTCGAGAGCCTTTGTCGGCCCAGTCGAACCGCCGCATGGCTCTAAGTTTTGTTTTAACGCGCTATTCATCCGAAAAGTGCGTCACACTTTTCGGCAAGCGCTCTAGCGAAGCGCGTCGAGACGGAGGGGGCAGAGTCTGAAACCCGCCCCCTACACCACGGCGCAGGGGAGGCTGTTTGCGGCTTATCCGCTCTGTGGGTGTGGAAATCAAGTGCTTGCCGTTATTCGCGCCGAACGCTACACCCGCCCCATGAATACACGCGCCCCCCTGCTCGCCCTGAAAGACGTCCGCCTGATGGACGGCCTTAACCCGCTGTTTGACGGTGTCGATATCGCGCTGGAACCGCGCGTGCGGGCCTGTCTGGTCGGGCGCAACGGCGCGGGCAAATCGACCCTGATGCGGCTGATGGCCGGGCTTATCGAGGCCGATTCCGGTGAACGCGTCGTCATGCAGGGGATGCGCTACGCCTATGTGCTTCAGGAACCGCAGCCCGTCGGCGACACGGTGCTCGACTGGGTGACGTCAGACGGGGCGGAGCATTACACCGCCGAAGCCGAGCTTTACACCTTCGGCCTCGACCCTTCGACCAAATGCGCCTCTCTGTCCGGCGGGGAAAAGCGTCGCGCCGCGCTGGCCAAGGCCTTTGCCGAAGACCCGGACCTGATCTTCCTTGATGAACCGACCAACCACCTCGACATCTTCGCTATCGAAGCCCTCGAAGACCAGTTGCGTCAGTTCAAGGGCGCGGCGCTGATCGTCAGCCACGACCGCACCTTTTTAGAGCGCGTCACCCAGCGCTGCTACTGGCTGCACGACCGCCGCATTATGCGCCTCGATTCCGGCTATGCCAGCTTTGAAGCCTGGTCGGAAAAGATCATGGAGGAGCAGGCTGAGTCCCTGCGCCGTCTGGAAAAGGCCATCGAGCGCGAAACCTATACCTTCTACCGCTCGATCACCGCGCGACGCACGCGCAACGAAGGCCGCGCCGCCCGGCTTCAGGCCATGCGCGCCGAAAAGATGGAGCGTACCAAGCAACTGCCGCGTCAGTTGGAAATGAGCATTGATTCCGGCGGCACGTCGGGCAAGCTGGTGGCCGAGCTGAAAAACATCTCCAAGGGCTTTGGCGACAAGGAACTGCTCAAAGGCTTTTCGACGCGCATCCTGCGCGGGGACCGGCTGGCCATTGTCGGGCCGAACGGCGCCGGCAAATCGACCCTCGTCAAGCTTTTGATCGGGCAGATCGCGCCGGATGAGGGTGAAATCCGTCTGGGGACGGCGCTTGAGGTCGCCTATCTCGATCAGGGGCGCGACACGCTGAAAGGCGATGAGACCCTGTGGGACGCGCTGGCCAATTCCGGCTCGGATCAGATTATGGTGCAGGGGCAACCGCGCCACGTCGCCGCCTATGCCAAGGACTTTCTGTTCCGCGAAAACCAGTTGCGTCAGCCGGTGAAATCCCTGTCGGGCGGTGAGCGCAATCGCCTGCAACTGGCCCGCGCTCTGGCGTCTGCCACCAATCTGCTGGTGCTCGATGAGCCGACCAACGACCTTGATATGGACACGCTGGACCTGCTGGAGGAGATGCTGGCCGACTATGACGGCACGCTGATTCTGGTCAGCCACGACCGCGACTTTATCGACCGTCTGGCCACCTCGACCCTGGCCCTGAATGGCAAGGGCAAGGCGGTGGAAACCCCCGGCGGCTGGCAGGACTTCCTGCGACAAAATCCGGACTTTTTCGAGCAACTGAGCCACAAGGCTCCGGCAGGGAAGACCGCGACCAAAACCGCAACGCCCGCCGCGCCAGCGCCCAAGGCCCCGGCCAAAAAGCTCAGCTATAAGGATCAGAAACGCCTCGAAGACCTCGACAAGCTGATGCCGCAATGGCAGGCTGAGATCAAAAAGCTGGAGGCGACGCTGAACGACCCCAACCTCTATGCCAAGGACCCTAAACGCTTCGACGCCACCATGAAGGCGCTGGAAAAGGCGCGGGCTGATCTCGAAAACGGCGAGATGGAGTGGCTGGAGCTTGAGGAAAAACGCGAGACGTTGAAGTAAGCCCGTCTCCTGCATCCGCCGTTTACAGGGGCCGGGGACCGCGCCTGACGGGCGTGGTGGCAGGGCCGCCCCCCACCGTCTTTTTGCGTCCCGCAAAAATCCACCTCCCCCAGTAAACTGGGGGAGTATGAACCTGACGGGCTGAGTTCGACCCTACTTGCGATCCGTCGCCTTGGCCTTGGTGACCTTCAGCTTCTTTTCCTGAAACGCCTCTTCGGTCGAAGGGGTCAGGTTCGGACGCGCGCCGATCACGCCCATGGCGATGGATTGGATAACGTAATAGGTCTCACCGGCTTCCACTTCCAGGCGCAGCGTATCGCGCGTTTCGAAGGAGATATTGTATTCGTGTGTGCCCGGTTCGGCGACATGGACAAAATAGGTGCCGTTGGTCAGCTTGCCGATGCCCGTATCACCTTCACGCACCGAAAAGCTGACGGCCGCGCCGACAAAGCGCGAGGGACGGAAGAAGACGATCTGACCCTTGCCTTCCGGCACCGGATCGACGGGGTTCAGCTTGGCCACCGCCTCGGCCGGGGCGGCCGTTGCAGACGCCGAAGACGACGCACTCGACGAGGCGGAAGACGACGAGGCCTCGGACGAAGACGAAGACGACGAAGACGAAGAGGACGCCGTTTGCGGCTCAGTGGTCTGGGCCCAGACGCTGGTGCCCATCAGGGTCAGGCTCAGGCAAAGCGCCATGACCGTTTTCGCGTTGATGTTTTTCATAAAAGTAACCCCCATTTGTGGCTTTTGAAAAAGTGTACGATCCCGCCATGCCTATTGTGAGGCAGGCGGTGTAGCCGGCGTGAAATCGGCCGCCAGCTTGGCCGAGGCCCGCGTACCGGGCAGGGCCTCCATATGGCCGCCAGTCACCGCCAGACCGAACACGCCCACGGCAATCGTGGTCGCCGCAGACGCGCCGGCATTATCCTTGGCTCCCAGCCCCAGTTTCAGGGCACGGATGGGGATTTGACGGCCTTCGAATTCGAGATAACGGGCGGCCAGCACCAGCTTGCCGGGCTTCCCCCCCATGCCGGGCTTACCCGTATCGACCACCTGCCCCTTGCCGGGCGTGCCTTCGGGTATGACCACGGTGCCATTCAACAGCACGGGTTCGGCCAGCTTGAGCGGGAACATGTCGCCGACCGTGGCGCTGCGCGTGGAGACCAGCTCGGTGATTTCAACCACGATCGGCGTGCCATTGGGCACCACCGCCGCAGCCGGGACCGCCACGGGCTCAGCCACCGGGGTAGCCGTCGTTTCAGACGGCGGGGTTTCGGTGGATTGCGCCCACACGGTCACAGGCACAAGCGCAGTCAGCGCCGCCAGAACAGCCGCTGTCAGGATTTTAGGCATCTGAAAAAGTCTCCCCCGGTCGTCTTTCGCCGTTTCCGGCACCCCGCGCGCGTTTTAACAGACTATCGGGCACCTGCAAATCGTTTTCCGCACCCAGCCACCGCGCGCCGCGGCCGCGGAGCCGCCTCGTAAAGCACTATTATACCCACAGGCTGGCAATATCGGCGTTCCATTAGGGCAATATTAAGCGGCAGAGCTTAGGTTAAGGCCGTTGCAACCTTACCGGAACCCGCGCGCCTGATGACCCGCACCCGTCGAACCCGTCTGTCTGCCCCGTCTCAGGCTCTTGTGGGCGTGGCCCTTTTGAGCCTGAGCGTCCACGCGCCCGCCCTGGCGCAGACTCAGGCTCAGGCACGCCCGTATCTCGACTGGCCCGGCAAGCGCGCGCCGCAAGAATCGACACCGCCAGAGGTCCCCGAAACCGCCCCCGCGACGCTGTTGCAACACGCCCTGCCCAATGCCGCCACGGGTCAGCCGGGCTTTGACATCCCGCCGTCGCCCTATGGGCAGGTCGGCAACCCCTATCGCCACGAACTGAACTGGCGCGGCAAGACCGCCCCGGTCACCGCTCAGCCCACCGCGCCTCAGACGGCCTCGCAAACCGCGCCGAAGACCGAACTGGCCTCCAACTGGACGCCGGTGCCGCAATCGCGCTTTGACGCGCCGCGCCGCGCTGCGCCTGCACCGATCACGCCCCCGGTTCAGCCCACCCCTCAAAAGGTCGAAGCCGCCCCGCTGCCGACACCCAGGACGCCCGAAACCATTCCGGCGCGCGTCGCCAATCCGGTGCCCCTGCCGCAGCCCAAGCCGCCCGTCGTCAGCGCCGAAACCGTCGCGCGCGAAACCGCACCCGTGACCACGGTTAAACCGGCCCCGACTCCGCCGGTCCCGACGCCGCCGGTTCAGGCGCAGGCCGAGCCGAAACCCCAGCCTCCGGTTCAGGTTCAGCCGCAAGCTCAGCCCCAGCCGCGTCCCGACAGCGGCTACCGTCTGCCGGCCAACAGCAAATATGCCGGTCGCGTGTCGCCGGAGCTGGAGGGCCGCCCGGCGGTCCCCGCACAGGCCGCCGCGCCCGTAGCGCAAAAGCCGGACGCCCCTAAAGCGCAGGCCCAAACCGCCCCGCAAACCACCGCTGAGGCCAAACCGGCCGCAACCGCCAGGACGCCCGCAGCAAAGGCGTCCGCGCCAAAAGCTGGGGCGAAAACCGCAGACACCAAAACCGCCGAAACCAAGCCGGCGGACGTCAAGACCGCCACCGCTCCGGCCGCCACCGCCCCTCTGGCGCAGGCCGCTGAGCAGGAATCGGCCGAGCCCTACACCCCCTTCGTACCGGGCAGCCGCGCCACCACGGCGTCGCAGGCCCCGCGCTTCTATTCGCTGCACCGCGCCTACGGCTATGAGCCCGATCCGGCCCCGCACACGGGCGGCGATCTGGCAATCGACCCCAATGCCGTGCAGACCCCGGCTCAGGGCAAGGCTTCTGAGACGTCAGGCTCCGGGGCGACCAGTAAAGCTCAAAAGACCGACCCTACACCCGCCAAAGACAAGACGCTTTAAGGCTCCGCCATGCCCTCGACCCTGCACCACCTGATTGATCTGGCCAAGGAACCCTCCTCGCAGAAGCGCCGTGAACTGCTGCGTCAGGTCACCACCGTCTTCATGGCCCACCCGGAACAGGTCGAAGGGCCTGAGATGGCCCTCTATGACGAGGTGATGAGCCAGTTATCGTCCGAAATGGAAACGGTCGTGCGCGCCGAAATCGCGCGCAAGCTGGCCGAAGCCAAGGTCGCCCCGCTGGGTCTGCTGCGCCGTCTGGCCTCCGACGATATCGAGGTCGCCGAAGCCATTCTGGTCCGCTCAAAAGCCCTGACCGAAAGCGACCTGATGCACGTCGTTTCGACCAAGGGTCAGGACCACCTGCGCGCCGTCTCACGCCGCGAAGAGGTGCCGGAATCGGTGTCGGGCGTCATCGTCGATCGTGGCGACGACACCACGGTCAACACGCTTTTGCGCAATGACGGAGCCCGCCTGTCGCGCGCCACCAACGAGGTGGTCGTTCAGCGCGCCCAGACCAGCCCGGCCCTGCACGACGCCATCGTCAACCGCAAGGACTTCCCCATCGACCTGATGAACGACATGTATTTTGTCGTCGAAGCCCGCCTGCGCGAACGCATCATGCAGGAAAACGCCCGCGTCGATCCGGCGGTGCTGGAACAGGCGCTGTCGAAGTCGCGCAATACGGTAGCCATTGCCCACGGCTCCTTCCCGCCCGACTATGAAAAGATCATGGCCGAGGTGGAAACCCTCTATAATAATCAGAAACTGACCCCGGCCCTGCTGGCCCGCTATATGCGCGATCCGAACCCGACCTGGTTCCTGTGTGCGCTGGCCATCATGGCCGATATCGACTTCCTGACGGCGAAGCACGTGGTGGATAAGCGCGAACTGGACGCGCTGGCCATCGCCTGTAAAGCCGCCGACCTCGAAAAGTCGCTGTTCCTGACCTATGCCATGATCATGCTGGCCTCGCAGGACAATGCCATGGGCAAGGCCGCCGAATACGGCAAGCTCTATGAGCAACTGCCGCGCGATACGGCCCTGCGCACCATCCGCTTCTGGCGCATGCGCCGCGCCGAAGGCCACGCGGCGTGAGTCATGAAAAATTTGCCCCGCAAGCGGGGTACTTTTTCATGGTTGATATTGAAAAAATCCCCTCGGGGCGGCCCGTCGGGGATTTTTGCTTTTTTAACAAAGTGCAGGTCAGAAGAAAGCCCTACGCCTGCTCGCGCACGCGGTTGAGGTTTTCCAGCGCCGTTTCGGCCAGCGACTTCAACCCATGCTCGCTGAAAATCTCGTGCGCGGCCTCCAGCGCATAGGCGGCTTCGGCGCGATCCAGCATAAAGCCGGTAATGTCGCCGCGTGCCACATAGAGACGCCCCAGATTGGTCTGAAGGATGGCCCAGCCGACCGGGTCTTCGCCCGGCTTGACCTGACGCAGTTCCGCCTTGAACGCCGCTTCGGCGTCTTCGAGCGACAGGAGATCGCCCTTCAGCTCGGCGCGGCGCGCCAGACAGGCGGCGCGGTTATTAACGATCTGAGCCCGGATCGACAGGGGTTTGGCCAGCGCCTTGGACAGGGCCAGATCGAAGGCCGCCACCGCCTGCTCGGCCAGCCCGTCCTCCTGAATCAGCTCCGACAGGGCCTGTAGCGCCAGGGCGCGGAAATGCGTCTGCGCCACCCAGTCGAGCGGCGTGTGTTCATAGGTCACCACCTCTTCCGGCGGCGTCAGAAGCGCGATGCCTTCGCTGATCATCTGCGGCTGTCCGTCGATCTGCCCCGCCCAGACGTGGGCCAGCGCCAGACGCTGCGTCACGCGCACAAAGGTCACCGGCTCATAGTCGGCATCAAGCCGCGCCAAGAGCGCCGTCAGATCGTTGATCACCGCCGTCATCAGCCGGCTGTCGTGACGATCAAGCCCCACCAGCATCAAAAGATCCGCGCGCTCCAGCCGCGCATCGGCGGCGCTGATCTTGTCCTTGGCGGCCTTGGTCTGGCGCACCAGCGCGTCGAAACGTTCAATGGCGCGGTCGATATGGGCCATAGCCACCAGCGCCGGTTCAAGGTCTTCGCCAATGCCGTGCCGCACGGCCAGACGCGCCGCCAGACGCCCTTCGGTCAGGGTAAAGGCCGCCAGCAAGGGTGCATCGCTGCCAATGGCGCCGCGCCCGGTGGCCACCAGCGTTTCGGCCGAAACCAGCAGTTCGGCGGTTTCAAACAAGTCGTAGCCCAGCAGGCAGATTTCCGCCTGCACCAGCGCCGCACTGGCGGCCTCGCTGAGGGTCTTGGCGGCCTTGCCCGCCGACTCCGCCGCCGTGGTGGCCTTGCTGAGCGCCAGGGTGTCGCCGGTGCGCCGTGCGTATTCGCGCCACACCAGTGCCGATTCGAGATAGGGCTCAAAGCGGCTGCGCGTCGAAACACGCCCGCCTTCGACGTCCAGGCCGCGCCCCTGCGTGATCAGCAGTTCCAGCGTCATCAGCTCATATAGGCTCACATCGGGCTCATAACGCCCGCCCTGCCCCATGATGCGCCTCAGTTCACGGCCAAATTCAAACATGAAAACTACCCTGCAGCGCGGGTCACCCAATCGTCCCAGAACGGAACGTCCGGCCCTTGCCTCTGGGCTGTCTTGCAACTGTGTTGCCGCAAACCCCGCATTACCGCAGCGGCGGCGCAAGCTCCGTCACATAGCGCTCAAATGCTTGGCCCATCGCCGTCAGATGGTCCGGCAGGGCATGACGCGGGCGGAACAGGGCCACGGTGCGGCTATGGGTAAAGCCGTGCAGCCTGGTGGTCACCACCCCTTGCGCCGTATGGCTTTGCGGCACCACGGTCGCGCCGATACCGGCGGCCACCATGCGCAGCGCCCGCTCGTCATTGGCCGTACGATAGGCCAGGGGCGGGCGCACATTGCGGTCGGTGAAATAGCGGCTGGTTTCGGACAGGACCTCGCAGCGCGAACGCACGATCATCGGCTGATCCGAAAGGTCTTCGCCGCGCACCTGCGCTGCCCCGGCCAAAGCATGATCGGCGGGCAGGGCCAACACATAGGGCTCGCTATACAAAGGTACCGAACTGTCGTCTTCGACGCGGCGGATCGACAGGGCGTAATCTATCCCCCGCTCGTCAAAACGGTTTAGTATCTCCTGCTCGGTGCCTTCGAACAGGTCGAAACGCCCGCCCATGTCTTCGGTCAGACCGGCGTCACGAATCCCTTTTAGCAGCCCCGCCACCCAGGCCCCGGACAGGGTCTGCAACACGCCAAGGCGCAGGACGCGCGCCTGTTCGGTTTGCGCCAGCTCGGCCATAGCCACATTGCATTCGTGCAGAATGGTCTTGGCGCGCGGCAAAAAGCGCGTCCCCGCCGTGGTCAGAAACACCCGCTTGTTGTTGCGGATAAACAGGGTGACGCCGAGCTGTTCCTCAAGGCGCTTGATCCCGGAGGAGAGCGACGGCTGGGTGATCAGGCAGGCTTCGGCGGCGCGCGTAAAGGAGCCCGTTTCGACCACGGCCAAAAAATAGCGAAGAAGATAGGGTTCCATTGGACACCTCCGCTTACATATCTCCCCAGCTTGCTGGGGAGGGGGACCGCACGAGGCGCGAAGCGCGAGATGCGGTGGTGGGGGCTTACGGACTCTCGACAAGCGCCGCATGTGGATCGTTCAAAAGATACCCCACCCCCACATCTCGCTCACTACGTTCGCTCGTTCGGTCCCCCTCCCCGACAAGTCGGGGAGGCATAGACAATCATAGACATCATCTATTCATTCTATTTTTATTATCAATTTTTCCAATGATCAAGAGCGGTGTAGGTTTCCCTTAAAGGAAACGCCCCATGCGCCTTACCAGCCAGATCGACAAGAACAGCGCCGATTTCACCGCCAACAGCGCCCATATGCAGGGGCTGGTCGATGATCTGCGCGCCCTGACCGCGCGCATCGCCGAAGGCGGCTCAGACAGCGCGCGGCAAAAGCACGTGTCGCGAGGGAAACTGCTGCCGCGTCAGCGGGTCGATGCCCTGCTCGATCCCGGTTCGCCCTTTCTGGAGCTGTCGGCGCTGGCGGCGCACGGCGTCTATGAGGACGAGGTGCCCGCCGCCGGGATCATCACCGGCATTGGCCGGATCGAAAGCACCGAATGCGTGGTGGTGTGCAATGACGCCACCGTGAAGGGCGGCACCTACTATCCGCTGACGGTCAAAAAGCACCTGCGGGCGCAGGAGGTGGCGCAGATGAACCACCTGCCGTGCGTCTATCTGGTGGACTCCGGCGGGGCCAACCTGCCCAATCAGGACGAGGTCTTTCCGGACAAGGACGATTTCGGCCGCATCTTCTTCAATCAGGCGCAGATGTCGGCCAGAGGCATCCCGCAGATCGCCGTAGTGATGGGCTCGTGTACCGCCGGCGGGGCCTATGTGCCGGCCATGTCGGATGAAAGCATCATTGTGCGCCGTCAGGGGACCATTTTTCTGGGGGGCCCGCCGCTGGTCAAGGCGGCGACCGGCGAAGTGGTCTCCGCCGAAGATTTGGGCGGCGGCGATGTCCATGCGCGCGTGTCCGGCGTGGTCGATCATCTGGCGGCCAACGACGCCGAAGCGCTTGCGATGGCGCGCCGCATTGTGCGCAATCTCAACCGCACAAAACCGGCGTCGCTGAAGGTGCGCGACAGCGTCGAACCGCTGTATGAGGCGCGCGAGCTTTACGGCCTGATCCCCGTCGATAAGCGCATCCCGATTGATGTGCGCGAACTCATTGCGCGCCTTGTCGATGGTTCGGAGTTTGATGAGTTCAAGGCGCTGTACGGCGAAACCCTGGTCTGCGGGTTTGCGCACCTGTACGGCCATCCGGTGGGCATTGTCGCCAATAATGGCGTGCTGTTTTCCGAGAGCGCGCAAAAGGGCGCGCACTTTGTCGAACTGTGCTGCCAGCGCAACATTCCTTTGATTTTCCTGCAAAATATCACCGGATTCATGGTGGGACGCAAGTACGAAAACGAAGGTATTGCGCGGCATGGCGCCAAGATGGTGACAGCAGTCGCCTGCGCCAATGTGCCTAAACTAACCCTCGTGTTCGGCGGTTCCTACGGGGCGGGCAATTACGGCATGTGCGGGCGCGCCTTCGACCCGCGTTTCCTGTGGATGTGGCCCAATGCGCGTATCTCGGTCATGGGCGGCGAACAGGCGGCCAATGTGCTGGCGACCGTGCGCCGCGATGGCATCGAGGCGAAGGGCGGCACCTGGAGCGCCGAAGAGGAGGCCGCGTTTAAGGCCCCGCTGCTGGAGACCTATGAGGCACAGGGCCATCCCTACTACGCCTCGGCGCGCCTGTGGGACGACGGCGTGATCGACCCGGCGGATACACGCCGTGTGCTGGGGCTGGGCCTTTCGGCGGCGCTCAATGCGCCCATAGAGCCGACGCGGTTCGGCGTGTTCAGGATGTAGGATGATGACCGCGCTTAAATTAGACATCGCTGCCAATGGCATAGCCCGCCTGACGCTCAACCGGCCCGACCGGCACAATGCCTTTGATGAGGCGATGATCTCCGACCTGACCGCCACCTTCACCACGCTGGGGGCCAATCCCGCCGTGCGCGTGGTGGTGCTCAATGGTGCGGGGGAAAGCTTCTGCGCCGGTGGCGACCTCCACTGGATGCAGCGCGCCGCTCAGAAGACTGAGGCCGAAAATGAGGCCGATGCGCTGGCGCTGGCGACCATGCTGCACACGATAAACGCCTGCCCCAAGCCGGTGATCGGCCTGATCCACGGCGCGTGTTTTGGCGGCGGCGTCGGGCTGGCGGCGGCGTGTGATATGGTGGTGGCCGCTCCCGATGCGCGCTTTGGCCTGACCGAGGTGCGGCTGGGCCTGATCCCGGCGGCCATATCGCCGTTTGTGGTGGGAAAGATTGGCGCCTCGGCGGCGCGGCGTTACTTCCTGACCGGGGAACGCTTCAGCGCCGAAGAGGCCCGCCGCATCGGTCTGGTTCATGAGGTGAAGGCCGGGCTCGATGCCGCCGCCGCGCCGCTGATCGACGGTCTGCTGGCCAGCGGGCCTGAGGCCGTGGCCGATGCCAAGGCGCTGATAAGCGACGTATCCGGCCGCGCCGTCGATGACGACCTGCTGCGCCTGACGGCCCGCCGCATCGCGAAGCGCCGCGCCTCCGACGAAGGCCGCGAAGGCATCAGTGCGTTTCTTGAGAAGCGTAAACCGGGGTGGGTGAGATGATGTTCCGCAAACTCCTAATCGCCAATCGCGGCGAAATCGCCTGCCGCATCATCCGTACCTGCCAACGGCTCGGCATCCAGACCGTTGCCGTCTATTCCGAAGCCGATGCCAAGGCCCTGTTTGTGCGTCAGGCCGACGAAGCGCACCTGATCGGCCCGGCCCCGGCGGCGCAAAGCTATCTGCGCGGCGACGTGATCATCGAGGTCGCCAGACGCACGGGGGCCGAGGCCATCCATCCGGGCTACGGCTTCCTGTCGGAAAACGCGGAATTCGCGGAGGCCTGCGCCGCCGCCGGTATCGTCTTTGTCGGTCCGACGCCGGAGGCCATTCGGGCCATGGCGCTGAAAGGCGCGGCCAAGGCGCTGATGGAAGAGGCGGGCGTGCCCGTCACCCCCGGTTACCACGCAGAGGCGCAGGACGAAGCCACCCTGCTCGACGCCGCGCGCGACATCGGCTTCCCGGTCCTGATCAAGGCCGTGGCTGGCGGCGGCGGCAAGGGGATGCGCCGCGTCGATAACGAATCTGAATTTTCGGAACTCTTGAAATCTTCTCAGGGCGAAGGGCAGAGTGCCTTTGGCGATCCGCGCGTGCTGATCGAAAAATATATCGAGGTGCCGCGCCATATCGAGATCCAGTTGTTTGCCGACAGCCACGGCAACGCGCTCCATCTGTATGAACGCGACTGCTCGCTGCAACGCCGCCACCAGAAGGTGATCGAAGAGGCCCCGGCCCCCGGTCTGCCTGAGGCCATGCGTCAGGCCATGGGCGAAGCGGCGGTGAAGGCCGCCAAAGCCATTGGCTATCGCGGCGCGGGCACGATTGAATTTATTGTCGATGTGTCCAAAGGGATCACGCAAGCGGCTTTCTACTTCATGGAGATGAACACAAGGCTTCAGGTCGAACACCCGGTGACCGAGGCGATTACCGGGCTCGATCTGGTCGAATGGCAGTTGCGCGTCGCCGCCGGTGAGGCTCTGCCGCTGACGCAGGCTCAGGTGCCGCTGAACGGCCACGCCATCGAAGCGCGCCTCTATGCCGAAGACCCAGAACACGACTTTATGCCGTCCACCGGCACGCTGAGCCGTCTTGTCTTTCCGTCCGGGGTTCGCGCCGATTCCGCCGTGGCGCAGGGCGATACGGTCAGCGTCTTTTATGACCCGATGATCAGCAAGCTGATCGTGCATGGTAAGGATCGGGCGGCGGCGTTAGACGCGCTTCGCACCGCCCTGATCCACACCCGCGCCGAAGGGCTGAGGACCAATCTGGCCTTCCTGCGGCGCATCGCCTCCGATCCGGCCTTCCGCGCCGGGGAGATTGATACGGGCTTTATCGGCCGCCATGTCGAGCGGTTGACCGCGCCTTGGCCCGATTATGATTTGCCGACGGATACCCCACCCTCGCCGTGGCATGATGCGACGGGCTTCCGCCTCAACCTGCCCCCCGCCTCACCGGTCGATGTGCGGCACCTCACGGACGCTCTGGACGAGGCGCATGAGGCCTCTGAGGTCATCGCACCCATGCCCGGACTGGTCGTCGCGGTGCACGTCACAGAGGGTGAGGTGGTCGAGAAGAACCAGCCGCTGATCGTGCTGGAGGCCATGAAGATTCAACTGACGCTGAAGGCCCCGCGCGCCGGTGTGGTGACGGGCCTAAGCGCCACCACGGGCGAGCAGGTCATCGAAAAAGCGGTGCTGCTGAACGTCACATAATCCTATCCCCCTGCCTTTGGCGGGCGATATAAGCAGGGAGACACCCATGACCGATTTTCCGCATCTGCAATTCGCCCACGGCGACGAAATCGACGCCCTGCGCGACACGGTGGCGAAGTTCGCCGCCGCCGAAATCGCGCCGCACGCCGCTGAGATCGACCGCACGGATCAGTTTCCCATGCCCCTGTGGCGCAAGATGGGGGAGCTGGGCATTCTGGGCCTCACCGCGCCCGACATGTATGGCGGGGCGGAGATGGGCTATCTGGCGCACACCATCGCCATGGAAGAGATCAGCCGCGCCTCGGCCTCGGTCGGCCTGTCCTACGGCGCGCATTCCAACCTCTGCGTCAATCAGATCGTGCGCAACGGCAACGAGGCGCAAAAGGCGCGCTACCTGCCGCGCCTGATTAACGGCGAACACGTCGGCGCTCTGGCCATGTCGGAGCCGGGGGCCGGATCGGACGTCATGTCGATGAAGCTCCGGGCCGAAAAGCGCGGCGACCGTTATATGCTCAACGGCTCCAAAATGTGGATCACCAACGGCCCGGACGCCGATGTGCTGGTCGTCTATGCGCGCACGGGCGAAGGCTCAAAGGGCGTCACCGCCTTCCTGATCGAAAAGGACTTTGCCGGCTTTTCCGTGGCACAAAAGCTCGACAAGCTGGGGATGCGCGGCTCTCATACGGGTGAACTGGTCTTTGCCGATTGCGAGGTGCCGGAAGAGAATGTGTTAAGCGCCGAAGGTCGCGGCGCGGCGGTGCTGATGTCGGGGCTGGATTACGAGCGCGTAGTGCTGTCCGGCGGGCCTTTGGGCATTATGCGCGCCTGCCTCGACGTGGTCATCCCCTATGTGCATGAGCGTCAGCAGTTCGGCGCGCCCATCGGCACCTTTCAACTGATGCAGGGCAAGATTGCCGACATGTACGCCACCTGGGGGGCCTGCCGCGCCTATGTCTATGCGGTGGCCGCGGCCTGCGACCGGGGCGAGACGACGCGCAAGGACGCCGCCGCCTGCATCCTCTATGCGGCGGAAAAGGCGACGTGGATGGCGGGTGAAGCGATCCAGTGTCTGGGCGGCAATGGCTATGTCAATGAGTACCCGACCGGGCGGCTGTGGCGCGACGCCAAGCTCTACGAAATCGGTGCGGGGACCAGCGAAATCCGGCGTATGCTGATCGGACGCGAACTGTTCGAGGAAACAAAGTGACCCGCCCCAGCCACGTCACCCTCTACGAAGTCGGGCCGCGCGATGGCCTTCAGGCCGAGGCACAGATCGTCCCCGCCGCGACCAAGATCGCCCTGATCGACCGCCTGTCGCAAACGGGGCTGCGCTTTATCGAAGCGAGCAGTTTCGTTTCGCCGAAATGGGTGCCGCAGATGGCCGATGCGGCTGAGGTCATGGCCGGGATCACTCGCAGGCCTCATCTGACCTATCCGGTGCTGACACCCAATCTCAAAGGCTATGAGGCGGCACGGGCGGCGGGGGCGCAAAGCGTCGCTGTTTTTGCGGCGGCGTCCGAAACCTTCAGCCAGAAAAACATCAATGCCAGCATAGCCGAAAGCCTTGCGCGCTTTGCCCCGGTTGCCGAACGGGCGCGCCAGGACGGCATAGCCCTGCGCGGCTATGTGTCGTGTGCCATCGCCTGCCCCTATGAAGGCCCGATTGCGCCCAACGCCGTGGCCGAGGTGACGCAAAGACTGATCGACATGGGCTGCTATGAGGTGTCGCTCGGCGACACCATCGGGCGCGGCACGCCGGGCGATACACAGCGCCTTCTGGACGTCGTGTTAAGGCGCGTCGAAGCGGCGAAGCTGGCCGTGCATTTCCACGATACCTGGGGGCAGGCTCTGGCCAATATTCTGGTATCGCTCGACTATGGCATAGCCACGCTTGATGCCTCGGTCGGGGGCTTAGGCGGCTGTCCCTATGCGCCGGGCGCGTCGGGGAATGTCGCCACCGAAGACGTGCTCTACATGCTCAAGGGCTTGGGCGTAGAGACGAGCGTTGATCTCGATAAGGTGATCGACACCGCGTGGTTTATCTCCGATGCGCTGGGCCGCCCGCCACGTTCCAAGGCCGCCGTGGCACGCGGCCGCTGATCAGTTTCCGGCCACCTTCATGTGGCGACCAAAGACCTGCGTCCAGTAGAAATAATAGGGGACCTGCGCCTGCCCCACCGGCTGATCCTGCGTGTCGTGGACATAGCCGACGCCCATCTCCTCATAGCCGCAATTGAGGATGTTGGCACGGTGGCCGGGGCTGGTCATCCATTCCTCAAACACCCGATCAGCCGTCTTTTGACCTGCCGCGACATTTTCGCCCAGAAGCGTATAGACATAGCCGGTGGCGTGCACCCGATCCTTTAACTTTATACCGTCGTCCGTATAGTGATAGACGTAGTTTTTCTCGGACATGGAAACGCTCTGGCGCTGCGCCGCCTGCATCAACTGATCACTGAGGCGCAAGGGGCCGCAGCCGTTTTCGGCGCGCACCTGATTGACCCGTTCGAGCAGGATGGCCGCCTGATGCTGCATGTCTTCGCTGATGACAAAGCGAGGCGCGTCCGGCACCAGCGCCGCACTGAGGTCAGGCGCCTTGACCACCGTATTGACGCGCCGATAGGTCATGCCGGTGGTCCCGGCCTGCGGCGAAGGCGAGGTCAGGAGGGATTCAACCGCCGCTTCGGCCGTGGCATCCAGCCGCTGAATCTTCTCGTCCGCCGCGCTTGCGCCGGCAAACAGCGCCGACACCAGAGCTGATAAAACCACTGCCCGCATAGCCATCCCCGAATTTGGCTTAGACGGACATGTTGTGGCCTCAGATGTAAAGGTTCCGGTAAGAAACAGGCTTAAGCGGCGTTAGTCATAAAGCTCACGCGGCAGGGGCGCAAACAGGGCCTCGACGCTGTGGGCGCTGACGCCGCCGATGGATAGCGGCAGCCAGTGCGGCGAGTGGTCCTTGTCGTCCAGCACGGCGCGCACGCCCTCAAGGAAGTCGTGGCTCTGGCAGAGGCGCGAAGCGATGCGGAACTCCATCTGCATCACCTGCTCAAACGTCTCCAGACGGCGGCCTTCGCGCAGATGGCGCAGCGTCACGCTCATCGAGAAGGGCGAGCGGGTGGCCAGTACCTCGCCCTGATGCTGCGCCCAGTCGGAGTCCTCCAGCTTGAGCGCAATGGCGATGTCGGCCAGACGGCTCTTGCCGAAGATGCGGTTGATGGCCTCCAGATGCTCCTGATAGGACGGTTCACCGACGGGGCGGTCATAGCGATGCAGGATATTGTCGATATCCCCACCATTCAGAAGTTCCGCCTTCAATGCAGGCAGGTCAGAGGCCGCCACATGGTGCGTGCTGATCCCCGCCGCGCGCACATCGGCCCCTTTCAGCCGCTCACCCGTCAGGGCCAGCCACGTACCGATCTCGGAATAGTTTTGCCCGCCCACGTCTGCGAAAACCGCTTCACACTTTTCGGCGGGCGCGCCCATCCGCGGCAAAAACCACCCGCCGCCGACATCCGGGAACAGGCCGATGCCGGTTTCGGGCATGGCAAACAGGGTATTTTCGGTCGAGACGCGATGCGATCCGTGCACGCTGATGCCCACGCCGCCGCCCATGGTCACGCCGTCGATCAGGGCGACAAAGGGCTTGGGGAAACGTTTGATCAGGGTGTTGAGACGGTATTCGGTGCGGAAGAAGTCGCGCGCCGCTTCGCCGTCGCCACGGCCTGAGCGGGCCGCCGCCCGCACGTCGCCCCCGGCGCAAAAGGCGCGTCCGTTGTGGTCCAAAACCACATAGCGCACGCGCTCATCCGTGGCCCATTGGCTCAGCGTCTGCGCCATATCGCGGCACATGGCGGTGGTCAGGGCATTGAGCGCCTGAGGCCGGTTAAGCGTCAGCCGCCCGACGCCGTTATCCACCTGAGCTAGAACGGGTTTTTCCTCAACACCGAGCGCGTCCATGGGCCTTCCTTTCGCGTTTTCCTGTGCTTTTTGCTGCACCTCAGTGGGTGCAGCATTTTTGAAAGATAACCACGGAATCGGTGGATTGGGAACTGTATAAAAAAAGCGCCTCCCCTGATTTTAGGGGAGGCGCTTTGGGCGTTACGCCCGCACCATTTTCGCTCTGGCCAAGGTGTCGGCCACGTCGCCGGTCAGGCGCTTTTCGCTCTGCGCACGGGCAAAAATATCACCCAGACGCGGGCCGATGGCGTCGATTTGCGCGTCGATACCGGCGCGATCAACACCACCATTATATTCCGCCGACACGGCGATAATGCCGCCGGCATTGATCACATAATCCGGCGCATAGAGGATGCCGCGACGGGCCAGAACTGCGCCCACTTCCGGCACCGACAACTGATTGTTGGCGGCCCCGGCGACCACGGCGGCGGTCATGCGTTCGGCCACCTCCGGCGTGATGATTGACCCCAGCGCGCAGGGGGCAATCACATCGGCATCGCTCAGCAGGATGTCGGTCACACTCCCCATTTCGGCGCCGAAACGTTCGACCATTTCGACAACGCGCGCCGTGTGAATGTCCGCCACGATCAGCTTCGCACCACGCGCGTGCAGTTCCTGACACAGATAGCCGCCGACATGACCCAGCCCCTGCACCGCGACGCGCACGCCTTCCAGACTGTCGCGCCCCAGACGCGCCTTGACCGCCGCTTCGATGCCGATGGCGACGCCGCGCGCCGTGAAGGGCGACGGGTCACCGCCCACCGAACCCTCTGTGGCCAGACCGGAGACGTACTTCGTCTGACGCGCCACGACCATCATGTCCGACACGCCGACACCGACGTCTTCGGCGGTGATATATTGCCCGCCCAGCGCTTCGACGGCGCGACCAAAGGCGGTGAAAATCTGTTCGCGGTTTTCGGGTACCACAGGGCCCATGATGACCGCCTTGCCGCCGCCAAAGGGCAGTTCCGCCATGGCGTTCTTGTAGCTCATGCCGCGCGACAGACGCAGCGCATCGGTACGCGCCGCCACCGCATCGTCATAGGTCCACAGACGGCAACCGCCCGCCGCCGGTCCCCGCGCCGTCGAATGGACCGCGATGATGGCGCGCAGGCCGGTTTCGGGATCGTTGACATCGACGACCTTTTCGTGCGCGTCATAAGCAGGCGTATCAAACATGGGCGGGTTCCTTTTGTGAGAGAGGGTTAGAGACGGGTTTCACCGCCTCGATTTGCGTCAGAAGCGCGGCCTTGCGCGCCTCGGCGGCAGCGACCGAAGCGGCCTTGACGTGGCCAAAACCGCGGATGTCTTCGGGCAGGCGGGCCAGCGCCACAATGGGCTCCAGCGTTTGCGGAGAGAGCTTCGCCACCAGTTCCGGGATCAGGCGCAGATAGTCGTCGCGCAGGCGGCGTTCCATACGCCGCTCCTCGGTATGACCAAACGGATCGAGGAGGCTGCCGCGCAAGCCTTTCAGCTCTTTCAACACACCAAAGGCGGTGAAGACCCAGCCGCCGAACTTCATCTTGCGCGGTTCACCGGTCACCGGGTCCTTACGCGCCAGTAGAGGGGGGGCGAGGTAAACGGCTATCTTTCCCGTATTATCGAATTGACTATCGAGACGCTGACGGAAGGCCGGATCGCTGTACAGGCGCGCCACCTCGTATTCGTCCTTATAGGCCATCAGCTTATAGGCATTGCGCGCCACGGCCTCCAGCAGGGCGGGCGACCCGGCCTTGCGCGCCGCCTCGACCACGGCGTGATACTGCGCCGCGTAAGAAGCGTCCTGATAGGCGGTCAGGTCGGCCATACGCCGGGTGATAAAGGTTTCGACATCGAATGGCGCCTCGGACTTCGGGGGGGCGATACGGCCGAGATAAAGCGCGCGACCCAGTGCAAAGGCTTTATGATTGTTGGCTTTTTCGGCCCCGTTGAGGTCGATGGCGCGCTCGATCGCCTGACGGCTCAGCGGCACAGCCCCGGCCTGCCAGGCGGCCCCCAAAAGGATCATATGGCCATAGACGGCATCGCCCAGCAGACGCCGCGCCACACCGCCGGCATCCAGCGGCTCACAGCGTTTCGACGCCTTGCGCAAGCGTCCCATCAGGCCGCCCTTATCGAACACCACGTCGCGGTTCAGCGTAAAGGCCGCTGTCGAGGTCAGGGCCGAATTGACAAAGCTCAGGGTGCGGTCCGGGCTGACCAGAGGCAGGGCCGTCTTGCCCGTGGCCTGCACCATGTCGGCGGCCAGTAGCACATCCGCTTCTCCGGCGCTGATGCGCGGCGCAGGCAAACGCACGCCTTGCGCCACGATGCGCACATGGGCATCGACGCCGCCACCGCGTTGCGCCAGGCCCGTCTGATCGGCCACCGACACTTCGCAGCCGTCGATATGCGCCGCCATCCCCAGCATGGCCGACAGCGAGGTGACGCCCAGACCGCCAATCCCGGCCAGCAGGATATTGACCGGGCGCGCCGTAGCCGGCGGCGGCGTCAGTTCGGGCAGGTCGGCGATCAGCGGCGTGAGATCGGGCGCAGCGGCTTTTTTCAGCGCCGCCCCTTCGACCGCCACGAAGGACGGGCAGAAGCCTTTGACGCACGCCGTGTCGATATTGCACGCCGACTGGTCGATTTCGCGCTTGCGCCCCAGCTCGGTCTCCAGCGGGTTGATGGCGACGCAGTTCGACTTGGCCTGACAATCGCCGCAGCCTTCGCACACCGCCGGATTGATGAAGATACGCGCGGCGGGCCTGGGGGCTGTGCCGCGTTTGCGGCGGCGGCGAAGTTCGGTGGCGCAAGCCTGATCATAGATCAGCACCGAGACCCCTTTGTGCGTGCGCAGGTCCTTTTGCACGGCCTCAAGATCGTCGCGGTGAGCATAGGTGGTGCCCGACGGCATTTCGCCTTCCCAGCGCCCCGGATCATTGGAGACCAGCGCAATGCGTTCCACCCCTTCGGCGCGCACCTGCTGGGCCACCTTGACGGGAGTCAGTTGCCCATCGACCGACTGCCCGCCGGTCATAGCCACCACGTCGTTATAGAGGATCTTATAGGTGATATTGACCCCGGCAGCGATGGCCTGACGGATCGCCAGAAGCCCCGAATGGAAGTAGGTGCCGTCGCCCAGATTGGTGAAGACGTGGCCTTCGTCGGTAAAGGGTGCCTGCCCCATCCAGGTCACGCCTTCGCCGCCCATATGGGTGCAGATATCGGTGCGCCGCGGCATGAAGGTCGCCATGTAGTGGCAGCCGATCCCGGCCAGACCGCGCGACCCTTCGGGCACCACGGTCGATCCATTGTGCGGGCATCCGGCGCAAAAAAACGGCCCGCGGATATGGTCGGGTTTGAGCGCGTCCTTCGTCGTCAGGCGCAGGCGGAAGCCTTCGGCGCGCTCATGGCGCTGAGCGTTCCGCGCGGCTTCCGGCAGCAGGTCGTACAGCGCCAGCGCCACCTGAAGCGTATCGAGTTCCAGCACGTCGGAGATCAGCGGCTCACCGCTCAAGCCCCGCTTGCCGAGGATCAGCGGGCGACGACCATCGGGCAGGGCGTACAGCGCCGAGCGCAGTTGCGGCTCGATCACCTCGCGCCGTTCCTCGACCACCAGCAGCTTTTCAAGGCCACCGGCAAAGGCGCGCGCGCCCTGCGCATCCAGCGGCCACACCATGCCGACCTTCCACACGCTGAGGCCGATGTCGCACGCTTCGGCCTCGGTGATACCCAGCAGGTCAAGCGCCTCCATAACCTGCGTGAAGGCCTTGCCCGCCGTGGCGATACCGATGCGCGGGCGCGCCTGGGGCCAGACCACCGTGTCGAAACCATTGAGCCGCGCAAAGGCCGAAGCCGCGGGCAGGCGGTAATGACGGTGACGCGCTTCCTTTTCGGCGGGGGTGTCCTTGGCGCGGATATGCAGGCCATCGGCGGGCAGGTCGATCACCGGGTCGCGCGTGTCGAAACGGTCGCTGAGATCGACCGCGGCCGAAGCGTCCATCAGGTCGGAAATGGTCTTCAGCGCCACCCAGCCGCCGTAGAAGCGCGACAGGGCAAGCCCCTTGACGCCGTATTCCAGCACCTCGGCGATGGTGGCGGGGCTCAGGACCGGGATTTCGGCGTCGATAAAGGCCAGTTCCGACTGATTGGGCAGGGTCGAGGATTTGCACGCATGGTCGTCGCCGACCACGGCCAGCACACCGCCCAGTGGCGTCGTCCCGGCCATATTGGCGTGTTTGAGCACGTCGCCTGAGCGGTCCACGCCCGGCCCCTTGCCATACCAGATGCCGAAGACGCCGTCGTAACGCGCCCCTTCAAACAGCGGAACATGCTGCGTGCCCCATACGGCAGTGGCCCCCAGGTCTTCGTTGATGGCCGGCTGCACCACGATATTCAGCGGATCGAGCAGCGATTTGGCCTGCTGCAATTGCTGATCGTAATTGCCGAGCGGTGAGCCACGATAGCCGGAAATAAAACCCGCTGTGTTGAGGCCCGCCCGCCGGTCGCGCCGCGCGATCATCAGGGGCAACCGCACCAGCGCCTGAACCCCGCTCATAAAGGCGCGGCCCTCTTCGAGGACGTACTTGTCGCTTAAGGAAACCTGATCGCGCATTTAATCATCCCTGCTAGGCTTTCCGTCTATCGCGGAATTTTTTTGCAGGATGACACGAAATCAGGAGAATGAATTTTCGAATTTCGTGCTATTGAGGGCATAGACAAAATGACATTCCGTTGCGGCGCTTTGCCGCAGAATGGGATGCCTGCTACAGATGGAATGCCCATGTCACGCAGTTCTGAAGGCCGTGGCCTTGACGATACCGACCGCAAAATCCTGCGATTGCTGCGCAGCAATTGTCGCCTGACGACGCAGGAAATCGCCGATCAGGTGGGCCTGTCGCCCACCCCCTGCTGGTCGCGCATCAAGCGGATGGAAGAAAATGGCGTCATCACCGGCTATGTCGCCCTGCTCGATCCGGAACAGGTGGGTAAGCCGGATACGGTGATCGTCGAAATCAATATCGAATCGCACGACGACGAGCGCATCGAAGCCTTTTCGCGCTATGTGCTGAACCTGCCCGAAGTGACCGACGCCTATCTGACGACGGGCGAATACGACTATGTGCTGATTGCGGCGGTCGATGGCACGGAGGGCTATGAGCAGTTCCTGCGCAAGAAGCTGCTGAAATTCCCCGGCATCCGCCACACGCGCTCGACCTTTTGCCTGCGCCGCCTGAAACGCGAACCGTCGCCGTCGGTGTGACTCCCCTCCCTACGGTAAGCCGTAGGGAGGGGAGAAGCGCAATAACCGCCTTCCTTTCTCCTCCCTATACGGAGCATGGGGAGGGGGACCGCGAAGCGGTTGACGGGATGACTCTGCCGAAGATAGCCCCTCGCCGACTGGGCGTACGCCCGGCTAAAGCCAGTACCAAACCCGCCTCCGGAGTCGCCCCCCTCCGTCTTTTGCCTTCGGCAAAATCCACCTCCCCACGCTAACGCGCAGGGAGGAGAGAAAACGCAATACCCGCCTCGCTTCCCGCGCCGTCGTCACAGGACGTAGATTAAAGCGAATACCGTTCCACGACTGTGTAAACACTGCCTTCGCTGGTCAAGGTGCTTTCGTACAAACACACCGTATCCACAACAAACGGTTCGCTCGTCAGCCCCTCATTGGCATCGAGAAAGTGCGAAAGTGTTCCGACACGACCGCTCAACCGCGCCAGTGTAATGTGCGGCTGAAAGGCCCGCGTCTCCGGCAACACCCCCGCGCGCACCAGCCCCTGATCGACCTTCTTGTGCAGCACGTGCACAGGCTCGAACGGCGTCACCCCGGCCCACAACGTATGGACCTGACCCTTGCGCTCAAACGTGCCCACACCGGCCAGCGACAGGGCGAACGCCGGATGGTGCAGGTCGGCCAGAGCCTCGGCAATCGCGTTGGCCTGATGCCGATCGACCTCCCCCACAAAGCGCAGGGTCAGGTGCAGTTGCGCCGTGCTTTGCCAACGCGCGCCACTGACCCCGCCCATCAGGCCGAGCAGTTGCGTCTTGATAGCGCGCGGTGGTTCAACCCCGATAAACAGTCTGTGCATGGCGCGAGTTTACGCCCCGCGCGAGACCTGATCCAGCGTTTTAGCCGGCGTGATGGCCTGCGGATCGATCAGGCAGTGCAGTATGGCCGGTTTGCCGGACGCCTGCGCCCGTTCAAAGGCCGGGGCAAAGTCCGCCGTGGTGCGCACGGTTTCGCCATGCCCGCCAAAAGCCTTGGCATAGGCGGCAAAGTCCGGATTCTTCAGCTCCGTGCCGATCGGGCGATGCGGATATTCACGCTCCTGATGCATACGGATCGTGCCCCACATGCCATTGTCGATAACGATAATGATCAGCGGGATATCGTATTGCACAGCGGTGGCGAACTCATTGCCGTTCATCAGGAAACAGCCATCACCGGCAAAGGTCACCACCGGCGCGTCCGGGCACTGACGCCTGGCCATAATGCCCGCCGGGACCGAATAGCCGACGCTGCCCGATGTCGGTGCGACCTGCGTAAAGGGCCGCTCGTGCCGCCAGTAGCGGTGCACCCAGATGGCGTAATTGCCCGCCCCATTGGTAATGATGGTCTCCGGCGGCAGGTGCTCGCGCAGCCACACCATCACCTCGCCATACTGAAAATCGCCGGGGATGGACGCAGGCGTGCTCGTCCATTTGAGCCAGTCCTGATGCGCCGCCGCGCCCCTGATGATCTGCGGCGATGGGGCTTCGTCCATCCACGATAAGGCCTTAGCAAACTGATCCGGCGTGCTGACGATGGCCAGAGCGGGCGGATAGACCCGCCCGATTTCCTCAGCCTGCGGGAAGATGTGCACCAGCTTTTGCCCGCCGATCAGCGTGTAGCCATTCGACGGGACCTCGGCCATACGCGCGCCCAGCAGGATCAGCAGATCAGCGTCCTTCACCCGCTGCGACAGGGCCGGATTCTGCCCGAAGCCGAGATCGCCCGCATAGCAGGGATGGTGCGCGGGAAACAGCGACGTCCGGCGAAACTCGGTCGCCACGGGGAGGTCGTAGCGCGCGGCAAAATCGGCCACCGCGGCGCAGCCTTCGGCCGTCCAGCGCGATCCGCCCAGGATCATCAGCGGACGCTCCGCCGCCTTTATCGCTTGCGCAAACGCCGCCATATCCGCGCGAGTCGGCGCGGCCTCCACCGCCTCGACCGGCGGCGCATCGGCGACCTCGACCACCTCGGTCAGGATGTCTTCGGGTAGCGAAATCACCACCGGACCGGGGCGGCCCTGCATGGCTACGCGGAAGGCGCGGGCGACGATTTCCGGGATGCGCTTCGGATCGGAAATTTCCACCACCCATTTGGCGATGCCGCCAAAGGCCGCCACGTAATCCAGTTCCTGAAACGCCCCGCGGCCCAGAAAAGCGCGTTCGACCTGCCCCACAAAAAGGATCATCGGTGTGGAATCATGCTGCGCAATATGCACGCCGTGCGCCGCATTGGTCGCCCCCGGGCCGCGCGTCACAAAGCAGATGCCGGGTCGCCCGGTGAGCTTGCCATAGGCTTCGGCCATCATCGCCGCCCCGCCTTCGTGACGGCAGATCAGCACGTCGATATCGGCATCGTACATCGCATCCAGCGCCGCCAGATACGACTCGCCCGGCACGCAGGTCAGGCGCTCCACGCCATTGCGTATCAGTTGATCAACGAGAATCTGTCCGCCAGTCCGCATGGCTGCCTTTCCATTCTTTACCCAGTCGGGTCGCGCTAAATACATCTATATCCCCCTGCCTTTGGCGGGGGGAAACCGGGCTGCCGAAGGCAGAACCGGAGGGGGGGCATCTACGCCATTAACCCCACCCGGCCCTTCGGGCCACCCTCCCCTGAAATCAGGGGAGGTGCTTTTGATTCAACTCCGGTGACGCCGTATCCGCCGTCATCCGCACGCCGTCGATCACTATGGGCGAGGCCACGCCGGGGACGCCATCGATTTCGATGCGCAGGCCGCGATGCACGATCTGCGGGTCGTTGAACACGTCTTCGATGCGGTTGATTGGCCCCGCCGGGACGCCTGCCCCTTCCAATGCCGTCAGAAGCTCTGCGCGCGTCATATTGCGCAAAAACGGCTCCAACTCGGCCACCAGTTGATGCCGCGCCGCCACACGCCCGGCATTGGTGGCATAGGCCGGGTTTTGTGCGATGTAGTCGGCTTCCAAAACGTCGCAGAAGCGCAAAAACTGATGGTCATTGCCCACCGCGACGATGACGTGGCCGTCCTTCACCGCAAAGACCTGATAGGGCGCGATATTGGGGTGTGCATTGCCCAGCCGCGTCGGCGATACGCCCGACGCCAGATAGTTCATCGCCTGATTGGCCAGCATGGAAGTGGCCACATCAAACAGGGCCATGTCGATATGACAGCCCTGCCCCGTCGCGTCGCGCTGTCGCAAGGCCGCCAGCACGGCGGTTGAGGTATAGACGCCGGTGAACAGATCGACCACCGCCACCCCCACCTTTTGCGGCTCACCGTCCGGGTCGCCGGTAATGTCCATCAGGCCCGACATGCCCTGCAGGATGTAGTCATAGCCGGCGCGTTGCGCATAGGGCCCGTCCTGCCCGAAGCCGGTAATCGACACATAGATCAGGCGCGGATTGACGGCTTTCAGGGTGTCGTAATCGAGGCCGTATTGGCGCAGACCGCCGACCTTGAAATTCTCGATCAGCACGTCGGACTCGCGCGCCAGCTCACGGATGGCCGCCTGACCTTCGGGTGTGGTGATGTCGATGGCGACCGAGGCTTTGCCACGGTTACAGGCGTGGAAATAGGCTGCCGCATCACCGATAAAGGGCGGGCCCCAGCCGCGCGTATCATCACCTGTGCCGGGGCGTTCAACCTTGACGACCGTGGCCCCCAGATCGGCCAGAATCTGACCGGCCCACGGCCCGGCCAGTATGCGCGCCAGTTCGAGAACTTTCAGTCCGGCAAGGGGTTTCACCTGAACAATCCTAAAAACCGAGATAAAAAAGTATTTTGGGCAGTTGGATTGGACCAACTGCCATCTGTGTTGCGAACAGATTTCTGGCCATCAATCTCCACGACTGTTCCAGCACCATGGTCGACGAACTCGACCAACTCCGGCGCAAACCACAATGCCTCTGATGCGTCTTCAAAATAGACATTGACCGCGTGGTCTTTGGGAGATTGGCCGATCATTTCGATTCCAGTGACCGAAGGCGTGGTTATCCCGTAAACCTGTCCATTTTTCCCAGCCACGCCGAGCTTAATTGTCTCGGGTGTTGAGGCAATTCGAACGTTATCGCCAAAAGATATAGCCGGGCTTTCATCCATCAAAAAAACGCCTGTAAACCCGTCTGCGCCCGACCGAGGATAAGGGCGTGCACATCGTGCGTGCCCTCATAGGTATTGACCGTCTCCAGGTTCTGGGCGTGGCGCATGACGTGGTATTCTTCGTGTATGCCGTTACCGCCGTGCATGTCGCGGGCCATGCGCGCAATGTCGAGCGCCTTGCCGCAATTATTGCGCTTGATCAGGCTGATCATTTCCGGCTGCACCTGCCCGGCGTCGAACAGCTGCCCGACGCGCAACGAGGCCTGAAGCCCCAGCGTGATCTCGGTCTGCATGTCGGCCAGCTTCTTCTGGAACAGTTGCGTCTGCGCCAGAGGCCGCCCGAACTGCTGCCGGTCGAGGCCGTATTGCCGCGCGCGGTGCCAGCAGTCTTCGGCCGCCCCCATCACGCCCCAGCTAATGCCATAGCGCGCCCGGTTGAGGCAGCCGAACGGCCCTTTCAGCCCCTCGACATTCGGCAGCAGGGCGTCTTCACCGACCTCGACATTATCCATCACGATCTCGCCGGTGATGGAGGCGCGCAGACTGAGTTTGCCGTGAATTTTCGGCGCGCTGAGGCCCGCCACCCCCTTGTCCAGCACGAAGCCGCGAATGACGCCCTCAAGCTTGGCCCACACCACGAACACATCGGCAATCGGCGAATTGGAAATCCACATCTTCGCGCCGTTGAGCACATAGCCGCCGTCGGTTTTGCGCGCCGTCGTGCGCATCGACGCCGGGTCTGAACCGGCATCCGGCTCGGTCAAACCGAAGCAGCCGATCCATTCGCCGCTGGCCAGTTTCGGCAGGTATTTTTGCCGCTGCGCCTCCGAGCCATAGGCATGGATCGGATACATGACCAGTGAGGACTGCACGCTCATCATCGACCGATAACCCGAGTCCACACGCTCGACTTCACGCGCAATAAGCCCATAGGCCACATAGGACGCCCCCGCCCCGCCATAGGTTTCCGGCAGGGTCGCGCCCAGCAAGCCGCGCTCACCCATTTCGCGGAAAATAGCCAGGTCGGTCTGCTCCTCGGCATAGGCCTTGAGCACGCGCGGCAGAAGCTGCGACTGCGCATAGTCGTGCGCCGCGTCGCGGATCAGGCGCTCCTCATCGGACAGTTGCGCATCGAGAAGGAACGGATCGGACCAATCAAATTTAGACATCGAACTTCACCCCCTGGGCCAGAGGCAGGCTGCGGCCATAGTTGATGGTGTTGGTGGCGCGGCGCATATAGGCTTTCCATGAATCCGAGCCGGATTCGCGCCCGCCGCCGGTTTCTTTTTCCCCACCAAAGGCCCCGCCGATTTCCGCGCCCGACGGCCCGATATTGACATTGGCGATGCCGCAATCCGACCCGGCAGCGGAGACAAACAGCTCGGCTTCGCGGATGTCATTGGTGAAGATCGAGGACGACAAACCCGCGCCGACGGCATTCTGCATGGCGATGGCGTCTTGAATATTTCCATATTTCATAACATATAGAATTGGTGCAAAGGTTTCCCGCAGCACCGGCCCCGCATGGGCGTCCATTTCGACAATGGCCGGACGCACATAATAACTGTCCTTACCGTTCACATCTACACGCGCCCCGCCGGTGACCTGACCGCCGACGCTGCGCGCTTCGTCCAGCGCTTTTTCAAACAGATCAAAGGCGTGCGCGTCGATCAGCGGCCCGATTAGCGTGCCGTCTTCCAGCGGATGCCCGACCTTCACCGAGGCATAGGCCTGTTTCAGGCGCGGCACGAAGGTGTCATAAAGGCTTTCGTGCACGAACAGGCGACGCAGGGTCGTGCAGCGCTGACCCGCCGTGCCCATCGCCGCAAAGGCCACACCGCGCAAAGCCAGATCGAGGTCTGCTGACGGTGCAATAATGGCGGCATTATTGCCCCCCAGCTCCAGCAGGGCCCGCGCAAAACGCGCAGCCAGCTTCGGGCCCACAGCGCGGCCCATGGCCGTCGAACCGGTGGCCGAGACCAGCGGCACCTTCTCATGCTCGACCAGCGCTTCGCCGACGCCTTTACCGCCGATCAGAAGGGCCGACAGGCCTTGGGGCACCGCATGGCCCGCCGCCCTATAGGCGGCGACGGCGCGCTCAAACAGGGCATGGGTGGCCAGCGCCGTCAGCGGCGTCTTTTCCGACGGCTTCCACACGATGGCGTCGCCGCACACCAGCGCCAGACAGGCATTCCACGCCCACACGGCGACCGGGAAGTTGAAGGCCGAGATGATGCCGACCACGCCCAGTGGGTGCCAGGTTTCCATCATGCGGTGTTCGGCGCGCTCGGTGGCGATGGTCAGGCCGTACAGTTGCCGCGACAGGCCGACCGCGAAGTCGCAAATGTCGATCATTTCCTGCACTTCGCCAAGGCCCTCGGACGTAACCTTACCGGCCTCAATCGACACCAGCTTGCCCAGGGCCTCTTTGTGCGCGCGCAGTTCTTCACCGAACAGGCGCACCAGTTCGCCGCGCTTGGGTGCCGGGATCAGACGCCATTGGAGGAACGCTTCGTGCGCCGCGTCGATGCGTGCCCTGGCCTGATCAATGCTTGTTTCAACGACCTCCCCGATCAGCTCGCCGGTATTGGGCGAATGGACCTTCAAGGTCCCGCCCGTGTGGCCGCCGGTAACGCCCAGAGACTCCAGCAAAATACGTGTATCCGCGCTCATCTGTCTTCCCTTTTCATCCGCCCGTAAATCCGAAGGGGATGCTCAAAACCTGTGTTCCACCGCATGCAGCACTGCCGCACCGGCCTCGTAATAAACCTCTTTGGCCGCCCGGTGCTTCGCCTCTTGCGGTGTCGTCACCGGCAGCGGCAAATCGTCTTCGGACAGCGGCCCCAGCACGTGTTCGGCCAGAATCCGCCCCATCACCGTGCCCGGCGCAATCCCCCGACCATTATAGCCCGACACGCCCACCACGCCCTCGGCAAAGCGATGGAAACGCAGCAGGTTATCGTCGGTCATGCCGATCCAGCCATACCATTCGTGTTCAAAACCAATACCTTTGAGCGCCGGGAACAGGCGCGTCATGGCGCGTTGCCCCCAGCCGCTGTGCACGCCCTGCGCCGGCCCGCGCAAGGCCCCGACGCTGCCGAAGACCAGCCGCCCGGCGGCATCCATACGGAAGGAGGACAGGACCTCCGCCGTGTCCCAGGCCCCCTGACCTTCCGGCAGGATGTGGCGCAAAATGTCATCCGGTAAGGGCGTGGTGGCGCAGTTGAAATAGGGCAGCCAGACCTGCTCCTTCCGGATGATCTCCCACGGCCCTTTGGTGTAGGCATCGGTGGCCATGATCACCTTTGGAGCGGTCACCGAGCCGTCGCGCGTCGTCACGCGCCACTGATCGCCGGCCACCTCGATCTGTTCGACCGGGCTTTCGCTGCGGATATCGACGCCCGCCGCCACCGCCGCCGTGGCCAGACCGCGCACATAGGCCAGCGGCTGAATCACCCCGGCGCGGCGATCCAGCAAGGCCATCGGATAGGCGTCCGTGCCAACCATCCGCTGCGTTTCGGCGGCATCCAGCAGACTTACATCCGCGCCGCGCGCCTGCCATTGCTGCGCCCGGTCACGCAGTTCGCGCACCCCCGCCTCACCCACGGCGCAATGCAGCGTCCCTTCGCGCCTGAGTTCGCAGGCGATGGCGTGTTTATCGACGCGCGCGAACACCTCCGCCGGGCCATTGCCCAGAACCTGCAACAGTCGCTCGCCATGCACCGGCCCCAGCACCTTGGGCAGTTCGTCGGGCATGACCCACATTCCGGCATTGACCAGCCCGACATTGCGCCCGGCCCCGCCAAAGCCAATCTCGCGCGCCTCGATCACCACCACCTTTGCCCCGGCTTCGGCCAGGGTCAGGGCCGCCGACAGGCCGGTATAGCCCGCCCCCACCACCGCCACATCGGCGCGCAGATCACCGCTCAGCGCCACGGTCAGCGGCGCAGCGGGGGCCGTGGCGGCCCACAGTCCGTGGGTAAGAGGCTCAAGCGCAGGGGCCAAGGGTTCATTCTCTTGCGTAATGGCTAAACCGGTTGTACCGTGCCCGAACGGCCTCAACAAGGGCCATTTTGACAAGACTTCATTCCGAAATCGAATATGCGCTCACCTCGCCGCTTCCTCCCGTCCCTGTCGCTTCTGGCCGCGTTTGAGGCCACGGCGCGGCTGGGTTCGGTCACCGCCGCCGCGCGCGAACTGAACCTGACCCAAAGCGCCGTCAGCCGCCAGATCGCCGCGCTGGAGGCGCAGTTGGAGGTCGAGCTGTTCCACCGTGAACGCCAGACCGTGCGCCTGACCGCCGGGGGTGAGGCCTATGCGCGTGAGGTGCGCGAAGCGTTGAAAATCATCTCGTCGGCCTCGCTCAGCCTGCGCGCCAATCCGCACGGCGGGACGCTGAAACTGGCCATACTGCCGACCTTCGGCACGCGCTGGCTGGCCCCGCGCCTGCCCGATTTTTTGCGCAATAATTCCGGCATTCAGGTCAATCTGATCACGCGCATCGGCGTCTTCGATTTCCGCAGCGAAGGGCTCGACGCCGCCATCCATTTCGGCCGCCCCGACTGGCCCGGCGCGGAAAGCGCCCTGTTGCGGCCCGAAGTGGTCATCCCGGCCTGTGCCCCGGAGCTTAAGGCGCAGTATGGCTTTGCGGACCCCGCCGATCTGCGTCAGGCGCCGTTGCTGCACCTCACCTCGCGCCCCGACGCCTGGGAAAACTGGCTGGAAGCGCACGGCGCGCCCGCCGACCACGTGCACGGCATGTTGTTCGATCAGTTCGCCACCGTGGCTCAGGTGGCCCGCTCCGGCCTTGGCGTCGCTTTGTTGCCGCAGTTTCTGGCTGAAGAAGAGTTCGCCTCCGGCGCGCTGGTCCCGGCGCTGGAGGCCCCGTTCAGCACAGGTGAAGCCTACCACCTCGTCTGGCCGGCTGAGCGCGTCAATCACCCGCCGCTCAAGGCCTTCCGCGACTGGCTGCTGAAAGAAACGGCGACTTACAGATAGGAAACCCCATGCGCCTGATCACCGCCGATGACCTCAAAGCCGCCCTGCCCTATGCGCGGCTTGTACGCGAGCTACCGGCGCGACTGCGGGCCGGGGCGCAGACGCCGCAAAGGCCGGTCTTCGACCTGGGGCACGACGCCTCGCTGCTGCTGATGCCGGCGTGGTCTGAGCGTCTGGGCGGGGTCAAGATCGTGCACGTGACGCCCGACAATGCGGCCCGCCACCTGCCGTGCGTAGCGGCCTCCTATCTGGTGTTTGACGGCCAAACGCACCGGCATCTGGCCCTGATCGACGGCGAGGAACTGACGGCGCGGCGCACCGCTGCCGTGGCCGCCGTGGCGATGGACCGGCTGGCCAAACCTGAGGCGCGCCGCCTGCTGCTGATCGGCTCAGGACGCATCGCGTCCGAGATTCCCTTTGCCTTCCGTGCGGTACGTGCCATCGACAGCGTCTCGGTCTTCAGCCCGACCCGCGCCCATGCCGAAGCCCTTGTGTCGCGCCTGACGCAGGCCGGGTTTGCGGCTTCGGTGTGCGAAAATATGGCGTCGCAAATCCCGCACGCGGACCTGATCGCCTGCGCCACCTTGAGCCGCACGCCGTGGATCGAAGGCCACCACCTCAGCGATCAGCACGTGTCGCTGATCGGCGGTTTTACGCCCGATATGCGCGAAGCCGACGCCGAAACCTTGCGCCGCGCCTGCGTCTATATCGATACCCCGGCGGCCCTTTCGACGGCGGGCGATCTGAGCGGTCTTACGCTTAAGGATATTCGCGGCACCCTGCACGACCTGTGCGACCCGGCCTTTGCGCCACACAGCGGCCTCAGCGTCTTCAAAAGCGTCGGCGAAGCGGCGCAGGACCTCGCGGCGGCTGAGGTGCTGCTGGGGTCTTAAAAGGAACCACAGATTTCACAGATGACACAGATTACGAGGGTCGATGCCCCCCTTCGCCCTTATGAATAAAGGCGCGAAGCGCCAATCTGTGAAATCTGTGGTTCTCTCTCCTATCCAGTACGTCGGGGGTATAGCTACGTTTGCTCAATGCGGGGCCGAGAAACAGGCTTCACACCCGCGCAAACCCCGCCTAGTCTCGCTTCAAACGGAGACACGCGCATGGGCTTTCTGGCCAGTCTGTTCAAATCCAAACGGTCCGAGATTCACGACCTGCCCGACCGGCGGCTGATGACCGACGCCTATCTGCCCGCCTTTGCCGCGCTGAAAGGCCGGCTGCTGTTTGTCGGCTGCCGTGGCTATAATCGCGGCTATTACCGCATTTTGGAACAGCATGGGGCCGAAGCCTGGACCACCGACATAGACCCGCGCTCGGCCCGCTTTGGCCATAAGACGCGCCACCGCACGGGCGATATCTGCGAAGCCGATAGCCTGTTTGCCGACCTGCGTTTCGACGGCATCGTGTGCAATGGCGTTCTGGGCTATGGCGTCGATTCCGAAGCCCAGCAAGTGCGCGCCCTCAACGCTCTGGCGGCGATCATGCCCCCCGGCGGGCACCTGTTGATCGGCTGGAATACGGACAAGATCAGCGATCCCATCGCAGCGGGCCTGACCACTACCCACTTCACCCCGGCCCCGTTCGCGGGCCATCCGTCGCGCGTGCGCTTCGACGCCGTGACGCACGTGTATGACCATCTGGTGCGGAATTAACGCAGGCAGTTTTGTATAGAAAATGTGCGCATATTCGTGTATGGAACATCTCCAACAGGAGCCGTTCCATGCCCGCCCAGAACCCCGTCTCAATCAATATCCGCGCCAAGGCCGCGCAGCGCGATCTGATTGATCAGGCGGCGGAACGTCTGGGCCGCAGCCGTTCGGACTTCATGCTGGAGGCCGCCACGCGCAAGGCCGAGGATGTCCTGCTCGATCAGGCGTTTTTCCGCCTCGATGCCGATGCCTTTGCGCAGTTTCAGGCCCTTTTGGATGCGCCGCCTCAGCCGAACGCCCGCCTGCGTCGTTTCCTCAGCGAACCCTCGCCCTGGGACGACGCATGAAGCTCTCTGAGCTTACGCCGCCCGCGCCGATTACCCCGGCGCATGAGATAGCGGAGTTTCAGTCCGGCGTCGCGTCGCTGGATGAATGGCTGCAAAAACGCGCCCTGAAGAACGAAAACGCGCTCGCTTCGCGCACCTATGTCACCTGCGAAGGCCACCGCGTGGTGGGCTATTATTGCCTGTCCGCCGGAGCCGTCGCGCTCAGTGAAACGCCGAAGACACTGACGCGAAACATGCCCGATCCCATTCCGGTTGTGGTGCTGGGGCGACTGGCCATTGACCTGAGCTGGCAGAACAAGGGGCTGGGCAAGGCCCTGTTGCAGGACGCCACGCGCCGCGCACTGGCCGCCGCCGACATTGCGGGCGCGACCGCCCTGCTGGTCCATGCCTTGTCCGAAGAGGCGCGCCGCTTTTATCTGTCGCGCGGGTTTGTGGCCTCACCTATCCAGCCCATGACCCTGTTTCTGCGCCTCTCAGACGCCAGGGCGGTGCTTCGGTCGTGAAAGTATCTGGCGTCCCTCACGCGATCGCCGACAGGCCCTTGCGCTCCACCAGAGACAGCAGCTTGAGCGACGGCCCCGCCGGTTGCTTCTGGCCGCGTTCCCACTGACTGACCGAGTCTTTTGAGACGTTCAGATAGGCCGCAAAGATCGTCTGGCTGACCTGCTCGCGTTCGCGCAATTTTCGGATGTCCTCAGCCGTAAATTCATGGATGGGCGTCAGGCAGCTTTCGTCAAAATGACGCATGGTTGCCTTGTCGATCAAACCGACCTCATGCAGATCGCTCGCCAGTTCATGCAGGCTGGCCGAAACGTCGCTCTTATAGGTCTTGGTCATGGCTTGATCTCCGTAAACTTACCCGTCCTCAGCAACATCTCTATCTGCGCGTCCGTCGCCCCCAGAAGCACCGGAGCCAGCTTCCTGAGGCCGTCCAGTTCGTCGCGCTCTATGTTTGCCTGACAATTCGCGACGGGCGTCGGCCATGTAGGAAGTTCCGGAACGCGCCTCGAAAATGGTCATATAGTCGTCTATTTCAGTTTCAAGGGCTTGGTCGCCGCAGACATTTGCTGTCGCTCGAAAAGAAAGCAGCCCGCGATAATGCTGGTTCCAAAAATCCTCTTCATGCTCTCGAACACGGTGCGTTCCAAGTAAACCCTGTAGCAAGAATGTGCAGTCATTACCTTCACACATCTCCATAACAAACGGCGCTGCCGCATGTACAAACCCTGAATAGGCTT
Source organism: Asticcacaulis sp. W401b (assembly GCF_046503825.1). Taxonomy (NCBI): domain Bacteria; kingdom Pseudomonadati; phylum Pseudomonadota; class Alphaproteobacteria; order Caulobacterales; family Caulobacteraceae; genus Asticcacaulis; species Asticcacaulis sp. W401b. The sequence goes on from NZ_JBKFEE010000001.1 coordinate 834,160, forward strand.
GGTGGAGAATGGCCGCGGCTCTCTCGCCTTGTTGTGTACTGCTTTTTGTCCGCTTTTCGATGTAAGCTCGAATCTGTCCGCGCGGAATGTGGTAGCGGCCCTTAGACTGCTCCATTATAGGCACGCCTTCTTCAAACTCTTCGGCCCAAAATCGTTTCAAATAATCCTTTCGTAGCCCGCGTCCCTCACCGGTCGCAGGCGGTTCAAATAGAAGAAATAAAATGTCTTCGTGAATTTCATCAAGTGTTCGCTGCAAAACCGCTAGCTCTTGAACATAACCATTTTGTAAAAGCAAATCACCGGCGTTGAGGCCGCTGATATATCGGGCCAGTTTGAGAAGCACCGCTTGCTGGACTGTTTCTTCTTGATAGCGGCGCGCGTATCCGCCCTGAATGACTTTTTCAATAGGTCGAGGAGTCTGCTGCTCTAGTCGCCTAAAGGCACTATGCATAACAGCCACCGCGTTACGATAAAGATCGCGCATTCTCTCCAACCCCTGTTCATACTTGAGATTAGCGCAATTCGGGCACTTACAGCAAACAAGAGCATATAAGGGCGGGGCACTTATACCCTTTTCGACAAACTTCGAGGAAAGGGAAGCTAAATATGATCCTCGACGTATTCAAATTTAAAGAGATTGGAGCGGGTGAAGGGAATCGAACCCTCGTATTCAGCTTGGGAAGCTGCTGCTCTACCATTGAGCTACACCCGCGTCTGAGGCGAACGAGGCCTGCCTTTGCGTCCCGCTCTAATGCCTCAGCGGGCCCGCCCCTGTCAACACGAACCCTGCCCCGCCGCCATTTGTTCCACAGGGCGGCCGCGCGACTCAACGCCCGCAGGGGATAAATAGCGGACAGCCCAAAATCTGTGGATCACCCCTGTGGAAAGCTGCGTTTTTCCACAGCGAAACACTAGATATAGATTGCTGTGGACATCCCCCAACAGGCGAAACACTAGATATTGCGGTTTTTAACTTTTTGTTTACGATTAGCGGTAGGGAGGCCGGTTTTATCGTAATCGGCGAATCCATATCTAGTGCTGAGGCTTGACGGGTGCGCCCGTCATTTAGGGGACGGAGGCTTGACCATGAGCTGGACAGACGAACGGGTCGAAACGCTGAAAAAGCTGTGGCAGGAAGGCCATTCCGCCAGTCAGATCGCCAAGACCCTGGGCGGCGTAACGCGCAATGCCGTCATCGGTAAGGTGCACCGTCTCGGCCTGTCGGGTCGCGCGGCCCCGTCGCAACCGGCCCGTCCGCTGTATAAGCCGGCCAAGCCGCCGCGTCCTGCCGCTCAGGCCCAGCCCGCGCCGCAACCGGCCCCGCGCCGTGTCTCGGTTGAACCTGCACCGCGCCCCGTGGCTCAGGTGCCGGCCGTGCCGGTGATCGAAGGTCCGGGTACGGCCACGGTCCTGACGCTGGGGTCCAAGATGTGCAAGTGGCCGATCGGTGATCCGTCGTCGGACGAATTCACCTTCTGCGGTCGCCGCGCCGCCGACGGCATCCCCTACTGCGTCGAACATTCGCGCGTCGCCTATCAGCCGCAGCAAAAGAAGAAGAAGGATACCGGCACCGAGCTGTCGCGGTCGCTGCGCCGTTATCTCTAAGGTTTCCGCCTGTTAGTTGCACGGCCCGCTTCCCCCGGAGGCGGGCCGTTTGCGTTTCTGGGCCCGTTGCCCTTCCCCCTCTCGCCGCTTGCTGTTAGCCTTAAGCCCATGACGACGATTTACGATGTGTCCCGCCTGGCCGGGGTTTCGGCCAAGACCGTGTCGCGGGTGCTCAATGAGCCCGACCGGGTCAGGCCGGAGACGCGCGCTCAGGTGCAGGCGGCCATGAAGGCGCTGGACTACACGCCCAACCCTTCCGCGCGGCAGTTGCGGCTGGGCGGGGCCAGTTCATTGGGCCTGCTGCTCGAAGACCCGGTGTCGGGCTATCTCAGCCGCTTTCACCACGCGCTTCTGACCGCCTGTATGGAGGCGGGCAAACACATCAGCGTCGAGCTGTTCGACATGCAGCCCGGCTGGGCCGAGCGGCTGGATCGCTTCCTCGACGAAGGGCGGGTGCGCGACCTGATCCTCTTGCCGCCCCTGTGCGATTTTGCGCCGTTAAAGGCCCATCTACGCCAACGCGGAGCGCGCGCCGTGCTGATCGCGCCCTCGGTCTTCGATCCGCACTTTCCGTCGGTCGTCATGGACGACCGCGCCGCCGCGCGTGAGGTGATCGAGCACCTGTTTGCCCTGGGGCACCGCCGCATCGGCCACATCAGCGGCCACCCGGACCATTCGGCCGCCATCCTGCGCCGTCAGGGCCTGTTTGAGGCCTATGATGCCGCAGGCCTGCCGCGCCCGGAGCCCGACCTGCTGGTCGCCGGGGATTTTCAGTTCCGCAAGGGGATCGAGGCCGCCGAAGCCCTGTTGTCCCTGCCACAGCCGCCCACGGCCATCTTTGCCGCCAATGACGAAACCGCAGCCGCGGTCAGCGTCGCAGCCCACAAACGCGGTTTGAGCATCCCCGGCGACCTGTCGGTCATTGGCTTTGACGACGCGCCCATCGCCGCCGCCGTGTGGCCGGCCCTGACCACCATCGCCCAGCCCTATCTCGACATGTCGCGCCGCGTGGTGCAGGCGCTCGACAACTGGGAGGCCAATTTCAGCAGCGGCACAGCGGCCACCTATATGACGGCCCACAGCCTTATCGTGCGCGACTCCGCCGGCAAGGCCCCGAACTAACAGGACTTCATTACGCAAGGTTAACTGGACTCCTCCGGCGTTTTCTCGTTTCCTGTAATTGTAAGACAATTCGAGAAATCGCGAATAAATGGCGTTCAGCTGCGAAAACCCTCTGGGACTGGAAGGGATCGCCTTCGTGGAGTTCGCCACGCATGAGGCGGACGCGCAGGCCGATGCCTTTGAGCGGCTGGGCTTTGTCGAAACCGCGCGGCACGGCTGGCAAAATGTCGGCCTCCATCTTCAGGGGGCCATCCGCTTTGTGCTCAATGCCGAACCGTCCGGTTACGCCGCCGCCTTTGCGGCGCAGCACGGGCCGGGCGTGTGCGGTATGGGCTTACGCGTGCGTGACGCTCAGCGCGCCCGGCGACTGGCCCTGCAAAACGGCGCCGCAGCGGTCGAAGGCCTGCTCACCCCGTTTGCCGAAGACGTCCCGGCGCTGAAAGGTGTTGGCGGCACGCTGATCTACCTGATCGACGACACGCACCTGAGCGGGCACCTGTTCGACGGCTGGCGCGCCCTGCACAGGCCGCCCATCCAACAGGTGCAGGGGGCGGGTTTGATTGCGGTCGATCACCTAAACTACGCCCTGCGCAAGGGCCAGATGCAGACCTGGGCCGATTTTTACGTGCGGGTGCTGGGCTTTGAATCGCAACGCTATTTCGACCTCGACGCCCACGCCACAGGCATGGAGACGCAGGCCCTGATCTGCCCGCAGGGCCCCATCCGCATCCCGCTGAACGAGAGCCGCTCGGCCTACAGCGCCACTGAGGCCTTTCTGGAGGCCAATGGCGGCGAAGGCGTGCAGCATATCGCGCTGGAAACCTTCGATATTCATGCAACGGTCGAAGCCCTGCGCGCCCGCGGCGTGCGGTTTCAGGCCGTGCCTGAGCCCTATTACGACCTGATCGCGGCGCGCGTCCCGCACCACGAAGAAGACGTCGCGCGGCTGCGCCACAACGGCGTGCTGATCGATGGCAATGCACGCCGCGAAGGTATTTTGCTACAAACCTTCTGCGAAACGAGCGTCGGTCAGGTCTTTTTCGAGATTATCCAGCGCAAAGGTCACACGGGCTTTGGCGGCGGCAATGTGCAGGCCCTGATGGAGGCCACCGGACTGGATCAGATGCGCAAGGGGTTACTGAGGGTTTAGGCCAGGCTCAGACGTTGTCGTCGCTGCGGCGGATCAGCGGCTGAATTAAGACGAGACTCGGGTCTCGGAGCATGGAAATTTCGTCAAATTTGTCAGGACACGCGCCCCTTTCGACGCGAAATGAAATCGCGGGAATCGTGGACCCATTCTCAATATCCAGACACATGGCTTATCAATGGCATTATTCGAATGGATGAGTTCGCTCAGTATTCACTTCCATTTTGAACACTTACCAGAAATTAAAATTTCTTGACTTTCCAACTGCCATCACCAACTCAAAGCAAAAAACCCGCCTTGCGGCGGGTTTTGAAGCTGATTGGTGCCAAGAGAGGACTCAAATTTTGGAAATAGTTGTTTGATTTCAGAAATTTGAGCTATTTTGGCGCTATCTCGTTACCCACACCGTTACCCACACGCTTTGTGTTGCACGCGGGTGACGGTTCGGATTTTCGTCAGCCTGAGCGCGGCCCCAACGAAAAATCTAGGCCCTTCGGGAACAATATCTGCTTCGTCAATCGAAGGCAACTATCCATGCCTGATCGTGTCTGGCCATGCGCGTCCGCGATGCTTTTAGACGCAGAAAAGGGATATAATCCGTATACAGATGAATAGAAACAGAGCGAACTACAATCCTAAAATTTTCCCGCGGGCAGTCGAGATATGACCAAGGGCCGAATATTCTAAAATGCCTTCGGGCCTCTCGTTACCCAACGGGTGCGGAGAATGGAACGACTAACCTCCGCATAAAGTGCGGAGATTATGGCTCGTATCAGGCAGGACCGTCGCCACGTTGTCTGCAATCGTCGCACCTTGTGGGCGTCAAAAGGCCAGGAGCCGTTTTTAAATTTCACCTGAGACGCTGATCTGAAGGTGTTTCGCTCTCTGCCCGATGACATTTACAATATCCGCGAGGATATTCGATTTAATGCCTTCCTTTGCAAAATCTCCGGCAAGTGCCTCTGCACGCTCGAAGACCACCTTGCTCAAACTCAGGAGTTTCTTGTCGAGGTTCCGTTTAGCCGACACTGTGTCAGGGACAAGCTGATGCCAGTGACGTAAAAACACGTCCTTTGCCTCATACTTCCCGCCAATTTTCATCGCCATTTTCGAGGCGATGTCCGGATACACAGCCGTGCTGAGAAGGTCGTAGGCTGGCGCGAGTTCAGGCTTGTTTGACTTGTATAGGAACGAGAAATTTTTCCCATGCGCGTCAGCATTTCCAATCAGGAAGTTAAATATCACGCGGTCCTGGAGCGCCAGGATATCTGCCGCAGGCTTCGCCGAAAATCGTGTGAGCAAATCAAAGCATTGAGCGAGCGTTGGCCCACCTTCGCGTTCATATTTTACATCGGGAAGAATGCCTAAGGCCTGGCAAAAATCTTCCTGATGGATGCGCACAATTCTGCCATCACGCTTGATCCTGTCATACCGTTCCACAAGGTAACATGGCGTTTCACCGACATAAATGATCTGGGCATTCGGTGCGTCTATACCGACCCGCTGCGCCAGCCGCATGCAAAAAAGTTCGTTGTGTACGCTGTCCGGAATATCGTCAATCAACGGCTTCAGGATATGGGTCGTGGGGGCGCCCCCTTTTACCAGAGCGATTTTGCCATCAACCATGCCTACAGCCATTTTGTCCTGCGCCCCCGCAAGAGACAGCCGCAAGCCGTCTTCGCCCGCCATCAAAGGCCGACGCCGAAGTTGGTCCAGAATGTCTTTGAGCTTCTGACTGTCTAAAACCTCGACATCACCCTCATCGGTCAGATCGACCGGCCCTCCGGGAATCTGTAGAGATAGAGCTCCTGCGCATTCGCCCCCGATGACTTCCAGCAAGGCGAACGGGTTCTTTTCGGAAACGCCTAGAAAGCGTGCAAGACGATGTTTGATGATGTCATCGGGAAGCAGCCCGGAAAAAAACGCACGAACGACATCACCTTCAAAAGGTTGAGTTTGAAGGGGTAATGATAGCGATATCGCCTGCGGCTTCGCCTGAAGGTAAGCCTCATCATATTGAAAGGCCAGTCCACCCCGATCATTCTGGATAAGGGTTCCTGTAAGGTGACCGTACAGATAGACGTTAAGCGTTTGGCTCATGCTTAACCCCAACCCGATCCGTCCCCGTTACCGCGTCCTGCGCCAAGACCTCTCCCATCCCCGTCTTCACTAATACCATGAAGCTCAAGGGTAAGGCCCAGCATTGACAACACGATCAGAGCTTTCCCGATATGGCAGGACTCCTTGCCTTGCTCGAGTTCACGCAGATAGCGCACCCCAACGCCCGATGTGGAAGCAAGCTGCTCTTGTGTAAGCCCTTGGCCCTTACGCGCTCGGCGAACGCTGCGACCAATGTCCTCGGCCCTTCTGATATGCGTCATCATCAACCCTTTCGGGACGATCGTAGCATTACAGTTTGAAAAAAACAACAAATCATCCCGTTCGGGATTATTTCAATTTCTAAAGCCGGATTTGGGAAAAAACACCCCGATCGGGTCGTTTGATCCAAGGAGAACAGGGATTCGGCTCGCCTCAATTGAGGCTATCCTCCCGTAGCAACGCAAAGATATGGCGCACTTTTTTTGAATGACGTCCTTCTCATGCGAAGTCGTGTAATGAATGGCCCTAGCTCGCGACAGGCTCTATTTGCGCCACGGTAGCTCCAGTTGGCCGGGGAAGGGATCGGGGATGGCTGTCCTCGGCTTCACTGCACAATTGGATTTAGTCGCGCTCTCAGTGGGTCGAACCTGTGGCGGCTACGGCATCGAAAGTGCTGGCATGGGCGATCTTCGCCTGAACGATTCTTCGCTTTTTTTCCGCAGCCGGATCAATGCCCTCTGAGAGCAACCGCTTGGCATCGTCACGCTTAAAACGGGCCTGTTTGAGCGTTACCTCAGGGTACTTTCCCAGCGACAGGATGTTTTCACGCCCAAAATGCCGGTAACGCATCTGCCAGAGGCGATTTCCTGACGGTTGAACCGACAGATAAAGGCTGTTCCCATCGGAGATTTTGTAAGCTTTTTCCTGCGGTTGCGCCGTACGCACCATCTTATCTGTGAGGGCCTTGTGGGTAACGGATTTTCAGAAAGTGTGGGTAAAAGGCCTATTACCCACTCGTTACCCACAAATGCGCCGGACAACGCCGGACGCACGTGGAAGTTCGCGGATAATTAATCCGCTAAACTACCTTATTTTAAAGGATTTTTCAAATATTTCCGGACTTGTCCGGAAAGCTGATTGGTGCCCAAGAGAGGACTCGAACCTCCACGACCGTTAAGCCACTGGTACCTGAAACCAGCGCGTCTACCAATTCCGCCACCTGGGCACTTATAATCAGGCTGCGTTCCGATCTTGCGACCGGAGGCCGGTGAAATACAGAGAAGGCCGGGGCAGGTCAATGGCCTTTTTGAAAGTTTTTTACATTTCCACAGATGACTGCGCGGAAAATGGCGGACGCTGTGCCCGTCAGGGATTGCGACGCACAAGCCCATGCGCTAATTGAGGGTTTACAAAGGGTGCCGCCCCAAAGGCATCCGCGCATCCTGAGGTTTCCATCATGTCTCAACTGTCCTCCAGACTGGTCACCGTGTTCGGCGGGTCGGGCTTTGTCGGCAAGCAGGTCGTCCGCGCGCTGGCGCAAAAGGGCTGGCGCGTGCGCGTCGCGGTGCGCAAGCCGACCTACGCCTACGATCTCAAGCCGCTGGGGACTGTGGGGCAGATTCAGGTCGTGCGCTGCGATGTGCGCAAGGAGGCCGAGGTGCAGGCCGCGCTTAGCGGCGCGTCGGCGGTGGTCAATCTGGTCGGCATTCTGTATCAGACGCCGGGCGCCTCGTTCGACGCCGTGCACCGCGCCGCTTCGAAAGCCATAGCCGAAGGGGCCGCGAAGCTCGGCATCAGCGATTTTGTGCAGATGTCGGCGCTGGGGGCCGATGCCAAATCCTCATCGAAATACGCCTCGACCAAGGGCAAGGCCGAAGAGGCCGTGCGCGCCGCCATTCCGTCGGCCGTGATCGTGCGCCCGTCGGTGATCTTCGGGCCGCAGGACGGCTTCTTCACCGGTCTGGCTGAGCAAATCAAGACCTTCCCGGTCATGCCCTCCATCGGCGGCGGCAAGACGAAGTTCCAGCCGGTCTATGTCGGCGACGTGGCGCGCGCCATTGCCGATACGCTGGGCAATCCGGCCTTTGCGGGTCAGACCTTTGAGCTGGGCGGGCCGGAAACCTTCACCTTCAACGAGCTGATCAAATATGTCGGCGAAGAGATTCAATCGCCACGCGCCCTCGTCTGGATGCCGTTCGCGGCGGCCAGCCTGATCGGTCTGGTCGGTGATATCAGCTCGCTGCTGATCAAGCCGCTGCTGACGTCGGATCAGGTGCTGCTGCTGCAAAAGGACAATGTGGCGTCGGGCAAGCTGCCGGGCCTGCGTGAGCTGGGCATCGTGCCGACGGCTGTGGAGTCGGTGGTGCCGTCCTATCTGTGGCGCTTCCGCAAGAACGGTCAGTTTGCCGAATACGCGGGCTGAGGCGGTCAGGATAGTTTGAGGAAAACCCTCCGGTTGCGCCGGAGGGTTTTTTATGGTCTCGAAGACACGGGCGCTACGGAATCGAGCCATTCGAGCGCCCTGGAGGTGCGGTCAAAGGTCAGGATCTGCCCGTGCGTATAGGCTTCGTCAAAGACGCGGGCGCGCACTTCAAATAGCACTTCGTTGGTGATGACGGCCACCTTGTTGCAGATGTCCATGCCGGCCGTTTCGCCGTGCCACCACGCCAGCAGCCGCTCCACCTCGCCATAGTCATAAAGCCCCGTCGCGCGGCGGTAATCGAAGATACGGCGATAGGTCCAGGCAGAGCGGTTGGCCTTATAGCCCTCGATGATCAGGTCGGTGAGACGCGCACTGTCGATTTCGCCAAGGACCCGAAAGGTCATCAGCTTGCGGTCAGGGTCTATGTCGATTTCCAGCACGGTGAGCGTCCTCGTCTGTTTTTTGGCCGCTGCCCGTGCGGGGTACAGATAGCGACGTTTGATACAGAGCGGACACAAAAAAACGGAAGCCTGTAAAGAAAAATCTTGGGATTAGTGCCCCAGTGACAGCAGAATCAGGCCGAGGCCGCCAACCACAATGCGCCAGATGGCGAAGATGCCGTAACCGTTCTTCGCCACGAAGTTCAGCACCGCCTTGACCACAATCAGCGCCGTCACAAAGGCCGCAATAAAGCCTACGGCGACCAGACCCATGTCGTTGAAATTCATCTGGTTATGGGTCTTGTACACATCATAGGTAAAGGCCCCCAGCATGGTCGGCATGGCGAGGAAGAAGGAAAACTCCGCCGCCGCCTTCTTTTCAACGCGGCACAGCATGGCCCCGATCAGAGTCGAGCCTGAGCGCGACATGCCGGGGATCATGGCCAGACACTGAAACACGCCGATGATCAGCGAGGTTTTGAAATCGATGCGGAAGGCGTCGCCCTTGTCCGGCGTCGGCGCGTACTTGTCCACCAGCCACAGGATGATGCCGCCGACGATCAGGCTGATGCAGATCAGGCGCGGGCTTTCGAACAGCACGCTCTTGATAAAGTCGTGGGCCAGCACGCCAATCACCAGCGCCGGAAAGAAGGCCACAAGAATAGACACCGCAAACCCACGCGATTCCGGCGAGGTCGGCAGGGTGATCAGCACGTTCCACAGCTTGTTGAAATAGAGGCTCAGCAGGGCCAGCACGGCGCCCAACTGGATCAGCACGGCGAAGGTGTTGCTGGGGGACTCAAAGCCCAGAAAATGCGACAGAAGCAGCAGGTGGCCGGTCGAGGAGACGGGAATATACTCGGTCAGGCCTTCGACGAAACCGAGAAACAAGGCAATCAGATAGTCCATAAAATCGGTCCGCAAAAAAGGCTTAGATGAAGGAAATCTGCCTAATCTCAGGCATTTGCGGCCAAAGGATGTTCGCCGACATAGCGCAGCCGCACATTGGGCGCGGTGCCGGTTTCGGTTTGTTCAATGGCGTGGGCCAGCCATCCGGCCGAGCGCCCCAGCCCCATCAGCGTAAAGGGCGCGTCCTTGGGCAGATCGAGGTGTCGCCCGATCAGAGCCAGCGCAAGAGTAAAGCCCAGCGGTCGCCCGGTCAGTTCCTCACCGACGGCACGGATGGTCTTGAGGTCTTCGCCGATGTGCGGGGCGGCGGCCATCAGGGCTTCGGCTCGCAGGGCATCGCAGGGCGATTGTTCGGCTTCAAAGCCCGGCAGTTCAACGCCCTGACGTAGGAAGGTTTCGGCGACCAGCCGCGGATTGCCCTGACGGCGCACCTGCGTCACATAGGCTTCGGCGCGCGACACCCGCCCGCCCATGGCCGGACCGCTCAGGGTGGCAAAACCGGCCATCACCGGCGATGACAAGGGCCCCTGCGACACGGCGGCGGCACGCGCCGCCAGAGTCGCGGCATCGAGCCCGTTATCGGCGCACAGCACCAGCGCCCGGCGGATCAGATCGACGTCGCGCAGATCATTGACCTTCCACGCGCGGGCCAGACGCTGATGGAAATAGAGGCGCGGTCCGCCATTGGTCACCGCGTCGAACAGCTCATTCAGTATGCCTGCCGCTTCAAGCCGCAAATGGCGTTCGGTCGCCTGTTCCGACAGGGCGTCTTCGTCCAGACGCCGCGACAGCATCCCCCACACGCGGGCGCGCGGCCCGCCGGTGAAGTTGACGTCCGGGCGCGGTTTTAACGGCCCGAAGGGGTTGGTGGCTTCGTCCTTCCACAACAGGGCGGCGACGGTCTCGAAATTCTCGGTTTCGCTGAGCGCCAGGCTGTCGTGCGTGCGGTAAAAGGGGCGGTTGTCGATGGCGATAAAGATGTCGGAATCGATCGTCGCCTCACCGCGCAGGGCGGATTTACCGCTGAGCGCCGGCAGAACCGCCGGGGCATCTTCGGCCGGGCGCGGCCCGCGCTGCGTCAGGCGCTCAATATCGTCGAGGGCATAGAGCGAGCGGCGCGGATTATCCGGGTCGGTACGCGCGGCGATGCGCTGACGGCTGACATAGGCGTAGAGGGTCTGCGGCTTGACATCCAGTCGCTGCAAGGCTTCGGCGCGGCTGATCCACTGACGCGACATGGGTAAACCCTCAAAGCGCATTCCGAAAAGTGTGAAACGGTTTTCGGATGAAATGCGCGACGAAACGAAAGGCTAGAGCGGGATTTCGCTCCATTTGAGCGAAACCCGGCTCTGACATCCGGGCTGATAATCAAGATTGATTATCAGGAACTTTAAACACAGCCGGGTTTAAAATCCAGCCATGTTTAACAGGGGCTTAAAGTTTTTGTAGCGTGGTAGATTCAGGCGTATACAGATGCCGCTTCTGGTTATTTTAAGGCTCCCGCCATGGCCCTGCCCTTTACGCGCCTGATCAACCCGTTCAGCTTCAGCGGCCTGACGCCGCAGGAGATGATCCTGCGCGTGTCGGCCCTGTCGGTGTTCGTGGCCCTGACCCTGATCGGGCTGAAGACGCTGGCGCTGATGGCGTCGGGATCGGTGGCGGTGCTGGCCTCGCTGACCGATTCCGGGCTGGATCTGCTGGCCTCGCTGATTACCTTTTTCGCGGTACGATTTGCCCGCACCCCGCCCGATAAGGAGCACCCGTTTGGTCATGGCAAGGCCGAGGCCTTTTCGGCCCTGTTTCAGGCGGCGCTGGTCTTTTCATCGGCGGCCCTGATCCTGCGCGACGCCTGGGACCATCTGCGCGCGCCTGAGCCGGTCAGCGGTGGTCTTTTGTCCGTAGCGGTGATGATCGTGTCGCTGCTGCTGACCGGGCTTCTGATCGTGGCGCAGAACGCCGCCCTGAAGGCGTCGCAGTCGGTGGCCGTGTCCGCCGACCGCGCCCACTACCTGACCGACATTGCCGGGAACAGTATCGCACTGGTCGGCGTCGGGGCCGGTGCGCTGGGCGTGCCGCATATCGACGCCATTGCCGGGGGCGCGATTGCCCTGTGGCTTTTGTGGGGGGCGCTGCACGTGCTGAAAGACGCCGCCGACAGCCTGATGGATCGCGCCCTGTCGGACGAAGATCAGGCGCGCATCCACGAACTGGCGTCTGATGACGCCGAAGTGCTCAATGTCCACCGTCTGCGCACGCGCATTTCCGGACCGCACGTGCTTATCCAGATGCACATGGCGCTGCGGCCCGACCTGACCCTTGTCAGAGCCCATGAAATAATCGTAAGCGCTGAAAAACGCATATTGTCGGCCTTTCCCAATGCCGACATCCTGATTCATCCCGACCCGGACGGCGCGTCGGAGCCGCATGGCGGCGTCTTTGCCGAAGCGCACGACCGGGTGCATCAGATCTGACATGAACACACCCCTGCGCACCCTTTATCATTTCGCCTTCGACCCGCATTCGCGGCTGGTCCGGCTGTCGCTTGGCGAAAAGAAGCTGGCCTTTGAGGAGGCCCCGGTCAAATACTGGGAGCCGACGGATGAGTTTCTGCGCCTGAACGTGTCGGGCCTGCTGCCCGTGCTGGTCGAAAGCTACGACCACGGGCGTTCCGTCACCCTGTGTGAGAACCGCGCCATCCTCGAACACCTCGATGAGACCGCGTCCGAGGTGCGGCTGTGGCCCACCGACCCGCAGGAGCGCGGTGAGGCAAGGCGTCTGGTCGGCTGGTTCGAGCGCAAGTTTGATTACGAGGTCAACGCGCTTCTGCTGCACGAAAAGATGGAAAAGCGCCTGATGGGCATGGGCGCCCCGAATCTGTCGGCCCTGCGCGCCGGGCGCGACGCGCTGCGCGACCACCTGCTCTATTTCGAAAGCCTGCTTGAGGCGCGCAACTGGCTGTCCGGACGCCACATGTCCTATGCCGATTTCGCGCTGGCCTCGCACCTCAGCGTGATCGACTATGTCGATGAGATGAACTGGGACCGCTATAAACACCTCAAGACCTGGTACATGGTGGTCAAGTCGCGTCCGGCCTTCCGCCCGCTTTTGGCCGACACCCTGCCGGGCGTCGCCCCGTCAGCGCACTACCGCGAACTGGATTTTTGATGGACGCGCGACCCGACAACCCCGCCGCGCACAGGGAGACGGGGTTTAAGGCAGACATCACGGCACGGGCAAAGGCGCTCGGCTTTTCCACCGTCGGCTTTACCAACCTGCCGCAGGCATGGGACGCGGCGCAGCGCCTGAAGGCCTTCATCGCCGCCGGCTTTCACGGCGAGATGACGTGGATGGAAGAGACGCTGGAGCGGCGTCTGCACCCGCAAAACATGTGGAACGGCGCCAAAAGCGCCATCGTGCTGGGCTTCAACTACGGCCCCGACAGCGACCCGCTTCTGGGGCTTTCCGAGCGCGATCTGGCCAATATCAGCGTCTATGCGCGCGGCGACGACTATCACGACGTCATCAAGAAAAAACTCAAGCAACTGGCCGGCGACATCGTGGCCGCCTATGGCTGCGAGTTGAAGGTGTTTGTCGATACCGCGCCTTTGATGGAAAAGCCGCTGGCGCAACTGGCCGGGCTGGGCTGGCAGGGCAAGCACACCAATCTCGTCTCGCGCGAATTTGGCTCGTGGCTGTTTCTGGGCAGTATCCTGACCGATATGGAACTGCCGCAGAGCCTGACCGAGCGCGACCATTGCGGCTCGTGCCGGGCCTGCCTCGACGCCTGCCCCACCGACGCCTTTGTCGGGCCGTATCAGCTCGACGCCCGCGAATGCCTGTCCTATCTGACCATCGAATTTCGCGGCCATTGGCCCGACCGCTTCCGCACGGCCATGGGCAACCGTGTCTATGGCTGCGATGACTGTCTGGCCGCCTGTCCATGGAACAAGTTCGCGGTGGAAGCGTCCGAAGCCAGGCTGAAAGCGCGCGAAGGCTTCAATGCCCTGTCTCTGGTCGAGCTGGCGCAACTGGATGATGCAGCGTTCCGCGCCCTGTTCAGCAAGTCGCCGATCAAACGTATCGGTCTGGCCACCTTCCTGCGCAATGTGCACTATGCGCTGGGCAACAGTTTTGATGATCTGGTGGACCCGGACAAGATCGCGGTTTTGACACGTAACCTCGGCCACGACAGCCCGGTGGTGCGCGGTTCCGCCGTCTGGGCCTTGTCGCGCGGCCTGAGCGCCGAAGACTTCCGCGCCCTGCGCGTGCAGCACCTGCCGCAGGAGGACGATCCCGACGTGTGGAGCGAATGGAGCCGCCATGTCGCCTAGGTTTTCCTTAATCGTCCTGTCCTATCAGAGCGGTGCCTATCTTGAGCGCTGTATCGAGGCCCTGCTTGCTCAGACTACGGATGATTTTGAAATCCTGCTGGCCGACAATGCCTCAACCGATGGCGCGCCGGAGGCCGTGGTGGCGAAATTTCCGTTGGTCCGCCTGATCCAGAATGGCGGCAATCTGGGTTTTGCCGCCGGTAACAATGCCGCCGTTCGCTTTGCCAGGGGCGAATGGCTGGGCTTCATCAATCCGGATGTGTTTGTGCACGCCCACTGGCTCAGTGAAATGGCGCAGGCCATCCAGGATTATCCGCACACGCACATTTTCACCTCCCTGCAACTGGACCCGCAGGATCAGGGCGTGCTGGACGGGGCCGGGGACGGCATGAGCTTCTTTGGCTTTCCCTTCCGCATGGGCTATCGCGCCGCGCGCCCGGCGCACATTCCGGTCAGCGAAGTGTTTTCACCGTGCGGTGCCGCCTTCGTCATCAAACGCTCGCTGTTTGAGGCGCTGGGGGGCTTTTACGAGCGCTTTTTCATGTACTGCGAAGACGCCGATCTGGGCTATCGCGCGCGGCTGCGGCGGGAGCGCACGCTGCTGATCCCGCAGGCGCGCGTCGATCATATCGGCTCGGCCACGCTGGGGGCGCGCTCGGATTTCGCCCTGTTCCACGGCTATCGCAACCGCCTGTGGCTGTTCGTCAAGAACACGCCCGCGTCCGTCCTGTGGCTGATGCTCGTGCCGCACCTCTTGTTTAGCTTGTCAGGGGCGCTGAAGGATGTATTGAAGGGACGCGGCCCGGTCGTCGGTCGCGCCCTGAGGGAAGCCGTTATGGGCTTGGGCGCGGTGATGCGGGACCGCCACCAATTACAAAGTACCCGTCTTTTGCGTTCAACCGATTTATTATCTCAATTTAGCTGGGACCTGCGCCTGATCCTGCGGCGCGGCCTGGACCTACGGAGCCCGAGATGAGCCTTTCCGAAGCCTTTACCGCCCTCAAAACCCAGGCCGCCATCGACGCCAAAACCCCCATCGTGGCGCATTTTGAATACGAAGCCGACCGTCTGGGTGCGCAGTCCCTGTCGGTGGCCGGGCTCTATGTCGATGTGTCGAAGCAGTCGTGGTCTGACGCGGGCTTTCAGGCGGCGCTGAAGCTGTTCGAAGCCGCCGACCTGAGCGCCGCGCGTGAGCGCATGTGGACCGGTCAGGCGATCAACGTCTCGGAAAACCGCGCCGTTCTGCACGTCGCGCTGCGCGATTCCGACGGCGAAAACGCCCGCCTGCGTGGCGCGGAGATCACCGCCGACGTCAAGACGGCGCGCGACGCCATGAAGGCCTACGCCGACGGCATCCGCTCTGGTCAGATCGTCGGCGCGACGGGTAAGCCGTTCAAGACCATCCTGCATATCGGTATCGGCGGCTCAGACCTCGGCCCGCGTCTGGTATGGCAGGCCCTGACGCCTCTGAAGCCGCAAATCGACATCCGCTTTGTGGCCAATGTCGATGGCTCGGAGCTGGCGCTCAACACCGCCGATCTTGACCCGGCCGAAACGCTGGTCATCGCCGTGTCGAAGACCTTCACCACGCAGGAAACGCTGGCCAACTTCCTCGCCGCGCGCGATTGGCTGATCGCCGGTTTGGGCGAAGCGGCGGCCTCGAAGCACCTCGCCGCCGTCTCTGCCGCCCCGGCCAAGACCTCGGCCTACGGCATCCCCGAAGACCGCGTGTTCGGCTTCAAGGACTGGGTCGGTGGCCGCTATTCTCTGTGGTCGGCGGTATCGCTATCGGTCATCATTGCCGCCGGTTATGACGTGTACGAACGATTGCTCGCCGGTGCCTATGAGATGGATCAGCACTTCCTCACCGCGCCGTTTGAAAAGAACGCGCCGCTGCTGCTGGCCGCCGCTCAGGTGTTCAACCGCATCGGCCTCGACCGCCCCGCCCGCGCCGTTATTCCGTATGCGCATCGTCTGCGCCGACTGGCCGCCTTCCTGCAACAGCTTGAGATGGAATCTAATGGCAAGCGCACCGACGGTTCTGGCAAACTGCTACCGACGAAGACCTGCCCGGTCGTCTTCGGCGACGAAGGCACCAATGCCCAGCACGCCTTCTTCCAGATGCTGCACCAGTCGGAAGACATCGTGCCGCTGGAGCTGATCGCCGTGAAGTCGAACCCCGAAGCGCCGCTCGACATGCAGCAAAAACTGCTGTCGAACGTCATCGCGCAGGGTGAGGCCTTTATGGTCGGCAAGTCGCTGGAAACCGCTGAGGCCGAATGCCGCGCCGCCGGTTTCGACGCCGAAAAGACCGCGATCATCGCCCCGCAAAAGGTCTGCCCTGGCAACAAGCCCTCGACCCTCGTCCTGCTCGACGCCCTGACGCCGGAAACGCTCGGTGCCCTCTTGGCACTCTATGAGCACAAGACCTTTGCCGAAGGGATCGTCATGGGCCTCAACAGCTTCGACCAGTGGGGCGTGGAACTGGGCAAGACTCTGGCCAATGCCGTGCTGGAAGACATCACAGGCAGCGCCATCAAGGCGCACGACCCGTCCACGACAGCGGCCATCGCACGGGTGAAATAGCAGGGGCACAGCCCCTGCACCCGTTAGTGGGAGTCAAAAAAGCCGCCTCTGCCAAGGGGCGGCTTTGTTCGTATGCGGCGCAACCTTGTTGGTGCTTTTTGTGGCACGAGCAGTCCGTCAGAGGACTTAACGTCAACCCTGTCACTCTGGTTTATTGGTTTCGCCATCTATTTTCTTTCCGAGCCACTCGATGAAGTTATAGACAAAATGAAAGCCAACACATGCGATCATAAAGCCTAGCCCTGCCAATACATTGGGCCAGCCGGCTCTGCCGTGGCCGAATGCTATTTCATATAGATAGCTGGCTGTAATTATGGTCGATACGATAAAGGAAACAAGGATTGGCATCCGGAAAAACCAGCGCATTTTGTGATCTTTCTCTGACATCGCAAACACAAGCCTGCACGGCATATACACTCTGACAATGTCAAAACCTATACTCTTGAAGACCTGCCTGACCCGTATGCTCCGGTTCTGTGAACCGCATTATGGCTCCCATTTTTGCAGCCGTTCATGCGGATTCACGATCTGATCTTGAGTTCGTCCCTCATGATTGTCGCCAGTCAATTGGCGCTTAATACAAAAAGCCGCCCCTTTGCAGAGGCGGCTTTTTTATGCTCCAGCGAAGGGGTGCAGAGGCTGTGCCCCTGCTTAAGCGACGGCGGCTGCTGTCTTCGCCTGAATGGCCAGTATCTCGTTCGGCATGACCTGAACGAAGGCCTTCAGTGCATTGTCCCAGTCGTCGAGGATGGTCTCGGCGCGCGGGGACTGCGTCTTTTCGAAGTGCTCGGCAATCAGGGCCTTGAGATCGGCCTGATCGCTTTCGGGCACGTCGCGCAGGGTGATGCCTTCCGGGTTGATGTATTTGGCGAACGCCCCTTCGGTGTCCCAGACATAGGCGACGCCGCCGGTCATGCCCGCGCCGAAATTGGCGCCGGTGGAGCCGAGGATGACCACCTTGCCGCCCGTCATATATTCACAGGCGTGGGCACCGGCCCCTTCGACCACGGTCACCGCGCCGGAGTTGCGCACGGCGAAGCGTTCGCCGACGCGGCCCGCCACGAACAGCTTGCCCGAGGTCGCCCCATAGAGGTTGGTGTTGCCGGCCAGCATCTGGTTCGGCTGCCACTGCTTCGGACGCACGACGATGGTCGCGCCCGACAGGCCCTTACCCACATAGTCGTTCGACTCACCGACGAGGTCGATGAACAGCCCCTTGACAGCAAAGGCCCCCAGCGACTGACCCGCCGAACCGCGCAGTTGCAGCGTCAGGTGCCCGTCGGCCAGCGTGTCGCCGAAGTTTTTGACCAGCAGGTGCGAGGTGCGCGTACCCACCGCGCGCATGGTGTTGCGCACGTCATAGGTCAGCGACATCTTCTCACCGCGTTCGACCAGCGGCACGGCGTCCTTGACGATCTGAGCGTCCAGCGTGTCGGCCACCGCATTGATCTCATGCGGCAGGGTGACCGGCGCGGTCGGGTCTTTTTCGACGCGCACCAGCAGCGGGTTGAGGTCGAGGTCATCGAGGTGCGCCCCGCCGCGCGATACCTGACGTAGCAGGTCGGTGCGGCCGACGGCCTCATCCAGCGAACGCAGACCCAGCGAGGCCAGGATTTCGCGCACTTCTTCGGCGATGAAGCTGAACAGGTTGATGACCTTTTCCGGCGTGCCGGTGAACTTGGCGCGCAGACGTTCGTCCTGCACGCAGACACCGACCGGGCAGGTGTTGGACTGACACTGACGCACCATCAGGCAGCCGATGGCCACCAGAGAGGCCGTGCCAATGCCGAACTCTTCGGCCCCCAGCATGGCGGCGACCACGATGTCACGGCCCGTGCGCATCCCGCCGTCGGAGCGCAGACGCACCTGACCGCGCAGATTGTTCATGGTCAGGACCTGATGCGCTTCGCTGAGGCCCAGCTCGAACGGCAGGCCGGCGAACTTGATCGAGGTGAGCGGCGACGCGCCCGTGCCGCCGACCTGACCGGAGACGAGGATGGCGTCGGCCTTGGCTTTGGCGACGCCCGCGGCCACCGTACCGATGCCCGACTGCGACACCAGCTTCACCGTGACGCGGCAGTTCGGATTGATCTGCTTGATGTCGTAGATGAGCTGCGCCAGGTCTTCGATCGAATAGATGTCGTGGTGCGGCGGCGGCGAGATCAGGCCCACGCCCGGCGTCGAATGGCGCATACGGGCGATGAATTCCGTGACCTTGAAGCCCGGAAGCTGACCGCCCTCACCGGGCTTGGCCCCTTGCGCGACCTTGATTTCGACTTCGCGGCACTGGTTGAGATATTCCGCCGTGACGCCAAAGCGGCCAGAGGCGATCTGCTTGATGGCCGAGTTGGGGTTATCGCCGTTCGGACGGCGGACATAGCGTTCGGGGTCTTCGCCGCCTTCGCCGGAGACCGAGCGCGCACCAATGCGGTTCATGGCGATGTTCAGCGTCTCGTGCGCTTCGGGGCTGAGGGCCCCCAGCGACATGCCGGGCGTCACGAAACGCTTGCGGATTTCGTTGACCGATTCCACCTCTTCGATGTCGATGGGCTTCGCCTTCGGGGCCCAGTCGAGCAGGTCGCGCGGCGCGGTGGGCGCGTCTTTCGACATCTTGGCCACCAGACCCGAATAGGTCTTGAAGACCTTATAGTCACCGCGCGTCGTCGCGTCCTGAAGCAGGTGGATCAGCTTCGGCTGATAATAGTGGGTCTCACCCGCCGCACGCATCTTGTAGAAGCCGCCAATGGGGATCAGGGCGCGCTTCGACGCCCAGGCTTCGGCGTGCAGCGCCTTCAGCTTGGTTTCGATACCGGCCAGACCGATACCGGAAATGCGCGAGGTCACGCCGGGGAAGAACTCACCGACCAGCGCCCGCGACAGGCCCAGCGCTTCGAACTCATAGCCGCCGCGATAGGAGGAGATGACCGAGATGCCCTTCTTGGCGAGGATCTTCATCAGACCCGCCTCGATGGACTTCTTGTAGTTCATGAAGCACTTGTACGAGGTCTGGGCGCCGTAACGGCCCTTGTCCAGACGCTCCTGCATCAGCTCAAGCGCCAGATAGGGGTTGATGGCGGTCGCGCCGACACCGACCAGAACGGCGAAGGCATGGCTGTCCAGCGCTTCGGCCGAGCGCACGATGATCGAGACGAACGAGCGCAGACCTTCCTGCACCAGACGGGCATGGACGCCCGCAGCGGCGAGGATCATCGGCACGCCCATGCGCTCCGGACCCGACTTCTGATCGGTCAGGACGATCATGGCGGCGCCATTTTTCACAGCAGCCACGGCCTCACCGCGCAAGCTGTCGAGCACGGCGCGCAGGCCCGCCCCCGGCGCCGCCCCTTCGGCGGGCAGCGGGAAGGAACAATCCAGCTCCGCCACCTGACCGACATTGCTGGTGGCCAAAAGGCGCTCATACATGCCCGTCGTCATGAACGGCGAGTCCATGACCAGCACATTGGCCTGCGTCGCGTCTTCGGCCAGGATGTTGCCGAGGTTCTTGAAGCGCGTCTTGAGCGACATGCCGGCTTCTTCGCGCAGCGGGTCGATCGGCGGGTTGGTGACCTGCGCGAAGTTCTGACGGAAATAGTGCGACAGGGGCCGCCACTTTTCCGACAGCACGGCCAGAGGCGTATCGTCGCCCATCGAGCCGATGGCTTCCTTACCGTCCTTCACCATGGCGTCCAGCACGGTGTCGAGGTCTTCGAGCGTGTGGCCGGCGGCGATCTGACGGCGGTCGAGCTCCTCACCGAAATAGGCGCGCGGCTCCGGCCCCGGCTCGATGATCGAATCGACATCGACCATGTTTTCCAGCCACTTGGTGTAGTCGTGCTTGGAGGCCAGCGCGTCGAGGATTTCGTCCTCGCTGAACAGCTTACCGGCTTCGAGGTCCACGGCGATCATGCGGCCCGGCGCGATGGTCATGCGGTGCGCCACGCGGTCTTCGGCCACGCCCGTCATGCCAGCTTCCGAGCCGACGATCAGCAGGCCATCCTGCGTTTGGGTAACGCGCAGCGGGCGCAGACCATTGCGGTCCTTACCGGCGATGACCCAGCGGCCATCGGTGGCACAAACAGCCGCCGGGCCGTCCCACGGCTCCATCACGGCGTTGCAGTAGGCGTAAAGCGCGCGGTGCGATTCCGGCATGGTCACGGCCTGCTTCGACCACGCTTCCGGGATCAGCAGGGCCTTGGCCATCGGGGCCGAACGCCCGGCGCGCACCAGAAGCTCAAACACATTGTCGAGCGCCGCCGAGTCCGAGCCGCGCGGCTGAATGACCGGCTTCACGTCGCGGTCATTGTCGCCAAAGGTCGCCGCCGCCATGCGGATTTCGTGCGACTTCATCCAGTTGACGTTGCCGCGCAGGGTGTTGATTTCCCCGTTGTGCGCCAGCATGCGGAAGGGCTGGGCCAGACGCCATTCGGGGAAGGTGTTGGTCGAGAAGCGCTGGTGGAAGACCGCCACGGACGAGACGAAACGCGGGTCCTTCAGGTCGAGATAGAAGTCATCGACCAGCTCGGCCCGGAACATGCCCTTATAGATCAGGGTCTTCGACGAGAAGGAACACAGATAGCAGTCGAGATTGGCCTCTTCGACGCGCTTTTCGATGCGGCGGCGGCACAGGAACATGGCGCGTTCCAGCGCCTCTTCCTCAAGACCGTCGGGCGCGGCCAGCATGATCTGCTCGATTTCCGGGCGCGTGGAATTGGCGCGCGTGCCCAGTTGCGACACATCAACCGGGGCCTGACGCCAGCCATAGAGGTAGAAGCCGGAGCGCAGGATTTCGGATTCGACGATGGTCCGCGCCGCTTCCTGAGCCCCCAGGTCGTTGCGCGGCAGGAAGACCTGACCGACCAGCACCGGGCCGGGGCGCGGCTCATGACCGATATTGCGCACCTGCTCGCGGAAGAAGTCCTGCGGCACATTGATCATGATGCCCGCGCCGTCGCCCGACTTGCCGTCGGCATCGACCGCGCCACGGTGGAACAGGGCCTTCAGCGCCTTGACCGCCAGTTCGACCACGTCGCGGCGCGGCCGGCCATCAATGGAGCAGACCACACCGACGCCGCAGGCATCGAATTCCGTGCGCGGATCATAGGCATCGGCCTCGATCAGAGCGTTACGGTTGCGGTGATAGAGTTCGTAAGACGAGGAGCCGGAAGAGATCATTGAGCGGCCTCCAGAGAAGCGGAAACGTTTGACTGAATAAAGTGGTGGATGTCGGCGGCGGCGTCCTGTCCTTCGCGAACGGCCCACACGACCAGCGACGCGCCGCGCACGATGTCGCCGGCGGCAAAGACGCCCGGCACAAAGGTCTGGAACTCACCGGCCTGCACCTTGATCGTGCCCCACTTGGTGACTTCGAGGCCCGGCTGGTTGAACAGAACCGGGATGTTTTCCGGCTCAAAGCCCAGCGCCTCGATGATGAGATCGGCGGGCAGGTCGTTTTCGGCACCGGGGATGTCCTCGATGCCCTGACGGCCCTGCGCGTCCGGCGTGGTCAGGCGCATACGCTGGATGCGCAGGCCCGACACGTGCTCGGCATCGCCCAGCACGGCCTTGGGGGCCGACAGCCATTCGAACTTCACGCCCTCTTCCTCGGCATTGGCCACTTCGCGGTCCGAGCCCGGCATGTTGGCGCGGTCGCGGCGATAGACGCAGGTCACGGCCTTCGCGCCCTGACGGGTGGCGGTGCGCACGCAGTCCATGGCCGTGTCGCCGCCGCCGATGACCACGACGGTCTTGCCTTCGGCGTTCAGCGTGCCGTTGTCATAGGCCTCAACCGCATCGCCAAAGCCCTTGCGGTTGGAGGCGGTCAGGTAGTCGAGCGCCGCCACGACGCCTTTCGAGCCGCAGCCCGGCACGCTCAGACGGCGCACCTTATAGACGCCGGTGGCGATCAGAATGGCGTCGTGCTTCTGACGCAGCTCCTCGAACGACACGTCATTGCCGATATCGCAGTTGAGGACGAATTCGACGCCAGAGTCGGCCAGACGCTGGGTCCGGCGCAGAACGACGTCCTTTTCCAGCTTGAACGACGGAATCCCATAGGTCAGAAGGCCGCCCGGACGGTCGTAACGGTCATAAATGGTGACCTTATAGCCCAGCGTGCGCAGACGGTCGGCCGCCGCGATCCCTGCCGGGCCCGCGCCGATGATGCCGACGCTCTCCGAACGCTCCTGCGCCGGGACGATGGGCTCGATCCAGCCCTCTTCGAAGGCCATGTCGTTCACATAACGCTCGACCGCGCCGATGGTAACGTTTTCCCAGCCCGACTGCTCCAGCACGCACGAGCCTTCGCACAGACGGTCCTGCGGGCAGATGCGGCCGCAGATTTCCGGCAGGGTCGAGGTCGCCGAGGACAGGCGGAAGGCCTCCTCAAAGCGTCCTTCGGCGGTCATGCGCAGCCAGTCGGGGATGTTGTTCTGCAACGGGCAGCCCGACTGACAGAAGGGCACACCGCACTGGGCGCAGCGCGACGCCTGCGCATTGGCCTGCTCCGGTTTGAAATCGGCGTAGATTTCATTGAAATTTGTGATGCGGGTCTTCGCTTCGGCCTTCGATGGCGTCTTCTTGTATTCAACGACGAAGCGGTTCGTCTCGTAGGTCATAGGCCCAACCTCACAACTCGGTGCAAAAACCTTCCGTTTTCGGAAGATGGAGTTTAGTTTGTTACAGCGCGCTAAAACGCCCTAAAGCGCAAAAGCCCGCTGAGTTAAAGCGGAAAATGATGTTTTCCGGCGTTTCCCGCCAAAATCGCGACCAAAAACCGAGGTCGTGGGATTTTTGCCGGGGTAGTTACAAATCGTACTATTTCACATGCCTTTTCCTGGTTTTATCACCCCGTTTCCGGAGCGTAAACCGAAGGTCCAGACATAAGAACCCCCCAGTGTCTGCCGGGGCAATCCCGGCAAATCCTGAGGGGCGTTTCCGTTCCGGTTTTGTAAGTCCTTGCCGCTCGGTTCGGGCGGGGCTGTCCTTGACCGGTTCCGGTTCAGCCCCTTGTCCCTTTGGCGGGCTCCGGGCTATCCGTGCTGGGTCTCTCCGTGCTGAGTAGCGTCAAGACCCTCGATCTCCTGCTCCTCGTCCACACGCAGGCCTGTGGTGAATTTGCAGATCATCAGAATGAGGAAGGTGACCACCGCGCTCCAGCCGATCACGACCACGAGGCCCAGCACCTGTTTAAGTACGGTGGCGTCCTTGGCCAGCGCATTGATGCTTTGATTGGCAAAGACCGCCGTCAGCACCGCGCCCACCAGACCGCCGACGCCGTGCACGCCAAAGGCGTCCAGCGTATCGTCGTATTTGAAGGCTTTTTTGAGGGCCGTCGCCCCGAAGAAGCAGGCGATGCCGCCGATAAAGCCGATGGCCAGCGCGCCCTTGGGATCGACAAAGCCCGCCGCCGGCGTAATGGCGACAAGGCCCGCCACAATGCCCGAAATCATGCCGAGCAGGGTCGGTTGCTTGCGCTCAAACCATTCGACAATGGTCCAGCCGACCGCGCCCGTCATGGCGGCAACAATCGTGTTGAGCACGGCCACGCTGGCCAGCGCATCCGCCGTCCAGGCCGACCCGCCGTTAAAGCCCAGCCAGCCGACCAGCAGCAGCGACGCGCCGATCATCGTAAAGGCCAGATTGTGCGGCGGCATATAGTCGCGCGGGAAGCCCCGGCGCGGCCCCAGAACCAGCGCGCAGACAAGGCCGGCGATACCGGAATTGACGTGCACCACCGCCCCGCCGGCAAAATCGAGCACGCCCATACCGCCGAGGAAGCCGCCGCCCCACACCCAGTGACACACCGGTGCATAGACCAGCAGCGTCCACAGAGCCGTAAACAGCAGGAAGGCCGAAAACTTCAGACGCTCGGCAAAGGCCCCGGCGATCAGGGCCGGGGTGATGATGGCAAAGGTCATCTGATAGGCGACCCACAGAAACTCCGGCAGTTGCGGCGCCAGACCGAACGCCGTCTGCATGGTCACGCCGTTGAGCAGCACCGCATCGAACGAGCCGATAAAGCGGTTCAGCCCTTCATTGCCATTCAGGCCGAACGACAGCGAATAACCGGCCACGATCCACAGCACGGACACGACAACGGCTGCCGCCACCGACTGCGCCATGGTCGCCAGCACGTTCTTCTTGCGCACCATGCCGCCGTAGAACAGGGCCAGACCCGGCAGGGTCATCAGCAGCACCAGCGCCGTAGAGACGATGATCCACGACGTGTGACCGCTATCAAGCGCCAAAACCGCCTGATGCTCGAGAAGCGCAGGTGCTGCCGTCGCTGCTGCTGCCACTGATCCCGTCGTCATACCGCCTGAACCCCGATCGCACTCTGAAAAGGTTTGGAAAACTCGCATCTGCACACAGCGCCCAGCCCTCAGGCTTGACGTTGCGCGTCACAGTTTTTCCGACATTTTTGCTCTTTGCGCGAAATTTTACCGAAAAGCGAGCAAATTTTGCGTCATCTGGCAAAAAAATTCACAAACCGCGTTTCGAACTGTTGCAGAGCGGTAAGGTCACAAATCTGTCCCCTCGAAACCGAACCGATATATAGTTTCGGCTGTTTCGTATGTTTCGTTTATTTCGTTTGTAGACAAGGCTGTCTTCACTTGCTATCCTGTGCAGGAAAACAAACCCCGTCGCAGGAGGCGAAAATGCTGGCGTTACTGGATCAGACGCGCGAACCGTTCATCGCCGACGAAGCGGAAGCCCTGATTGCGCGGCAGGCCGCGGATCGGTTGAAGGCCGTGGCTGAGGCGGGGGAAAGTATCCGGATTACCGTGGACGGTGAAGCCGATCACAGGGTCATTGTGCCCCTCCCCGCGCGCGCCGTCACGCTGATCCATCAGGTGCTGGTCGCCATGGCCGATCAGACCCCGATGTCACTTATTCCGCATGCGGCAGAACTAACGACACAACAGGCCGCAGACTATCTCAACGTGTCACGTCCCCATCTCGTTCGCCAGTTGGATAGTGGCAAATTGCCTTTTCGCAAGGTCGGCAGCCATCGCCGGGTGCGGTTCGCCGATCTGGTGGCTTACGAACGCGCGTGCCGGGAGACACAGAAGGCTGCCTTGGCGGAACTCAACGCAGAAGCCCGGCGGTTGGGACTGGAATGATTTCCACCTTCACCGCCTTCATTGATGCGAATGTATTTTATGGCGCGAGGCTGCGAAGCCTCGTGCTTTTTATTGCGCAGACCAAGCTGTTCCGCGCGCGCTGGTCCGAAAAAATTCATGACGAATGGATGGGTAATCTCCTCCTCAACAGGCCTGACCTGAAAATGGAGGACCTTGCCAAAACACGGGCGGCCATGAACGCCGCCGTACCGGATTGCCTCGTAGAGCGCTACGAAAGTTTAATCGCCGGTTTGGCTCTGCCGGATGAAGATGATTGCCACGTGGTCGCCGCAGCGATCATGACACGGGCCAACGTCATTGTGACCTTCAATGAAAAAGATTTCCCCGCCGAAACACTGAAACCGCTCCGGCTTCACGCCAAACATCCGGACGAATTCCTGCTGGACGCCTTCAGCCTGTCACCAGAGATTTTCATCGAAGCGGTCAGGGCGGATTTTGCGCACTACAAAAATCCGCCCCTGACCTTTGACACCGATATCGAAAGCCTGACCAGAGCCGGAGTGCCCAAATTAGCCCATGCGCTCAAGGCGTTCGAAGTGCTTATGCCTTAAACGCCTTTACCGCCGCGACGATCTCAGCCTGCGTTTCGGCGGTGAGGTAGGGGCTGAACGGCAGGCTGATCACCGTCTTCGACTTGGCTTCTGACACGCTCAGATCGCCCGTGCCGGATTTGAACATCGCATAGCCCGGCTGCTGGTGCAGGGGGATGGGGTAATAGACCGCCGTCGGGATGCCTTTTTCACGAAGAAAAATTTGCAGGCCGTCGCGGTTTTCATGCTCGATCGTATATTGCGCCCAGGTCGAGACGTAGCCGTCCTTCACATAGGGCACGCTGCTCACATAGCCGTCCAGCGCCTCATTATAGCGCTTGGCCACGGCCTGACGCAGCGCGATCTCTTCGGCAAAGATGGCCAGCTTTTCGATCAGCACGGCGGCCTGAATCGTATCGAGGCGCGAATTCATGCCGATGCGCACATTGAGGTACTTGGCCTCGTGCGTGTAGTTCATGGTCGCCGCATCGGTCGGCGTCGCGCCACCGTGCACCCGGAACGAGATCAGGCGCTCCAGCAGCGCGTCATCATTGAGCACCACCGCCCCGCCGTCGCCATAGCAGCCCAGCGGCTTGGCCGGATAGAAGCTGGTCGAGGTGGCGTGCGCCCATTCCAGCGGCTGCTTGCCGTCAATGGTACAGCCAAAGCCCTGCGCCGAGTCGGCAATCAGGAACAGGCCATACGCCTGCGTGATTTTTGAGATCGCCGGATAGTCGGCAGCCTGCCCGAACAGATCGACGGCGATGACCGCGGCGGGCTTCAGACGCCCCTCGGCCTTAACGGCGGCGATGGCGGCCTCAAGCTTTATCGGGTCCATATTATAGGTCTTGGGGTCGATATCGACAAAGACCGGCTCGGCCCCCGTCATCGGCACCACCTCGGCGGTGGCGACGAAGGTGAAGGCCGGGACAAACACCGCATCGCCCTTGCCCACACCCAGCCCCAGCAGGACCAGCTCGATGGCATCCGTGCCATTGGCGCACGACAGGGCGTGCTTCGATCCGGCGAAGGCCGCCAGATTGGCCTCAAAGGTGCGGACCTCCGGGCCCATAATATAGGCGCCATGATTGAGCACTTTTTTGATCCCGTCTTCGATAGACGCGCCAATGCGTTCGCGCTGCGCACCCAGATCAATAAAGGGAATAGCCATGAGACACCTTCGGTAAGCCACATCAGTTGAGGCAGAGACTTATCACCCCTCGCGCCCGGCGCACCTCAAAAGGCATTACCTATCGTTTCATCTGCGGCCTATCGTCGCGGCGCGGCAGGTCAAATATTCGGATACCGTATACACAGTTACTTGTCGGACATTTACGCGGGCGATGCGCCGTGCTAAGGCGGCGGCAGACGTGATCCGCGCCCTTCGGATTTCGCTTGAGCCCGTCGCGGCTTTTGCGCATAAGAGCGGCGTGTGAGCGCTAACATGTTTTCACGGATACCCGTTCGGCATTGGTACGGACGCGGGTCCGGGTTTATTTCCGTCGCACGGGCAAACGCCTTATTCATTCAGGGAGAGCTACCTTGACCACCTTCGGCAATCTGATCAACGGCGAATGGGTCGTTACCGGCACCACCTTCAACAACATCAACCCGTCGGACACCAACGACATCATCGGCGTCTATTCGACCGCCGGTGAGCCGGAAGTGAAGGCCGCCATCGCCGCCGCGCGCGCCGCCTTTGAAACCTGGCAATATTCGACGCCGCAGCAGCGTTTCGACATTCTCGACGCCGCCGGCACGGAAATCCTGGCCCGCAAGGCCGAGCTGGGCGCGCTGTTGTCGCGCGAAGAAGGCAAGACCCTGCCGGAAGGCATCGGCGAAGTGACCCGCGCCGGTCACATCTTCAAATATTTCGCCGGTGAAGCCCTGCGCGCCCACGGCGAAGTGCTCGATTCCGTGCGTCCGGGCATCAAGGTCGAAATCACCCGTGAGCCGGTCGGCGTCATCGGCCTGATCTGCCCGTGGAACTTCCCCATCGCTATCCCGGCGTGGAAGATGGCACCGGCCATCGCTTTCGGGAATACGGTGGTGTGCAAGCCGGCTGAGCTGACGCCGGGCTGCGCCTGGGCGCTGGCCGACATCCTGACGCGCGCCGGCCTGCCCAAGGGCGTGCTGAACGTCGTCTTCGCCCGCGGTTCGGTCGCCGGTCCGCTGCTGATCGACGGCTGCGACGCCATCACCTTCACCGGCTCGGTCCCGACCGGCACGCGCGTGCGCGACGCCGCCGTGGCCAAGGGCAAGCGCATCCAGTGTGAAATGGGCGGCAAGAACCCGGTCATCGTGCTCGACGACGCCGATCTGAACATCGCCGTCAACTCGGTGCTGAACTCGTCCTTCTTCTCGTCCGGTCACCGCTGCACGGCCTCGTCGCGCATCATCGTGACGGAAGGCATCGCCGATAAGTTCGTGGCCGCTCTGGCCGACGCCGCCAAGGCCATCAAGGTCGGCGACAGCCGCGCCGATGGCGTGCAGATGGGCCCGATCGCCTCTCAGGAACAACTCAAGATCGCGCAGGACGCCGTGGCCAAGGCCAAGTCCGAAGGCGGTGTGGTCGTCGCCGGTGGCGAAGACCTGACCTTCGGCACGCCGGGCTATTATTACGCCCCGACCCTGATCGACAAGACGACCCCGGACATGGCCATCAACAAGGAAGAGGTCTTCGGGCCGGTCGCTTCGGTCATCCGCGTCAAGGACCTCGACGAAGCCATCAAGGTCGCCAACGACACCGAAATGGGCCTGTCGGCCGGTATCTGCACCTCGTCGCTGAAGGCTGCTGAAACCTTCAAGCGTAAGGCTCAGGCCGGTATGGTCATGGTCAACCTGCCGACCGCCGGCGTCGATTACCACGTGCCGTTCGGTGGCCGCAAAGCCTCCTCCTACGGCCCGCGCGAACAAGGCGCCTACGCCAAGGAATTCTACACCATCGTGAAGACGGCCTATACCTTCGCGGGTTAAGTTCGCTGGACAAAGGACGTGGGGGCAGCCGCCCCCACACCCCGAAACATTAAAAGCGCCCCCGGCAACGAGGGCGCTTTTTTTGGCCTGAGAGGGCGGTTGTTTAGAGCGATGGGCGGAAAAGTGTGAGCGGTTTTCCGCAAAAGCATCGCGACAAAACAAAAATTTAGAGCGAAATGGCGATTCCACTCAAAGTCATTTCGCTCTACCGGCTGGCCAGAGCCGTGCCGCGCACCAACGCCACCAGTTCCGGGCTGGCCTGACGATACTGGATCGACTCGATCTGATCATTGACGCCGCGCGCGTGGCCTTCGACCCACACCACCTTGCCATCGGCCAGAGCCGCCTTGACCTTGAACTGCGTATCGAAATGCGTGCTGCCGCCTTCGCAGCGATCGAGGTCCACCACCGCCTTGCGCACCGGACCGGACACGCTTTCGGCATCGGCCTTCACCGAGTCGGCAATCGCCTTACCCACCATGCGCTCCTGCTGAGCGTCGCATTCGGCAAAGGCCGGCACGGCGAGGGTCAGAAAGGCCGCAGCGGCGGCGGCACCATAGACAGATTTCATCATGACGAATTCACTCCATTTTTTCTTGTTCTTGGGCGAATGCCTTGTTCAAGGGCGCAACCGTAACCCGTGGGACTGCCCATAAAGAATGCGCCAATTCAGAGGTTTGGCAACAAAAAATATTCCGGACCCTGAACAAAATCACGGATTTTTTACCGCCGATATTTAATCAGTTTACGGATTAAATGAGCTAATAATATTGTGAAATAAAAGAATTTTGCTCTTCAAGGGAAAAAAAGAAGCCCGACCTAAGGGCCGGGCTCACACGCAAAAATGTTTCAGAAATCAGCCAATCGCCGCCGGATCGTCGCGTTCCAGCGGGTCCGGCAGGGCCTGACCGTCCGGCACAAAGTCCATCGCCACCGAATTGAGGCAGTAACGCAGCCCGGTCGGGCGCGGGCCGTCTTCGAACACATGCCCCAGATGCGAATCGCAGCGGCCGCAGCGGATTTCCGTGCGCACCATGCCGTGCGAGACGTCGCGCAGATAGCGGATATGCCCCTCACCCACGCCCTGATAGAAGCTGGGCCAGCCCGATCCCGAATGGAACTTGGCGCGCGAGGAAAACAGCGGCAGGGCGCACAGGGCGCAGGTGTACAACCCCTCCTCCTCATACTCATCAAACTTGCCGCAGAAGGGCGGTTCGGTGCCGTGATCGAGCAGGATGCGCCGCGCTTCGGGATCGAGCTTTTCAGCCAGCAGACGCAGCTTTTCAGGCGTAGGCGGGGTCAGGTCGAACCCCAGTTCGGAACGGGCCATGCGGATGTCCTTTTACAGTGTGCCCCTAGAATGGTTTTAGATGAACGCTTCATTCAAGCACATCCCCTGAAACGAAGTTCGGCGAAGCCAAATCAGGGGAGGTGCCGGAGCGAAATGTTGTGTCCACCTAAATTCATGTGCCCATAATATAGGCACATCCGCCCGTCCTTCACAGGGGCTTAAACTGTGTATCCGTGACTCAGAAGCCGTGCCCGGCAATCGTCGCGCACCGCGGCCCAGTCGGCCCGCAACAGCCCCAGCCCGATCACATCGTGCGGCCCGTCGGATTTGACGACGTGGCGGCGGAAATGCGCCTCGGTCTGAAAGCCAAAGGATTGGTGCAGCTTCCACACGGCGCCATTGCTTTCAAGCACCTCACACCACAGCTTTTCGAGGTTGAGGACGCTGAAAGCGTGCTCGATCATCTGAAATTCGACCCACGCGCCCAAACCCTTCCCGCGCGCCGTGGTTTCGGCCAGATAAAAGGCCCAGGCCGCCTTTTGCGACACCCGGTCGATATCGACGAAATTGGCCAGCCCGACCGGCTGCCCGTCCCATTCGATGATGAAATAGCGCCGCGTCTCATTGCCGCTTAAGGCCTCAAACCACGCCTCATGCCGCTCACAGGGGATCAGGGTGTCGGTGTACATGTACCGGCGCACCTCTTCGCGGTTGCGCCAGTCAAACAGACGCTCGCGGTCTTCGGAAGCCAGCGGCCGCAGGGTGGCCAGAGAAGGTGACGCCAACATGAGCACTACATCTTTCACAGACGGAACCCTGTGAGAATAACATGGTGCGGTTAACATCGCGTTCGCAGCGCTTTAGCCGCCCTAAACCCAGTCTGTACAAAGCATCGCTTTCCTTCGCAGCGGGCGAGGACTAAAAGCCTTCGTAAAGAGGCACCAGACCCTCATCTTCTGAACCGCCGCGGACCCTCCTTATGCTCGCACTGCCGCTCTCCTGGCCGCTCGAAGGCCGGCGCGTCGTCCTGATCGGGACGGGCGACTGGCTTGCGCGCAAGCTGACCCTGTTGCGGCGCACCCCGGCGAGCTTAAGCGTCTATACGCCGGAGGATGAGACGGCCTATGAGGGCGTGGCGCCCGAACGCCGCTGGCCCACGCTCGAAGACCTCAGCGACGCCACCTTTGTCATCGTGGCGTTCGAGGATCGCGCGCTGGCCGAACAGGGGGCGGCGCTGGTGCGCGCGGCGCATAAACCACTCAATGTCGTCGATAATCCTGATCTGGGTGACTTCCACGTCCCGGCGATTATCGACCGCGGTCCGCTGTCGATCGGTGTGGCGACCGGCGGCACGGCCCCGGTTCTGGCCCGCGAAACCCGTCGCCGCATTGAGGCGGCGGTGCCGCCGTCCGAAGCGCAACTGGCGGAATTTGCCCTGCGCCTCAGCCCGCACCTGCGCGCTCTGTTGCCGCACGTCGATGAGCGCCGCCGCTTCTGGGAAGGCGTGCTGGAATCCGACGCGGCGCGTCTGGCGCGCGAAGGCCGCATTGATCAGGCCGTAGACATCGCGCTCGCTGCCGCGCGTAACCCGCAACCGCGTCAGGGCGTCGTACATCTGGTCGGGGCCGGTCCCGGCGACCCGGAGCTTCTGACGCTGAAAGCGCTGCGCCTGCTCAGTGAGGCCGATGTCATCGTCTATGACCGGCTGGTCGGTGACGGCATTATGGATATGGCGCGCCGCGACGCCGAACGCTTCTATGTCGGGAAGGCGCGCTCCAACCATTCGGTGCCGCAGGATCAGATCCACAGCCTGCTGGTCGAGCAAGCGCGGCTGGGCAAGCGCGTCGTGCGCCTCAAAGGCGGCGATCCGTTCGTCTTCGGACGCGGCGGCGAAGAGGTCGAAGCGCTGAAAGCCGCCGGTATCGAAGTGCATATCACGCCGGGCATTACGGCGGCGCTGGGCTGCGCCGCCTCCACCGCCGTGCCGCTTACCCACCGCGACCATGCGCAAAGCGTGTCCTTTATTACTGGCCATGCAAAGGATGGAGATTTCGAGCACAATCCGCTGGCGCTCGACTGGGACCGGCTGGCGGCGCACAATCATACGCTGGTCGTCTATATGGGCATCCACACGGCCCAGACCATTTCCGAAAAGCTGACCCAGCACGGGCGCGCCGCCGATACGCCGGTTCTGGTGGTCGAAAACGGTACGCGGCCCGACGAAGTTCGCAGACTGACCTGTCTGTCTGATCTGCCGGAAACCCTGCGCGCCGATCCGCCCAAGGGCCCGGCCCTGCTCATTATCGGCGAAGTCGCCGCTCTTTATCAGCCGACGGCCGCGCACCCCGCCGTCGCCGAACCTGCGAGGATTGCATGAAACTCCTGACCGCCAATCGCCTGACCGATGGTCTGGTGCTGTGGTACGCCGGAGGCCCGGACCTGTCGGGCTGGACCGAAGACGCGGCGCTGGCCACCCGCCTTGAGGACGAGGCGGCGGCGACCCTGCTTGAAGACTGGAAGGCGCGCGAAACCGAAGTGGTCGCGCCCTACCTTGTGCCGCTCGTTGATGAGAATACCCTGGTCAAGCGCGAATATGTGCGTGAGCACGTGCGCGCCAACGGCCCTACCGCGGGTCAGACCGCCTTCGACACCGCCCGTCAGCACCAGCGCGGAGAGGTTTTCTAACATGTATCAGTATGACCAGTTCGACCACGCCATGGTCGCCGCCCGCAACGCCGAATTCAAGGATCAGGTCGAGCGCCGCCTGAAGGGCGAACTGAGCGAGGATCAGTTCAAGCCGCTGCGCCTGATGAACGGCCTCTACCTGCAACTGCACGCCTATATGCTGCGTATCGCCGTGCCCTATGGCGTGCTGTCGTCGCGTCAGATGCGCACCTTCGCCCATATTGCGCGCACCTATGACCGCGATTTCGGCCACTTCACCACGCGCCAGAACATCCAGTTCAACTGGATCAAGCTGGCCGACACGCCGCAGATTCTCGAAGACCTAGCGGCCGTCGAAATGCACGCCATCCAGACGTCGGGCAACTGCATCCGCAACACCACCACCGATCAGTTCGCCGGGGCGGCCAGGGATGAGATCGACGATCCGCGCCCGTGGGCCGAGCTGATCCGTCAGTGGTCCACCTTCCACCCGGAATTCACCTTCCTGCCGCGCAAGTTTAAGATCGCCATTACCGGCGCCACCCGCGACCGCGCCGCCATCCGCGTGCACGACATCGGGCTGCAACTGACCGACAAGGGCTTTGATGTCTATGTCGGCGGCGGCATGGGTCGTACCCCGCATCTGGGGCACCTGATCAGGTCGGGCCTGCCCGGCGAAAAGCTGCTCAGCTATCTCGAAGCGGCGCTGCGCGTCTATAACCGGTATGGCCGCCGCGACAATATCTATAAGGCGCGTATCAAGATCCTCGTCTCAGCGCTGGGGCCGCAGGAATATGCGCGTCAGGTCGATGAGGAATGGGCGACGCTCGATCAGGCGCAGATCGACGCGCCGCACGCCGAAATCGCGCGCATCAAGAGCTTCTTCCCGCAGCCGGCCTATGCCGACAAGGCGTTTGACGCCGCCGCTCTGGACCGCGCCAAGGCCGCCGATGCCGGTTTTGCCCGCTGGGTGCGCAACAATACGCTGGCCCACCGCCGCGACGACCACGTGTCGGTGACGATTTCGCTGAAACCGACGGGCCTGCCGCCGGGTGATGCCTCTTCGGCGCAGATGGACGTCATGGCCGACGCCGCCGATCGCTTCGGTTACGGCGAATTGCGCGTCAGCCATGAGCAGAACATCATCCTGCCGCACGTCGCCAAAGCCGACCTGTATGACCTCTATCGTCTGCTTGATCAGAACGGTCTGTCTTCTGCCAATGTCGGCAAGATCACCGACATGATCGCCTGCCCTGGCCTCGATTACTGCTCGCTGGCCAATGCGCGTTCGATCCCGCTGGCGCAGGATATTTCGCAGCGCTTTGCCGATGCCGAGCTGACCGATAAGATTGGCGATCTTCAGATCAAGATTTCCGGCTGCATCAATGCCTGCGGTCACCACCATGTCGGCCATATCGGCATTCTGGGCGTCGATAAGCAGGGCGAGGAATTCTATCAGATCCTGCTGGGCGGCCGCGCCGATGAGCAGGCCGCGCTGGGGGTCATTACGGGCAAGGGCCTGAGCGCCGAAGCCGTGCCCGCCGCGCTGGAGCGCCTGATCAAACTCTATCTCGACCTGCGCACGGATGAGACCGAGCGCTTTATCGACACCGTGGGCCGCCTTGGCCGCGACGCCTTTGCCGGAGCCCTGCATGAGCCAGCTTAATTCTTCCCACGCGCCGCAACTGGTCAGCGATCAGGGCGAGGTGCGCGCCAATGGCTGGACCCTGCTGGCCGACGATGAGGCCATCGGCGTTGATCAGGCGGTGTTGAGCTTTGCGCGCGCCGTCACTGAACTGGATGGGCTGAATGGCCGCTACGGCGTGCGGATTGCGCCCGGCGACGATGTGCGCTTGCTGGCCCCCTTCCTGTCCAAGATCGCCCTGATCGAAGTGGCCTTTCCCGGCTACCGCGACGGGCGCGGCTATTCGACCGCGCGCATCCTGCGTCAGGACTTAGGTTTTGACGGCGAAATCCGCGCCGTCGGTGACGTGCTGCGCGATCAATTGTTCTGGATGATGCGCTGCGGCTTCGACAGCTTCCTGTTGAAGGACGCCGACCCGGCAGGCGCGATAAAGTACGCCCGCTCTCTGTACAAAACTGCCTATCAGTCCGCCGCCGACGGTCTGAAACCCGTATGGGCCCTGCGCCATCCCGCGTAAGGTCCGGAGTCCGTTATGACTGTGCTGATCAACAATCTGGTGGCCGATACGCCTGACCACGAACACGCGCGGCAACTGTCGGCGAAGTACGAAGGCTGGAACGCCGAGTCGATCCTGCGCGACACCATCGGGCAGGAGTTCGCCGGCAAGATCGCCCTCACCTCCTCCTTCGGGGCCGATGCGGTGGCGCTTCTGCATCTGGTGGCGAAGATCGACCGCACCACGCCGGTCATCTTCCTCGACACCGACCGCCATTTCTTTCAGACCCTGCAATACCGCGATGAGCTGGTCGAGGCACTGGGGCTGACCAACCTCACCAATCTGCGCCCGGCGCTGGAAGACATCCGCGCGCTCGATCCCAAAAACACCCTGTTCCAGAGCGACCCGGACGCCTGCTGCGACTTCCGCAAGACGAAGCCGCTGGCGGCGGTGACGAAAGACTATGCGGCGTGGATTTCCGGCCGCAAACGCCATCAGGCGGCGACGCGCGCCAACCTGTCGGTCGTCGAATTTGACGGGCGCAATTTCAAGATCAATCCGCTGGCCAACTGGACGGCGCAGGACGTAGCCGACTATATCCGCGCCCATAACCTGCCCGAACACCCGCTGGTGGCGCAGGGCTATCCGTCGATTGGCTGCTTCACCTGTACCAAGCCGGTCGAAGAAGGTCAGGACGCGCGCTCCGGCCGCTGGGCTGGTCAGGACAAGACCGAGTGCGGCATCCACCTCAATGTCTATGACGACGGTGAAGGGATTTAAGCTAAATCCCTATGCCTTCGCCACATTGAGGCGCGTCTTACGGCGCGACGAAAAACGTCTTCGAGCAGTATTCGCAGGTGATATGCACCTGACCGTCCGGCTCCAGCATGTCGGATTGCTCGTCCGCCGAGAAGGAGCGCACCAGTTCCTCGACGCGGGTTTGCGAGCAGCGGCACAGCTTGGCGATCGGCTTGGGCGGTGACAGGCGCACGCCGTCCTCGTGGAACAGACGATAGAGCAGGCGATCGGCTTCCAGCTCGAAATCCGTCAGTTCCTCTTCGCCCAGAGTCGCAAACAGGGCGCGCACATGCTCAAACGCTTCGCGCGTGTCGCCGCGGCTGTCGTCGCCGGCCAGCGCCTGAATCATCGCCCCGGCGGCGCGCCAGCGTTCACCGTTCGGCGTCGTTTCGCGCGACACGGCCAGCTTGATCTGCGTCGGAATCTGCTCGGACTGCGCAAAATAATGCTCAGCGCACAGAGACAGGGAATCGCCCTCAATCGGCGTCACGCCCTGATAGCGGTCGCCCATGCCGTCGGGCTCCAGAGTCATGATAAAGGTGCCCTGCCCCAGGAGTTGCTGCGCGCCCAGCGACTGAAACTTGCCGGCATTTTCGGCCTCAAGCGCTTTCAACTCCTCCGGATCGAAGCGGCAGAAGCCACGCAGCGATCCGCGCGTATCGTAGTCGGCCACGACATAGCGCACCACGCCCTGCCCCTGCGCCTGCATGATCAGCCGCCCCTCGAACTTCAGCGCCGAACCGACCATGACGGCCAGCACGCAGGCTTCACCCAAAAGCGTCGCAATGGCGTCCGGATAGGCGTGGGCGTCAAGAATCGCGTTCAGCGTTTCGTCAAGGCGCACCAGACGCCCATGCACGGGAAGCGTGTCCAGCACAAAACGGGCGGCATAGTCCTGCGACGGCAAAGGATAGGAGGTCATCGGAAATCACACAAAAAGGGACATAAGCGGCGGAGATAGTTTCAACCTTGACCGGTTTCAAGGCATTACTGCGGCAATACTGACACCTTAGCCGATCCGCCCGGTCAAAAAAAGCCGAAGACGTCGGAAATACTGACAAAGGCGGTTGTCTTGCGGGGGCTTTTGGCCTAATCCCGCGCATAAATTTGGTGGCTTCAGCGACCCGTCTCTACCCTTACACTATCGCGCATCTGATCCGAAAACCGGTACCCACTTTTGGAGATGCGCTCCAACGGACATGATCATGCACATGGCTCCCGCAAGCGTAAACCTCGCGACACTCGTTCTCGATTTCGACTCGACCTTCACCAAGGTCGAAGCCCTCGATGTGCTGGCCGAGCAATTGTTTTCGAGCGATCCGGCGCGCCTGACGGACCTCAAGTCGATCAAGGACCTGACGGACCTCGCCATGTCGGGGGAGATCGGTTTCGGTGAGGCCCTGCAACGCCGTATCAGTATCCTGAAACCGTCGCGCACCGATATTGAGGCGCTGGCTGAGGCCCTGAAGGCCCAGGTGTCGGCGTCCATCGCGCGCAATCGCAAGGTGTTTGAGGAAAACCCCGGCAAGATCCGCATCATCTCCGGCGGCTTCCACGAATTTATCGACCCCGTCGTGGCCGAGTACGGCATCAAGCCGGAGCACGTGCTGGCCAACCGTCTGGTCTTTGGTGACGATGGCGTGGCCACCGGCGTCGATCAGGACAATCCGCTGTCGAAGGACGGCGGCAAGATCGTAGCGCTCAGAAGCTGGGCCGACCTGTCCGGAGCCATTGTGATGGTCGGCGACGGCTGGACCGACTACGAAGTCTATCAGGGCGGCGCGGCCGACCGCTTCTACGCCTTCACCGAAAACGTCAGCCGCGAAAAGGTCGTGGCCGCCACCACGGCCAGCGAGGCGACGCAGGTCGTCGCGTCGTTCGACGAAGTGCTGCATAACGAAGGCTATGAAGGCCGCTATTCCTTCCCGCGCTCGCGCATGAAGATGCTGCTGCTGGAAAACGTCCACCCGGTCGCCATCCAGCACTTCCGCGACGAAGGCTATGACGTTTCGACGCTGAAAGGCGCGCTGGACGAAGACGCCCTGATCGAGGCCATTCAAGGCGTGCACGTTCTGGGCATCCGCTCCAAAACCAATGTGACGCGCAAGGTGCTCGATGCCGCCGACAAGCTGATGGCCATCGGGGCCTTCTGCATCGGCACCAATCAGATCGACCTCAAGGCGGCCTCTGAAAAGGGCGTGGCCGTGTTCAACGCCCCCTATTCCAACACCCGCTCGGTGGTGGAAATGGTCATGGGCCTGACGGTCATCCTGACACGGAACATCTACGACAAGTCGATCCAGATGCACACCGGCAAGTGGGACAAGTCGGCCACCGGCGCGCACGAGGTGCGCAACAAGACGCTGGGTATCATCGGCTACGGCGCTATCGGCTCGCAGCTTTCGGTGCTGGCCGAAGCCTTCGGGATGCGCGTCATCTATTACGATGTCGCCGAGAAGCTGACCATGGGCAATGCCAAACGCTACCGCACCATGGACGCCGTTCTGGCCGAAGCGGATGTTTTGTCGCTGCACGTCGATGGGCGCGCCGAAAACAAGAACATCTTCGGCAAGGCGCAGTTTGCCAAGATGAAGGACGGCGCGCTGTTCATCAATTTGTCGCGCGGGCACATCGTCGATATCGAGGCCCTGGCCCAAGCCGTCCGTACAAAGAAGATCTACGGCGCGGCGGTCGATGTCTTCCCCGAAGAACCGCGCACCAATGACGATCCGTTTGAAAGCCCGCTGATGGGCCTGCCCAATGTCATCCTGACGCCGCACATCGGCGGTTCGACCGAAGAGGCGCAGGAAGCCATTGGTGAGTTCGCGTCGGAGCGTCTGCTGAACTTCATCAGCCGCGGCGACACCACCTTCTCGGTCAATATGCCGAACGTGCAACTGTCTGAGGTCGAAGGGCGTCACCGCTTCCTGCACATCCATCAGAACGTGCCGGGCGTTATGGCGGCGATCAACAACATCATCGCCAAATACAATCTCAACATTCTGGCCCAGCACCTCAAGACCAATGAGCAGCTGGGCTATGTGATCGTCGATGTGGACCGCGGCTATTCGCGTGAGGCGCTGGATGAGCTGAAGGCCGTCACCGGTACGCTGAAGTTCCGCTCACTGGTGTAGTAGGCTGGGGTGTAGTAAGCTGGGGTGTAGTGGGCAAAGGGCAGATGGCGACTTCCGAGGCGTTTCCCGCTGTCTTTCAGGCCCTGCGCGCCCTGATGATCGACGCCGCGCCCGGCATGGCCATCACCGCCGATACCGACTGCTGCCTGACGCTGAAAACGACGTGGGCCGAAGCGCGCACCGGTGAGCCGGCCTGGTTCGGCTGGCTGGCGCTCAAAAAATCCTACGTCGCCTATCACATCCTGCCGCTCTATAGCCTGCCGGAACTGAATGCGCTTGTCCCCGCGTCTCTTGAAAAGAAACGACAAGGCAAGACGTGCTTTGC
Organism: Asticcacaulis sp. W401b; assembly: GCF_046503825.1. Lineage (NCBI taxonomy): Bacteria > Pseudomonadati > Pseudomonadota > Alphaproteobacteria > Caulobacterales > Caulobacteraceae > Asticcacaulis > Asticcacaulis sp. W401b. The sequence goes on from NZ_JBKFEE010000001.1 coordinate 873,824, forward strand.
CTTTAAAAAGATCGACCCGGCCCTGTTTGAAGACCTGCGCGCCCTGACCCAGGCAGCGGCGGCTCAGGAAGCGGCGTTGAAAGCCGCCATAGGCTGATACCAAGGGTCATTGGAAATGACTCTTGGTATTCCATTCGAGAATGTCTCATGTCACTGACACATATGAGACAGTCTCGTGTCTTCAACGGCCGGATGCCGTCAGCATCTTCGGCCGTTGGTATGGTACAGAAAAGGCCCCCGCCAACTGGCAAGAGGGCCTTTTGTGTTTTGCGCGCGTTGAAGCGCCTCAGTCGAGAAAGAACACATCGTCCTGCGGCGGCGGGGTATCCAGTCCGGCGAGGCGACGCCAGGCCTTCCATACGGGTTCCGGCACGCGCGGCGGGCGGGTCCCGTTGGGATCGAGCTTCTGCACAAAGCTGAAACGCAGGCCCATCTTGTGCGGCTGGGTCCACACCGGTGAGCCGAACTTGACCATCTGACCGGCCACATCCAGCAGCCACAGATCACCGGCGTTTTGCGGCATGTCCTTGACCAGAACCTGCGCGCCAGAGGCACTCTGGTTGACGATATCACACGCCACCTCGGTCCCGCTGGGCAGCAACAGCAGCGCGCCCGACGCCTTGCAATCAAAACGCGGCTCGGCGCGGCGGTTGAGGAACTGCTGAAACGGCTGAATCACCTCGACCCCCGCCTGCGGCGAGGTCACGGAAGGCGATGGAGAGCGACCGTCTGAGCCAGGCATGGCGTTGGGAGTCTTTCGCGGGGAGGTTGGGTTAAGATAGTACACAGCCATTTATAAAAAGTTCTTTTTATAGATGTGATCAGGCACAGCCGTGCATACGCACAACCCACACCCAGAGATGACGCAACGCTACTGTTTATTGAAAACGCGAAATTATGACCCAGAGGGGCCGGGTACTGAACGCCGTTTGGCAACGCACCGGAATTACCGCGAACCTTAAGGCGTAGCGGTGAAGACTTCCTTTACGGGGGTTGACTTTTCCACCGCCGCAACGCATATGGCGGTTTGCTGCGGTGCAATGCCGCACCTGACTGGCCGCGTGAGGTCGGGCGACACAGGACATAGTCCCTGGTATGTGTCCCGACAAGCCAGTTTTAACGGATGACAGATGTGCGAACCCGGTTCGTGCTTGATAATCTTTAAAAATGAAACCCGAGAGCTAAGACACGCGCTGGCCTCATCCGAAACCGCCCGCCACGCCAAAAAAGCGCGTCCGGGCCGAAGGATGGTGTGCGCCGGTCATTTTGCCGGGTGTGCGCGCATCCGTATTGAAAGCGCATCGTCTTGACGACCTTCAAAGATCTGGGCCTCTCGGCCAGCCTGCTCGCCACGCTTGAAAAAGAGGGCTATCACACCCCGACCCCCATTCAGGCGCAGGCCATCCCCATCCTGCTGAACAAGCATGACCTTCTGGGCATCGCCCAGACCGGTACGGGCAAGACCGCGGCCTTCGCGCTGCCCATCCTGCACCACATCCTCAGCAACCGCATCATCCCCGCCCCGCGCTCGTGCCGCGTTCTGGTCCTGTCGCCGACGCGCGAACTGGCCACCCAGATCGCCGACAGCTTCAAGGCCTATTCCAAGGGTCTGGGGCTTCAGATCGCCACCATCTTCGGTGGCGTAAAGTACGGCCCGCAATACAAGGCGTTGCAGGGTGGCATCGACATTCTGGTCGCCACGCCGGGCCGCCTGATCGACCATATCGAGCAGAAGACTATCGACCTGAAGGCCGTGGAACACCTCGTGCTCGACGAAGCCGATCAGATGCTCGACATGGGCTTCATCAAGCCGATCCGTCAGGTCGCCTCGCGCCTGCCGGCCCAGCGTCAGAACCTGTTCTTTTCGGCCACCATGCCGAAGGAAATCGCAGGCCTCGCCAACGAACTGCTGACCAATCCGAAGAAGGTTGAGATCACGCCAGAAGCCACCACGGCCGAGCGCGTCACCCAGCAGGTCATCTTCATCGAGCAGCAGCGCAAGCGCGCGCTTCTGTCGGAACTCTATGCCGATGAGAAGCTGGCCCGCACCCTGATCTTCACGCGCACCAAGCGCGGCGCCGATCGCGTCGCTGCCTATCTGCAAGCCGGGGGCGTCGAAGCTGCCGCCATCCACGGCGACAAGAACCAGTCGCAACGCGAACGCGCGCTTCAGGCCTTCAAGGCCGGTCGCGTCCGCGCGCTGGTGGCCACCGACATCGCCGCCCGTGGTATCGACGTCGACAACGTCACCCACGTCATCAATTACGAACTGCCGTTCGTTGCGGAAGCCTATGTGCACCGCATCGGCCGGACTGCCCGCGCCGGTAAGGAAGGCCATTCGATCACGCTGGTCGCCGATGATGAGCGCAAGCTGCTGAAAGACATCGAACGCATCACGCGTCAGCGCATCCCCTCATGGGATCGTCGCAAGGATCAGGCGCTGAAACTGCTCGATGAGGCCATTCTGGCGTCGGGTCAGACCGAAAAGCCGAAGACCCCGGACCGCGTGGTCGAAAAGACCGCCCGTCACCTCGATCCGGACGCCGAGCGCGTGCACAAGCGTTCGCGCAACCGTCCCAATCGTGACGAGCGTCGTGGTAATGGCCGCGATGGCGACAACAGCCGCGGTGAACGCACCTTTGGCAAGAAGGACGCCTTTGGTAACCGTGCCGAGCGTCAGGCCCGCAATGAGCGTCCGGAACGCACCGAGCGTTACGATCCGATGGCCGCTGAGCGCGCACCGACCAAGGCTGCCCGCGACTTCCCGGTTGATAAGGGCTTCGGCGATAAGCCGCGCGGCGAAAAGCCCCGCTTCGACAAGCCCAAGGGTGACCGTCCGTTCAAGAAGCGCGACGACGCCCGCGGCGAAGCCCGCTCTTTTGATGACCGTCCGGCCCGCCCGGCGGCGGAGCGCAGTGGTGAACGCCCCACCGGCGAGCGTCGCTTCGAGGAGCGCAAGAAGAAGCCCTTCGGCAAGTCGGCCAGCGGCAAGCTGGGTGGTCGCAAGACCAACACCAAGCCGCGCGCCCACCATAATGAGCCCGTCAATCGTTCGGAAGGCGCACAACTGAAGCGCCGTTCGCGCAACGGCTAAAGCTCTTCGTCGCGATCCACGCGACACTTTACCATTGTTAAGACGGCTCGTTTCCGCTTTAACTTCTCCTCAGCGCCCTCTGAAACGGCTTTCAGAGGGCGTCGTCTTATGGAGTGGCGATATGCGGACTAAGGGTTTCGCGCCGGACCGGCGCTCGGCAATCGGCTTTATGGCGGCTTTGATGGGGACGACCTTTCTGACGGCCTGTGAGCCGAAGGTAGAGCCGGCCTCGGACGATTCCGCCCCGCTGGCTCTGGTGCGCAGCGCCAAAGACGTCCACTCCTACGCCGAACCGAACGTCGCGCGCGTGCGCCACGTCGATCTCGACCTCACCGCTGACTTCCGCGCCAAGGTGCTGAAAGGCACGGCGGCCCTGACGCTGGAAACCGCGCCGACGGCCAAACAGGTCGTGCTGGACGTCAAGGCGCTCGACATCGAAGGCGTCACCGATGCCTCTGGCGAACCACTCAAATACACGCTGGGCACGCCCCACCCCATCTTTGGCGCGCCGCTGACCATCGAACTGCCGCAGGGGGCGCAGAAGGTGGTAGTGACATACAAGACCACCGCCAATACGCAGGCCCTGCAATGGCTCGACCCGTCGCAGACCGAGGGCAAAAAGCACCCCTTCCTGTTGTCGCAAGGCCAGTCGATCCTGACCCGCACCTGGATTCCGACGCAGGATTCCCCAATGGTGCGTCAAACCTACAGCGCCATCATCCGTGTACCGACACCGCTCAAAGCCGTGATGAGCGCCGAAATGCTGACGCCGGATGGTGAGGCCGTGCCGGGTAACGGGGGCTTGCGCGCTTTCCGCTTCAAGATGGATCAGGCCATACCGCCCTATCTGATCGCGCTGGCCATTGGCGATATCAACTTCCGCCCGACCGGCGACCGCACGGGCGTCTATGCCGAAAGGGCCACCATCGCCCGCGCCGCGGCAGAGCTGGAAGACCTCGAAAAATTCGTCGCCGCCGCCGAAAAACTCTATGGCCCCTACCGCTGGGGACGTTACGACGTGCTGATCCTGCCGCCCTCCTTCCCCTTCGGTGGCATGGAAAATCCGCGCCTGACCTTTGCCACGCCAACCATTCTGGCCGGCGACAAGTCGCTGGTGTCGCTGGTCGCGCACGAACTGGCGCATTCGTGGTCGGGCAACCTCGTCACCAATGCCACCTGGGACGATTTCTGGCTCAACGAAGGCTTCACCACCTATTTTGAAAACCGCATCATGGAGGAGATGTACGGCAAGGACCGCGCCCTGATGCTGCAAAGTCTGGGTTACAGCAGCCTTCAGGAGACGCTGGCCAGCCTCAAGGAACCGGGCCTGACGCAGTTGCATACCGACCTTAAAGGGCGCGACCCGGACGATGGCTTCTCGGACATTCCGTATGAGAAGGGCGCGGCCTTCCTGCGCCTTCTGGAACAGACCTATGGCCGCAAGAAGTTTGACGCGTGGCTCAAAGGCTATTTCACGCGCTATGCCTTCAAGAGCATGACCACGGCAGGCTTCGTCGAAGACCTGCGCGAAACCCTGATCAAGGGTGATCCGGGTGCGGAAGATCGCCTGAAACTGAATGAGTGGCTCTACAAGCCCGGCCTGCCGTCCAACGCCGTCAAGCCGCAATCCGAAGCCTTTGCGCGCGTCGAAGCACAGGTCGAGGCCTTCACTAAGGGCACGCCCGCCAAGTCTCTGGTCACCGAGGGCTGGGTGACACAGGAATGGCAGCATTTCATCGAGTCCCTGCCGGACACCCTGACGCTGGAACAGATGAAGGACCTTGATACGGCCTTCAGCTTCACCAGCTCGCGCAATTCGGAAATCCTGTTTGCCTGGCTGAAACTGGCCATTGTGCACCACTATGAACCGGCCCTGCCGGCACTTGAGACCTTCCTCACCTCGCAGGGCCGCCGCCGCTTTGTCAGCCCGCTCTATACGGCGCTGATGGCGCAAAAGGGCTGGGGCGTGGAGATGGCCAAGCGCGTCTATGCGAAGGCTCGGCCGCTCTATCATTCGGTGACGCGCGCCACGGTGGATGAAACCGTAAAGTAGAGCGATCCTTAAGGTTCTTGGGTTAGAGTGTACGGAAGATTTGTTATTTTCCATACACGTACCATGTCTGACTCACCCGCTCGCACCGTCCTGATCGTTGATGACCATGAGATCAACCGTCGTCTGGCGTCGCTGTTTTTACAGCCGCTCGGCTGGCGCGCCGTTATGGCCACACACGGGGCGCAAGCGCTGGACATCGCGGCGGTACAGCGCTTCGATGTGATCCTGATGGACAGGGTGATGCCGGGTATGGACGGGCTCCAGACCACGGCCAGCCTGCGCCAGTCCGACGGGCCCAACCGCGACACACCGGTCATCGCCGTAACCGGCATGGATGATGACCGCGCGCAATGGCGGGCCTTAGGCGTCACGCAGATTGTGCTGAAACCCTTTGATCCGGACCAACTGATCGCGGCCGTGGCCGAAGCCACCCGCCCCCAACAAGGCGGCTATCGCATCAGCGCTTGACGTCGAAACCGTCGTCGCTGAGGAAGGCCTCAAGCTCCGAAACGGTGGCCAGCGCAAAATCGCCCGGCATGGCGTGTTTCAGGCAGCCCCCGGCAATGCCGTAGTTCAGCGCCTCCTGATCCGTCTTGCCGCTCAGGATACCGTGCAGCACGCCGGCCGCGAAGGCATCGCCGCCGCCGATGCGGTCGATGATGCGCGCAATGTCGTAGGTCTCGGTCTCCAGCGTTTCGCTGCGCGTGTACATCAGCCCGGCCAGACGGTTGTGATCGACATTGACCTGTTCCCGGCGCGTGCAGATCAGACGCTTGAGGTCCGGGAAGGCGCTGAAGGCGTGGTCGGCGGCGGCACGGCTGCGCGCGTGGCTGCCCGCCTCACCGGCAAAGGTCGTCTTGAACACCAGTTCGATGTCGCGGTAGCCACCAAAGATCAGATCGGCCTGCGCCATCAGTTGCGGGATCAGGCTCGGCGCATCGCCACCCCAGGCTTCCCACAGCTTGGGGCGATAATTGCAGTCAAACGAGACTTTTATGCCGAGCGTGCGCGCCACCTGCATGGCCTTCAAGGCGCCCTGAAAGGCGTTGAGCCCCAGCGCCGCGGTCACGCCGGAAACGTGCAGCCACTCAGAGCCCTCCAGCAACTGCGCCCAGTCGAAGGCCGAAAAATCTGCGGTGGCAAAGGCCGAACCGGCGCGGTCATAAAGGATGTCCGACGGGCGATGGATGCCGCCCGTGGTCAGGAAATAGAGCCCCATGCGGCCCGACGCCGTGCGTACCCGGCTGGCATCGACGCCGAAATAGCGCAATTGCCCCACAGCGGCCTGGCCCAGATCATTGTCCGGCACCACGCTGATCATGCGCGTGGCGTGCCCCAGCCGCGCCAGACCGACCGCCACATTGGCCTCCGCCCCGCCCACATAGGGGGTCAGTTCCGGCAGGGTGTACAGCGGATCACGGCCGGCGGTGGACAGGCGGATCAGCAGTTCCCCGAAACAGGTGAAGGCTTTGGTCATGGCAGCATTCCGTTGGTGTTTTTGTTTGTCCGGAAGGGTTTAGAGCGCATCCCTATCCATGTGAAGCGCTTTTTGGGGCTGGCTTCGTAGAAAGAGACGAGGCGTCGCCTTCTCATAAAAAAGAGGCGCCGGTGACCCGACGCCTCTAGAGCCTCATGCCGAAAAGTGGACACCACTTTTCGGAAAAACATGAGGCGTTAGAAATAATTAGAGCCATTCGGCGGCTCAACTTAGCCGACGAATGCTCTAAGTCAGAAGGCTGTTGAACGCTTACGCTACTTTACACTCTGACCGGCTTAGGTTGAGGCGACGATTTAAGATTTAATGCGGCTATCTTCTCCTCCCTACGCTTGCGTGGGGAGGTGGCAGCGAGCGAAGCGAAGCTGACGGAGGGGTATTACCGTCCGTAAGATACCCCTCCGCCTCGTAAGCTCGGCACCTCCCCATAAAATGGGGAGGAGAAAGATCGCAACCGTTAATTCGTCACAATGGCCTAATACTTGTAACGCAGGCCCAGATAGTACTGACGACCCGACTTCGAGTAGTCATAGAGCAGGTCCTGCGCCGTATTGCCCTGCACGGTGTTGTAGGCAATGAAGCGGTCATCGGCTTCGTTGGTCAGGTTGATCCCTTCCAGGATGAAGGTCAGGTTCTTGTTGATCTGATAGGTGACCTGAGCGTCGATATTGAAGGTCTCGTTCTTGCCCCAGAAGTCGGCCGACGAACCCGGATTGAGCTGTGACAGGTAGCCGTCACGATAGGCGAAGGCGACACGACCCGACAGCTTGTCGTCTTCGTAATAGGCCGTGATGTTCCACGCCTTGGGCGACAGGCCCAGCAGGTTGGCGCGCGTCGTCGTCGTGGCCGTTGCCGAGGTGTAGTAGTTAATCTGCGACTCGACATTGGTGTAGTTGATGATACCGCCCGTGTGACGCAGGAAGCCCGGCAGGAAGTGGAAGGGCTTTTGCAGCGAGATTTCGTAGCCTTTCAGCTCACCGCCCGGCGTGTTGACGGGCGTGGTGACCGTATAGGTGACGTCCGCCGCTTCGCCGAAGTCGGCCGGATTATAGCCGTAGTCGGACAGCTTGGCCTGAGTCTGACGCTGCTGGATGTAGGACTTGATGTCCTTTTTGAACAGGGCCACCGTAAACAGGGTGTCCTTATCGACGTACCATTCGGCCGAGAAGTCGAGCGTATTGGCGCGTACCGGGTCCAGAGCCGGGTTACCCGTGGTGATGGTCTTGGCCGACGTGTTCACCGAACCGCCACCCGGAATGATCGACAGAAGCGTCGGACGGGCCATGGTCTTGGCCGCGGCAAAGCGTAGGTAGACGCTCGGCACCGGCTGGATCATCAGGTTGAACGAGGGCAGATTATCCTTGTACGAACGTTCGACCGTCGTGCGCTGGAAGTTGTTGTTAGCCGTCCCGACGATACCCGTCGCCACCAAATTGGTTTCAACCTGACGCGTGCCGATATTGCCGCGATAGGGCAGGCCCGCGATCTCACCGCTGAAGTCGGCTTGCAGGAACCAGCCATTGTCGGTTTCGCTGGCGACGCGGTTATTGGTGCGCGACGACGAGTTGGTCGAGTTGGTGGTAAAGATGCCCCAGCTATTGGCGCAGTTACAGTCATAGCCAAAGGTCGAGCGGATCAGGTCAAGATTGGGGATCAGATAGGTGTTCCCTGCCACCGAAACCGTCTGGCTGTATTTGGCGATATTGCTGTTGATTTCCGTGACGATATTGCCACTGGCATTTTCATTACGCGCATTGACATCAGTGGTATAACGCCCGGATTCCGTCGAGTTGAAATCGTACTTCTTGGACGAAACACCTGCCTTGATCGTCACATTATCGGTGAGGTCAAACTTGGCATCCAGCCGCGTGGTGGTGAATTTATTCGTTACCTGCTGCGGACGCAGACGGATCAGCGAGGCATCGCCGCTCGCCGTGCTGGACGAATAGGTCCAGTAACAGGCCTGATCCGGCGTACAGCCATTCTTCGTGCTGTAGTTAAACTTCGGCGCCGTCATGTCGGTGAAATCGTAGGAATAGCCATCGACATCATAGGATTCGAGCGTGAAGGTCGTTTGTTCCGGCGTGTCCTGCACCGATTTCGACGAACCGATCATCAGCTTGGTCGAGAAGCGCTCACCCCAGGTCTGATCCCAGGTCAGATTGCCCTGGGTGAAGGTGGTGGTCAGCTCATCAAAGCGGTGTTCCGAACGGATATCGACATCGTTGAACGAGGCCTTGGTGATGGTGCCCTTACCGTCGATCGTATAGTCGTAGATGTCCGTCTGAGGGTTGCCCTGACCGCTGCGGCTGAAGGAGATGGCTTCGATTTCCCACTCATCGCGATTGGCCCCGAACTTGGCGTACATGCCGTCCAGCGAGATCAGCGTGCCGTCAAACGGACGCATCTGGAACGAACCGGTGACGCCGAGACGCTTCTGCTCGGTTTCAAAGTGGTTGAAGCGCGGGATGCGCGGGTGCAGCGAGTTGGAGATCTTGGCCGCTTCGCCGGTCAGGGCCGGTTCCAGCGCCGAATTGGTGTTACAGACGCGCGTCGTGTTTGGCGTCGCGCCCCCACCGGTACAGGGCGTAATGGCCGTAAAGGTCTTGCCGCCATCCGTCGAGAAGCTCTGGAAGCGCCCGATGTTCGACGCCGCATAGGCATTTTCCCAGCGAGTGGTATTGGCACCTTCTTCGATGACGGTACGCTCACCATAGGCCACCGACAACAGCGCCCCCAGCTTGCCATCGGCCCAGCGGTTGGAGATCATGAAGGTGCCGCGCGGCTCGGTCTTGCCTGACTTGTCGTTATAGCCAAACTGCACCGACGAGGCCATGGTGAAGCCCTTGTAGTCGAACGGACGCGCTGTTTGCAGATCGACCGTGGCACCCAGCGACCCTTCATCGACTTCGGCCGACATGGACTTGCGCACGGTCAGCGAGTTGAAAAGGTCGGCGGCGAAGACGTTGAAGTCAAACCCACGGCCACGGTTGGTGCCGCCGGACGAATCCTTCGAGCCCGTAGTGGCCAGCGCCTCAAGGCCGTTGATGCGCGTGCGCGAAAATTCGGAGTTCAGGCCACGAACCGTGATCTGCTTGCCCTCACCGCCGTCGCGATCAATCGACACACCCGGAATGCGTTGCAGGGATTCGGCGAGGTTGAGGTCAGGAAACTGGCCGATGTCTTCGGCCTTAATCACATCGACCATGTCGGTCGAGCGCTTTTTCTCGTTGATCGCCGTCTGGAGGCTGTTGCGGAAACCCGTCACGACGACGGTTTCGACTTCATCAGTCGCCGCCGGTGCGGCCTCCTGTGCCAGAGCCGGCATGGCCGCACCCGTGGCGACCAGCGCCAGAACGGATACGCCATAGCGGGCGATGGCGGACGCAGTACGACTGTGGTTGGACTTGGTTTTCATATTGTAACTCCCCGTTCGGCCCGCTGCACGCTCTTGGCTGGCGCGCTGATCAGGCAGTGGACGCCCATTGAGGGCAGGTTTTTAATGTTGAAATGATACCGGTGTCAAACACGCATGGTAACCGGTGTCAGTGGCCTCAGCTAGACACAGGCGCGCACAAAAGACAAGCGCCTTCGTTCAGGTTGATTAAAAGGGTGACAAATCTGCCATAGGTGCACTCCCGCTGATATGACGCTCTGACGGCGCTTTTTGCCCCATAGTCGGCGCGGGCCTTTAACAAAGGCTGAATAAAAAAGGCGGCGGCCTCCGTGAGCTGCGTCTCTTGGCCGCCACCGTGTCATAAACATCACGCGAGTTCCGGACGCGCCTCGGTCAGGGTGACGGTCCTCAGGCGAATCTGCGTCGTTTCATGGTGCGGACCCGCATAGGTCACCACCGACGACTGACCGGGCAGGATGTCGTGGATACCGGTCGTCGCCCCCGATGAGATCAACTGGCCCTTCGTCAGCGGACGCCCGCGCGCCGCCAGATGCCCGGCCAGCCAGCCTATGGCCTTCAGCGGGCCGCCCGGCATGGTGAACAGGCCGCCTTCGCCCACCACCTGTCCGTCGATTTCGGTGGTGGCCGCATAGCCCTTCACCACCGCTTCGCTTAAGGCTTCGACCGTGCTTGACGCATCAAAGGCCGCCAGTTGCGCCCCCAGAATCAGGCCGAAATTATTGCCGAAATCAGACGCCACGACGGTCGGCCCCAGCTTGTTGATCGTCGGCAGCGGCGAGCCGGCCATCTCGACCCCGGCAAACAGTGCGTCGATCAGACGCAGGGCCTCGGCCTCGCTATAGTCGGTCTTGCCCGGCTCGGCATCGACGCCGATGCGGAAGACAAACTCGGCCTCGACCGCCGCAAAGCCGTTCTCAAAAACCGGGATTTCGACCTCGCCTTCGGAGGGTTTGAAGACGGTCTCAAAAATAGGACCGGCCAGGCGCTCGGTGCCGTGTTCGGCCTGACGCTCCGGCGCCAGACGGCCGATCTTCCAGCCGATGACCGGGCGATCCCACAGCCTGATCGCCTCTTCCTGAATGGCGTAGGAGTCCGTCAGCTCCGCCGGAATCTGCCCCGGATAGTCACTGAGGGCGCGCGCCGCGCGGCGGGCGGCAACGAAGTTCTGGGCAATCTCTTTCAGGCTCATAGGGTGTCCTTTGTGCGTATCCCTTCGGACAGGGCCCACATGAGGGCCCCCACGCCCTTGGGATCATTGGGGGTGATTTTTTCGGAGAGGTAGTAGGCGTAGGAGCCGTCACGATAGGGCACATTGCCAAGCCCGGCCACACCGCACACACCATTGAGCGCCGACGGCGTTACAAAGCGCGCGCAGACGGCTTTCAGCGACTCGACGCCCGTGCGGCCCGTGTCTTCGGACATGATGCCCAGACGCGCCGCCTTCATCAGGCCATAGGCGACCATCAGCGAGGCCGAGGCCTCTTCGTAGTTACCTTCGCGCTGGCCCTGATCGACGACCTGATACCACAGGCCGTTGTCCGAGCGGAACGTCAGCAAGGCCTCAAGCGTGCGGCGGGTAATGTCGGCAATATCGGCGCGCAGGGAGGGGCTGAACCCTTCTGAGGCTTCATAAACATCGACCAACGCCCCGATCCACCAGCCCATGGCCCGGCCCCAGACATTTTTGGACAGACCGGTCTGTTTATCGGCCCAACGTTCGGTGCGGCTTTCGTCCCAGCCGTGGGCATAGAGGCCGTTACCCTTTTGCAGGGTGTGATCGACGAAGCGGAACTGCGCCACCGTGTCGGCAAACAGGGCTTCGTCCTGCGTGATGCGGGCGTATTCGGTCTGGAACGGCTGGGCCATAAACAGGCCGTCCAGCCACACCTGATGCGGATAGATCTGCTTGTGCCAGTAGTTGCCGGACTGCGTGCGCGGATGGTCTTTGAGCTGCGCAAACTGCACGTCCATCGCCGTGCGGAAGCGGGCCTCACCCGTAATGGCGTAGAGCGGAAACAGGATTTTCCCGCCATTGACGTTGTCGATATTGTATTCCTGCGGGTGGAAGGTCGGCATGGCCCCATCGGGCAGGACGCGCGTTTGCATCTCACCCAGAATATAGTCAAGAAAGACGCGATCCTGCGTCACCTGATAGAGGTCGAGTGCCCCCTTCCACACCACGCCGTCTTCGTAGTTCCAGTGCGGGCGATAGGGTTCCCAGGTGCGGAAATAACCGCTGATGAAGGCGGGGACAGAGTCGCCAAAGCGCGCCAGAGACGTGGTTGTCTGCGGCGACAGATCGAAGGCGCGCTGCGTCGGTACCGCCGTGACATCGACGGGGATGTTGTGTTTCAGGTCAAGCATGTGACATTTTCCAGCGTAAGGGTTTCGCCGCTCTGGCCGTCTATGTCCAGCGCGTTTGTGCGAAGATGTCTGACATTGGCGATCAGGCCGCCGAGACGCGCCACGGGCGCAATCGAAGCGGCCATATCGGGTTCGCCGGGCTGCGCGTCGGGGTCGAAGCGCAGACGGATGTGGTCGAGCGTCAGGCCGTCCACCGGCTGCTCCGGCAGGCCCAGCACGTAGAGGCCCGCGTGACGCACACCTGTGGCGTCGATATGGCTCAGATGGATGTCGCCGATGGCGGGTGTACCGTCATCGACCGGGCGCGGGTTACGGTCGCCCACATAGTCCGTTTGGCCGTCGGGATCGCACCAGTAGAAGCTGTTGATCACGAAGGCCGTGCCTACGCCCTCCATACGGATATGGCGGCAATTGAGGCCCCGGATCACCGCCTCACGCCCACGGCCACGCCGCGTTTTGAGGCGGATACCGCGATCGGTGTTTATAAACAGACAGGTCTGTACGGACACGTCATACACACCCGAGGCCATCTCCGATCCGATGACCACGGCCCCATGACCGTCGCGCATCCGGCAGTTGGAAATACGCACACGGCGGGTCGGACGCACAGTGCGTCTCGCCATGCTGATCTTGCCTGACTTCAGCGCGATACAGTCGTCGCCCACGGCAAAATCGACACCGCTGATGACAATATCGGTGCTGCTTTCCGGATTGAGGCCGTCGGTATTGGGGCTGTCGGCCGGGGCCTCGATGCGCAGGTCAGCAAAGGTCAGACCGCGCGACAACAGCGGGTGGACCGTCCACGACGGGCTGTTTTTCAGGGTCAGACCGTGCAGTATGACCTGCTCACATTCGACCATAAAGATCAGGCGCGGACGCCAGCCTCCCAAGGGTTCCGCTCTTTCAGTACTACCTCCCTCAACGCCCAAGCGGGCGTCGGCGATCGTTCGCCGCCCCCGCGGAGAAAGGCGCGGAACGCGCTTTTCGTGAGCGATAAAAGACCTATTCCACCACGTATCAAACCCGGCCTGACCGTCGATGACACCGCGGCCGTAAAGCTGCACATTGCGCGCAAACAACAGGTTGAACAGGGCGGCGTGGCAGGTCTCCGCCTCGCCTTCCCACGAGCCGAGACAGGTCCGTTCCGTCCCCTCGGCGTCCGGTAGTACGCCCGGTAAGACCGGCCATTTTGTTATATCGCGATGACCCACCACTTCTGCACCTTCGCGCAGTTCCACAGCCATATCGCTTTTAAGGAACAGGGGCGCGGTCAGGTAGCGCCCTGCGCTCAGTCGCACCAGACCGCCCGGCGGACAGGCCATCAGTGCCGCCTGAAGCGCTGCCGTATCGTCGCTGACGCCATCGCCCCTGGCTCCGAAGGCACGCGGATCAACCACGGCCTTGCAGGCGGCGGTGCGCACCACCAACCGGTCGGTCCCAACGCGCACCGCGTATTGTGTGTCCGGTCGCAGATCATAGAGCGAAAAGACATTCCGGTCTGTCCGCAACACCACCGCGCCATCCACCCATACGTCGCGCGGCGCATCCGCGGCCCAGATCGAGCCGTCATCGACCTCAAAGCTCAGGGCCGTCGGCAGGACAGCCAGACAGCGCAACCCCGTCATCGCACGACGCGGTGCAGGATGGCGTTGATGTCGTCATAGAGCCGGTCGCCGGCCTCGCGTTCGCTCAGGCGGCCATAGCCGAGCGCCTCCAGAATGTCCTGAAAGCCGTCTCGCACGCGCGGATGCTCGAACCACGGGCTTTCAACCACATTGATCTGCGCCGCCGCCAGTTGCGCCTCGCTCTGCTGCTGGATGGGCGTGATCAGCCCTTCCTTGTCGAGAAGGGTGCGCGCCGCCTTCGATACTGGCACACCGCGTTTCAGCCCCATGGCGCGGATGCCGTCCGGGTCATTGAGCAGAAACTCGATCAAAAGCGCCGCTTCGTCCGGGTACGCCGTTTTGGCATTGACCGCGAACATCATGGCGGGACGATACATCATCCCGGCGTCCTTCGCCCCCGGCCGCAGCAGATATGGGGCCAGCGCCAGTGTCTGCTTTCCGGCCAGCGTATCGCTATACTTGTCGATCGAACTGTTCCACTGGAAGGTACCGGCGAACTGACCATTGATCCACGGGCGCATCTCCTGCTGCGCCACATTGCCATAGGAGGCACGCACCTGCGCGCTGGGCCAGACGTGCTCGCGCGTCATGCGGGCGTAAAGGCCCGCAAAGTCGTACATGTCGGACCGCGAACAGTTGAGCGATTTCGTCTCGGCATTGATCAGGGGCTTCCCCGTGCCTTGCACCACATAGGTGCGGGCCAGAGCGATAAACTCCAGAAACAGGCCATCGAGCGGATAATAGCCATCACCCAGTTTTTCGCGGAACTGCGGCCCGCGTGCAAACAGCTCGTCCCAGGTCGTGGGCAGGCTGAGGCCCGCCTTCTGATAGGTGGTCTGGTTGAGATAAAACAGACGCGCGGCGTTCGACACCGCAACGGCGTTCAGCACGCCCTTATTGGTACCCATGCCGAGCGTGCGCGCATCGAACTGACTGAGGTCGAGCTTGTCCGTCAGCTTTTTCAGGTCGTAGAAGCCCGTACCGTCGCGCGAGAACAGGGTCTGCCAGTACCAGTTGATTTGCATGACGTCCGGGGCGGTGCCCCCGGCGATCTGCGTCGTCAGCCGCTCCAGATGGCCGGCAAAGCCCGTATATTCGCCGCGCACGCGGATGCCGTGCTTTTCCTCGAACAGGCGCAGCGCCTCAAGCGTCGCCTTGTGCGCCGAAGACCCGCCCCACCAGCTCATGCGCAATTCACGCCCGGTGGAAGGGGCCGGACGCGGCTTTGAGCAGGCGGTGAGCGCGGCAGCAGACGCGCCCAGCAGGACGAACCGGCGGTGAAGTCTGTAAGCGTCCATCGCCCTACCCCTTCACCGCGCCGGAGGTGACGCCTTCAACGAAGTATTTCTGCGCCAGGAAGAACAGGATCAGCGAGGGGGCCAGAGCGATGGTGGACATGGCCAGAATCTCGTTCCACGAGGTCGCTTCGGTCACATCGATCGACATTTTGAGCGCCAGCGCCACGGGATATTTTTCCACCGACGACAGGTAGATCAGCGGCTGAAGGAAGTCGTTCATCGACCACATGAACTGAAACAGCGCGACCGAAATAATGGCGGGCAGGATGACCGGGCAGACGATCAGGGTCAGGACCTGAAACGAATTACAACCGTCCATCACCGCCGCCTCTTCCATATCGAGCGGCAGGGAGCGCATGAACTGGATGATCATGAAGACGAAGAAGCCTTCGGTCGCAAAGGCCTGCGGTGCATATAGCGGCAGATAGGTGTCGAGCCAGCCGAATTCGCGGAACATCAGATATTGCGGGATCAGCAGGACCGACTTCGGCAGCAGCACCGTGGCCATCAGCAGCGCAAACAGCCACTTGCGGCCGGGGATGGCGAAGCGCGCAAAGCCATAGGCGACGATGACCGACGAAATGACCGTGACGATCACCTTCGGCACCACGATCTTCATGGTGTTGAGAAGGTAGGTCGCGAACGTGTATTCGGTCGAGGTCTTCCAGCCGTTGATGAAACCGTCCGTGGTCGGATTTTTGGGAATGAAGCCCACGGAAGAGAAGATTTCAGTGTTGTTTTTGAACGCTCCGCCGATCATCCACAACAGCGGATAGATCATCAGAAAGCCCACGAGAATCAGCAGGCCATAACGCACGAAGGCATTGATCACCGGCAGATGTTTGCGCCAGCCGTGATCAGCCGGATTGAGCGAAGACGCCATTTCAGTGTCCTCCCTTATCGTCGCGGTCCTGCGCATAAAACACCCAGTGTTTCTGCGACCAGAAGGCCACCGCAGTGAAGACGGCGATGATGATAAACAGCACCCAGGACAGGGCCGAGGAATAACCCAGATTGAAGTATTTGAACGCCTCTTCGTAGATCATCAGCGGCAGCAGATAGCTCGATTTGAGCGGGCCGCCGGCGGTGATGATGTAGGGGCCGTTGAACTCCTGAAACGCCTGCACGATCTGCATGATGAAGTTGAAAAACAGCACCGGCGTCAAGAGCGGCAGGGTAATCATGAAGAACTGTTTGAGGCGCGACGCCCCATCGAGATCGGCGGCCTCATAGAGGTCTTCGGGGATGGCTTTCAGACCGGCCAGAAACACCACCATGGCCGAGCCGAACTGCCACAGGCGCAAAAGCACGATGGAGAACATGGCCGTGGTGGGCTCCCCCAGCCAGTTGACGCCGCCGATGCCGATACCGGCCAGCGCCTGATTGAGCAGGCCGTCACCGGCAAAGACGAAGCGCCAGACCACCGCGATGGCGACGCTGCCGCCCAGAATGGAGGGCAGATAAAAGGCCGTGCGGAAGAGGCCGATGCCCTTAAGCTTGAAATTCAGCACCACGGCGATGAACAGGGCAAAGGCCAGTTTCAGCGGCACGGTGATAAAGACGTAGGCAAAGGTCACGCCCAGCGACTGCCGAAAGGTCGAGTCAGCCGCCATCTCCGTATAGTTGGACAGGCCGACGAAATTGGCCGCCCCCAACTGATCCTGAAGCCGCGCATCGGTGAGGCTGAGCACGAAAGAGGCCACGAACGGAAAGGCCGTGAACAGCAAAAAGCCGATCACGAACGGGGTAATATAAAGGCTGCCGATCCACTTGTTGCTATACATGGACGGACTCGTCTGTCTTATCAGCAAAGTCGGGCGACACACCAATCGCCTGACCGTCCTCGGCGAACAGATGCGCGCGGTTGAGGTCGATTTTCAGGCGCACTTCCTGATGGTTATAAAGCGCCGCCTCACCGTCGAGCTTCATGATCAGCGGCTCGCCTTCACTGTCTTTCAGCGTTACATAGGCGAAGGTCTCCCCGCCCAGGCGCTCGATCAGGATGACGTAGCCGCTGAGGTGCGCCTCTTCGTCTGTCGCGGCCAGATGCAGGTTTTCCGGGCGTACACCAAAGGTCACAGTGCCCCCTGCCGCGACCTGTGCGCCGACGCGCGGCACAGACAGGATGGTCTGCGGCAGGTCGAGCCCGACGGCGTCTGACGACACTTCGCGCACGCGGGCCTTGATGGTGTTCATGCGCGGCGACCCGATAAAGCCCGCGACGAACAGGTTGGCTGGCTTACGGTACAGATCAAGCGGCGAGCCAACCTGTTCGATGCGCCCGGCGTTCAGCACCACGATCTTGTCGGCCAGGGTCATGGCCTCGACCTGATCGTGCGTCACATAGACCGAGGTGGCGTTGAGCTTGGTATGCAGGCGTGCGATTTCGACGCGCATCTGCCCGCGCAGCGCCGCATCGAGATTGGACAGCGGTTCGTCAAACAAAAAGACATCGGGCTGACGCACGATGGCGCGGCCGATGGCGACGCGCTGACGCTGCCCGCCGGACAGGGCCTTGGGGCGGCGCTTCAGAAGATGCGTCAGTTGCAGCGTTTCTGCCGCCGCATTGACCTTGTGCTCGATCTCGGCCTTGGGCAGGCCCTGAATCTTCAGGGCAAAGGCGATATTGTCGAACACGGTCATGTGCGGATAGAGGGCGTAGGACTGAAACACCATGGCCACGCCGCGCTTCGACGGGTGGGCGTAGGTGACATCGCGGCCTGCGATATCAATCTGGCCTGAGGTCGGCGTTTCAAGGCCCGCAATCAGGCGCAGCAGGGTCGATTTCCCGCAGCCCGACGGCCCGACAAAGACCACAAGCTCGCCCTTTTTGACCTCCAGCGAGACGCCCTTGATGACCTCATGGCCATTAAAGGTCTTGCGCACATCCGTAAGTCTGACACTGTCAACCGACACGTTTCCCCACTTTTGATCTGATTATTCTTGATTGGCTTTATGTGTAGGGGAAACCGGTGTCATTTTCAACGGTGATTATGCACACAGGCAAAAATTCCGGCTATGATAAGGGGCCATCTCAGGATAGGTAGCGCACAGCGACGTGCAAACGGTTTTCGGACCCTTGCGCCGCTTCGCGGCTTGCTGTCCCTCGCTTAGCCCGCTATTGAAGCATCCACGCGCATATTCACGCAAAAACACGCAGGAAGACTTTTATGAAAATCGCTCTGATCAACGAAAACAGCCAGGCCGCCAAGAACGGCATCATTTTCGACGCCCTGAAGACGGTCGCTGAGCCGCTGGGCCACACGGTTTTCAACTACGGTATGTACAGCGCCGACGATTCGGCCTCGCTGACCTACGTGATGAACGGTCTGCTGGCCGGTATCCTGCTGAATTCGAAGGCGGCCGATTTCGTCGTCACCGGTTGCGGCACCGGCATGGGCGCCATGCTGGCCTGTAATTCGATGCCGGGCGTATTCTGCGGTCTGGTCATCGACCCCACCGACGCCTTCCTGTTCGGTCAGATCAATGACGGCAACGCTATCTCCATGCCCTATGCCAAGGGCTTTGGCTGGGCTGCCGAACTGAACCTGCAGGACGTCTATCGTAAGCTGTTCGACGGTGAACGCGGCCTCGGCTACCCGAAGGAACGCGCGCAGATCATGGCCAAGAACCGCGGCATCCTGAAGGACCTCAAGGCAGCCTCGTGCAAGGACATGCTGACGGTTCTGAAGACCGTCGATCAGGACCTGCTGAAGGCCGCCGTCGCCGGTGAGAAGTTCTCGGAATACTTCTTCGCGAATGCGCAGGACGAAGACATCAAGGCCTATATCAAGGGCATTTTGGGCTGACCCTCCGCTTCAACGGCATACAAAAAACCCCTTCCGTTCCTACGGAAGGGGTTTTCTTTTTAGCTTTCGAGTTGACCCATATCAGAGCGGAATGATCTCTGATGAAATCGTTCCGCTCAAGCCGCCATTGCGGCGGCGGCCAAGGTGGCGCAGCCACCGCCCGGCGAGGGGCTAAAGTAACGCTAAGTCGTTATCGTTTCGATTAGAAACTAGTGACTTAGCGCGCCAGCCAGCCACCATCCACCGGGATGATCGCACCGTTGACATAGTCCGACGCCGGTGCGGCAAGGAAAACGGCCGCCCCGCCAAGGTCAGACGGCTCACCCCAGCGACCCGCCGGAATGCGGTCGAGGATGGCCTTGTTGCGATCGGCATCGGCGCGCAGTTGCGCCGTATTATCTGTGGCCATATAGCCCGGCGCGATGGCGTTCACGGTAATACCCTTGCCCGCCCATTCGTTGGCCAGCAGGCGGGTAATACCGGCAATACCGGACTTCGATGCCGTGTAGGAAGGAACGCGAATACCGCCCTGGAAGGAGAGCATCGAGGCGATATTGATGATTTTGCCATAGCCCTGAGCGATGAAGTGACGCCCCACGGCCTGCGCCATGAAGAAGGCGCCTTTGATGTTGACGTTCATCACGTCGTCCCAGTCTTTCTCCGAGAAGTCCACGGCGTCGGCGCGGCGGATCAGGCCAGCGTTGTTGACGAGGATGTGCAGACCACCCAGCTCGTCGATCGTGGTCTTCACAACGCGCTCGATGGGCTCCAGCGTGCCGAGATTGGCGTCGATATTGACGAACTTGCGGCCCAGCGCCTTGACCTTCTCGCCGGTTTCATCGGCAGGCACAATGCCCACGGCGGCAATGTCGGCACCCGCTTCGGCCAGGGCCAGCGCAATGCCCTGCCCCAGACCCGTATTGGCCCCGGTGACGAGGGCGACCTTACCGGTCAGATCAAATGGATGGCTCATGAAATATCTCCCTTTTTCAATCCTTCCCCCTACTCAGTAAGAGCGGAGGAGCGCGAGGCAGAGCCTCGCCAAACTAAGAAGGCAAAAAATCTCGACGGGCCGCCCCTGGAGATTTTTTGACCGTTCTGAAACCACCTCTCGATGCGCCAGCATCGGGAGGTGAGACTAGAGCGTTTTTCGCTCAAGTGGATACCGGTTGAGCGTTAAAAAACGCGACAAAACAAAAACTTAGAGCGACATTTCGATTCAGAATGAACGAAATGCGCTCTAAGCGAGCTGACAGATGTCCAGCACCTTCATGTCGGTATAGTCGAGGTTTTCACCACCCATGGCCCAGATGAAGGCGTAGTTCGACGTGCCCGCGCCCATATGGATCGACCACGGCGGTGAAACGACGGCTTCGTTATTCTGGATGACGATATGGCGTGCGGCGTCCGGCTGCCCCATGAAGTGGAAGACGCGGTCGTTTTCACCGAGATTGAAGTAGAAATAGACCTCCGAGCGGCGGTCGTGCAGGTGCGGCGGCATGGTATTCCACACCGAGCCGGGGGCCAGAATGGTCAGGCCCAGCAACAACTGGCAAGACTTGGCCGTGGTCGGCACGATGTACTGATAGATGACGCGCTGGTTCGATTGCTCCAGCGAACCGCGCTCGAGCGGCACGGCCTGATCTATCGAAATCTTGACCGTCTCATAGCGCGCATGGGCGGGCGTAGACGTCAGATAATAGAGCGCCGGATTGGCCGCATCGTTCGACGCAAAGACCACATCCTTTGTGCCCATCGGGATATACAGGCCATCCTTTTGACTGAGATCATAGGCGACGCCATCGACGGTCACCACCCCGGCACCACCGCCGACATTGATCACGCCCAGTTCGCGGCGCTCAAGGAACGGGTGACCGGCGGCCGAAGCCGGTTCGGTCTGATTGGGCAGGCGCACGCTCTGCGACACCGGGGCGACGCCACCGACCACAAAGCGTTCGAAATGGGTGTAGTTGAGGACCACCGAGTCCGGGGCAAACAGGCCCTGCATCAGGTATTTGTCACGCAGATCATCCGTATCCGCATAGGCCATCATGTCCGGATGGGTGGCGTGATAAATCTTGGCGTACAAAGACGTCTGGCACATGGCAGCAGCTCCGGTTTTTTATAATCAGCCCCGGGCGCGACGGCGCGGCGCTTTCCATCCCTGCGCGACGAAATCCCGGTTTACGGGATGCTTCGCCACATAATGAGACTTCCTATAGCGACAAATGAAAAGGAAGGAAACCGGTTTCCTTCCTTTTCTGTCAACGATTTTATTGCAGGTTGACGAAGGCCCCGCCATCGACCAGAAGCGACGCCCCTGTCACATATCCGGCCAGTTCTTCGCAGGCGAGGAAGATGACCGGCCCGGCCAGATCTTCGGGTTGCCCCAGACGGCCCAGCGGAATGCGGCCTTCCATGTAGCTGCGCTTGGCCTCATCAGCCAGGTCATCCTTGTTAATGTCGGTCAGGATGGTGCCGGGCAAAACGGCGTTGCAGCGGATGCCATGCTTACCCAGCGCAATGGCGGTCGATTGCATCAGCGACAGCACACCGGCCTTGGTCGGCGTGTAGTGGGTCTGGAACTCACCGCCGACCAGCGCCGAGATGGAGGAGACGGCGACGATGGACCCGGCGAAGCCGTTGGCCTTCTTGCCCTGCTTGACCATCTGGTTGGCGGCGGCCTGACACATATAATATGCGCCGTTCAGGTTCACCTTGATGGTGCGGTCCACCACATCGACCGGCATGTCGAGGAAGCCGTGGAAGGGGCAGATGCCGGCATTGTTGACGAAGGTATCGACGCGGCCATAGGCCTCCACCGCCGCCGCCACAAAGGCCGTCGCCGAAGCCGGGTCAGCGACGTCGCCACGCAGCGCAAAGGCTTCGCCCCCGAAACCGCGGATTTCCTTCACCGCTGATTCGGCGGCGGCTTCATCCCCCGCATAGTTGATACCCACCTTCGCGCCCTGACGCGCCGCCCCGATGGCAATAGCGCGACCAATGCCTTTTGAGCCGCCGGTGACCAGCAATACCTTGTCCTTGAGCAACATCTTTTGTCTCTTCTCTCTGACCGGAAGCGCGAAACGCCCCCCGTTTCCTTCCATCTATTGGTGTATTGCCTGCTGCGACAGGCGAATAAATTTGGGCCCCAATCGGTAGCCGCCACCACTGCCGTCGCGCGGGGCCACGCTGAGATAGCCCTGCTCGACAAGGGTCGAGGCCAGACGATAGGCGGTGGAACGCGCAAGGCCCGCGGTTTCGGCGATTTCGCTTAAACTGCCCCGCCCCGACGCCACCGCCTCAACGATCATCAGCCCACGGACAAGGGTCTGGCTACCGCCAGGTTTGTCGCGCTTGGGTTCGGTGGTCGGCGGATTTGCGTTCATGCCCGGTTTCGACGTTTCTGCGTTCACGCTTGACGTTTTTTGCTTGATAAGCGTTGGCTTAATTTCATATATTGGAATAAATAGATTGGCAATCGCATTTATGCTCATTATTGAGCAATTTCACCACAAACCGATCATTTCCGGTCCTCCCGGAACCGCATTCGACACGCAGGGTTAAAAAGGCTTCTATTATGGGTTACCCCAAGATCAAGCAGGTGCGCGCATACGTCATTAAAGGTGGCGAGGGCGGCGGCGGCGCCGACTACCACGATCAGGGCGAAGGCCACTGGATCGACAATCACATTGCGACCTCGATGGGGCGCTATCCGGAATATCGCCAGAGCCGCAAGAGCTTCGGCATCAATGTGCTGGGCACGCTGGTCGTTGAAATCGAAGCCGATGACGGCACGGTCGGTTTTGCGGTGACGACCGGCGGCGAGCCCGCCTGCTATATGGTCGAAAAGCACTTTGCCCGCTTCCTCGAAGGCCGCAACCCGTTCGAATATGAGCGCATCTGGGATCAGATGTATTTCGGCTCGCAATACTATGGCCGCAAGGGGATTGTCGTAAATGCGATTTCCGGCGTCGATCTGGCCCTGTGGGACCTGATGGGCAAGCTGCGTCAGGAGCCGGTCTATCATATGCTGGGCGGTGCGGTGCGCGACGAACTGCAATTCTATGCGACCGGCGCGCGCCCGGACCTCGCCAAGGAGATGGGCTTTATCGGCGGCAAGCTGCCGCTCTATCACGGCCCCATCGAAGGCGACGAAGGCCTGAAGAAGAATGTCGAGCTGATCGCCGATATGCGTTCGCGCGTCGGTGAAGACTTCTGGCTGATGTACGACTGCTGGATGGCGCTCGACGTCAACTACGCCACCAAGCTGGCACATAAGTGCCATGAGTACGGCCTGAAGTGGATCGAAGAGGCCATCAATCCGGACGACTACTGGGGCTATCAGCAACTGAAGAAGAACGTCCCGGCCGGGATGCTGGTCACCACGGGTGAGCACGAATCGACGCGCTGGGGCTTCAAGATGCTGCTGGAAATGGACTGCTGCGACATCATCCAGCCGGATGTGGGCTGGTGCGGTGGCGTCACTGAACTTCTGAAGATCTCGGCCCTGGCTGACGCGCACGGCGCACTGGTCGTGCCGCACGGATCGTCGGTCTATAGCTATCACTTCGTCATTACGCGCCACAATTCGCCGTTTGCCGAGTTCCTGATGATGGCGCCGAAGGCCGATCACGTCGCGCCGATGTTCCATCCGCAACTGCTCAATGAGCCGATCCCGGAAAAAGGCCGCCTGAAAGTCACGGCGCTGGATAAGCCGGGCTTCGGGGTGGACCTGAACCCCGAAGTGAAGCTCTATCGCCCCTACGAGCACTAAGAGACAGGCCCCCTCACCCCAACCCTCTCCCTCAAGGGAGAGGGGGCTTTTTTATTTACCCTTCTCCCTTGAGGGAGAGGGTGGCCCGAAAGGGCCGGATGAGGGGGAATTTCGCAAAGGAATACTTTAAATGAAACTCGTCCGTTTTGGCCCCAAGGGTCAGGAAAAGCCCGGCGTGATCGACGCTGACGGCAAACTGCGTGATCTGTCGTCGGTCGTGGCCGACATCACCCCCGAAGAGGTGCGCCTGTCGAAGCTGGCCGGCCTCAAGGCCACCGACGTCTCGGCCCTGCCCGTCGTCGAAGGCGACGTGCGTTATGGCGTGCCGGTCAACAAGATCGGCAAGATCATCGCGGTGGGCCTCAACTATGCCGACCACGCCGCCGAATCGAACCTGCCCGTGCCGCCGGAACCCATCTTCTTCACCAAGGCCGTGACCTCGCTCACCGGTCCCAATGACGAGGTGATGAAGCCGCGCGATGCCACCAAGATGGACTGGGAAGTCGAACTCGGTCTGATCATCGGCAAGACCTGCCGCTATGTCGAGGAAGCCGACGCGCTCAGCCACGTCGCCGGTTACGTGCTGGTCAACGACATTTCCGAACGCGCCTTCCAGAAAGAGCGCGGCACGCAGTGGGTCAAGGGCAAGGGCTGCGACACCTTCTGCCCGACCGGCCCGTGGCTGGTCACGCCGGAAGAGATAGGCGACGTGCATAACCTCGACATGTTCCTCAACGTCAATGGCGAGCGTATGCAGACCGGCAATACGAAGACCCTGATCTTCAACGTCGCCCACTGCATCAGCTACATTTCGCGCTTCATCACCCTGCAACCGGGCGATCTGGTCATCACCGGCACGCCGCCGGGCGTCGGCGAAGGCAAGAAGCCCAACCCGATCTACCTCAATGCGGGCGATACCATGCACCTCGGCATCACCGGCCTCGGCGAACAGCGCCAGACCGTTGTGCCCTTCTCGCTCGAACATCAGGAGATCATCGGCTAATGACCTACGCTGGACGTTTTGAAAACCGCTGCGCCGTCATCACCGGTGCCGCCGGGGGCCTCGGTAAGGCTGCCGCTCAACGCATTATCGCCGAAGGTGGTAAGGTTGTCCTGTGGGACCTGAACGCCGAACTGCTGGAAACAACCGCTAAGGAAATCGGCGCGGCTGGATTTGTGGCGCTCGATGTCTCCAAGCTGGAGGAAGTCTCTGCGGCTGCCAAAAAGTCCGCGGAAATCCTGGGCAAGATCGACATTCTGGTCGCTTCGGCGGGCATCACCGGCGCGACGGTGCCGGTGTGGGAATTCCCGGTCGAGTCGTGGCTAAAGGTCATGGACATCAATCTCAACGGCCTGTTCTACTGCAACCGTGAGATCATCCCCTTCATGCTCGAAAACGGCTATGGCCGCATCGTCAATGTCGCCTCCGTCGCGGGTAAGGAAGGCAATCCCAACGCCTCGGCCTATTCGGCCTCCAAGGCGGGCGTGATCGGCTTCACCAAGTCGCTGGGCAAGGAACTGGCCACCAAGGGCGTCATCGTCAACGCCCTGACCCCGGCCACCTTCGAGTCGCCCATTCTGGCGCAACTGCCGCAAAGCCAGGTCGATTATATGCGCTCGAAAATCCCGATGGGGCGTCTGGGCATTGTCGATGAATCGGCCGCCATGGTGTGCTTCATGGCCTCGGAAGAGTGCTCCTTCACCACTGCCTCGGTGTTTGATACATCGGGTGGTCGCACGACCTACTAAATGATCTGACGGCGGCGCCTGACGGGGCCGCCGTTCTCTTATAACAAAGCACAAAAATCGCTATGGTGAGTCGAAAAGACTTAGCCGACGAATGCTCTAGCGTAGTTGAGTACGTTAGCCGCGTATCGCAGACGGATGAGGCTTTGCAGACCTCCAGAGCGGCTGGCTCGGAGGAAACGTGACCAAACTGCCTTTCATCGACGCCCATATTCACCTGTGGGACCTAGACCATCTGCGCTACAGCTGGCTGAGCGCGCCGTTCGACGATACAGGCGTCAACGGCTCGACCGAGGCCATTGCCTCGACCTACCTCCCCGCTCATTATCAGGCCGACGCCACAGGGTTCGACGTGCGCGGCACCGTGCATATCGACGCCGGTGCGCATCCGGACGACGCCCTGGCCGAGACGCAGTGGCTGCAAAAGCTGCATGAACAGACCGGTCTGCCTACAGCGATTGTCGCCTTTGCCGGGCTGAACGATCCGAAGGTCGAAGCCCTGATGGAAGCCCATACGCAGCATTCGGCCGTGCGCGGCATCCGCCACATACTCAACTGGCACCCGAATCCCTATTTCAGCTATACGCCCGCCAATTTGCTGGAAGACCCGCAGTGGCAGGCCGGCTATGCGCTTTTGGCCAAGTACAGCCTGTCCTTCGACCTGCAAATCTACGAAAACCAGATGGCGGCAGCGGCGTCCCTGGCGGCAAAGCACCCTGATATTCCGGTCATGCTTAATCATGCCGGTATGCCGGTCAATGACGGCGAGGGCTATCTGAGCCGCTGGGAAGCGGGCCTGAAAGCGCTGGCCGCCCAGCCGCATGTCTCGGTGAAGATTTCCGGCATGGGCTTTGCCAATCGCCACTGGACGACCGAATCCATCCGCCCGCTGGTGCTGACCGTCATCGACATCTTTGGCACGGATCGCGTGATGTTCGCCTCTGACGTGCCGACCGACAAGCTGTTCTCGGACTATAAGACCATAATGGAGTCGTTTGACGCGGTGACCCGTGATTTCTCCGACGCTGAGCGCAAGTCCATGTTCGCGGGCAATGCCAACCGGCTTTATCGTCTGAATCTTGCGCTCTGATACCAACGGCCGAAGATGCTGACCGCATCCGGCCGTTGAAGACACGAGACTGTCTCATATGTCTCAGTGACATGAGACAGTCTCGAAGGGAATACCAAGAGTCATTTTCAATGACCCTTGGTATGAGACTACTCTGTCTCGTTACCGTCCCAGTCGCGGGTGTCGGGGAATTTTTTACGGAAGGTGCGCCATTCTGCCGCCTCCTGCTCAAAGATATGCAGGTCGTGGCGCACCCCGTTTTTGAGGACGTGATTTTTCAGCACCCCGACATGGCGATAGCCGTTGAAGGTTTGCGCCCGCACCACGCGGTCGTTCCAGTGGACGATGTGATTGACCAGCTTATGCAGGCCCAGCGTACAGAAGGCGTGGTTCAGTGTGCCGATAAAATTATAGGCCGACAGGGTGGGCGGCACGACTTCGTCGCCCACATAGACGCCCACCTCACCTATGCCATTCACCCGATCCGTCACCGTGATCGAGGTATAGCCGACATCACGGCCTTCGATGCAGATGATGCGGTGATGATAGTCGTCACGGCTGGCGCAGCGTTCGATCCAGCCGCGCTGGCGCTCGATATCGTAGGGCACGTCGGTGAGCATGAATTGCGTGATGCGCGCCGATGTGCGCCAATCCAGCAACAGCCTGGCGTCATCCGGCTGTACCGGCCTGTAGCTTAAAAACTCATACACGGGTCATGGCCTCCACTATACGTTTCGCGCCGCGCCCATCGACCAGAGCATGAGCCCTGGCCGCCTCGGTCACACGGCCGAGCACATCAGACAGAAGGGTCTTTACCTTATCTTTGAAATCGTCGGGCCAGCCTTCGCGCGCATCCAGCACCGGATAGGGCGAGGCGCTAAGCAAGGCCGCCTGATTATCGACCACCACCATGACCAGAGCGGGCAGGCCCATGGCGGCAACTTCACCGACGCTGCCGCCGGCCGCCGTGACGACCAGAGACGCCCCGCTTAACACCTCGGCCACATTGTCAGGCGACAGATAGAGTTTCAAAGCCGCATGGGCCGCACACAGGCGACGCAGGGCATCGACATCGCGATTGGCCGGGCCGACGATCAGGCGGATATCATAGCGCGGCGCGACCTCAAGCAGGGCTTGGGCACACAGGGCGGTAAAGCCTTTGGGGTCAGAACCGCCAAACAGGACGCTGATGTGCGCGCGGCCTGATGTGGGGTAGGAGCGGCGAAATTCGTGGCGGATGGGCGCATAGTCCGGGCCCAGACAGAGCTGCGCATCCGGGGCGATTTCGGCATACATCTCTGGCGATGCCGAAGCGGCAGCATTGATCACCAGATGCACGTTCAGCGGCCGCACCTGCGCCAGATCATCGAACACAGCCAGCCGATAATCCGCACAAAGATCCGTATAAAACGCGGCCACCGCCGCGTAGGAATCGACCAGCAACACCTCGCCCGTGGGCACGCAGGCGCGTATGGCCGCGGCATCTTGCGGACTGCCGATCGCTGTCTCCAGTCGTCGGCATCCTGCGCCGATCTGCGCCAGACGCGAACGGATGGCCTCCGTGGACTCGTTGAGCAGAAAGGTCACGGCCATACCGCGATGACGCGCCGCCTCAGCCACAGCGAAACAGCGCATAAAGTGGCCCAGACCAATCTGCGCCGAGGCTTCGGTACGTATCCACACTTGCATCAGCGCACCCGAACAATGTCGATAAGGTCGGGCGCGGGGGTCGTCCATACGGCGCTCGACCACGACCAGCCGACCCCGAAACCGCACAGCAGCAGGCGTAACGGCGTCGCATTTGACAGGCGCTTTTGGCCAGTCAGAAAGCGGTCGCACAAGGCCAGTGGAATAGAGGCTGATGAGGTATTGCCATAGTCACGCACGGCATAGACCATCTGATCATCGCGCGCCTTGATCTTGTGCCCCAAGGTCTTGAGCATGAGCGCATTGGCCTGATGCAGCACCACATGCTCCATCGCCTCAATCGTCTCACCCGCGGCATCGAGCGCGCGGGCGATACTGGGGGCCACCTGCTTTAGCGAAAAAGCCATGACCTGAGTACCATCCATAAAAAGACGCGGCGGGCCGCTTTCCACCAGGCCGCCGGTCCGCGATATCAGATAGGGGGCACCCGACCCGTCCGAACCCAGATCAAAGGCGATTTGGGCCTCAGCCCCTTCCAGCGCCGTCACCGACACGGCATCGCCAAAAAGGGGCTTAAGTGCGCGATTGTCTTCGTCGATCATGCGCGTCGTCATATCCCCGGCCACCAAAAGCGCACGGGCAATACCCGCCGACTGCATCAGAGAGGATACGACCGACAGACCATAGACATAGCCCGAACAACCCAGAGCGATATCGAGACAGAGCGCTCCCGGCCCTACACCCAGACGGTTTTGCAGCACACAGGCCGTCGAAGGCAGCGGATAGTCCGGCGTCTGGGTCACCACGATCATCAATCCCACACTGTCCGCTGCCCAGCCGAGCCCATCCAGCAGACGGCGGGCCGCCACCTCACCCAGTTGTGAGACGGTGTGGGCTTCAGAAACGGGGCGTCGCTCAATACCCGTCGCGGCGATAATCTTGGTGATGGCCTCGTCGCCAAACTGCGCGCCCAGATCGCGGTTTTCGCTCACGCTTTCGGGCAGCGCCGTGACGATTCCCCTCAAAACCGGACCTGTTGTGGCGAAGGCGGCCATCAGCTTGTCAGGCCCCCATCCACGGTCAGGGTCTGACCCGTGATAAAGGCGGCCTCATCGGACAACAGAAAGCGCACCAGGGGTGTGATATCGGACAGTTCGCACAAACGCCCCAGAGGCGTGCGGCGCACGATCTGCTCCAACTGGCGGTCATCAAGCCCGGCAGACAGTGCGGTCTTCATATAGCCCGGCGCGATGGAATTGACGGTGATCCCCAGCCGTCCGACTTCGCGCGACAGGGCACGGCCAAAGCCATCCATACCCGCCTTTGAGGCGGCATAGGCGCTTAACCCCGTATAACCGCGCAGGCCTGTGATCGAGGAAATATTGATGATGCGACCGGGCTTACGGCTACGCTGCATCCGGCGCAGCGCCGCGCGGGTCAAGGCCATCGCCCCGGTAAGGTTGACCTGTAAAACGCGCTCGATATCGGCCAACGGTAGGGTCGATAGGATGCCTTCGACCGACATACCGGCATTGTTGATGACGCCCCAGGGCGCACTGTCGAAATGCGTCACCGCCGCTGCGGTAAAGGCTTCGATGGCGTCGGTGTCGCCCATATCGCAAGTCTGCCAGAAAAAGCCTTGACCGTACTGATCCTGAAGGGAACGCACCTCATCGCTGTGGGTGGTGGAACAGCCCGCAACCGCATAGCCCGCCGCCAGCAGATCGGCGGCCAAGGCGTGCCCCAGACCACGGCTCACCCCGCTTATCATCACCCAGCGCGTCATACCTCAGCCCTCGATTTTTTGCCTGTGTCTGCGCGCGTAATGCTTTCGACGAAGCGCAGCCCTACCGGGCGACTGGTGCGCGGCAGACCCTGAATATGCACCTTCACTTCGCTCTCATCCGCCCCCGGCACAAGAGCGATTTCAGCGCTCAGAACGTGCCCGGTGATCGGGTTTGGTCGCGCCCAGACACGCGCATCTGCCACAGCGGGACACAGCGCCAGCCAGGCCTCGACCTCCTCCGGGAAGACCTTAACGCCGCCGATATTGACGAGACTGTCCAGTCTGCCGCGAAAGCGCACGCGACCATTTTCAACATGCACGACGTCGCGCGTATCGTGACCATCAACGAGCAGCGTCCCGGCTTCCGACAAGGCCAGACGCCCGCCCAGAGCCGACTCCGGGAACCCGGCCTGACCATCGCTGACGGTAAGGATCACCCCGGCCTCAGTGGTGGCGTAGATATGGCGAATGTGCGCCGCCGGGAAACGCGCGCGCAGGGCATCGAGCAGCCCCTGATCCACGGCTTCACCACCCAGCGTCACGGTGCGCAAGAAGAGGTCAGAAGGGGCGCTCATCAGAAAGGCGCGCCAGAAGGTCGGGGTGCCGCTCATGTGCGTCGCCTGCTGGTGATCAGCCAGTTGAGCCATGACCGCGACATCTGCCCCTTCGGGCGGTGCAATAAGGGTGTGACCACCGATCAGTGCCGACAGGATCACCTGAATACCGGCAAAGCTAAACGGGTGATAGGTCAGAAGCCAGCGCGCCTCCCCCCCTGTCCCCGGTGTGATAGCGGCAGTGAGCCTTGCCAGATCGTGTCCGGCCCATTTGGGCGAGCCCGTGGTGCCGGAGGTTTGCAGCCACAGGCGGGCCGAAGACGCGCCCTCTGATACTGCCGTGGACGCTCCAATAACACGCTGAACGAACAGGTCTGTCTTTTGCATGTACGCGGCGATCAACGCGACGATCAGCCCGGCTACCGAACGTTCATCAGCGCCGTAAATGCGGACGGCTTTCGGGAAAACCTCGGCACGCGCGCGCAGATCATCGGCGGACAAAACCTGCCCGTCTTCGATCAGGCGGAAGGACGCGCCGACGGTCAGCCCCATCTAGACCGCCTTCGTAAACAGGGCGGCCAACTCGCCCACCGTGTGGAACAGCACAAATCCCTCGCGGAAAGGCTGAAGACCAGTTTTTTCTTCCAACGCGACGACCAGAGTCGCCAGATCGAGGCTGTCGATATCGAGCGGACCATTAAGCAGCGGCGAATCGGCCTCAATAGGTAAAACCGTCGCACCTTTCTCGTTCAATATCTGGATCAGTTCGTCGCGAACAAGATCAAAGCTCATTGAGAAACTCCGTAATCAGACCGGTTACGCGCCCCGGCATCTCGATATGCGGCAGGTGGCCTACCCCGTCGAGCGCATGCAGCCGGGCGGGCAGATGCTGGGGCGGTGGCAGCGGTATGACCCGGTCAGACCGCCCCCAGATGACCTGATGCGGCACGCTCAGGCCACGCCAGTCATACCACCCCATCGATGGATGCGCCGCATCTATGCGTCGCAAAAAGCGCAGCAGTATGTCCCGTCGCGCGGGTGGGGCGGCCGCCTGCAATGAGGCCGCCAAGGCGTCCACCGACGACTGGCTCTGCGGTCCGAGCAATTGCGCGGCAGCGCGGCGGGCGCTCGCCTGATCCCCTTCGATCAGAAAGCCCTCCAGGGCACCACGGTCAAACCTACCCCCCATACCCGCGGGTGAAATAAGGGTAAGGCTTATGACCTGTTTTGCGTGGGCTTCAGCCATACTGAGACTGATGCGCCCACCCATCGAATGACCAACCAAATGCGCCATTTCGATACCAAGCACGTCCAGCGCTTCGGACAACCATCCGGCCATAAAGCCCAGACTGCAATCGCCCGCCGCATCAGCGCTACGACCATGCGCCGGCAGGTCTATGGCCACCACACGATAGCGGGCCGCTAGGGGAATCAGACAAAACGACCAGGTCAGCAGATCGGCAGCAAAGCCGTGGACGAAAACGATGGCGGGTGCCGCCTTGTCGCCCAGATCGAGATAACTCATCGTCCCGCATGAATGGGCCTCGCTGCGGCTTAAGGCCAGCCGACGGCTGGCGGGTCGCGGCACAGAGGGGACAGACAGGACTGTCACGCCAGAAATCCTCCATCCACGGTCAAAATCGAACCGGTGATCCAGCGCGAGGTGTCGGCGAGCAGAAAAGCAATAGCCGCAGCCACGTCATCCGGCTGGCCCAAACCCAGCGGGTGCAGATCGATAACCCGCTGAAAATTCTCTTCGGACAGAAGGGCGCGGAACTGATCCGACATCGGTGTGTCGATCATGGCTGGAGCCACGGCATTAACGCGCACCCCGTCGCGTACCAGCTCGACCCCAAGCCCCTTGACGGCTGAGATAATGCCACCTTTGGAGGCCGCATAGACGACATTGCCCGGCGCGGTCTTGAGTGCGGCGGACGATGACACATAGACCAGTGACGCCCCCGGAACGTGGCAGGCCTTTAAGCGAAACGCCTGGGCCAGCATCAGCGACGCCGCCAGATTCTGCGTCAGCACGTCCTGAATAAAGTCGGGCTTTACAGCCTGAATGGGTCGCGTCGCCTGCACGCCGGCGCAGTGGGCCAGACCGTTCAGCGGTCCCGTCTGAGCACAGACCGTCTTCATCCACGGAACGATATTTTCGATAGCGGCCAGATCGAACAGATGGCCCTGATGGCCCTCTCCGGAGAGAGCATCGAGCGTCGTCTGAAGGCGCGTAAGGTTACGCCCGGTAACGATCAGGCGCGCCCCCAAGCGCGACAGATAAATCGCCGTGGCCTGACCGATGCCGGACGTTGCCCCGGTGACCATAATGGTGCGCCCACTGAGACTTAAAGGGTTAAAACCGGCATCGACGGGCTTTGGGACAGACGGAGTCAGGATTTCGCTCATGCCGATGCTCCTGACACGGACCAGGCGCCCATGCGTTTGGCCCAAGCCTTCTGAAAATGCGCGATCCGCCCTTCCATCTGCCCCAGAAGGGGTGCGCGATTATCGGGCACATCGCGCATCCCGGCCTGCGTCACGCGGCAAATTTCGGCATCCTCATCGCGCACCTGCGCTGAAAAGGTTTTGAGTTCCCCCACCACCAGATCGCGCGTCTGGCCACCACGATTGGTCGCCAGCCACGAGGTCGAGTTGATGCGCAGTCGCTGCGGCGCAATCGGGTCAAATGTCTGAAACGTTAAAAACGCACCACCGGAAAAGGTGATGACGATATTGGGGAAGATCAGGAAATTGCCGTATTCGGGATAGCGGTCGGACGGCGTGATCTTCAGGTTTTTATGCACATTGTGCCACCATTTTAGCGAGCGGTCCTTCAGCTTGCCGGTATAGCGGCTATGGTCCGGCACACTGGAGATTTCCAGTTGCAGCGAGAGGATCAGGCCGAAACTGTCGGCATGGACCAGCGGCACGTGATAGCCTTCGGCGGCATTGTCCATACCAAGCTTCCAGTTGGCCTCCCACTCATAGCTAACGGTTTCAAAGCGATCCGTGCAAACCGCCGACAGGTGTTGCAGCTCTTCGTGATAGTCGCCCAGAAAGGTTTTAAGATCGGGTCCGACGGGCTCCATCCGTACAAAGACGAAATGCCCTACCACCTCAAGCGCGTAGACTTCGAGTGCCAGTTCGGCCTTGTCGGCGTCGGTCAGGTTAAAGCACGGCTTGTTCAGCGGCACACCTACCGGATGCCCCTCACCATTATAGGTCCAGCCGTGATAGGGGCATTGCAGCGGGCGATTGCCGGAGGCTTCGGTCTGAATGCGCGCAAAGCGGTGTGAGCAGACATTGCGGAACGCCCGAAGTTCACCATCGAAGTTTTGCACGACTATGGAATGCGGACCGATCTGCGACGTAATGAAATCCTGATGGTTTTTCAGATCTTCCGTGAAACCGACGCACAGCCAGGACGGCCGGAAGACCTGCGCGATTTCTGCCGCCAGCACGTCTTCGCGGACATAGGCATCGGCCGGTATCTGTCCCAGAAGGTCCCTATACATAGTCGTCGATCTCAGGAGCCGGGATCGGCCCAAGCGTCAGCTTCATGGCGCTCCACGACCAGCCAACGCCGAAGCCCATGATCACCAGTTCGCGCGGTTTATCGAAGACATCACTCAGTGCCTCGGCAATGGTCAACGGGATGGAGGCCGATGAGGTATTGCCAAATCGCTCCATCGCCACTGGCACTTTTTCGGCTGGCAGGCCGGCCTTTTTGCGCAGGTGGTTGAGCATGAAGGCGTTGGCCTGATGGAAGACGACGTAATCGACGCTGTCAGCGGTTTCGCCGGACGCCTCAAGGATGCGCCCGACCAGAGCCGGGACAGCCTTCAGCGTGAAATTGAATACTTCGGTGCCGTTCAGATGCAGCCGCGCCGCCTTGAACAGGTGCTCGGCATGGTCCGCCGGATGCGGCTCGACCGGCGGCACCAGTGGCAGTTTCAGCCCTCCGGCCTCGACCAGAATATGCGCTGCACCAGACCCGTCTGTACCGAATTCACCGAACATCGGCTGCGCGGCCTCATCGACCTCAAGCGCCGTGGCCGAACCGGCATCGCCAAACAGGGGAACGGTGGCGCGGTCGCCAGGCATCAGCTTGGACGTCGAGACATCCCCTGCAAGCACCAGAGCGCGCGCCGGCCGGCCGTCGATCTTAAGCGTCTGTAAAAGCGAGGCGGCCGTCCACAACCCATAGGGATAGCCCGAACAGCCCAAATTGATGTCAAAGGCGAGACACGAGCCCAGCCCCAGACGCGTTTGCAGAGCGCACGCCGTCGAAGGGATCACATAGTCAGCACTTTGGGTTACGAAAATCAGCACGTCGATACTGTCCTTCGTCCAACTGAGCTGAGCCAGCAGCCCCTCTGCGGCCTTTTGACACAGGTCGGATGTCAGGACGCCGGCGGGCGCAATACGTCGGGTCGTGACTCCGATAGAACCGGTCAGCCGCGCCCGTTCGGCATCATCCGGGATCAGGCCTTCGATACCCAGACTTTGCGCGGGCACGCAGGCGCGGATACCACGGATCGACACCCCTTTGATTACGCCACCGGTCATGCGCTTCAGACCCCAGTCCCATTCAGCCCGACTACGCCGTTAACCTTAGTTAGCAAGTTTTAAGCAAATATTGACGAAACCGCGTTTCTATCGAGCCAGAACCTGTAGCCAAGGGGAGATGTGCACATGGACAAACCCGCTTTTTTCGCCGCCATCGCGGAAATTCTTGAAGTCGATGGCAGCGGCCTCACCGGCGAAGAAAACGTCCGCGATGTCGGTAACTGGGACAGCCTTTCGGTCATTTCCTTTGTGGCCATGGTCGATTCCGATCTGGGGCGAATCGTTGATGGCGAAAAGCTTAAAAGCGCGGTCACGCTGAATGACCTCGCTGCGGTTGCCGGACTGTAGCCGACTATGGCTTCGGTTGCGGCGAAGGCGACGCCTGTGATTGAGCGCCTGCGCACGCGCATTACGTCTGTGTCGCAGTTTCTGGGTCGCGCCCGCGCTGACCGACGCAATATTGCCTACGACCTGTTGCCGCTGCTCGATTACCGCGGTCGGCAACGGGTAAGCCGCCTGATCCGGCACTTTAAACCTCGTACACCCGACCTTGCGCCCACGCCTCTGGCGCAGTCCCTGTGTGCGCAGCTGAGCGAAGACGGCTTCACTGCCATTCAGCCACCCATTGATGCGCAGGTGTTGAGCGACCTCACGGCCTATTTCCGCGACCTGCCCTGCCACGACCCCTATCGCCCGCATCTGGGGCGGTTTCGCTGGGATGAGGTGCCGTCCGAAGACATCAATATTGGCTATTACACACCCGAAGAGGTGATCCGCGCCCCGCACGCGCTGGCTCTGGCCAACCATCCGGACGTTCTGGCCGCCGTTGAGCTGTATCTGGGTGCCCGGCCCATTCTCGACAATATCGGTGCGGCGTGGGGATTTGCCGGACGCACCACGGCCAAGGGCGTGCAGCGGTTTCATCGCGATTACGACTGCGTCGGCAATGTCAAACTCTTCTACTACCTGACCGACATCGACGCCCAATCCGGCCCGCATGTGTTCGTGCGCGGCTCGCACCGCTCGCCTATACTGGAAACGGGCAAGGCTCAGACCGACGCCGATATCGAAGCGGCCTTCGGCGCTGAAAATCTGGTGACCCTGACGGCGCCGGCCGGCTCGTGGTTTCTCGAAGACGTCTATGGCTTCCATAAGGGCCTGTTGCCCGTATCGCGCCCGCGGCTGCTGCTGGCGTTTCAGTATAATCTCTACGCCACGCCGCATTCGCCGAAGGCCCCGGTGATGGACAATCCCGGCGGATTTGACGCCTATATCAATCAGGTCTTTCTGCGATGAGACGGGTCTGTATCATTCCGGCGCGCGGCGGGTCAAAGCGCATCCCGCGCAAGAATATCAAGCCCTTTTTCGGCCAGCCGATGATCGGCTATTCGATCCGCGCGGCCGTTGAGTCCGGCCTGTTTGAGCGCATTATGGTTTCGACCGATGACGCGGAAATCGCCGAGGTGGCGCGCGCCTGCGGGGCGCAAACACCGTTTGTGCGCCCGCCAGAGCTGGCCAACGACCATGCGGGGACCGGGGCGGTCATGGCGCACGCGCTCGACTGGCTGATCACTCAGGGAGAACGCCCCGACGCCCTGTGCTGCCTCTATGCCACCGCCCCGTTTCTGACGGCCAAACGCCTGATCGAGGGCTGGGAGGCGCTTCAGGGCAAGCGCCACGCCTTTTCGGTGACCAGCTACGCCTTCCCTATCCAGCGTGCGCTTTACGTCACGCCGGAGGGCGGGGTAGCCATGTTCCAGCCCGAACACCGTATGACGCGGTCTCAGGACCTCGTGCCCGCCTATCACGACGCGGCGCAGTTCTACTGGAGCTGGACGGAGGCGGCGCTGAAGGGCGAAGACGTCTTTTCGATTCACTCCGCCCCGGTCATCCTGCCGCGCACCGAGGTCGTCGATATCGACACACCCGAAGACTGGGAGGTCGCCGAACAGATGTTCGCAGCCCTCAGAGCCAGTGAGAAATAGTAATCATCGAAACGAACGGCGCGATTTCAGAGACTTGGCGGCGCAATTGCCGTTCAGGTGTGGGAATTTTATTGACGCCCCCAAAGTCAGGCTATAGCTGAGCCATGGCCGAGCGTATCTATCTTTATGACTCCACCCTGCGCGACGGATCGCAGGCGCAGGGGATTGACTTCACCGTTGCCGACAAGCTGGCGATTGCTGAGGCGCTGGACGCCTTTGGCATCGACTATATCGAAGGCGGCTGGCCGGGGGCCAACCCCACGGATGACGCCTTTTTCGCGCGCGTGCCGAAGACGCGCTTTGCCAAGGTCTCGGCCTTTGGCATGACGCGCCGCGCCGGGCGTTCGGCCTCCAATGATCCGGGTTTACAAGACATTCTCAACGCCAACACGCCGGCCGTCTGTCTGGTCGGCAAGAGCTGGGACTGGCAGGTCGAGACGGCATTGAAGGTTTCGACCAGCGAAAACCTGAAGATGATCGGGGATTCGCTCAGCCACATGATCGCGCAGGGCCGCGAGGCGCATTTCGACGCCGAACACTTCTTCGACGGCTATAAGGCCAATCCCGCCTATGCGCTGGAGGCCCTTACGGCTGCGTATGAGGCCGGCGCGGAATGGATCATCCTGTGCGACACCAATGGCGGCTCGATGCCGTCCGAGGTGTATCGCATCGTCTCCGACGTCAAGGCAAGGCTGCCTGAGGCACGTCTGGGCATCCACTGCCATAATGATACCGAGCAGGCTGTGGCCAATTCGCTGGCCGCCGTTGAGGCCGGCGTGCGTCAGATTCAGGGCACGATCAACGGCATTGGTGAGCGCTGCGGCAATGCCAATCTGATCGCCCTGATCCCGACCCTGATGCTCAAGATGGGCTACGAGACGGGCGTGTCGATGGAACAGCTCAAGGAGATCGGCTCGCTGTCGCGCCTGATCGACGACCGGCTGAACCGCGTACCCAACCGCCACGCGGCCTATGTTGGCAAGAGCGCATTTGCGCATAAGGGTGGCCTGCACGTGTCGGCCATGGCGCGCGACAGCCGCTCCTATGAGCATATCGATCCGGCTCTGGTCGGCAATACGCGGCTGATCCTCGTCTCGGACAAGGCCGGCCGCGCCAATGTGCTGAACCGTCTGGAGCAGATGGGCATTGAGGTCGCGGCCGACGATGAGCGCGTCAATGAGCTGGTCAAGATCGTCAAGGACCGCGAGGCGATGGGCTATGCCTATGAGGACGCCAGCGCCTCGTTCGAGCTTCTGGCGCGCGGCCTTTTGGGGCAGTTGCCGCGCTATTACGAACTCCTCAGCTATCGCGCGCTGAACGAATGCCGCGTTGAGGCCTCCGGCACGCAGGACACGATGGCCGAGGCCACCGTCAAGCTGTCGGTCGCCGGGGAAACCGTGATGACGGTCGCCGAAGGCAATGGCCCGGTCAATGCGCTCGATGAGGCGCTGCGCAAGGCCCTGACGCCGCACTATCCGGAACTGAAGGCCATGCACCTGTCGGACTATAAGGTGCGCATCCTGACGCCTTCGGACGCAACTGCGGCCCTGACGCGGGTGGTGATCGAAAGCCGCGATACGGATGGCCACGCCTGGCATACGCTGGGGGTCAGCCCCAACGTGATTGACGCTTCAAACGACGCCCTGTTCGATGCGGTGACGTGGTTCCTGCTCAAGCAGAAGGTCGCGGTGCGCTAGAGCGAAATGGCTTTAAGAGGAATCGCCATTTCGCTCTAAATTTTTGTTTTGTCGCGATGTTTTGCGGAAAACCGCTCACACTTTTCCGCACATCGCTCTAAACACCGGGGTTGCAATGAAGAACCCCCGTCTCCGTGAGACGGGGGTCTGCTCTCTCGCTTAGCGCTTGTAGCGGCCCCAAAGTTTTTCAAACTTGAAGCCGGTCAGGTTTTCAACCACACGACGGCTTTCCTCCGATTCCGGCTCGGTCTCGCCCGCGCGCAAACGCTCGACCTCGTGGACAAGGATGCCATGTGATTTGACGTTGAGGCCGAAGCTCCAAGAGATGATCATACCCAGCACCATCACGACGATCGGACCGGCGATCAGGACCAGCACAATCGTATGGATGGCTTCCGGCGACTGCTGGATGACAACGGACGAGTCCTTCGGTGCCGCCAGATAACCACCCTGATTAATGATCCAGCCGGTCGCCACGATGGCCGCAGACTGCGCCACCTTACGCACCAGCGTCATGACCCCGGCGAAGATACCTTCGCGGCGCTGACCGGTCACGGCCTCGTCAATGTCAGGCAGATAGTTATAGACCGACCACGGCACAAAATTCAGCGTGCCGCGACCCAGACCCGCCAGAATGATCGGCACGATCAGCCAGAAGGCGACGCCGAAATTGGAATGGCTGAAAGCCGCAAACAGATTGCCATTGAGGCCTTCGAGACCCGCCGCGATGCCTTCGGGCTGGGTGAAGTAGAAGGCGAGGAACAGCAACAGCGCGGCGCCCACAAAGCTGATGGCGATGCGATAGGCCAGGGTCGGGCCGGTCTTGATCACCACCTGAATGGCGATCATCACAGACACGAGCTGCGCAATATACATCAGCGTCATCATGCCCGAAATCAGCGTCGTGGTTTCGCCCTTGCTCAGCGTCGCCCCGGCCGCCAGAACGGTCGCCACAAACAGCGGGAAGGCAGTGTTGAAGATGTCCTGCGACAGGTATCCGCCCAGATAGATCGACAGGTGCTGACGAAAGGCGCGCAGTTTCAGCGTCGAGAACAGATCGCGGAACATGTTGACAGGGATCATCAGCGCGGCGGCGGCATTGAAGGGCTGCGGCTGGATAAGCTTTTCATCTTCCGTGTACGGACGCTCCCACGAGAAGACAACCACCAGAATAACCACCAGCGAGAACAGCAGACCAAAAATGGTCGCCATGATCAGGAAGGTGTCTGGCGAATCCTTGCCCCCGAAATTGTCGATGATGAAGGTCGGCAGGTAGGAGGCGAGGATGGCGGAAGACTGCGCAATGATCATGCGCGCGCCGGCGAACTTGGCCTTTTCCTTGTAATCCTTGGTCATTTCCGCGGCGAGCGTTTCCCACGGAATGAGGAACATGGTGTAGAGCAGTTCGAAGAAGATGAAGACGAAGAGATAATACCAGAAGGTCTGACCGGTCACGAACAACAGGGCGAAGGACGGCAGCAGCGGTATGGTGATCAGCAGGAAGATCTTGCGTCGGCCGATTTTACGCCCCACCCAGGTATGGCGCAGATTGTCGGAGATATAGCCGATCAGCGGGCAGGTAATGGCTTCGAGCAGGCGCGGCAGGCCAAGGATAAACCCGGCATCAATGGCGCTCAGACCGCAGAAGTTGGTGAAGAAATAAAACAGCCAGCCGGTGATGACGGCCTGAGCCCCGGCACCGAGCATATCGCCCGATCCCCAACCCCAGTAGTTGATCCAGCTTGGCTTACGTACGCTTGCCACTTCGGCCATATCGTTTCACTCCCAAAATCCGTCTCCCTTGCATAGCGGGGGAGGTATCGCCGTCTCGACGGCGACGGAAGGGGCTGATCATGCCGACCTGAACCCCACCGTCTTTTTTTGGCTCACACCAAAAAATCCACCTCCCCTGAACCGGGGAGGCGCGTGTTAAATAAAGCGGTACAGGAACTCGCCCATGGTCAGCAGCGCCATAGCCTGACCAAACGGCATCGAGGTCAGCGGGATGTCCTTATATTCCTGAATGGAGTTGAACACCGGCGTGCCAAACGACACCTGGGTCAGTTCACCCGCGCTGTTGATATGGGCGCGCACGGCCTTGGCGGCCTTGATGCCAATGGCTTCATACTCACGCGAGATATAGCCCTTACGCACGGCCTTCAGGATACCATAGGCAAAGCCCGCCGAGGCCGCGGCCTCTTCGTAGGAGGTTTCATCGTCAAGGATGGTGCGCCACAGGCCCGACGGGGCCTGAACCTTTGCAAGGGCTTTGACCTGCGCTTCCAGCGTCTCGATAAGGAACATACGGAAGGCATCATCCTTCGGCAGGTTCAGAAGTTCAATAAATTCCGGGATGACGATGGTCACCCACGAATTGCCACGCCCCCACAGGGCGTTGGCGAAGTTGTGACGACCATCAAAGGTCCAGCCGTGGAACCACAGGCCGGTCTTGCGGTCGGTCAGGTACTTGATATGGATCAGGAACTGACGCTTGGCCTCTTCGACATAGTGCGGACGATTGAGCAGCAGGCCGATCTTGGCCAGCGGCACGACCGACATCATCAGCGTGTCGTCCCACAGTTGCTGGTTATTGACGCTGTTATAGACGATGTGCTGGAAGCCACCTTCTTCCGTACGCGGAAGATCATTATAGACCCACTCCGCCCACACATCGAGATAGGGCAGATAGCGGCGGTCGCCGGTGCGCTCAAACAGATAGGCCAGCGTCAGGAAGGGCGCGACCGTATTGATATTGCGCGACGGTGAGCCTTCCTTGAACCGGTCCTCGAACCAGTTGATCATGATGTCCCAGGCTTTTTTATCGCCGGTCATCTCCCAGACCTTGTACATGCCGTAAAGGCCGATGCCTTGCGTCCACTCAAAGCCATGCCAGGCCTTGGTGTCGATCACGCGGCCATCGGTCAGGCGCAGCAGAAACTCACCCGACGTGTCCTCAATGTGGATCAGATTGTCGATCAGCAGGTCGATGGCCCGGCGATAATCGTCACGATCGGCATCCAGCGCCGCCGACTGATGTTGGAGCAGCGGATGGATGTTGAACGGATCGGTCGGGGTGAGGACCTGATTGTTCGTATTGACGGGCTTTTTGAGGATCTGAGCGGTCATGAGAGAGGGACTTCTTGGGAGGGAAGGTACTGTTAGCGTTGCAGCTTATTGGGTGCGGGCATGATGTCGAGAGGGACACTGGTGCGCGCGGTACGCAGGTTAACCAGTTGAACGGGCTCCAGCGCGTTTTCCGGCTTGCCATCGGTGGTGACGGCCAGAGCGATGGTATTGTCGCCATTGGGGTTTAGGATACCCGGAGGGATGACAAAGGTGCGCTGCG
The DNA here is from genome assembly GCF_046503825.1 of Asticcacaulis sp. W401b. Classification (NCBI taxonomy): domain Bacteria; kingdom Pseudomonadati; phylum Pseudomonadota; class Alphaproteobacteria; order Caulobacterales; family Caulobacteraceae; genus Asticcacaulis; species Asticcacaulis sp. W401b. Next base: position 916,159 of record NZ_JBKFEE010000001.1, read on the forward strand.
GGCCGATATGGGCGATAAACTGCCCCATATTCCAGCCGTTGACGAAGATCAGCACACGGTTTTCACGGTCTGAGCGCGGCTGCGTCGTATCGCCGAAGCTCAGGCCAAGCTGCACGTCGTGCCCCTTGGGCAGGTCGAGCTTGAATTGAGTCCGCAGCCAGTAGGTGCCCGCCGCGGGAGGAGCTGCCGTTTGGCTCGTAGTCTCCCAACCTTCTTGTTTGCCCGGCAAATACCAGCCTTCACGCTCACCATAGAGGCCGCCATTGTTCAGAGGACCGCGGACGAGGTCAGCGATCTGTTCGCCGCCCTTGTTGCCCTGAATGCGCCATTCGATCGGCACCGCAAAACGACGACCGGCGCGCGTGGTCAGCGATGCGGCAATCAGGCCGCGCGCTTCGCGGTGCGCGTCATCGGCCATCAGGTCCCAGTTGTGCGAATTGTTGCGCACCATGACCGAAATCACGTGCTCACCGGGCGTCAGCTTGTCGAGCTTGAACTTCACGCTATCGGTGGTTTCGGGGAACTGACGGCCCGTATCGTGTTCGTGCTGGCCGATATATTTGCCATCGACCCACACCTGAATCATGCCGGCCCCGCCCGCGCCGTAGAACAGCTCAAGCTGATCCGCCGTCTGATCGGTGATCTTCACGCGCCCGCGATACCAGACATCGCCGTGGTGGAAGCCGTAATCGCTCATGCTCAGCGTCGGCTGACCGCGTTCGGTGGTCGTCCAGGTCTGGGCCGCCGTCGGGCGGTTATCGGCCTTGACCCACTGGCTGTCATCAAAGCCCGGTTGCGCTTCGGGGCTGTCCATGCGGCGCGTCCACGCCACCTGCGCGAGGTCCGGCAGGGTGACCTTTTCCGGACGCGGCAGGGGCTGGGTGCTGAACAGGCTGCCGTCGTTTTGCGCCGTGACGGCGACCGGTTCGCCATTGAAGGTGACGCTTTCAACCGACTTCGGTCCCCAGATCGTCAGGGCCGATTCCGTCATGGTGTCGCCCAGCAGGTCGAGCTTGCCGCCTGAAAGCCTGGCTTCGCGCACCAGTGCCGCCGTCATTTGCAGCACAGGGCCTTGCGCCGTCTCCTGACGCCAGAAATTGAAACTGGTCGGCTCATCAGCGATCAGCAGCAGCAACGGCGCACGGCCACCCCCGGTGATGCGCAGACGGATCAGGCCGCTATGCGTATAGCTGATCTTCAGATCGCCGGTTTTGGCGTCAAACTTCGTCGTCGCCTGACCAGACAGGAGCTCGACCTTCGGCGCTTGCGAGAAGCGCAGGACGGTTTCCCCCGCCTCCCCGACACGGCCGTGCAGCAGCGCAGTGTCCTGTTCACCAGTCTGGAAATGCGTCTGGATTTCCGAGTTGGAATAGACGAGGTGCTGACGCTCCATCGCGTAGGACGCCAGCAGCATCTTGGCGTCCTGACCATTGACGCGCACCGGGATGGTATAGGTGCCGTCCTTGGTCGTCAGCTCAAACGTGGCACTGTCGTCGGTCAGGGCATCGGACGGGTTATGGACCGCAAACAGGATGTGGGTTTTCAGCGTCGGATTGATGTTGTGATAGACCTTGATCTTGTCGTTCGAGACTTTAAGCACCGGGCCCTTGTCCATTTCGGCCAGCACCGGCTCCGCCGCCTGAACGAACATGCCCTGCTGCTTCAGCGCATAGGCCTTTTCGCGCAGGCCCCGGTCTTCGGAAATGGCCGCGCCATAGTCATAAGAGGTATAGACGACCGGCCCGGCCAGCCAGCCCCACGACGTCCCGCCAAACGTCATATAGACGTTGTGGATGGTGATGCGGTTGATCAGATTGGTGCCGTAAAAGACGCGCTGATAGCCCTTACCCTGACGCTTGGCCGTACACTCATAGGTGCCGTTCGAGCCCCAGTAGTCGAACCAGCCGCCACCCAGCTCGGCTGCAAAACCGGGCGTTTTGGGCGAAGACAGCGAGCCGATGCGCGGCGGCGTCGTGCCATAGATGCCCCAGTCGGGTGCCTTGTTGGGACCTGACGGATCAGCATGAACATTACAGGTGCCACCCGGATAGCCGTCAAAGGCATAGATGTCCGTCGGCCCCGGATTGGCCCACGGCGCGGTCGAGTCCTTCGGCGTCCAGTCGGGCAAACGCCCGGCCGCATTGTGGAAGAAGGGCACGGTGATGCCGTCAGCGCGCGCTTTTTTGGCCAGATGCTCCATCTGACGCACGTGCTTGGGCTCGACCTTGCCCAGCTCGTTTTCGAGCTGATAGGCGATGACATTGCCGGTGCCGTTGGTGATCTGATGCCGCGCAATGATGGCGTTGATCTGCGTCATCCACTCATCGGTAGCGGCCAGAAACAGCGGGTCATCGGTGCGGGCTTCGGCGCGCTGACGCAGCAACCAGCCGGGGAAGCCGCCTGCGGTCAGTTCGGCATTCACATAGGGGCCGGTGCGGGCAATGACGTACATGCCCTCTTCCTCGGCGATTTCGATGGCGCGTTCGACATTGCGGATGCCGGTAAAATCATAAACGCCCGGTGCCGGCGAGTGGTAGCCCCAGTTGAAATAGAAGGCGACGCCGTTGAAGCCCGACGCCTTCATCTTTTGCAACACGTCGCGCCACAGGGACGGGTTGGGCAGGCGGAAGGGGTGCACTTCGCCCGACCACACCATGATGCGCTTGCCATCGACCATCAGGGAGTGTTCGTCCCAGGTGACTTTTTTCGGTGGGTTTTTGGGCTTGGTGGCTTCGGCCAGAGTCTTCGGGTCTTCAGACAGGACGGTGAAGTGACGCACCACGCCCGACACGCCGCCGATTTCCTTCTTCGGCGTCCAGGTTTTGAAGTTATCGTGGCTGTCGGAATACCAGTAGCGCTTGGTGATATAGTCGTCGAAATAGATGCGCCACCCGCCATCTGGCAGCTTCACCAGCGCCTGACCCTCGCGCCAGTCGCCCCACCCGGCCCAGTCACCCTTTTTCTCGATTTTCCATGGGCCGTAGAGCGATTTGGCCGTAGCCAGTTCGATGAATTTGGTCGTCTCGTTCTTGACGAAGGCGGTGTAGCCCTTGTCGGTGGCCACCAAGAAGGTGTCGATATAGTTGCCTTGCAGGCCCTGCATCGGCTTGGGCGCCGACCATTGCGAGAAGTCAGAGTTGGGCTCGATCACATAGGCCCCGAACGGCCCCTTGGTGCCGCCCTTCGACAGGGACACCACGACCTTCAGGCTGCCGTCCTTGTCGCGGAACCATTCGGGCGCCCAGGTATTGGTGACTCCCGGCAGGTCGATCTTGACCTCGCGCACAAGCTCCCAGCTTTTCAGGTCTTTCGAGCGGGTGATCCCGAAATCCGAGCCGTCCCAGCTGGTGGTATAGACCACGTAATAGTAGCCGTCCGTATGGCGGATGATCGACGGGTCGCGCAGCAAACCTTTTTGCGGCGTATAGACCTCAGAGCCCAGCGTCCTGAACGTCACGCCGTCGACGGAGGTGAACAGGCTGAGGGTATTTTGCGAAGTGGCCATGAAGGCCGACATCAGGAAGACGTTTTGTGCCTTGGCGGCGTCACTGGCGGCTTGCGCCTGTTTTTGCGCATCGGAGCCCTGCGGAATCCCCAGTTCCTGCGCCGTCGCGCCAAAGGCCAGCAGGGCACCGGCGGCGGCGATCAGACCGATTTGCGAAACACGCGAAAGAGCTGCCATGCGGAAAAGCTTCCGGCGCAGCGGTTTCTGGTTGGGCATCGGGGGTCCTCTTTTGGGGTTCCTCTGAGACAGCGCCGTGGTCGGGATCTTCAGATCGGCGGGTCTTGGACGCCCGCGCAGCGACGGCCAGTGGCGGCTGGTGCGTTAAGATGACATTGACGACGGGTCATATCAATGAAAAAATATCACAAACGAGCACATAAGGGCCAATTATGATCAGAAAAAACACCATTATGATCAAAAGTAATCAGGGAAATGAGACTCGCTTGCGAAGGGGCGTGCTTGTTTTGACGCTTGCCCTGACTTTGGGCGGAACATCCGTCATGGCCCAGACCGCAGCTTCGGAGGCCTCTGTGACGACCCTGCCCCAGCGCTTCCTGCTTGATCCCGCCCTGAAAGCCGATGCGACGGCCGTGCGGGTGACACCTGACATGACCTATGACGCAACCCGCGGCTATGGCTTTACCAATACACGCGACGGCAACGAGGTCGCTCTGGCCGTAAAGGCGGCTCCGGGTGATTACCGCGTGCGCGTGACTCTGGGCGCGAAAAAGGCAGAAAGCCGCACCTCGATCTGGGCCGAAGACCGGCGGCTGATGCTGGCCCCGGTGGTGCTGAAAAAGAGTGAGACGAAGACGGTTGAGTTTATCGTCAATGTGCGCGACGCCGCGGTCATCACGTCCGAGCAGGATGCCAAGGGCAAGGCCCCGCGCGTCGGTCTGCGCGGCGACGAAGACATCGGGCGCACCTGGGATGACAGGCTGACCATCGCATTTTCGGGCCCCTCACCCGCCGTGCAAAGCGTTGAGATCACCCCCATAAAAGCCCGCCGTATCCTGATTGCCGGGGATTCAACCGTCACCGATCAGGCTGGCACGGACTACGCCTCGTGGGGACAGATGCTACCACGCTTTCTGGCCAGCGACGTCTCCGTCGCCAATCACGCGCGCTCTGGCGAGACGATGAAGTCGTTCGTCACCTCCCTGCGCTGGGACAAGCTTCTGAGCGATCTGCGCGCGGGGGATGTGGTGCTGATGCAGTTCGGCCATAATGATCAGAAGAAGCAATGGCCGCGCACCTATGTCGATGCTGAGCGGTCATACCCGGCCTGGCTGAAGGCCTTTGCGACGGATGCGCAGACGCGCGGAGCGAAGGTGGTGCTGATTTCGCCGGTGTCGCGCCGCTCGTTTCAAGACGGCAAGATCACCAACACGCTGGCCGGCTATGATGACGCGGTGCGTAAGGTGGCGGCCGAGCTGAACGTGCCGTTTATCGACCTGACCGCGAAGACGAAGACGCTCTATGAGGCGCTGGGGCCTGAGATTAGTCCGCTGGCCTTTGGCAATAACGGTCAGGACAAGACCCACCACAATGCCTACGGCGCCTATCAGATCGCCAATTACGTGGCGCAGGCGATCACCGATCCGCAGAGCGGGCTGGGCCTCAAGGCCGCGCCCGATTTCACCGCCTTCGATCCGGCCCATCCGGCCGATCCGAAACACTATGACCTCACCCCCGCCGACTGGCCCGTCATGCGCGAGGCCCCGGCAAAGATTTCAGGGAACTAAACCTCATGACCCAGATCCACGCCTTCAAAATGCAGCTCAAGCCGGGCTTTGAGGCCGAATACCAGAAGCGCCACGATGAAATCTGGCCGGAATTGTCGGACCTGTTGCACGAGGCCGGGGTGTCGGACTATTCGATCTTCCTCGACCCGGAAACCCTGACCCTGTTTGGCGTCCTGCGCCGCACAGACAACCACACCATGGCCGACCTGCCCGCCCATCCGGTGATGAAAAAATGGTGGGCCTATATGGCCGACATCATGGATTCAAACCCCGACAATTCGCCGGTGGCGACGGATTTGAAGCCGGTCTTTTACATGGCCTGAGGTAAGGCTTTTGCCCCGAACCGGGGCCCATCCTTGTAAATCTACCGACGGCTGGTAGATTTACAAGGATAAGGTGCCTGCGATGGTTTGGAAATTGCGCATCGCTTTATCATCTCCGCGTGCGCAGACATTCAAGATCGATGGAAATCCTGATGGAGTTTTTGGGCGCGTGCGTGGAAGAACCGCGCGCTCCACAGATCGAGGCTTTTGGCTTCGGAGGGGCGCAAAAAGCGCCGCACATCCTCTGCGGCATCTGACCAGACAATCGCGTCGATCCTGTTCGTCAGCGCGGCATGTACCCAGTCCATATCGACCTGAAGGTCCGTCTGGCCCGCCCACGGCCCTTTTTGCCGCAGCGCCGCTGACAGAAGATTCAGGTTCGGCCTCACACCTCTGGCCACGTACCAGGAGAAGTCAAACCAGTCGCGCCCCTTCACATAGGGCCTGCAAAGAAGCGCATGGATTTTGAGGGCGAAGTTAGACGGGAGGTCCTGGTGGCGGACTTCATAATCCGTTGGAAAATCGAGATAGGTTGTGTCCTCTCCTGACCCCTCAGGCGGATTTGTGTCGATTTCCAGTTTGATCTTAATGGTCTTTTGCCGCCCGTCGGCAAAGCTGAGGTCGAGTTGTCGGGCGATGGAGTTATCCTTCAGGACGGCTTCACGAATGACGCTGTCCATGCGTTCTTTCGACACCACCTCTAGCTGGAGACCAAACTGGTCGAAGACCTCTGACAGAGTTTTCAAATAGGGTTGGAGTTCAAAGTCCGGGTCGGGCGTGCGGAGGATAAAATCGAGATCTTCAGAGAAGCGGGGCAGGCCGTGCAGAATACGCAGACACGTTCCGCCCTGAAACAGCGACGTATCGAAAAAGTCCGCACGCCACAACGCGTGTAAAGCAATCTCCTGAAGGATTTCCTTGAGGGCATTTTCGACCTCAAGGGCGTTGACGGCGTTGTACTGGCTCAGTTTTTGCCGAATGATGTCTATCATCGCGTCGCCTCCCTGTATGGGGCCAAGGCGTCATAAAGCCTGCTTGCGAATTCCCTCGCGGCTGTGTGTTTATAGACGCCGCACACCTCTTCGAATGTTTGAGGATCGAGCCCGGACATCTGTTCGATATCCACCCTCAGGCCTTCGGTGATCCACGCCCTCCCCTGCCACGTGATTTTGCGGTGGGCCACGATATCCATCAGGGCGCGCAGAGGGGACGCAATCAGAGCCGTCGCGTCATTGAGGCGGTGGCGTTCCACGCCAACCAGAAATTGATAGGGCTGCAAGGCCAACGGCAAAAAGGTGAAGGTTCCAAAGGTCTCTGTCTCATAGTCGATCGACTTGCGTCCGGGCGTGACCGACGCGGTTTGACGCACGGCCTCGGGAATCCAGCCGTGAAAGGACAGCGCACTTTCGAAGGAAACATAACTGCCCGGAAGAAGCGCCTGCGCTACGACGTACGGATGGAGCGGTGTGGATCGAAGATGGGCGGGAAGAGCATAGAGCCCGCGCTTGATACGCAAAAGATTTCGGCTTTTAAGCGCCCTGTTTACGATACCATAGCGCCGCGCCGCGCTGCCACCGATAGCCTCCGCCAACTGGCGCTCGGTCAATATCCGATCCGTATATCCGTGTAACCTGAGTGTATCCTGCAAGCCGCGCATAAAATTCTCAATACTTCCAAAAAATGAAAGTTTCAAGAATTTTCAGCGGTGTGTAATGCGCAACCCAATCTTGAGCGATTTGCCGAGTTACACCACTTCCGAGGCCTTGCGGTCTTCGGCGGTGACTTGGGCTATGCGCACCTCGATACCGGCGTGCTCCAACCATTCGCGCGCCGCGTCGGTCAGGCCTTCATCGGTAATCACCACGTCAATCGCCGTCAGGGGACAGACCGACAGCGAGGCCGGGGCGTCGATTTTGGAGGAATCCGCCAATACGATCACCTGATCGGCACGCTCCATCAGACGGCGCTCGGACTGCACCAGCAGCGTGTCGGACTGCATCAGGCCATTGCGCGTCAGGGCCTGACAGCCAATGAACATCTTGGCCGCCGAGAAGTTCTGCAACATGCCGTCCTCATACGGGTTGAGGATGATGCGCTGTTCGCGGAACAGCTCGCCGCCCGGCAGGGTGACCTTCACCTTTGAGCGATCGAGCAGGCATTGCAGGATAGGAATGGAGGTGGTGAGCACGTGATAGGGCTCATTGGCCATCATATTGGCCATGGTGTAGGTGGTCGAGCCGCCGTCGATAATCATCGAAATGCCGGGCTTGAGGAAGTCGAGCGCGGCGCGGGCAATGGCGCGTTTGACCGGCGCATTGACAATGGTCGAGGCCAGAAAGCTCGATTGCCCGATCAGGCTGTCGGTCTGGAACTCCGGCGTCTTGGGCTCGGCCTTGGCCGTGAAGTGCTTGCCTTCAATGCGCATGGCCCCGCCGCGCACGCGCAGCAGATGCCCCAGTTCGTGCAACTCATTGAGGTCGCGACGGATCGTCGCCGGTGACACGCCCAGACGCGCCGTCAGCTCATCGACCGAGGTCACGCGGTCCGGATTGAGTTCGTCGATGATCAGCTTCCAGCGATCCTGAAGGTGCATATGGCCCGCCCTGCGTTTCTGTGTAACGATCCTTAAACGCGCGGCCGATCCCGGCCCTACGCGATTGATGATCGAATGTGATTGATTCTTATAGGGCGCATTCCACATGGTGGGAAGCACCTTTTTTGGGTAGGGGCTTCAATCGTTTTCCATCGCCTTTAACCAGGCGGCGCGGTAGGCGCGTATGGCCTCAACGCCTTGCGGCTCGACGGGCTTATAGGCTGGCACCGGCGGCACATGATCGCTGAAAAAGGCCATGGCCCCGGCGCCGCGCGTCACCCCGGACGAGGTTTCGCAGACGAGTACGGGGGCGTCGCGCATGGCGGCCAGAAGGGTGCAGAAGGCGGCATTGTGCGCCGCCGGGCCTTCGATCAGCAGGGGCCGATCCGCGGGGGCGATCATATCGAGCGAGGTGACCGCAATCAGCGCGACGTAGATCAGGCCCAATGCCGCGCGCGTTTGCGGCGTATCGGTTTCGAGCCCGACGATTTCACCGCGCCGTCCGGGAAAGGGCCCGCCGGCATCGACGAAGCTCGGCAAGGCCATGGCCCCTGAGCCGATCACCTCAATAACCGTATCGAGCGTCACCGGCACATCGACATGACCATTGGTGATCAGCTCAAGCGCCCGCCCGCCCATAAAGCGCGCGCACGGCACCGCGCGGCCATAGACGTCGATATTGACGAGGCAGTCGCGATCCGGTCGCAGGCTGTCCGACACGGCGGCCGGCGCAATACCGGGAGCCATGGCGACATACCAGGTGCCGGTCGTCAGTATGACCGGTAGTACCGCCGCCTCATCGTGCTGATGCCGCGCAATAACCAGCGCCAGAGCGGCATTGGAATCGTGCAGCCCCACATGAACCTGACAGTCGGGGCTTAAGCCCACGGCCTCGGCGATTTCGGGGCGCAATGGCCCGGCCTTTTCCCACGCCGAGCGCAGGGGGGCAAAGCGTTCTGCCCAGCCCTCCGATACGGCAAGGCTGGAGAAGGTGCCCTGGGTCGGGTTCCACAGGTCGGTGTGACAGCCGAGCGACGTCACCTCCGAACACAAAACGCCCGACAGCCGCCACGTCCAGTACTGTGCGTAAGAGAGGATGTAGCGGACCCGCTCAAAGAATTTGGGGTCGCGCCGAGCATGCCAGAAGATTTGCGCCCCCAGATTCAGCCCGTTGGGCAGAAGCGGCGACAGGGTTTCCTCAAAGGCCGGGCGCACCCGCTGATAGGCGCGTTCATAGGGCAGCGGGATCGAGGCTTCGTAGTCCTGAATGGGTTGCAGCAACTGCTCATCGGCGCTGAGGAAGGCGCAACCGGCCCCGTGCGCGACGGGGATGATGCGGTCAATGCGGTAGCGCTGCGACAGGCGCTTCAGCTCGCTCAGGCACCAGGCAAACAGGGTATCGACATCGAAGGCCGCATAGAGCCGCGTATGCAGGTGCGGCGTCTTGAACGTCGTGCGGCTGAGGATCTGACCCTCGGCGTCAATCACGCTCAGCTTGGCATTGGTCTTGCCGACATCAAAAACAACGCAGACGCCCTCGCCCGTCACCGCGGCGCGCGTATGGCCCCCGGAGACTCCCGTCATCGCGTAACCGTCCGCCGACGGAACCCTCTCCGTCACGGGGCTTACCGACACGTCTCTCAGGCTATTGCGCACCCTTCACTCCCGACATCAGCCGCTCTTTCATGAGCGAACGGGAGCCGATTACCGGCTTTCCCGTCCATTGCCGATCATTATTGATCGAAAATTAGCAACAGAGATTGTTTTCTGCCGCTATTTCCGTTACTCTCCTACCCTATAAGAAAAGCGCGTCTGCGCCCACAAAAAACAGGTTGAGGGGTTGTTTCCCCGCGCTCTCATATATGGCGTGGCGTGCGCGCCACATCCAGTCCGTTCGCGTGAACGGTCTGTTGATTTGACTCTGTCCGTCTTTTAACCCTATCTGGAGGCCCATGTGCTGAAGGAATGGACACCCCGAATGGGCTATGTCGCCGTCAAAAAGACCCAGTCGGCCCTGCCGCAGGACATTATTGATCGGGAGAATGCGCGGCTGATGGCGGCGCATATGGCCGATTATGAAGCTCTGGGCGTCAGGCTGGCGCGTGTGGGTGTCGATATCGAGCACGTGGTCGATCGCCTGATGACGCTTGAGGTCGGCATCCCCAGCTGGGGCATGGTGTCGGGCGGTACGCGCTTTGCCCGCTTTCCCATGCCGGGTGAGCCCACCAACATTCTGGAAAAGATCGAAGACTGCGCCGCCGTGCATCAGGTGTCGGGCCTGACGCCACGCATCTCGCTACATTTTCCCTGGGACAAGGCCAACGACATCGACGAGGTGCGCGACTTCGCCCACGCCTACGGCATGGGTTTCGATGCGGTCAATTCCAACACCTTTCAGGATCAGCCGGGGCAGCGCCTGTCCTATAAGTATGGGTCGCTGACCCATTCGGACCCCGCCACCCGTGCGCAGGCCATCGAGCACAATCTCGAATGTATCGAGATCGGCGACCGGCTGGGCGCCAAGGCCCTGACCGTGTGGATCGGTGACGGCTCGAACTTTGCCGGTCAGAACGAGTTTGCCGACACGCTGGAGCGCTATCTCGACAGCATGAAGGCGATCTATGCCGCCCTGCCGCACGACTGGCGGCTGTTTATCGAGCACAAACTGTACGAACCCGCCTTCTACGCCACCGTGATTCAGGACTGGGGCACGTCCATCCTCTGTGCGCAGACGCTGGGCCCCAAGGCGCAGTGTCTGGTCGATCTCGGCCACCACGCGCCGACGGTGAATATCGAGCTGATCGTGGCGCGGCTGGCGCAGTTCGGCAAGCTGGGCGGCTTCCACTTCAACGACTCCAAATACGGCGACGATGACCTCGACGCCGGGTCGCTCAACCCCTTCCAGCTCTTCCTGATCTTCAACGAACTGGTCTATGCCGAAACGCGCGCCAAGGGGCAGTTCAATCCGGCCTATATGATGGATCAGTCGCACAACGTGACCGACCCTATTGAGAGCCTGCTCAATTCGGCGCGCGCCATTGCCGGGGCCTATGTCAAGGCGCTGATAGTGGATCGCAAGGCGCTGAAGGAGCATCAGGCCAATAATGACGTGATGATGGCCCACCATTGCCTGCGTATGGCCTATGAGACCGACGTGCGCCCGGCGCTGGCCATGGCGCGTTTGCGCAAGGGTGGAGCGATTGACCCCATGCTGGCCTTCCGCGCCACCGGCTATCGCGCCGAAAAGGCCAAGGTGCGCAAAACCCGCGCGGCGCATGGCGGCGGAATTGTCTGATCCGCGCGTGTAATCCGCACAACCCCTTTCGAGATTTCGCATGAGCCTTTCGCGTCGTCAGTGGCTGGCCTCCGGTCTGGCCGCCTCCGCCTCTTCCTCGCTCCTGGCCCCCTCGCTGTTCGCGGCCGAGGCGGGTGAGCTGATCTATGCCAATCCGCTGAAGGCCGCGTCCGACGTGGCAAAGTTCAAAATGGAAGGCGATGCCAAGGTCGATTTCCCCAATGGCCGCATGCAGTTGAGCGCGCTGCGCGATGCCGCCGAAGGTCAGGCCTCGAACTTTGTCTTTTGGTGCCCGGAAATCTTTCCTGATCATGTCGAGATAAGCTGGAACTTCTGGCCGCTGAAAGAGCCCGGCCTGTGCATCCTGTTTTTTGCCGCCAGCGGGGTGAATGGCGAACACATCCTGTCGCCCAAGCTGAAAGCCCGCGCCGGCATCTACGACCAATATACCAAGAGCGACGTCAAGGCCTTGCAGATCTCCTATTTCCGCCGCCGCTGGGAGGAGGAACGCGCCTTCCACCTGGCCAATCTGCGCTACGCACCGGGCTTTGAGATGCTGGCGCAGGGGGCGGACCCCCTGCCCGATGTCGAAGATGCCCGCCCGCCTTACCGCATCAAAATCCGCAAGTCGGAGGCCAGTGTGGCCTTCACCATCAACGACCTGCCCGTCGTCAACTGGACCGGGGCCGCGGATCGCCAATGGCCCACCGGCGGCAGCATCGGCTTTCGTCAGATGGCCCCGCTGGTCGCCGAATATGCCGATCTCGAAGTGCGCAAGATCAAGGCTTAAGCGCGTCCCTCAGCCACTGTTCGTAGTCGGCGCTGGCCCACTCGATGCGCGTGGCGATCAGTTCCGGCACCTCGTAACTATGGGCGGCCTTTACCGCCGCCGCCAGCGCCGGGAGTTTGTCGCGCAGGGTCTTGATCGTCAGGCCGATCTCATCGGCCGTCTCCACCTTCCCCTGCCACACATAGGTCGAGCGCAGCGGTGCACACTGCACACAGGCCGCCAGCCTCTGCGTTACCAGAAGCTCCGCGGTGCGTTCGGCCTCGGCCTTGTCGGCACAGGTGATGGAAACGGTCACAAGATCGGTCATGCGGGGATTATAACGCGCCCTTTGCGCCTACCAAACCCTTAAAACCTCGACGGCTTCACGCGCTGGTCGCTCGCGTCACCGGGCCGGCGGCGCGGCGCGCGATGGCCTAACCGCGCATAATGGCGGAAGGTTCCGGCATAGGAAGGCAGGGTGGCGACGCTGACGTCGATCAGGTCAGCCAGCCAGTCGACGCTGGCGCTGCGTCCGGTAAAGAGTTGCGCCACCTCAATCAGCGCCCCGAGCACCAGCCCCCCCAGAGCCAGGTCTGTGCGCCGCACGCGCGAAAAGGCCAGTTGCAGCATCAGCGTCAGGGCAAAGACGGCGATGATGTGCGCTTCCTTGTCGGTCAGACCAAAAACCTGTTCAGCACCGGAAAACGGCCCCAGCACCAGCACCGCGACGGTCAGGGTGAGCAGGGCCAGGCGGGTACGGATCTACAGCAAGGCTTTCTGTGCGCGTGACATGGCCAGCTATCAAACTTTTGTTTATCTTGATCTTTTTGTCGAAAACCGCTCACACGTTTCGACTTATCGCTCCCGCCCCTAAACACGCGGGCAAACAGAAGAATGTCAAGACGCGTGAATGCCCATTGATCACGTTAATCACGCAGGTATCGACGCTTATTTAACCCTGCGCTGCTAGGGTGCGTGGAACCCTACACGCCGGAACCCTGTATGCGCCCTGATACTGCGAACCTGAACGCCCCCTCCAGAGCCTACAAACCCGCAAACGACGGCGGCCTTCTGAGCGCGCTCGACACCCACGCGGTCATCGAAGCCAAAATGCCGCTGAAATGGACCCTGCTGGCCCTGTTTTTCTCTTGCAGCGGTTTCTGGGCATTGGTGGCGGGTCTGGCGACCCGGCACTGACCGGCCCGCTGTACAGATAAAAAACCCCGGAGCAGGCTCCGGGGTTTTTTACATGTCTGTAGCCATCGATCAGTAACGATAGTGTTCCGGCTTGAACGGGCCTTCGACCGGCACGCCGATATAGTCGGCCTGTTCCGCATTGAGCGTCGTCAGCTTAGCGCCTAGCTTTTCGAGGTGCAGCAGGGCGACCTTCTCGTCGAGCTTCTTCGGCAGGGTATAGACCTGCTTGTCATAGGCCTTGTTATTGGTCCACAGCTCGATCTGCGCCAGGGTCTGGTTGGTGAACGAAGCCGACATGACGAAGGACGGGTGGCCGGTGGCGTTGCCGAGGTTAACCAGACGCCCTTCCGACAGGACGATGATCTTCTTGCCATCCGGGAATTCCACGTGGTGGACCTGCGGCTTGATCTCGTCCCACTTATAGTTGCGCAAGGAGGCGACTTGAATTTCCGAGTCGAAATGGCCGATATTGCAGACGATGGCGTTGTGCTTCATCTCGCGCATGTGCTCAAGACGAAGGACGTCCTTGTTGCCGGTGGCGGTGACGAAGATGTCGCCGACCTTGGCCACCTCTTCGACGGTGCGGACTTCGTAGCCTTCCATGGCGGCCTGAAGGGCGCAGATGGGGTCGATTTCGGTGACGATAACGCGCGCACCGCCATTGCGTAAAGAAGCGGCCGAGCCCTTGCCCACATCGCCATAACCCAGCACGACCGCGACCTTACCGGCCAGCATGACGTCGGTGGCGCGGCGGATGGCATCGACCAGCGATTCACGGCAACCATAGAGGTTGTCGAACTTCGACTTGGTCACCGAGTCGTTGACATTGATCGCCGGGAAGGGCAGCTCGCCCTTTTGTGCCATGGCGTACAGGCGGTGCACACCCGTTGTGGTTTCCTCAGACACGCCGGTGATGGCGTCGCGGATGGCCGAATAGAAGCCCGGCTTTTCCTTCAGATAGCGCTTCATGACCTTATAGAGGGCTTCTTCTTCCTCATTGGTCGGGTTGTCGAGGATCGACGCGTCTTTCTCGGCCTTCGGCCCCAGCACGGTCAGCAGGGTCGCGTCGCCGCCGTCATCGAGGATCAGGTTCGGATAGCCGCCGTCGTGCCATTCGAAAATCTTGTGCGCGTAGTCCCAGTATTCTTCGAGGGTTTCGCCCTTGATGGCAAAGACCGGTGTGCCCTTGGCGGCGATGGCGGCGGCGGCGTGGTCCTGCGTCGAGAAGATGTTGCACGAAGCCCAGCGCACCTCGGCCCCCAGCGCCTGAAGCGTCTCGATCAGCACGCCCGTCTGGATGGTCATGTGCAGCGAACCGGCGATGCGCGCGCCTTTCAGCGGCTGCGACGGGCCGTATTCCTCGCGCGTCGCCATCAGACCCGGCATTTCGCCTTCGGCGATGTCGAGTTCCTTGCGGCCCCAGTCAGCGAGGGACAGGTCTTTTACGATAAAGTCTTGAGCGGCCATAGGGGTGCATCCATAGTTTCAAATGTTGCCGTCTTATAGCGGGCCATGGCGCCGGATGCAATCAAGATATAAAGATGTCTTTATATGAGGCAAACTACGCCCTATTGCCAGCTCCCGAAACTCACGGCACCCTGTCTTTCTGACGCGCAGGGGCGCGCCGCTTAAGGGGACATCCGAATGAAACCTATCCTCCTCGCCACCGGGCTTATGACTTTGGCCCTGGCTTCACCCTCGTCAGCGCAGACGACAAAACCACTAATCTGCGCCAGCGGGGGCAAGCTGGTCGAAGCCGGACACGTCATGGATCGGCCGGGCGAAAAGACGCGCGGCCCCGCGACTGTAGTCATTTGTGACAGCCGCGTTCTGGCGGTGGTTGACGGCTATCCCGGCGGCGCGGCACTGGGCCTGCCCAAGGCGGAACGTATTGACCTGAAAGGCAAGTACGTGCTGCCCGGCCTGATCGACAGCCACGTACACCTGACGGGCGAGCTTAACCCCAATTCCAGACTGGAAGAAGTGACACAGTCCAATGCCGATCAGACGATGGTGGGGGCGGGCTTTGCGCGCAAGACCCTAATGGCCGGTTTCACCACGGTGGCCGACCTTGGGGCTTCGAACGAAGCCATCTTTGCCCTGCGCGAGGGGATTGCGCGCGGCAATGTCCCCGGCCCGCGCATCATTGCCGCAGGCTCTGCCGTTTCCATTCATGGCGGCCACGGCGATATCAACGGCTTTCGAGAAGACATCATGCACCTGCTTTCGCCCGAAAGCGTCTGTTCGGGTGCCGATGATTGTCGCCGCGCCGTGCGCCTACAGGTCCGCTCAGGGGCGGATATCATCAAAATTACGGCCACGGGCGGTGTTTTGTCGAATACGGCTGCCGGTCTGGCTCAGCAGTTCAGCGATAGCGAGCTGGCGGCCATCATCGAGTCCGCGCATCGCATGGGACGCAAGGTAACGGCCCACGCCCACGGCGTCGATGGCATCAATTCCTTTCTGCGCGCCGGCGGCGACTCGATCGAACACGGCACCTATCTCGATGACGAGTCCATCCGCCTGTTCAAAGCCTCCGGTGCCTATCTGATCCCGACCTTGATGGCCGGGGACTTCGTGACGCAGGTGGCGCGCAGCCCGAAAAACTACCTGACGCCCGCTCAGACGGCCAAGGCGCTGGAGGCCGGGCCAAAGATGCTCGACATGGCGCGCCGCGCCCACGACAGCGGCGTGAAGATTGCCTTCGGCACCGATAGCGGCGTCTCCGCCCATGGCGATAATGCCCATGAATTCGAGTTGCTGGTGCAGGCGGGTCTTAGCCCCACGGAAGCCATTCGCACGGCGACGGTGAACGCCGCCGAGCATCTGGGCCTGTCGTCGCAGATTGGCACGCTCGAACCCGGAAAGGCCGCCGATCTTATTGCGGTGGAGAGCGACCCCACCCAGTCGGTCAGTCGTCTGAAGGCCGTCAGCTTCGTCATGAAGGGCGGAACGGTCTATAAGACTCAGTAAAGCTGAGACCAAAGTGGGCCGATCACGCCTTCGGCCCACTCCCACATCCAAAGCGCAAAGTCGATCACGTAGCGCGCCCCGAAATAGACCCAGGCCGCAGCCCCAACCGCCACGGGGACGGACAGCAGCAGGCAGACGCCGTCCCTTTGCAGCAAGCCCAGCCCCGTCAGCACCACAGCGATACCCGGTATGACATTGGCCCCCGGCATGGGCAGCAGCAGGATCAACGCCATCAGAAGCGTCTGCGCCCCGGCATAGAACAGCCACGCCCCGCGCGTCAGAAAAATCAGTCGCGGTCGGGTCAGAAACTCCACCTTACGCAGCACGACGCCACAGGCGCGAAAGGCTCCGCGCAGGGTCTCTCCCTTGAACGCCCAGTTCTTGATGAAGCCCGGCATCCACAGCGCCTTGTGCCCCAGCAGCATCTGGATCGACGGCCCGATCAACAGCAAACCAAACAGGGTCGAAATGCCCGGAATGTTGGGGATGCAGATCGGCAGGGCCAGAATGATCAGCAACAGCCCCAGCCCGCGGCCTTCGAGGTTTTTGAGAAGCGTGCCGACCGTCACGGTGGGCGCATCGCCAAACGAGTCGGCCAGATCGTCAACCAGTTGCGAAGCCCTAATCCCGTGTTGGGGGGCGGTAGCATCAGGCATGGCGAATCTCCACAAACACAGCGACAACGCCGTTACCATAACGCGCCGTCTGTGGGCTGTCATGTGTCGGGTTTGACCGGTTTGCCTGATCGCGCTAGACGAGGGGCACACCCCGTGCCTTCGGCATAGGGATAAAAGCCCGGAGTTTGTGATGCCCGATACCGCCCCGACCTTTGCCACTGTGCGCCACGATTGGACAAAGACGGAAATCGCCGCCTTGTTCGACCTGCCGTTCATGGAACTGGTTTATCGTGCGGCCACCGTGCATCGTCAGCACTTCGATCCGTCGGAAATCCAGTTGTCGCAGCTTCTGTCGATCAAGACGGGCGGCTGCGCCGAAAACTGCGGCTACTGCTCGCAATCGGCACATCATGACACGGGTCTGAAGGCCTCCAAACTGATGCCGGTCGATGAGGTTCTAAGCGCCGCCAAAGCGGCCCGTGACGGCGGGGCGCAACGCTTCTGCATGGGGGCGGCATGGCGCGATCTGAAAGACCGCGATGTGCCCGCCCTCGCCGAAATGATTGCCGAGGTAAAGGCGCTGGGGCTCGAAACCTGTGCGACGCTGGGCATGATCACCCCGGATCAGGCCAGGGCGCTGAAAGAGGCCGGGCTCGATTATTACAACCACAACCTCGACACCTCGCCGGAATATTACGAGAGCGTCGTCACCACCCGCACCTATCAGGAGCGCCTCGACACGCTGGAAGCCGTGCGCGAGGTCGGCATGAAGACCTGCTGCGGCGGCATTGTCGGCATGGGCGAAACGCGCGAAGACCGCGTCTCCTTCCTGCACCAGCTGGCCACCCTGCCCGCCCACCCGGACAGCCTGCCGATCAACAATCTGGTGCCGGTATCGAACACGCCGCTGGGTGAACTGTCCAAAATAAAGGGTGGCGTCACGCCGGTCGAATTTGTGCGTACCGTCGCCGTGGCGCGTATCCTGTGCCCGAAGTCGATGGTGCGTCTGTCGGCCGGTCGCAATGAGATGAGCGAGGAACTTCAGGCCCTGTGTTTTCTGGCCGGGGCCAATTCGATCTTTGTCGGCAATCAGCTTCTGACCACGCCCAATCCGGAGCGCGGATCGGACGCCTTCCTGCTGCAATCGCTGGGCCTGCGTCCGATGGCCGCGTCATAAATCCCTCCCTTTTGAATGCGACAGATACCCAAATGGCTGCCAATGCGTTACAGCGAAGCGGGATTGGGTTGCCACTTAACCCTCTTTCTGTCTGTCTAAAGGCTTTCTGAAAGCAAAAAGATCACGGCGACCGACCTGATCCGGATATATGAGGCGAAAATGAAAATCGGTATTGCCGGTATGGGCTATGTGGGCCTGTCCAACGCCATGTTGCTGGCCCGTCATAATGAGGTTGTGGCCTTTGATATTGTCCCGGAAAAGGTCGCCCTGCTCAATGCGGGCAAATCGCCCATCGTCGATGCCGATATCGAACGCTATTTGAGCAGCGAGCCGATCAACTTCCGTGCCACACTGGACGCGCACGACGCCTTCAGCAACGCCGAATTCGTCATCGTCGCAACGCCGACCAATTACGACGTGACGACCAACCGTTTCGATACGCGCTCCATCGAAGCCGCCACGGCCAGCATCCTGTCGGTCAATCCAAAAACCACCATCGTCATCAAATCGACCATCCCGGTAGGCTATACGAACCGTCTGCGCGCGATGCACCCCGACGCCCACATCATTTTCTCGCCGGAGTTCCTGCGCGAAGGTCGGGCACTTTACGACAACCTTTACCCGTCGCGCATCATTGTGGGTGAACAGTCAGAAAAAGCGCGCCTGTTTGCCGATCTGCTGAAAAACGGCGCGGAGAAGAAGGACATCGAGGTCCTCTTCACCAACAGCGATGAGGCCGAGGCGATCAAGCTGTTTGCCAATACCTACCTCGCCATGCGCGTCGCCTATTTCAACGAACTGGACTCCTATGCCGAAGCGCTGGGACTGGATACGCGCCAGATCATCGAAGGCGTTTCGCTCGATCCCCGCATCGGCAAGGGCTATAACAACCCGTCCTTTGGCTATGGCGGCTACTGCCTGCCCAAGGACACCAAGCAGTTGCTGGCCAACTATTCCGAAGTGCCGCAAAACCTGATCAAGGCGATTGTCGAGGCCAATACCACGCGCAAGGACTTCATTGCCGAGAGCATCCTGCGCAGAAAGCCCGAGGTCGTGGGGGTGTACCGCCTGACCATGAAGACCAACTCGGACAATTTCCGCGACTCCTCGGTGCAGGGCATCATGAAGCGCATCAAGGCCAAGGGCGTCGAGGTGGTGATCTATGAACCTGCCCTTGAGGCCGAAGAGTTCTTCAATTCAAAGGTCATCCGTGATCTGGAGACCTTCAAGTCCCTATCGGATGTCATCATCGCCAACCGTCTAGCCGATGAACTGAAAGACGTCGCCGACAAGATCTATACTCGCGATCTTTTTGGTTCCGACTGATCGGCCCTTTGTTGCAGCCGTTCATGAAATCTGGGCGCGGTGTCTGAGGCACCGCGCTCTTTCATGTCGCGCACACGCTGCTCAGCGCTGCGGATCAGGTCGGGGATCAGCTCGGCCTCCGGCAGGTTCTTCCAGTATTTCTTGGGCATTTCCGACTGCATGGCCTGTACCTTCAGGCGCGCGGGATTGAAGATGTTGGCGAAATAGGTACGCCAGAGGTCATCTGTCTCGTCGCGGATATCGGGCTTTTCGGCCGGATCATCATTCACCCGCAAAATCTCACCATCCCACGCGCCTGACCCTTTAGGCGTGGCAATCAGCCAGTCCATGTCATTGAAGCGCCGCTGAAAGAAACCGGCCGTACGCGCGACGATAAAATGCTCCGGTTCAAACCACGCCACAAAGGCGCGGCGCAGTCCCGGCGCCGGGATTTCCCGGAAGCGGACAAAGGCCTTCATCTTGTGCGTATCGCGCCCCACCGATTTGGCAAAGGCATGGGCCAGCGCCACATCCGGGTCGGTCACCACACTCAGTAGGTGTTTGTCTGCCTGAAGCCGCCACAGCAGGCGGTAACAGAGATCAAAGCGCCTGGGGTCGCTGTGACACAGCACGGCTTTGGACAATTCGACAAAGGCGGAAGGGACGGTGAAAGCCCCTCCCCTGATGTCTGCGGTCGCGTTGAAGCCGGGTATTGCCCCGCCTCCGTTGACTCCGGCGGCATCAAACAAGCCCACCTGCGCGCCGGTCGCGCCCCATTCCACCTCTCTCGGCGACAGCCCCTGACGGAGGGCCTCACGCGCCGCCTCGCGCCATTCGCCATAGTCACCGCGCCCGCGCAGTTTAAACCGCTTCATAGCAGCACCAGTTGCTGCGGTTCAGGCGCAAACAGGGTGCGCAGATCGGCGCGGTCAATCAGGCGCACCGGCGTCCAGTCAGCGGTGACGACGAACGGCTTGACCTTGCGCAACGACACCTTGAGCCGCTGCAAGTCCTCCAGTTTCAGCCGCCGGAAGCGCCGCACGCTGAGGATGGACTGCACCGCTTTCACACCGAAGCCCGGCACACGCAGCAGCATCTCCTTTTCCGCGCGGTTGACATCGACAGGAAAGCGCGCGCGGTTTTCCAGCGCCCAGGCGAGTTTGGGGTCAAGTTCCAGATCGAGCATCCCGTCGGGCCGCCCTGCCGTGATCTCACCGATATCGAACCCATAGAAACGATAGAGCCAGTCGGCCTGATAGAGGCGATGTTCGCGCACCAGCGGCGGCTTGATCAGCGGCAACACTTTTGAGGCGTCGGGTATCGGCGAAAAGGCCGAATAATAGACGCGGCGCAGTCGAAAGCGGCTGTAGAGCCCGGCGCTGGAGCCCAGAATGGTGGCGTCCGTCGTCTGGTCGGCGCCAATGATCATCTGGGTCGATTGCCCCGCCGGCACGAAGCGCTTGCGTCGCTTTTTGTAGGTCGGCTCAGACGCCGCGTCGATCTTCTGTTTCAGTTCACCCATCGAGCGGCGGATATTGGCCGGGTGCTTTTGCGGGGCGAAGGCCTCGACCCCGGCATCGGTCGGCAGTTCGATATTGATCGACAGACGATCGGCATAGAGCCCAGCCTCTTCGATCAATGCTGCCGAGGCTTCAGGGATGGTTTTGAGGTGGATATAGCCACGAAAATCGTGTTTCAGCCGCAGATCGCGGGCGATGCGCACCATCTGCTCCATGGTGTAGTCGGAATTGCGGATAATGCCTGAAGACAGAAACAGACCTTCGATATAGTTACGGCGATAGAATTCCAGCGTCAGCCACACCACCTCGTCCGGCGTAAAGCGCGCCCGCTCGACATTGGACGACGAGCGGTTGATGCAATAGGCGCAATCAAAGATACAGAAGTTGGTCATCAGTATCTTCAGCAGCGAAATGCAGCGTCCGTCCGGTGCATAGGCGTGGCAGATACCCGAGCCTTCGGTGGACCCCAGCCCGCCGGATGACGAGTCCCGCTTTGACGTCCCGGACGAGGCGCAGGAGGCATCGTACTTGGCGGCATCAGACAGGATGGCGAGGCGTTCCCTGAGCGTCTTCTTCATAATTGTTCATGATACGTTCCAATGGTCTTGCCGTCAATACGGCAGACCTACCGAAAGACCGGCCACCAGAGCGGCACAAAATCCAAAGGCCATGATCATAACCGTCGCCGTCGATTTGAGTTCGCGCATCTAAGCCTCCCATGTGTGGAGACAGTGTGGCGCCTCACCCAACAAGCCGGAATACGGACATTGCCAGTCGTTTATAATGGCGGCGCAAAGCGGGTCAGGTGCCCAGAGCCAGCACACGGAAGAGGTACTTGCCGTAGTCACTCTTGCCCAGTCGCCGTGCGCAGGCCTCCAGTTGCGTGGCGTCGATGAAGCCCTGCCGCCAGGCGACCTCTTCCGGGCAGCAGATTTTCATACCCTGCCGCTTTTCCAGAACGCGCACAAACTCCGCCGCATCTAGCAGACTGTCGGGCGTACCGGTATCGAGCCACGCATAGCCGCGGCCAATGGGCAGGACATTCAACTGGCCCCGCTCAAGATAGGCGCGATTAACATCCGTGATTTCGTACTCGCCGCGCGCGGAAGGCTTGAGGTTGGCGACGATATCCACAACCTGTTCATCATAGAAATAAAGGCCTGTAATCGCCCAGTTGGACTTTGGCCGTATCGGCTTTTCTTCGACGCTCAGAGCCTTGAACGCACTGTCAAACTCCACCACCCCGTAACGCTCCGGGTCAGAGACCTGATAGGCGAAGACCGCCGCACCGGAGGTCAGGTTCGACGCCCCATCAAGTGTTTCAATGAGGTTGGAGCCATAATAGATATTATCGCCGAGGATTAGGCAGGACGGCTGACACGAGACAAAATCGGCCCCAATCATATAGGCCTGCGCCAGGCCATCGGGACTGGGCTGTTCGGCATAGGACAGGGATATGCCCCAGTTGCTGCCATCGCCCAGTAGTTTCTGAAACAGGGGCAGATCGTGCGGTGTCGAAATGATCAGGATCTCCCTTATTCCCGCCATCATCAGCGTCGATAACGGGTAATAAATCATTGGCTTATCATACACAGGCATCATTTGTTTCGAAATGCCTACAGTCATAGGAAAAAGCCTCGCTCCCGAGCCACCCGCGAGAATAATGCCCCTCATCTGCCTAGTCCTTTTCGCCTGCAATCATCCTCTTGGCAGCCCAATCAGGCGCGTGAGGCAATCGTCGAGCGATAAATGCCACGGATTGAGCCGCAAGTCATAGATTTTTGACAGTTTTTCCCCGCTCATCCGTGAGTTAGTCGGTCTTCGGGCCGCGGCAGGGTAGTCCGCGCTCGCAATGGGGTGAACCGTGACCGCTTTTCCGCCGCGCGCCACGCTGCCGGCGAAAATGGCTTCGGCAAAGCTAGCCCAGCTCGTTTCCCCCTGCCCCGTCAGATGAAACACGCCCCGTAGCTCCGGCGAGCCGTCGTCCACGACGCGACGCGCCACCACCAGCAGGGCATTGGCGATTTCCGGCGCATAGGTCGGACATCCCTGCTGATCCGCCACCACCCTAACCTCGTCGAGCGTATCCGCCAGCCCCAGCATGGTCGTAACGAAGTTGCGACCATAGGGCGCATAGACCCACGAAGTGCGCAAAATCACATGGTTTGCAGTCGCGCGGGCCACCTGCTGCTCACCCGACAGCTTGGTGCGTCCATAAACA
Source organism: Asticcacaulis sp. W401b (assembly GCF_046503825.1). NCBI lineage: Bacteria > Pseudomonadati > Pseudomonadota > Alphaproteobacteria > Caulobacterales > Caulobacteraceae > Asticcacaulis > Asticcacaulis sp. W401b. The sequence continues at coordinate 939,399 of NZ_JBKFEE010000001.1, forward strand.
TTGAGAGGACCGGTCGCGTCGGTTTCAACATAGACACCTGCCTTGTCGCCCGGAAATACGTAATCGGTCGAAAGGTGCAGGATGGGGATGTTCCGTTCTGCGGCGATACGGGCCAGCGCACCTGGCGCATCGCCATTAACGACCTGCGCCAGTTGCGCCTCGTCTTCGGCCTTATCGACCGCCGTATAGGCGGCCACCGAAACGATCACGTCGGGCCGCAAGGCCCGGATCGGGGCCTCCAGTGTCAGAGGCTGTGACAGGTCGATCTCAGGCCGGCCAATGCAGACAAGCTCAGCACCCGCGGTCTCGCCCGCGGCACGCAGCGCCTGAACGACCTGACCCGTCTTGCCCGTAACAACGATCCGCACGCTCAGTCCCTCGTCTTGCTGAGGACACCCAGACGCTCACCCGCATAGACCCGACCGCGCAGAGGCTGCCACCAGTCGGGATGATCGAGATACCAGCGCACGGTTTTCGCCAGCCCGGTCTCGAAGGTCTCCTGTGCGCGCCAGCCCAGCTCTGTCTCCAGCTTATGGGCGTCGATTGCATAACGATGATCATGACCTGGCCGGTCGGCCACAAAGGTAATCAGGCGCGCGTGCGGCGCACCCTGCGGACACAAGATGTCCATGAGCCTGCAAATCCGGCGCACTACCTCGATATTGCTGTACTCATTGCGCCCGCCCACATTGTAGGTTTCTCCCGGTCGCCCCCTCGAGGCAATCAGATGCAGGGCGCGCGCGTGATCGTCGACATAGAGCCAGTCGCGTATGTTGGAACCGTCGCCATAGACCGGCAAAGGCTTGCCTTCCAGCGCATTGAGAATGTTGAGCGGGATCAGCTTCTCAGGAAAATGATAAGGCCCATAATTGTTGGAACAGTTCGACACAACGACCGGCAGTCCGTAGGTACGGTGCCAGGCCTTGGCCAGATGGTCAGAGGCTGCCTTCGATGCCGAATAGGGTGAGGATGGGTCATAGGCAGTGGCTTCACTGAACAGACCCGTCTGCCCCAGACTTCCATAAACCTCATCTGTTGAGACGTGCAGGAAACGGAACGCGGCCCTCCCCACCTCATCCAGGCCGTTCCAGTAATGGCGCGCAGCCTCAAGCAGGGTAAAGGTGCCCACCACATTGGTCTGCACAAATTCACCAGCGCCGTTGATCGAACGGTCGACATGGCTTTCAGCCGCCAGATGCAGGATTCGGTCGGGTTTAAAGCCGTTTATCGCTTCAACGACCTTCTCTCGGTCACAGATGTCGGCCCGCACAAAGCGATAGTTGGGCGCCTCCCGAATGGGGTCAAGCGAAGCCAGATTCCCCGCATAGGTCAGCTTGTCGAGATTGAGCACCTCCGCCCCAACCTCGGCAACCAGATAGCGGACAAGAGCTGAACCGATGAAGCCGGCCCCGCCAGTAACAATAATACGCATAGCTCAAAGCCCTGTGTCAGCGCGGAATGGTCCGCGACTCAGCGCAGACTGGAGAGTGGGGGTTGCTCCCGGTCCTTGGCGGATAAAGTAGCCTGCGACACATCGAGAGGCCAGACAATACCGATATCCGGGTCATCGAAGGCGATCCCGCAGTCGTGGGACGCGCGGTAAAGCTCGCTCGTTTTGTAGCAAACCTCAGTGTCCGGCTTAAGCGTGCAAAAGCCATGCGCGAACCCTTCGGGTATCCAAAGCTGAAGCGCATTCTCAGGTGTCAGGATTTCGGACACCCACTTCCCGAACGTAGGTGATTGTGGGCGGATATCGACCGCGACATCAAAAATGGCACCGCGCAGACAACGCACGATCTTGCCCTGAGCATAGGGAGCTGACTGATAATGCAGGCCACGGATCGTGCCGACCTGTGCAGACAGAGAGTGATTATCCTGCACGAAGGCAACGTCCGCGACGTTTTGACGAAACCAGTCGTCGCGGAAGGTTTCCATGAAAAAGCCGCGCGTATCCCTGATGCGTCTGGGCTCAATGCGGGCGGGGCCTTCTATGTCGTAGAATTGTATCTGCATGGCACGGCTTTGTTGCGTCAGACACGAATAACCAGTTTTGCCAGACGGTACAATGTGGAAGTCGCAAGGGCCGGCCCCAATGGAGGGGACCGGCCCTTGGCACGTTCCGGCAGGCGAGGTTATCAGGCGAAGCCGCGTGCCCGCATCAGCGCCTTCGGGTCGGCGTCGCGGCCGCGGAACTGACGATAGGCCTCCGCCGGGTCGATGGTGTTGCCGACGCTGAGAATGTATTTCAGCATCCGTGCGGCCACGGTCTGATCGTAGAAGCCCTTGGGCGCTTCGGCGAAGGCCTCGGAGCAATCCGCCGCCACCACATCGGCCCACAGGTAGCTGTAGTAACCTGCCGAATAGCCGTCGGACGAGAAGACGTGCGCGAACTGGGGCGTGCGGTGGCGCATGACGATCTCTTTCGGCATACCGAGCTTGCTCAGCTCCTCGCGCTCAAAAGCGTCCGGGTCAATATCGGCGTCGCCGGCGAGGTGCAGCTTCATATCGATCAGGGCCGAAGACAGATATTCCACCGTGCCAAAGCCCTGATTGAAGGTATCGGCCTTTTTGATCTTCTCCAGCAGGGCTGCCGGCATGGGCTCACCCGTCTTGTAGTGCAGGGCAAAGCGCGACAGCACTTCGGGGGTCGAGAGCCAGCGTTCATTGACCTGCGACGGGAATTCCACATAGTCGCGCGCCACCGAAGTGCCCGACAGCGAGGCATAGGTAACGTTCGACGACAGGCCGTGAATGGCATGACCAAACTCATGGAACAGGGTCGTGGCGTCATCCCAGGAGATCAGGATGGGCTCACCCGGCGCCGCTTCGATAAAGTTGGAATTGTTCGACACAATCGGAAGGATCGGCTTGCCGTCCTCTTTCGACTGGCTGCGATAGGCGTTCATCCACGCGCCCGAGCGCTTGCCCTTGCGTGCGTAAGGGTCGAAGTAGAACAGGCCCGACACCTTGCCGTCGCGCAGCACTTCGTAGGTCGTCACATCCTCATGGAAGACGGGCAGACCGGCCACCTTTTTGAAGGTAAACCCGTAGGACTGACTGGCGGCCCAGAACATACCTTCGACCAGCTTGTCCAGTTGCAGGTAGGGCTTGATTTCGTTCTCATCGAGGTCGTAGCGCGCCTTGCGCACCTTCTCCGCATAGAAGCGGTAGTCCCACGGCTCGATGGTAATACCGGCCTTTTCAGCATCAGCGACCTTCTGCATATCGGCCACCTCTTCGTGCACGCGCTTGACCGCCGCCGGCCATACCGACTCCATCAGTTGCATGGCATTTTCAGGCGTCTTGGCCATAGCGTTTTCGACGCGCCAGTGGGCGTGCGTCTTATACCCCCGCAGCTTGGCGCGCTCGACTCGCAGTTTGAGAATCTTCTTGATCAGGGCGTTGTTGTCCCACTGATCGCCATTGTCGCCGCGATTGACGAACAGACGCCACACCTTTTCGCGCGTCGCGCGGTTGGTACAGAAGGTGGTAACCGGCTCCATCGCCGAACGGGTATTGGGGATGGCATAGAGGCCGTCCTTACCCGCCGCCTTGGCCGACGCGGCCGCCGACGCCATGAAGCCATCCGGTACGCCCGGCAGCTCATCCTTGCTGAGGTAGAGGACCTGCTCTTCGTCGTGCAGCAGGTTGTCGGAAAACTGGTTGAACAGCACCGACAGCTCCTTGTTGATTTCGGCGACGCGCGCCTTGGCCTGCGGCGTCAGAGCGGCCCCCGAACGAACGAAGCCATTATAGGTGACCCACAGCAGGCGGTCCTGCTCCGGCGTCAGCTTGAACGTGGCACGGCGGTCATAGACGCTCTTGATCTTCTGAAACAGCGCTTCGTTCTGATTGATCTCGTCGCCAAAGGCCGCCAGCTTGGGCGACAGGCGCTTGGCAATGGCCTGAAGCTCCGGCGTGGACAGCCCACCGCTCCACACGCCGTAGAGCGTGGACACGCGCTCCATCTCCTGCCCCGAACGCTCCAGCGCGACGATCGTGTTTTCAAAGGTGGACGCGGCTTTGTTTTGCGTGATCGCCGCAATTTCCTGACGCTGGGCGGTCATGGCCGCGTCAAAAGCCGCTTCGAAATCTGCGATCTTGACCTTATCGAAGGGAGGGATGCCGCCATAGGGGCCGGTCCATTCTGCCGTCAGCGCCGACGCGCCCGTAGCCGCCAGAGCGACGCCTGGCATCAGCCCGGCCGAAGTCATTAACCCGATCACCATGCGACGATCCATTTCCATCTGCTGCTCCTGAATACGATTATGGACTCCGGCATAAACGCCCAGCGCCGCCAAATCCGTTCCATTCGCAATCATCTAAGCATGTACCCTTGCTGGCGACAAGGGCGCGGGTCTATAGACGAGAAGACACTCATTTTCGGCGTTGCCGAGTGGTTGCGTAAGGGAAAACAATCATGGCTATCGGGGTTTTCGATTCAGGCGTCGGCGGGTTGAGCATTCACCGGGCGCTGGTGGACCGGATGCCGCAGGCCGATTTCATCTACCTCGGCGATCAGAAGCACGCCCCCTATGGCGAACGCTCTGGCGAAGAGATCGTCGAGCTGACGCGTCAGGGCTGTGAAACCCTGTTTGAGGCCGGGGCCTCTCTGGTCGTACTGGCCTGTAATACCGCATCGGCCGTGGCGCTGCGTCGCCTGCAATCGGGCTGGCTGGCCGGTTATCGCCAGACCGCCGGTCGTGCTGTCAATGTACTGGGGATCATCGTGCCGACTATCGAAGCAGCCACCGGCCTGCCGTGGGAGCACGAGGCCGAACGCCGCGGCCCCAAGGTCGAGAATGTCGATGTGCTGGGCATCTTCTGCACCACGGCGACGGCCCGTTCGCGCGTCTATGAGATCGAAATCGATAAGCGCCGTCAGGATCTGGCGGTGTTCAGTGAACCGTGCATAGGACTGGCCGGCATGATCGAGGCCGGTGAAAGCGAAGACAAGCTCAAGGCCGTCGTCGAAAGCCGCATACAGGCGCTCAAAACCCGCATCGGACGCTATCCCGACCGCGCCATACTGGGCTGCACCCACTATGAAATCATCGGAGACCTGTTCAAGGCCGCCCTGCCCGGAGGAACGCCGCTGATCCATCAGCCGTCTTCGGTCGCCGATGCGCTGGAACGCTATGTGGCCCGCCACCCGGACTATCAGATCGGCACATCCGGCCTGCGCCGCTTCCTGACGACGGGCGAGCCCGGCCCGCAATCGCGCATCGTCGAAGCCTTCTGGGGTGCACCCGTAACGTTCGAAGCGGCCTGATACCAGGGGCATTGAAAATGACTCTTTGTGTTCCCTTTAAGACTGTCTCATGTCGATGATAAATATAAGACAGCCTCGTGCCTTCAATGGCCGGATGCGGTGAGTATCTTCGGCCGCGCCTGGGCCTGCGGTACGATCCAGCTCGACTACGTGCTGCCGGAGCGTCTGGGTGCTGAATACGTTGCCGAGGACGGGTCGCGTCAGCGTCCGGTGAGGCTACACCGCACCATTCTGGGCTCTTTCGAGCGCTTTATCGGCATAATGATCGAAAATTACGGGGGTAAGTTCCCGTTATGGCTGGCTCCCATACAGGTGGTAGTTGCACCGATTGCATCTGATGCTAATGATTACGTGCAACAGGTTGCGTCAAAATCGCGTTCAGTCGGACTCTCGGTTGACACGGACCTCCGGAATGAGAAGATTAACGACGGGACCTGAGAACATTCTTTGGCCAAGGTGCGAGTGATAGCCATGGTCGGCCGCAAAGAAGCCGAAACCGGTGGGGTGGCCCTGCGGTATTGGGGTCAGGAAGGGCAGACCGTTTTGTTGGTCGATAATGTCGTTTAACAGTTGCGTACCGAAATCCTGCCGCCTGATTTGAAATAAGTTTTTTTAAGCCGCCGTATGAAACGTACTCTTCCGCCTACTATCAAAGACCTGATCAAGGCCCAAAGGCTGGCGGCGGGTGAGGCCGAAAGTCTGGTCCCTGGCACAGACATCGTCCTGCCCGCTCGGGATACGCGCGGCGTGACGGTCGTTATCATCGCCTATCATTCCGGCCGCATCCTATTCGACTCGATCGAGCGGGTGCTGGCGGAGACGGCGGTGATGCAACTGATCCTGATCGACAATGGCTCGTCAGAGCGGACCATTGAGTTGCTGCGAGAGATCGACGAAGCCTATGACCGGGTCCTGCTGGTGCAGGGGCACGGCAATATCGGCTTTGCCCGCGCGGCCAATATGGGGGCACAACTGGCTACGCAGCCTTGGGTCGTCTTTCTCAACCCCGATGCCATACTGTGCGATGGTGCGGTCGATGCGCTGGTCGATACGGCGCTTAAGACACCTCGCCCGTGTCTGATTGGGGCCCGCGTCCTTAATCCGGACGGCACCGAACAGCGTGGGTCACGGCGCGGAGAAGTCACGCCGGTGACGACTCTGGTCTCACTGATGCGCCTGTCGAAATACCTGCCCTTCCTGCGCGCCTACGAAATTCACCGTGAGCATGAGCCTTTGCCGGAAAGCCCGGCACCGGTGGCCGCAGTGTCGGGTGCCTGCTTTTGCATCGCCCGTGCCGATTTTCTGTCGGTGGGCGGCTTTGACACGCGCTTCTTCCTGCATGTCGAGGACGTGGACCTGTGCTGGCGCATTCGTAAAAAGGGCGGCGCGGTGCTGTTCCATCCGACTGCCGAAGTCATCCACGAAGGCCATACGTCGCGCGTTGACCCGGTCTTTGTCGAGATGAACAAGGGGCTGGGGCTGGTCTATTATTTTCGCAAGCGCGCAGATAGTCTGTGGCGCAAGGCCTATGTTCTGGCTCTGGCGCCTTTGATCGTGGGTATCTCAGTTCTGCGTGCCGTTCTGCGGCGGCGTCTTCGCGACGCGGATGATTTCAGCTGAGAGGCTGGCGAAAGGGAAGACAAGCTCAAGGCCGTCGTCAAAAGCCATGCGCAGGCACTCAAAACCCGCATCGGACGCTGTCCCGACCGCGCCATTCTGGGGCGCACGCATTATGAGATCATCGGTGACCTGTTCAAGGCCGCCCTGCCCGAAGGCACGCCGCTCATCCATCAGCCGTCTTCAGTCGCCGATGCGATGGAACGCTATGTGGCCCGCCACCCGGACTATCAGATCGGCACGTCCGGCCTGCGCCGCTTTCTGACGACGGGTGAACCCGGTCCGCAATCGCGCATCGTCGACGCCTTCTGGAGTGCACCCGTGACGTTCCAAGCGGCCTGATACCAGGGGTCATTGAAAATGACTCTTTGTGTTCCCTTCAAGACTGTCTCATGTCGGTGATACATATGAGACAGTCTCGTGCCTTCAACGGTCGGATGCGGAGAGCATCTTCGGCCATTGGTATGAGTACGCGCACGAAGAAAACCCTCGCCTTCACAGGCGAGGGCTTTTTTAGAGCCGACGATCAGATCGGTTTAGCTAATTTCACGCAGCTTTTTGGCTGCTTCCGCCGCCAGCTTGACGTCTTGCGCACGCGAAATCGGAGCCACCACAATGCCCGAAGCCGTGGAGATTACAATCAGGTCGCTAAGCCCGATAATGGCGACCGGAACATTCTCCGAGCGCACTAAACAGTTCTGGGAATCGATCAGAATAGCGCTGCCGCGGGCGTGATTGCCCGCATCGTCCTTGTCGCCCAAACGCCACAGTTCGGCGAAGCCGCCGAGATCCGCCCAGCCGATATCACAAGGGGCCGTGGCCGCACGCGAAGTGCGTTCCATGATCGCATAGTCCACAGAAATAGACGGGCACTCAGCGAAACTCTCCGGATCCAGCAGACGTGTGGCGCCGTTGATTGCCGCCTGCCTCAGGGCATTTTGCGAAGCCTCCAGCACCATGGGCTCATGCAGCGATACTTCTTCAAGCATGACCTTCGGCGAGAAGAGGAAGATGCCGGCGTTCCAGTCGTAGCCACCGTCGGCGACATAGGCCTTGGCGGCCTCCAGATTGGGCTTTTCGAGGAAACGCTTCACAGCGTACACGCCTGGCGAAATTGCGTCGCCGCGCTGGATATAGCCGAAGCCGGTCTCAGGGCCGTTCGGCTTGATGCCAAAGGTGATTATGTTTTCCTCGGCCGACGACGCTGCCCGCGCGATAACGGCCTTGAAATCTTCCGGCTTGGCGATAACGTGATCGGCCGGAACCAGCAAAATGAGCGCCTCTGGATCAAGTTCTTGACCGACTAATGCCGCCACAGCCGCCACAGCCGCCGTATTGCGGGCAAAAGGCTCAAGGATGACCGCTTGGGGTGACAAACCCACTGCGTCGAGCTGCGCCTTTGCCAAGGGTTCGTGAGTGAGCCCACAAATAACGACGGGCTTAAGGAAATCCTCACCTGACAGACGGATCGCCGTCTCCTGAATCATCGTGTGTTGCGTCGCCAAAGCATGAAACTGCTTTGGCTGCTCAGGAGTCGAGAGCGGCCAAAGGCGCGTGCCAGAACCACCGGACATAATGACGGGTAAAATTTTCATGCTTAGAGTTGCCCAAGATTAATATAAATCGCACATAAAGTGAGCCGATAATTAAAAAAGTTCTCAACTTTTAAGGGAGAACTGATGATATCCACAACGCAGCCTAAAAAATTCCTACAGAAAAGTCCACCGATGCGCAAGGATAGATCGGGCGCAAAAGGAGGCGATGATTTGCGATGGTAATTTTGGTTTTTCTGCCCGAGTCAGCGGATCCCCCTTTGTGAAAAGCCGCCCACTCTTTACATTCAACCCGCCATAGTGCTATCACGGCTCGGTGCAGATACGACCTTATCTGGCATCACGAAGCCCATATTAGGCCACCAACTGGTATTAGGTTAAATGGTGCCGCACCTGTGAGGCTGGTAAAAAGTTAATGAGAATTGAAGCATATCCGAAGGAATTGCCAGGATGAGCAAGGCCTTTTATATCTTTCTGTATCGGATAAGAGGCGAAAAAATGCCGATTGCATAGCGAAAATAAGTAAGCAATCCGCCCCTGCCCAATTGAGTACTGCTACGTGACGCGGGACATTTAAAGGTTTTTAAAGCTGTTAGAACCATCCATGGTTTCGAATGGACGATTGAATATTATGAAGAAAAATAAATTGAGTGTGTCCCCTCGCTTGTGGAGTGGATATGCGGATGTTGTTGCTGGATTTAAAGACTGGAAGCTTTGGCTTGCTCTTGGGTACCAAGACGTCCGCCAGAGGTACGTGCGAAGCATGCTTGGCCCGCTATGGATGGTGATGGGCTTAGGCGTTACCATTCTTGGAATCGGCTTGTTGTATGGTCAGATATTTCGCACCGACTCAGGAGAGTTCATACCGTTCATCGCTGCGAGTTTGGCGGCATGGAATTTCATTTCTACGGCCCTATCTGAAGCAACAACAATCTTTCAGACTCATGCGAGCTTATTGAAATCCATCTCTGTTCCGTATTCATCAGTTATATTGAGAAACATTGTTAAAAATGTTATAGTTTTCCTCCACTATCTCGTGGCCGTAGCTGTCACTTTTATGTTTTGCGGGTTCCCAGTCGATTACACACTCATATTCGTCGTCCCAGGTCTAGTAATCGTCTGCGCAAATTTGTATTGGCTGTCTCTATTGATCGGGATGATTTGTGCTCGCTTCAGGGATATGGCGCAGATAGTGCTTTACGGCATTCAAGTAACCCTTTTCATTACGCCCATCATTTGGATGCCCTCCCAGGTCAGAGCGGGTTCGCCGTTCGTTCATTACAATCCCGCACATCACCTTATCGAACTCATCCGCGCACCTTTGTTCGAGCACCGGGTACCTCTCGACAGCTACTTCTTCTGTTCTGTCATGCTGCTATTTGGCACAGTAATAACACTCTTGAGTTTCAATAAGTTCAAGCGTTACATTAATTTCTGGATTTAAAAATGACTATAGAAATCCACTCGGTAACCGTTAACTTACCGGTCTATTCGACCTCTGCTAAGTCGCTCAGGCGTACAATCTCTGGCGGACTTGTTGGAGGGGCGCTTTACAAGAGTCGAAACGACATAGTTCACGTCAGGGCTCTTGATGACATTAACCTGGTGGCTAACGACGGGGACCGGATTGGTCTTATTGGCCATAATGGAGCGGGAAAGTCGACGCTTCTCAAAGTGATGGCGGGGGTGATCGCCCCATCTGAAGGGCGTGCGTTTGTGACCGGTGATATATCGGCCGCATTGAATACAACTCTCGGCCTAGACATGGAGTTAACCGGCCGCGAAAACATTAAACTTCTTAGCTATTACCGCGGAATCGATCAAAAGACGATTAACGCGCACATGGATGAAATTGTCGCGGCCACGGACCTAGGTCATTACATTGACCTACCGTGTCACACCTATTCCTCTGGGATGCTCGGACGCCTCACATTTGCAGTTGCAACTTCTTATGAACCTGACGTGGTCCTGATGGACGAGTGGCTTTTGGCGGGCGACGCATCATTTCTACAAAGAGCAATTGACCGTACAACAAACTATGTGTCTCGGTCTCGCGTGCTCGTCCTCGCCTCGCACTCACTGGAAATTATTGAAGGTTTCTGCAATAAAGCGGTGTACATGAAACGTGGAAAAATCGTAAAGGAAGGAAGCCCCAGTCAGATCATTGCTGCCTACAAGGCAGATACCGAACTGCAGAATGGTCAATTGCCAGAGGATGCCCAGGTTGAGAATGCGCGCCCGCAAAACACCTGACGTACCAACCATACGCCGTCCGACTACGATTACAGCGGTAATATTGGCATTTAATGAGTTGGATCTTCTAACCACAACCTTACCTCCCGTTAAAGAGGTTTGTGACCAGCTAATTGTTGTAGACATGGGATCTACTGACGGTAGCCTTGAATACTACGAAAGTGTTTTGACGGGGGCAGATCAAGTCGTTTTTTACCCTCGAGAAAACCTATTCCGTTTTGGCTTTGCGCACCCAAGGAATTATGGTGCTAAGTTTGCCAAAAACGAGTGGATACTAGCGATCGATTGTGACGAATATATCGAAGTTGACGTTACGCGTCTCGCAATAGAAGGACTTGCAACAAGTCAAGCAGACTGCTTTAGTGTAAGCAGACTAAATTACGCCAAGACGTTTGGATATCACACTTCAGATATCAACAGCATCCTGCAGTCATGCCCCCGCACCCAAGAAACACACCGTAGAGTATACCGGAACATTCCCCGAATTCGATTTGAAGGTGTAATCCATGAGGAATTATGGATAGAGGAAACCAATGCTTACCATAAGTGCGAGAATTTGCCTCTGGTCCTCCATCATTTAAACCAATATAAACGTGACGGGTTTGAGCACGCGAAATTTGGATTATATTCCTATATTACGCTTCGGGCTGTTCTCTATCCTAATATGCGTTACGGAACTAATGAATTTTGGTTCACTGCATTTGCGAGGCAAAACATCACCTCTATGCTGGAGGCATCAAATGCCTTCTCGCGGGAAAATGGCCTCCCAGACATTGATGAAGCTGAGGTAAAGGCCCAAATTGAGCGTGAGTTGTAGACGATACTCAACGCTTAGTCTGACTGGTTGGAAGTGAAAAATTGAACGATCAAACGTGCTGAGCGTAAAAAGTAACTTGCAGCCTGCTCGTAACGAGAACCCAAAAGCGGAGTCGTAGACGCTATGGTTACCCTTCGGCGTTCTGCCTGACAATAGTTGAATGGTATGTCGAGCGAACATCAAAAAAGGACTCGGCTCATATAACTGTGGCGTAATTATTCTCGATTTTGGATATTTGAACAGTTTACAATTATATTTGCCGCTATTTTCAGAAATAATGTTTTTGACTAATTCAACATTTATTGATCTAAATTTAACAAAATTAACCAATCCACAAGGAGCACGGCATGGAAAAAGAAAATTACGCTCTGGCCTATTTCAACACGTTATACACGACAAAGCATACAATATTAGGGGTTAAACAAGATATCAAAAATCGGCATTCTATGTATATGAGCGCTATGGAGTCGGATTTTTTGATATACTGCGCAAATAATATATCCAATTCAAACTCTCAATTATTTCAAGATTTATTTGTATTATTTGTATTGAAAGAGAAAAAGAATGGAGTATTCGTTGAATTTGGCGCAGTAGACGGAATATATTTAAGCAATTCCCTACTTCTTGAAAAAGAATACGGGTGGACGGGCGTTTTATGTGAGCCGGTGCAACGCTACCATACCGACCTTACACAAAATAGAACGTGCTCGATTGATACGCGATGCGTATGGTCACGGAGCGGTGAGAAACTGACGTTTATCGACACTGACGTGGACGGCCTCGGCACGCTGGAACAATTCAGGAACTCCGATCCACATGGCCCGGTTAGAGCCTCAGCCCAGTCGTATGAAGTAGAAACAGTGTCTTTACAGGATTTGTTAGAGACCCATGCAATTCCGACCGATTTTGATTTTCTCTCTATTGATACCGAGGGTTCGGAACTTGACATTTTGAAATCAACGAACTTTGAAATGGTCAGGCCCAAAGTTATAGTATGCGAGCATAATTTCGTTGAGGACAAAAGAATGGAGATAAGGACCCTGCTGACAGATAACGGATACGAGAACGTATTTCAAGGCGTTACGCTCTTCGAGGACTGGTTCGTACGCGTAGACGTAATATCGGCGCAAAATCTAAGCAAATGTAGAGAAAGTTCAATTATATAGACCTCTCTCGCCGCACACCTCTGTACAGTGACTGAATCTAACCCGCAAGCTCTAAGGAACCCATAGACCTTATGAGCCTAAGGTGTCAAAAGGAGAACTTTCTGAACAAGAGACCGATAGAACTCATGAGCCCATTCGTCAATCTTGGCATCATAATCAAAACGATAATGCTGTACGGCATACCGATCAGTGGGCCATCTACCAGGTAGTTCAGCAATATTCGTATCTACCCGTGTCCACTCTTCAAGTCTATCGCTCGCAGAAACTTTCATCCACCCTGCAATAGAGAGAAACTGAGTTAAAACGCTTGAGAAAACCACACTACACGGATGATTCTGTGTAAGCATAACGGGTGAAAGCTTAAGATTCTGGGATATAACATCCGCTACTTTGATGTCCAGGTCCGCCTCCTTCTCGCGGAGAATACGATCAGTATTTATAAATCGTGCATCAAAGCGCCAGTCTATTTTACCTTGATCATACATCTCCAAGATATCCGCAGGTTCTGCCCCCAACTTAACTAAATCGATAATTACATCTTCATTACGTATCTTTGGGCCATCCTCAAAAAGCGGCCAAAGAGCGTCATTGTAAATATATGGCATTGACACACGCAAAGACCGTTTCGAAACTAAAGACCCGATCGTATCTTCGGCCCCCCGCTCCGTCGACCTAGGTCCGTGTTCAACTCCGAGAGGTTGGTAAATAAAAATATCTGCACTTTTTGCCGCTTCTTGAGCAACCTCTAGCGCCACATCGCCATTAATAACCTTGTAGTTTTCCACAAAAGTTATGGAAAGGTCCCTATCGACAAGTCTAGGTAACAGCTTTTCGAATGCCCCACCTTGACAGTTTGTGTATATAAATATCTTCATCGCAAAATTATACTATGGACTTGAACGAACCGCAACCTTATCCGCTTCTTACGCACGCGGCCTGTCTCCGTCGGCTTTTAGGTTATTGATACGGTGTCTAGAGCGGAATGATTTCTAATGGAATCAATCCGCTCAAGCCGCCACTGAGGCGGCCACCAAGCTGTCACAAGCCACCGCTCGGCAAGTGGCTAAAGCGCGTTTCGTTCAGAGTAAATCGGAAACGCGCTCTAAACTTCTGATTTTTGCGCTTTTTTACGCTCAACCGGCATCCACTTGAGCGAAAGACGCTCTAAAAAAAGCCTATGTCATTATGTACATACGAGAAATCATAATGATCTAAACAAGTCTAAAGAAACATACTTAACGCTAGCTACAGAGGTTGTAGGAAGCCGGGCGGCAAAAAAAAGGATCCGCAGAGAGTTGAGGATTTGAGCTGTGAATTGGGCTTAATGACGCCGAAACTCATTCTGCAATCGCACGCACGACAAAATCAATTAAATTTTTCGGGGAGGCGTGACAAATGTCTACCCTAGTCATTGGTGTGAAGTTATTGAACAACCGGGGAATAAGTGGCGACGTGGCAAAAACGAACCCATCAAAGGAAGTCGTCTCACCCTCGAAGTCACAGGAAACCTCTACGCGGTAACCATGGTAGTACATGGTTTCTACAACATCCTTGTGAATTTGCTGAGAATGAGTAGAGATTAATAAAAAGTCTATCGCGTGTGACGCCAAAGACTTATTCGAATCTTTTAACATCTCCACTTCGCACCCCTGTATATCGGAATGAAGTATATTGAGGTGCGAAATGTTTCGTTCAGATAAGAAATCATCTATTCCGAATGCACCAGACCCTACGAAAGCCTGAATAAACTCACCTTCATAATGGTGTCTGTGAAAATTAGCCTTGCCTGCTTCTAAATGCGCTTTGTCCGGTTCAACTAAGTAGGCTGTGGAGTTCGGTCGGCACTGCTTCATCCACATTGAGTAGTGTGCCCAGTATGCACCAAGCTCAAGCATGACAGGGGCATCTGGAAGCCGCTCCATAACTTGTTGAAAAACGTATTCTTCAACCGGTTCGTGCACGCCTCTATTTATGACAAATATGTCGCTAAAGTCACCATAATACGCCCCTTCCCCCCTCAGTGGGACGCAGTGGCCATTATGAAGATAAACCAAGTCACCTTCAACAGCACCAGCTTTAGGATGCCTCGGTATCAAAAGGTTCAACGGGTCAGAAATGATTTCACGAAAGCGACCCAGAAAATCATTCCCCGCAGCTTTTGGGAGCATCTCCCCTCCATCGTTAACCGTTGCGTTCTACGACGCATATACGTGATGCACTTTACGTTGTTATCTTAATCTCGCTCCGTCGGTTACCAATGCAGATGGTCCCTAGATCAAGAGACTCCCCCAATAGCCATCTTGGAATTCATACATTAGTGAATTTAATCATTCAAATAGACCGGCTTCCCACCAGTAGTTGTCAGTAAAGATTTCCCGGCCTTGACGCTGGATAATGAAATATCTGCTTATCCAAGTGCGGGCAAAGAAACCTTCACTACCAAAATCATCTATATTCACAGAACCATTAGCCTGCTTTTGATGAATAATTCGCCAAGAAAGATCTCTAAGCGCCTGAAAAGCGAAGTTCTCCGCATTGGGCTCAAGCTGTATAAACGGGAAACACAAGCGTTGGGGCAAGTATGAACTCAACCAGCTGGAAGAGTAATTCTTCAGACAGACGTAGCGGGAAATATAGTCAGCGCAGTTGTTTTGCAAATGCCAAAACAGTACAGGCTTCCCATCGATAAAATCACGCCCCCCCCTGTCTTCGTACCGTATTTTTCTGCCTGGAGGACTAGCATAAGGCCACAGCGGGTTTACAAATATCTGAAATGCTTGATTAAGCTCCGACATATGTTCATTAACTATATTTCCCGTACTCTCCATGGCAATAACCAAGTCTTGGTCGCTTGATATGTCTTTCCGGAACTCATTCCCTTTATATCCGATATCTGCCTGAAACTTTGATCGATCCACCAACATTCTGGCCAGAGCATCCTCATACTGGAGAAGCCAAGATGGGTTTGACACCGAGGTTAGGCATGGGCTACCAAATGTCCCGGTCCGTCCCTCAAACAGATTGCAAATAAACTCATTATTTTCCTGAAAGAACAGATCTGTATCGATATGAAGGAACGAGTCCCCCTTCATGACCTCCTTCATAACGAGCCAACGTATGAAGCAGAGCGTCTCGTAGTGAGCGCCCTGACCGGCGCTGTAGAAACTATTAAGCCCCTGATATTCCTTGAGGATTTTACGCGTTAGCTTAGAGGCATCGTGAATGTTTATATTCTGTGCCTTCAAGCTCGATATGTAGTTTTTAGGGAGCTTCTCAAACCCGTCCAAAACAAACACTTCGTAAGGGCAGTGTCTGGTTGCCGCCCCCCTCATCGCGTGGATCGACAGGCACGCGTGCATTTCGAAGTCCGCAACACTGTTAGGAATCCAGACGGTGCTAACAACTTTCATTTGTAATCTCTAAGATTCCATACATATAAGTAGTCATGTATCTTGCGAATTAGGGAGATGCAATACCAATTGATGCATCTCCCTAATTAACTGCCTCGCCTTCAAGGACCAACGTTCTTCTTGGCCACCAGTATCGAAAAAAGTTCATCCGTACTGTCCTCCCATGATAGGGGAGTAGCCACCGGCTGAGGATGCATCTGCCTTTGCCAAAGGTCGATCCAAGCTTTCAGATGAAGCCTAAATTCGTCTGGCTCGACCGCTGAAAAATAATACGCACCTTCACCTCCAATCTCACGAAAAACAGGCAAATCTCTGGCGATAATCGGTTTACCGTGGAATGCAGCTTCGACTAAAGGTAGCCCAAATCCTTCACCCTCGCTGGGTAGTAGGACTGCTGTTGCGCGTTCATAAAGCAACCCCAGCGTTTCATCGGTAGGCCCCTCAAACCAGAAAAGGCGCTTGTCAAGCTCCTCATGATTTCGGATTCGATTTAGCAACCCTTCGACGTTCCACCCAGGTTTCCCCACAATAACGAACTGTGCATCACCACCCTGATCCCAGAAAGCTTCCGCACCATCAAGCAGCTTGGCAATTCCCTTTCGAGGTTCAATTGTACCTACTGTTAGAAAGGTTATGGCTCCCTCGCGCATGGCGTCCATTTTCCGCCAGTCATCAGATGATATTCCGCGACTCGGAGACGACGCATTCAGATCTGCACCCAAGTGCCACCACGAGATGTTAAGAGGATGCTCCCGACAAGGTGCGCTTTTTCGTGCAAAGTCACCCAAGCTATCAGCCACCGAGCGCGAAATACAGATTATCTCATCAGCTTCTTTGATTACTTTCCTTAACCACCCCTGAACAGCGGCAGCCAATGGCGGGTCAAACCACTCTGGATTTGTTTCAGGTAATATATCATACACGACCCATATCACGCGCACCCCCCTCAAGCGCTCACGTCGTAGCAGATTGAGTGCGCCTGGCGAAATCAGAGCATCCAAGTCCAACCCTAAGAACGTATCACCGGCATTAAAAGACACATAATCGTCACCAAGTTCAAGAGGAAGCAGTCCGAGAAAGGACATCATGAACTTTCTCGCTAGCCTGAATTGATCACCATCTCTGTAAATCGGTTCTATTCTATAATTTCTTTTTTTCTCGATAAGATTTCGAAGAATACTCCGCACGACCCGTTGAATTCCTGTTCGGGCATCCCGGTGTACAAGTTCGGATATGTCAACATACAATACTGGTCGGAAACTAGGCTCGAAGAGATTCTTATGAGCTAGGCGAGCGTAGCACATCGCTGCATTGTGGTCTGGGCAGTTAGGGCCTTTTGCTATCAAGTTCATAACATCATTTAATGCAGCGTCGCATAACGGCAGCATTTCATCGACATGGGAGGCTATCCGATCAATGCTCACCCCCTCGCCACAATAGATACAAGTTGGCATTCGACTGATATCACGAGCAGTCACGTCCTCGGTGGGATGCAACATTCCAAAGTAGCCATTGCAAAGGTAACGTATCGACGGAGGAACATTAATGCTATCGTCCAGGCTCCTCACGATAATTGCGAATGGCCCCTCAATCACGCATTCCATTTGTTCTTTAGTCAGACCATCTGCAACAACGAGAATAGGGGCGCTTGGATCGCTTACCGAAGTTGTTCGTTCGATCAACGCGGGAGTAGTCTCCACTAGACCAGCGATATGGCTGCAAAGGCTATTAGAGGCTTGGGGAATGACATGGAGGCGGGTGCGTCTATCAATATGTACGCCCCGGTGGCGAG
Source organism: Asticcacaulis sp. W401b (assembly GCF_046503825.1). Classification (NCBI taxonomy): domain Bacteria; kingdom Pseudomonadati; phylum Pseudomonadota; class Alphaproteobacteria; order Caulobacterales; family Caulobacteraceae; genus Asticcacaulis; species Asticcacaulis sp. W401b. The sequence continues at coordinate 957,279 of NZ_JBKFEE010000001.1, forward strand.
ACACTTCTTGAATTGCCTCGATAGCCTTGACCGCTGTCTGAGCCCAAGAGAAATGAGATTGCCGTTTTAACGAGTGAGCACGCGCCAACCTCTCCGCGTCAGCATCAGACAGAACACGATACATTTTTTTTGAAAGATCCGCCGGACTGTAGGGGTCAAAGAGATATTCAGACGCACCTACCACTTCAGGGATGCTCGTAGCTCGCGCACCTAACACTGGGGCGCCGCACCGCATCGCCTCAAGAAGAGGTAGGCCAAAACCCTCAGACGTGGATGGCATCACCAAAACGCTAGTGACCGAGTAGAGCTTCGCCAGATCATCATCCGGAACGTAGCCTGCGAAAACAATTCTTGATGGAGGCAAGCGCATCTGCGCTGCCTGACGTAAAACGGCATTTTTCTGAGCTTGAGTCGCGTTCGCGGCAAATACCAATTGTGTTTCCGCTATGATCTGCTGTGGAAGGGCTGAGAATGCCGAAATGAGTGTCCTGATATTTTTCCTCTCTTCGAGTACGCCCGTATGCATGACAAATCTGCCCATTATTCCGTACTTGGAAAACAGCTCAGCCTTCATGCTTTCAGTTAGTAGTATCGGCCTGAATTGAGCCGTTGTGTCCGCGGAAATGTTGACGACTTTCTGAGGGGCAAAACCCGCAAAATTGATCGCTTCCTGTCGAGTGTACTCTGATATCGTCAGGATTAGATCATAGCCACGGATACACTCCAGGCGGTGATTGTACCAACGTCGATACCTCTCATCGAAAAGGTAGAGTTCAGGCTCTCGAAAGGGTATCAAATCGTAAAGGGTAGTTGATCTGATTAACTGCGGATAGACCAAGCTGGCGGGGTTCGAGATCACCGTGTCGTCACCCATCCCATCAAATGGAGAACTTGTGTGGACAACACTTATGCCGTGGCGCCTTAAGAACGCGTCATAGACAGCAGAGGCCCTAATCCAATTCCCTTCTCCATTTGGAAGCAAACCCATCACGCCTGCGGGCCCCGACAGACAGGCGACTCGCTCATCGGGAACGAGGTTCCGTGCCCACTTCGAAGCGCGCTCATGTCTCTCATGGAGGGCCGAATTTAGGATCACCATTGGAGCAGAAGCGCTTGCCCGAATTATCGCCTCCGCCAGTCCAGTGGAATACCGACCGATCCCTCGCTCCGATGACTCGCCTTCGATCGCTTGGAGGTCCAGTGCGAGATGCATCATGTGTTCTTCTAACGGCTAAGGTTGAAATTTTGGACAGCCAATGAAATGGTGCCAGCGGCGACGGTCTTACTTGAAATGGAACGCCGAGGGGACTGAAACTTCACCACACTTCCCCGCTATTGGCCCACTGCCTTGGAGTGCGTTCAATCGGAAGCATGCTCGCCGGAAATGTTGCTGGCGCTACTCGCTTTTGAAGAGGTACTACTCGACGCTCCGTTCAGACAATCGAACTCTTCGATATATCCAAACCCAGTCTCCACCAAGAGTTTGGGGGGAACCGTCTGCCTGTCCCACATTATAGCCGATTTCTTGAGGGCTTGGAGGGGCCAATCGCGACAGATAATCCCGTGCGCGCGGCTGAAGCACATGAAGCACTACATGTGCTGTCCTTCTCACGCTAGGCAACCGTCGAACAATGCGGGCCAACAGTGTAACGACTACCAATACAAATTCACGGGGAGATGATAGGAGAAGTCTTATCCCTCTAGACAAAAGTCTGTATCCCGAACCAGCTTTACGTATGGGCGCAGTTAACTTCCAAGAGTAAGAATTATAAATTCGATTAAGTTGCTCATCCCTCTGACTAATCTGATTTGACAAATCTTCCACTAACAATTGATTTTGGCGAGAATTTTCGTCCTTGGCTGAAGTCAGCTCTTCAACCTGAGAAGCTAAAAGCGCCACCTGAGTTTGAAGCCTCTCTATGAGTCGTTCCAACCCTTGCTCCGAACTATGAGCTGAAAGCTCGTTTCGATTTCTGAATCTGTTTTCCATCTTTGGACTTCGTCAGCGGGGTAAACAAGCTTTACTTGTCAGGGTCGTTCTCGATGATCCATTTAAGGGTATCACAGATGGGACGCTTTTGCCTTTCTCCAATTAGCGAATTAAGATGCTTGTCACATCCGACCATCACTTTAGGCTCATTCGGTCGTACGAACTTAGGGTCGTACAAAACTTCCAAATTGCGACCCGTGATGCGAGATACAATGTCCAATATCTCGCGGAGGCGAATCCCGACGCCGGAGCAAATATTCACAACCCCGCCAACACAATCATTTTCAATTAATCCGATATAAGCTTCTATTACATCTCGGACATCTGAAAAGTCACGGACTATGTCGATATTACCAAGGGATAAGGACGCTTGATCGGATTTAAAGGCCTTTATTATTTTGGAAACGAAAAAGTATTCCGCTTGCCCACGTCCGATGTAATTAAATGGCCTAGTAATGAGAATGGGAAGACTTTTACTATAAAGTCCACACATTTGCTCAACGAAAACCTTAGAGAGCGCATAGTGGGATATCGGTGAAGGCGGGACTTCCTCTGATATTGGTTCTGTACTCGTAGTCTGTCCATACACAGCTGCACTACTCACAACAATCACTTGTTGAAGGTCCATCCCTATAAGAGAATCGAGAAGCTCCGCCGAGTATAAAACATTGCTATTGTAAACTTCCGAGTTCACCGGATGCGCCGGAAATGATATTCCCGCGAGGTGAACAACATGAGATGGACGAAAGTTAGAGATAACGTCCCTCAGACTGTCATGTTCGGACACGTGCAAAAATTCGCCCGGAGTGCGCGAGAGCCCTTGGACCACGTGGCCACGTGATCTCAATGCATCAAACAATTTTCTTCCTGTGAAACCGGATGAACCTGTGATGAGAACACGTTTAGAATGAACGGCCATTTTTATTCCGTTCTAAATCGGCGGCGACCATCTCACTGCAAAGGTCATGAACTTGCGTTTGAGCCTTCCAGCCTAGCGCCGCCTCAGCTTTTGATGGGTCACCTATAAGGAGCTCGACTTCAGCCGGCCGGTAAAATTGCGGATTTATCCTCACCAGGACTTTCCCGGTTTTCGCGCAGCGAGCCGTCTCTTGCTCCGCCTGCCCCTCCCAAACGACATCCACGTCAACATTCTTAAAAGCCATTTCGACGAAACTGCGGATCGTCGTGGTTACATTGGTGGCCAGTACGAACGTGTCTGGCGCATTGTGGTCGAGCATTCGATTCATGCCCTCCACATACTCACGCGCATGACCCCAGTCCCGCTTGGCATCAATGTTGCCCAGTTCCAGAACGTCAAGCTGACCAAGATGAATCTGAGCCACTGCGTTCGTAATCTTGCGCGTGACAAACTCCTGCCCGCGCATCGGAGATTCGTGATTGAACAATATCCCCGAAGACGCAAACATTCCATAGGACTCACGGTAGTTTACCGTAATCCAATGCCCATACAATTTGGCGACCGCGTAGGGGCTACGAGGGTAAAACGGCGTGGTTTCTTTCTGCGGCACTTCCTGAACAAGCCCATAGAGCTCAGAAGATGACGCCTGATAGAACCGGATGTCCTTATTGACCGTGCGAATGCCTTCGAGGAGGTTCGTCACACTCGCTCCCGTGTACATCGCCGTCGAATACGGCTGATCAAACGAAACGCCCACAAAGCTCTGCGCTGCGAGATTGAACACCTTCTCAGGCTCAGCCTTGTCAAGAAGACGGATCGCCGACCCCTGGTCCAGCAGGTCGTATTCAACGAGCTTTAGATTCGGGTGCTTGTCGATACCCAGCTCCTGAAGACGCCAGAGATTGACCGTGCTGGTGCGGCGATATGTGCCGTAAACCACATGACCTTGCCCCAATAGCAACTCCGCAAGATACGCACCGTCTTGGCCCGTTACACCAGTAATAACTACGTTAGACATAAAAATTTTCCTAAAAACCATTTAGAGGAATTGCCAACACGTCTCGCGGCTGGCTCGGTCGGAAAGCCTCAGGCCACCAAAAGACACGTGTGTTGTTCAGCCTGGCACTTTGCAAAGCCCCTACTGATAATCAACATCTGCCTGCAGAAGTCTCAACTTCTCCCAACGACGGAAGAATTCGTCGTAGGCACCCGACGCAGCCTCTTCGCTGAGTCGCTTAGCGACATCGACGAAATGGCCTGCAAATAAGCTCCAATTGAACAGCTGAGAGTGATCTAAACCCTTCGCGACATATGACTGTCGTCGCTTGGGATCCATAATAGTTTTCAAAGCTGCCTTCATTTCCTCGACGTCTTGCCCGCTCACAAGGAGCGCGGCTTCGCCGGCAACCTCTGCCAAAGACCCTCTGTTTGTAGTTATGACCGGACAACCAGACGCCATCGCTTCAAGCACAGGCAACCCGAACCCCTCATATAACGATGGGTAAACAAGAGCCAATGCTCCAGTGTAAGCAGCGGCCAGATCGTCATCGTTCATATCAAACCGGCGAACTTTAAGCCCACGCTCTTGGAGCGCGGAGACGCCGTCATCGAATGTTTTCTCACCGCCTATACAAACAACCTCAAAATCGAACTTGTCATTTCCAGAAAGTGCATCAAAAAATAACTTCGCGTTCTTGTAGTTATTATGTTGCTGCCGAGATCCCACAAAAAGATAATAAGGCTTATCTATATCATATTTCGCGCGAAGCGCGCTTACCTCAGATGCATTTCTCTCTCTAAATATAGATCGATCAATAGACAAATGAGAAAAACTTGAACGCACTTCATCTAAATGTGGGTAGAATTCGTGCAAATCTTTGCGCGTACTCGCGGAAATGGAAATTTGATACTGAGAATAAAGTATAGCTGCTTTTTTTTCCTTCCAGTCCCTGAACGATAGATCAAAGCCCAAAAGTTCCGGTATCATGTCATAGACCACGAGCACGGATGGCGTGCGCAGCGGTGTGGTGTAATAAGTCGTCGAAAACACATCGATCTTATACAAATCACAGATTTTCTGTATCAGAACAGAATCCGCTGCCGTGTTTCTCGACAGATCATAAGACGGAAATGGAATAACCGTAGCGCCAGTTATCAGTGGTGCGTTACCCCGATCGAGCATAAAAAGATTAACGCCTTTATGCCCCGCAACTTCGCCTAAGATCGACTTCCAGACCCGCGCAATACCACTTGAGGCAAGCTGAAAGAAAACTGCATCAACCAACAAATTCATCTTCACTTACCCCGATCCAAGGCAATCTTATACTTCAAGTCCGACGCTGCCTTTTCAAGCAGATGCTGTATGTAATCGTAACGATCAGACGGCTTTAGGGCCAACTGTGTCGTTTCTTTTTCCGCGCCAACGCGTCGCAGAAAGTCCTCCGATGAACACGTGAACGCTTCAGGTATTAGCTTTCTACCATACTTCTTAGTGATACGTTTAGACTCGATTAGACCGGGTGTTTCTTTACTTGTCGAAAGACCAGTCGGGTTTTGAAAGTAAGTAGCATGTGGGTCATTTAACTTATAGAACACTTTGCCAGCTGCAAGGCACCGCATCCAAAACTCATAATCCCCAGCCGATTTGTAAGTCCCGTCAAATAACCCAAGCTCGCCATGTAGGGACTTTCGCCACATTGGCGCATTGTGTGGCGGGTTTGATGAGAACATGCCGTGAGGCGTAACAAGGCCTACTTGGCTCTTGGCACCTAGCTCCGCGATGTGATCGTAAGCAACATTCTTATCGAATGCATAGTAGAAATCTTGGTAGACCACGTCAACGAAGGGAAGTGCAATAAGAGACGCGGCCTGGCACTCCAATGCATCTTGACGTCGAACGTCATCCATATTGGTGTTTGTCAGGAACTGACCCTCTGCAGCATTGACGCCGATGTTCCACGCGTCATAAATGCTGACCCGATAATCGTATCTTTTATACCTTATGTTCGGAAAGCTCTTTACGAACTTTTCGATGATAACCGATTCATTTTCAGGAGAGTTTGCGTCGACAATAATTAATTCGGCATAATCTCTAAATATCGATTGTTCTGTTATGTTTTTGAGGAAGTGCTCAATATAATCCCCCCCTTTATACAAACTTGCAATCGCCGTGACTAACGTTTGCTTTTTCTTAACGTTGAATGCAAAACGACTTTCTTTCCGCACAGAGATTTTATCAGATTTACTGAGAGATTCTCGACCTTTAGAGGTTTTCAGCGCCTGAAGATCTCGCTTCCAATCCGCCGCATTCACCTTCTTAGTCGTTCCCATGAGGTGAACCTCATAAGGATTATTCTCAGGTAAAGGCCTGACCGTATTATCGAGAACATACTCGTTGAACAAAGCGCTCAGCATTTGCAAACGGTTGGTCTGGCCCGTTGAAAGCTGTTGAGCCCAACTCGCTATCTCAGCGCCGCCCGCTCCGCGCTCAAGCTGCGACTCATAAACCATCTGTGTAAACTGAGCATCAGAAAGATGAGTCGCGATTTGGTTCAGCCGGTTTCTGTAGTTTTTGGTCTCATCTGACTCAAAAATCAGTTTACAAAAGTCAACTACTGAAACCGTGCGAGAAGAAATGTGACCCTTCCAGATACTGATTTCCTCATCGCCCGGGCGTCGATCGAAGCACGCTTGGTATATGACAGATATAAGTTTAGGTAAATCTTCCGGCGCAATCGTTAAACGCTCAAATTTGACCAGAGATCTGTAAACCTCGGCAATATTGGACCGACCCATCGCAAGTTCTGTCGATAGATAGTCTATTTCCGACGCCGTAACGCTCCCTTCACACAAATCTTCGTTCACACGGTTCAAAAATTCCGCATAAAAATCCTTTTGACCCGCTCCACCTTTCATTTTGGCTTCAGGGCTGCTCATAATCTCGATCGAAAAAGAATCGAATGTCAGCTTACCTTCGCTAATCGCTGAGGCAAACGCATGCAGGGCCTCTTCTTCAGGGTCCCGCCTCAACACCAATTTATATACGAATGATACGAAATGGCGAGCTACACCGTAGCTAGTTGCCGCTACTTCTGCAAAGTTCTCACTTTGCATAAGGGCGCGTAAAAAAACCTCAAATTGCTTAGGGTCGGAGTATACCGCGATCGTCCTGTCTATCAGCCCGGGAGAGACACTATCTTCTCCTCCTAGCACTCGGGCGCTTGTCTTCACCATCTCATGAACACATAGCACGTCTCTAGCATATTTAAGCTTGGAGAAAAAATTTGTCATCTTGCCCAACATCATAGACCTAAAATACAGTTATCAAATTTCTACAACCTAATATTGTCGCTGCCCAAAAACCACTCGTAAGTGGACTTTAATCCCTCGTGCAGCGAGTATCTTGGGGACCAACCAAGGCTGTTTATCTTCGTTGTGTCTAACAGTTTCCGCGGGGGGCCATCGGGCTTTGTAGTGTCATATATAATTTTACCCTCAAACCCTACAACATCCGCCATAGTCTGAACCATCTCTGATATGGAGCAATCTTGTCCGGTGCCTACATTAATATGGGTCAAACGAGGGTCGACGTGCTGATCATAAATCTCATCAGCTAGCTCTTGGACGTAAATACTCGCTGCGGCCATATCGTCCACGTGGAGGAATTCCCGTTTAGGGGTACCGGTGCCCCAAACCACAACTTCTGCATCGCCATTTAGCTTCGCATTGTGAAAACGGCGCATCAAGGCAGGAATAACGTGGGAATTTTCCGGGTGAAAGTTATCGTTAATGCCGTAAAGGTTTGTTGGCATCACACTTCTATAACTTGTTCCATGCTGCCTGTTAAAGCTCTCGCACATCTTAATCCCGGCGATTTTTGCGATTGCATAAGGCTCGTTGGTTGGCTCCAACAATCCTGTCAAAAGCTCGGACTCTGACATCGGCTGCGAAGCGAGACGGGGATAGATACAAGAAGACCCCAAGAAGAGCAGCTTTTTCACGCCAGCTGCAAATGCAGATCCAATTACATTGTTTTGAACTGCAAGATTTTGAAAAATGAAATCGGCAGGGTATGTATTATTTGCATGAATCCCACCTACTTTTGCGGCGGCAAGGTAAACCTCATCTATCTTGTTCGCCTCAAAGAAGTTGGCCACGCTAGCTTGATTTGTTAAATCGAGCTGTGATCGTGACCTCAACACTAGTTCAACGTCATCCCGAGCCTCAAGCTGCCTAACAATGGCAGACCCGACCATTCCAAGATGGCCCGCTACAAAAATTTTCTTTTTCACTTTATTCTATCCCCTATAATTTTTTGCCGCCGCGAAATCACGAAAAATTAACATCGAAAGGCCCTCCCCCTATATATGTCGCCATAAGAGGCAGGACACTCAGCCCTGCCTCTTATAACGCGTCCTAGAATGAACGGCCATTTTTATTCCGTTCTAAATCGGCGGCGACCATCTCACTGCAAAGGTCATGAACTTGCGTTTGAGCCTTCCAGCCTAGCGCCGCCTCAGCTTTTGATGGGTCACCTATAAGGAGCTCGACTTCAGCCGGCCGGTAAAATTGCGGATTTATCCTCACCAGGACTTTCCCGGTTTTCGCGCAGCGAGCCGTCTCTTGCTCCGCCTGCCCCTCCCAAACGACATCCACGTCAACATTCTTAAAAGCCATTTCGACGAAACTGCGGATCGTCGTGGTTACATTGGTGGCCAGTACGAACGTGTCTGGCGCATTGTGGTCGAGCATTCGATTCATGCCCTCCACATACTCACGCGCATGACCCCAGTCCCGCTTGGCATCAATGTTGCCCAGTTCCAGAACGTCAAGCTGACCAAGATGAATCTGAGCCACTGCGTTCGTAATCTTGCGCGTGACAAACTCCTGCCCGCGCATCGGAGATTCGTGATTGAACAATATCCCCGAAGACGCAAACATTCCATAGGACTCACGGTAGTTTACCGTAATCCAATGCCCATACAATTTGGCGACCGCGTAGGGGCTACGAGGGTAAAACGGCGTGGTTTCTTTCTGCGGCACTTCCTGAACAAGCCCATAGAGCTCAGAAGATGACGCCTGATAGAACCGGATGTCCTTATTGACCGTGCGAATGCCTTCGAGGAGGTTCGTCACACTCGCTCCCGTGTACATCGCCGTCGAATACGGCTGATCAAACGAAACGCCCACAAAGCTCTGCGCTGCGAGATTGAACACCTTCTCAGGCTCAGCCTTGTCAAGAAGACGGATCGCCGACCCCTGGTCCAGCAGGTCGTATTCAACGAGCTTTAGATTCGGGTGCTTGTCGATACCCAGCTCCTGAAGACGCCAGAGATTGACCGTGCTGGTGCGGCGATATGTGCCGTAAACCACATGACCTTGCCCCAATAGCAACTCCGCAAGATACGCACCGTCTTGGCCCGTTACACCAGTAATAACTACGTTAGACATAAAAATTAATCCCGTTTGGACTTTTGGGCTAAGTTAGAGTTAGCCAATGAATTTTTCAGCGCGAAATACCACCGAGCCAAGTTTTTCGATAGCTCAGATTTTTCACCAAATCAACGTACACGAAGTGGAACGCGCGACAAATCCCTCCACTTAAAAAAGCAATTAGTAGCTCAACAAGGAAACTTGTTTAGATAATTGACCTTCTAACAGACTCATATTTCTTGATTGAACGCGCCCACCTCAGGATGGTTGGCAAGGCGTGGCTTAATCTCTTTACGGAAAAGGTCGCGCATGTCATCGGCGGAACTCAAGGATTCCACCACCACAACCAACTCTGGTTTGTTAGACGATGCTCGAACGAGCACCCAGGAACCATCTTCAAGGTGAACCCTCGCACCGTTGACAGTGATTACCTCAACAACCTTGCGACCCAGAATTTCCCCTCCCGCCGCGTGGAGGTCAACGTATTCCTTAACGAGCCTTTCGAGGACCTGATATTTCACCTCGTCGCCACACTTAGGCGACATCGTTAGTGACGTGTAGGCCACCGGGAGAGCGTTCTTAAGGTCACTGAGGGATTTGTCGGGGTTGCGATCCAACATTGCCAACACGGCAGCGGCCGCCACCAGGCCGTCATCGTAACCTAGGCCGATAGGTTTATTCAGGAAGAAGTGGCCCGACTTTTCAAAGCCCGCCAGCGCATTAAGCTCAGAGGTCTTGCGTTTAATATACGAATGTCCTGTCTTCCAGTAGACGGTGGAAGCACCATTCTTTTTCAGAATCTCGTCAGTCTTGTAAAGGCCCGTCGACTTCACGTCGACAATAAAGGTCGCGTTGGGGTGGAGGTCGGACAGATCGCGCGCTAGCATCAACCCAATCTTATCCGCGAAGATTTCTTCACCGGTATTATCGACAACGCCACAACGATCACCGTCTCCGTCGAAACCAAGCGCAAGGTCCGCGCCGTGTTCTTTTACGGCCTTGGCCATTTCGACAAGCATTTCGTGATCTTCAGGGTTAGGATTGTATTTTGGGAAATTGGCGTCGAGGTCGCAATCCATCTCGATTACCTCCGCCCCCATGGCGCGCAGGGCCTGAGGCGCAAAGGCACCCGCTGTGCCGTTACCGCAGGCACAAACTACTTTCAGCTTGCGCTTTAGCTGTACCTTGGCAGAGACGTCAGCTAAGTAGCGCTCTTGAACACCCTTAACCAGTTCAAGCGTACCACCGGCCTTGACAATGCCCGCGCCCGACATGACGATTTCCTTCAGGCGGCTCATTTCTTCCGGGCCGAACGTCAGAGGCGCCTGACAGCCCATTTTCACGCCGGTCCAGCCGTTTTCATTGTGCGAAGCGGTGACCATGGCGACACAGGGTGCATCCAGATCGAACTGCGCGAAATAGGCGATCGGCGACAGACAAAGACCAATGTCGAGAACTTCACAGCCTGCCTGAAGCAATCCGAGAATCAGGGCGTTCTTGATATTGATCGAGTAGGAGCGAAAATCGTGACCGACAACGATGCGCGGTTGCACGCCCCGTTCTTGAACATAGGTGCCGAGGCCCAAACCCAAGGCTTGAATGCCCAGTAGATTGATTTCCGTTCCGAACAGCCAGCGAGCATCGTATTCTCGGAAGCCCGTCGTCTTGACGAATGCCTCCGTTTCGAACTCATACGTGTTTGGGACTAGATCCGTCCGCGGTAAAAGGATGGTCATGAAAAAGCACTTAAAAAGGTAAATGAAAACTAGACAAAAAACGGAGCTAGCGCCCGACGCGCAGCCTCACCTAGATCATCGCGCTTCAGCGCCATAGCGACGTTCGCGCGTAAGAGACCGATCTTATCACCACAGTCATAGGTCACGCCTTCATACTCGAGCGCATGGAAGGACTGGCTATCCATCAGGCGGGACATAGAATCAGTGAGCTGAATTTCGCCACCGGCACCCTTCTCCTGAGTCGCCAGTAGTCCGAAGATTTCGGGCTGAAGTATGTAGCGGCCCGACACAATCAGGTTGGAGGGGGCCGTACCCTTGGCGGGCTTTTCGACCATACCGGTCATCTTGTTCAGGCGACCCTCTTGAGATTCCAACGCAACGACACCGTATTGATGTGTCTGATCGTGGGGAACACGTTCGACAACGATCACGTTGCCGCCGACCTTATCATAGGCCTCGACGGCCTGTTTCAGAGCCGCAACCTCGGCGTCCATAACCATGTCGGGCAGGATAACCGCGAAAGCTTCGTCACCGATGATGTCACGTGCGCACCAGACCGCGTGGCCAAGCCCCTTGGGCTGCATCTGGCGCACAAAGCTCATCTCGCCCTCTCTCGGGAGTTCAGCGAGAAGCGCGTTCAAGACATCCGACTTGTTCTTAGCCGATAACTGAGCCTCGAGCTCGACTTGATGGTCAAAATAATCTTCGATCGCTCCTTTGGATCGGCCAGTCACAAAGACGAAATGCTCAATACCCGCTGCGCGGGCTTCTTCGATGATATAGGCGAGGATTGGTCTGTCGACCAAATTCAGAAGCTCTTTTGGAACGACTTTGGACGCGGGCAGAACTCTCGTGCCCAAGCCGGCGACCGGAATGACAGCCTTGCGAACCTTTTTCATGCCAATCTCAGCGAATAAAATTCAAGAAAATCAAAATTAAGGAGGAGTCTAAAATCTGTAGTATCTTTAACCGTCCAAAGATCGAACCGCAAGTGGTAGTCAAATGAATCTGTCTTTTTGCGGTTCGTTCACGCAAATCACGAGAAGCTTATGGTCAAGCGACACCCGCTCGCAGAATTTCATGCAGGTGAATGACGCCGACGGGGCGGTTGTTTTCCACCGCGAATATGCCGGTAATGCTGCGTGCGTTCATTTCTGCCAGAAGCTGTGAGGCCAGCGTATCCGGCGTGGTCACACGCGGGGCCTTTGTCATCATCTCTGATACAGCCCGGTCGGTAAAGCCCTCACTGAAGGCGCGGCGCAGGTCGCCGTCGGTAACGATGCCGGTCAGGCGGCCTTCGGCATCAACGACGCCGGTCATGCCGTAGCGCTTGGACGACATCTCGACAATCGCCTGAGACAGAGGGGTCTCCTCGCCCACCAGCGGCATGGCCTCGCCGCTGTGCATGAGGTCTCGCACCTTGAGCAGGCGCGAGCCCAGCTTGCCGCCCGGATGATACTGTCGGAAATCCTGCGCCGTAAATTTGCGCAGCGACAGGAGTGCCACGGTGATGCAATCACCCATGGCCAGTTGCATGGTCGTAGAGGTCGTCGGCGCGAGACCATTGGGGCAGGCCTCGGCCATCTTCGGCAGGACCAGCGCAATATCAGCCGCGGACCCCAGCGCGCTTTTGGGGCCTGATGTAATCGCGATCAGCGGCACCTCGAAGCGGCGCGTATAGGCGATGATGTCCGCCAGTTCCGGCGCTTCGCCCGACCACGACAGGGCCAAGACCACGTCATTACTACCAACCATACCGAGGTCGCCGTGGCTGGCCTCCGCCGGATGCACAAAGTGTGACAGCGCCCCTGTCGAAGCCAGTGAGGCGGCTATCTTGCGCCCGATGTGCCCCGACTTACCCATACCGCTGACGATGATCCGCCCACCTTGCGCCTGCGCCTTCAATATGGTGTCGATGGCGGCCTCAAACCGCTGCCCCAGTTCACCATTCAGCGCGTCACGCAGGGCGCTCAGGCCGGCGGTTTCGATCTCGACGGTTTGCTGTGCGGCCTGAAGGGCAGAGGTGGCCTCAAGGGCGGTTTCAAGAACCATAATCTATTTCCCGCTAAGGCGACGGCGCGCCTCTTCCAGATCGGCCAGGGTATCCACCCCCAGCGGTACCTCGGCCACTTCGACGGCGTCGATGCGCATACCATGTTCGAGGGCGCGCAACTGCTCCAGCTTTTCGCGCTGTTCCAGCGGCGACGGGGCCAAAGTCACGAAACGCTCCAAAGCCGAACGTCGCCAGCCATAGAGGCCGATATGATGATAAAGCGGCCCCTCGCCCCAGGGTGCGGTAGCGCGGGTAAAGTAGAGGGCACGGAAACGTCCCGGCGCAATTGGCGTCCCCACCATCTTAACTACCGATGATGCATTCCGCTCTTGATCCGTGTAGATCTCGGCTACAGGCGTGGCGATATCCACTTCAGCGTCCTTGAGCGGCTCAAACACCGCGCGGATGGTCTCCGGGGCCACGGTCGGCAGGTCGCCCTGCACATTGAGCAGGATGTCGTACTGACGATCCGGGTCAATGCGGGTGATCGCCTCATAGATACGATCCGAGCCCGACGGATGCTCAGGCTTTGTCATCACGGCGTTGCCGCCCACGGCACGGATGGCCTCGGCGATGTCGGGCGTATCGGTGGCCACCCAGACGGGGGCCAGATCGGCCTCCATGGCGCGCCGCCACACGGCCACGATCATCGGTTCGCCATTGAGGTCCGCCAGCGGCTTGTTCGGCAGTCGGGTCGAGGCCATACGCGCCGGAATGAGGATGACCGGCTTCATCTTAGTGGGCAGAGTCCCGCGCCGTGATGGCCTTGGCCACCTGATCAATGGCCATCAGGTCGCGCATAAGGCCTTCGAACGACGCCAGCGGCACCATGTTCGGGCCGTCGGAAGGCGCATTATCCGGGTCCGGATGGGTTTCGATAAACAGGCCGGCGACACCGACTGCGACAGCGGCACGCGCCAGAACAGGCACAAATTCGCGCTGACCACCAGAGGAGCCGCCCAGACCGCCGGGCTGCTGCACCGAGTGGGTGGCATCAAAAATCACCGGCGCGCCGGTCGAAGCCATGATGGGCAGACCGCGGAAGTCCGAAACCAGAGTGTTGTAACCGAAGCTGGTCCCACGATCACACAGGAGCACATTGGGATTGCCACCCAGCACGATCTTATCGAGCACATTTTTCATGTCCCAGGGGGCGAGGAACTGCCCCTTCTTGACATTGATGGCGCGCCCCGTAGCCGCCGCAGCCAGCAGCAGGTCCGTCTGACGGCACAGAAACGCCGGGATTTGCAGGACATCGACGGCTTCGGCCACCGGGGCGCATTGCTGCGACTCGTGCACGTCGGTGAGGACGGCAAGGCCGAGGCTCTCACGGATTTCCGCAAAGATGGGTAGAGCGTCCTTCAGGCCGATACCCCGTGCCGCCTTGGCCGAGGTGCGGTTGGCCTTGTCGAAAGAGGTCTTGAAGATGATGCCAAAGCCGAGTCGCTCGGAGATTTCCTTTAGCGCCGATGCCACTTCCAGCGCGTGCTCGCGGCTTTCCAACTGGCAAGGCCCGGCAATGACCGAGATGGGCAGGTGATTACCGAACTTGGCAGAGGCAAGTTCGACGACGGAATTGGCGCGCAATTCGGACATGGCTGTACTCCAGAGACAGTTGCGGTCTAGTGCATAACGCGCAGCACTTCAACCCGCCGCTTAGGCGCACAGACATGGGGCCATTGGCCGCCGATTACAAGTCGCCGCCGCCATCAGATGACGTAGGTCGGTTCCACCGGCAGATAGCCGTTTTCAAACAGCCACTGGAAGATGCGTTCGGCCTCGGCCTCGGGCGCTTCACCGTTCTTCGCCACAACGATTTCCGGATTTTCCGGGGCCTCATAGGGGCTGTCGATACCGGTGAAGTTGGGGATCTGACCGGCGCGTGCCTTTTTATACAGGCCCTTGACGTCGCGGGCCTCAGCGATCTCCAGCGGCGTAGCGACGTGGATTTCGACGAACTCACCGTCTTGCAGCAGCTCACGCGCCATTTGGCGCTCGGCGCGGAAAGGCGAGATGAAGGAGACGAGCGTGATCAGACCGGCCTCGGTCATCAGTTTGGACACCTCGGCCACACGGCGGATGTTTTCGACCCGGTCAGCATCCGAGAAGCCCAGATCTTTGTTCAGTCCGTGGCGCACATTGTCGCCATCCAGCAGGGTCGTGTGATAGCCGAGGCTGAGCAGTTTCTTTTCGACCAGATTGGCGATGGTCGATTTCCCCGCGCCCGACAGGCCGGTGAACCAAAGAACCGCCGGCTTCTGCCGCTTGATGCCTGCCCGCGCCTCTTTGGAAACCTCCAGCGCCTGCCAGTGAACATTGCTGGCGCGACGCAGGGCATGATCGATCAGCCCGGCCCCCAGGGTCAGGTTTGAGATGCGATCAATCAAGATAAAGGCGCCCGTCGCCTGATTGTCCTCATACGGATCGAAGGCGATGGGCGACTGCGCGGCGATGTTGACGGTCGCCACTTCATTGAGCTTCAGCGTCCTGGCCGCCAGCTTTTCAAACGAGTTGACGTCGGTCTTGTGGCGGATGTCGGTGACGGTCGCCGTGACCGTGCGCGCGCCGATTTTCAACAGATAGGGGCGGCCCGGCAGCAGCTCGTCCTCGTTCATCCAGATCAGGCTGGCCTGAAACTGCTCGCACACCTCCGGGCGGGCTTGCGGTGCCGCAAGGATGTCGCCGCGCGAAATGTCGATTTCGTCTTCAAGCGTCAGGGTAACCGCTTCATCGGCCCCGGCTTCTGGCAATTCGCCGTCATATGTGACGATGGCCTTGACGCGCGAGGTCTTGCCGGAACTGGCCACCACGACCTCATCACCCGGGCGCACTGTGCCCGACGCGATGGTGCCGGAAAACCCTCGGAAGTTCAGGTCTGGGCGGTTGACCCACTGCACCGGCAGCCGGAAGGGTTTCTGCGTCTCGTCGCGGTTGATCTCAACGGTTTCAAGATGCTCCACGAGCGTCGGGCCCTCATACCAGCCGAGCTTTTCGCTGCGATCCAGCACATTGTCGCCAAAGCGCGCCGACAGAGGAATCGACACCAGCGTCTCAAAGCCGAAATCGGCGGCAAAGGCGCGATAGTCGGCCGTGATCTGCTCATAGACCTCTTGCGAATAGTCCATCAGGTCAATCTTGTTGACCGCCAGCACGACGTGCTTGATGCCCAGAAGCGAGACGATGAAGGAATGCCGGCGCGTCTGGGTCAATATACCCTTGCGCGCATCAATCAGGATCACGGCGAGGTCGGAATTGGACGCCCCTGTGGCCATATTGCGCGTATATTGCTCATGGCCTGGCGTGTCGGCCACAATGAATTTGCGCTTTTCGGTGGTGAAGAAGCGATAGGCCACGTCGATGGTAATGCCCTGTTCGCGCTCGGCCTGAAGACCATCGACCAGTAGCGCCAGATCGATCTCCTCGCCCACCGTGCCGAAGCGCTTGGAGTCTTTTTCCAGACCCGCCAGTTGGTCCTCAAAGATGAGCTTGGTGTCGTAGAGCAAACGCCCGATCAGGGTCGATTTGCCATCATCGACGCTGCCGCAGGTCAGAAAGCGCAGCAGGCTCTTTTTCTCATGCGCCGCCAGGTAGTCGGTAAAGGCCGCGGTATCGATCTTTTCCAGAGCGTTCATCAGAAATAGCCCTCACGCTTCTTCTTTTCCATCGAGCCGGCTTCATCGTGGTCGATCAGGCGACCGGACCGCTCAGAGGTGCGGGCCACCAGCATTTCGGCGACAATCTCTTCCAAGGTTGTGGCCTCAGACTCGATAGCCGCCGTAAGCGGATAACAGCCGAGTGTGCGGAAGCGGACATTGCGAATTTCAGGGGTTTCGCCGGGTTCGAGCGGCAGGCGCTCATCATCAACCATGATCCACTGGCCGCCGCGCCGCACCACCGGACGCGGGGCCGAGAAATACAACGGCACGATAGGGATGTTTTCGACAAGGATATACTGCCAGATATCCAACTCGGTCCAGTTGGACAGCGGGAAGACACGGATCGACTCTCCCGGCTTGATGCGGGCATTGTAGAGGTTCCACAGTTCCGGCCGCTGGTTCTTGGGATCCCAGCCGTGGTTCTGCGTGCGGAAGGAGAAGATACGTTCCTTCGCCCGCGACTTTTCCTCATCGCGGCGCGCGCCGCCAAAGGCCGCATCGAAGCCATGCGCCGTCAGGGCCTGCTTGAGCGCGTCGGTCTTCATGATACCGGTATAGACCGAGCTACCGTAGTCAAACGGGTTGACGTTGTCGCGCAGACCATCGGGATTGGTGTGTTTGAATAGGGTCAGACCGAGGCGCGCCGCCGTATCGTCGCGGAATTTAATCATCTCCCGGAACTTCCACGTCGTGTCGATGTGCATCAGGGGGAAGGGCGGCTTTGAGGGATAGAAGGCCTTTAGCGCCAGATGCAGCATGACCGACGAATCCTTGCCGATCGAATAGAGCATGACGGGGTTTTTGAACTCCGCTGCCACTTCGCGCATGATATGGATCGACTCGGCTTCCAGCCGCCGCAGGTGAGTCAACCGGTCAGGGGTAATCGACATGCCTTGCCACACTCTTTTCGCGGACCCCGCGGTCCGTTCTCTTGTCCGGCTTTTACGGAGGAAGACTTACGCGGACAAACGTAAAAGGCTGTTAGAACGGTTCAGCGGTGCTAATCAATGACACCTAGCGGTCGATGCCCCTATCCGGCTCTCTATGTCGCTGTCGGCGCTCTTCTTTGTCCTGCGGCGTTTCGATCACTTTCGGGCCAAGTTTGCGCTTGAGGAAGCGAACGATGTCTAAAGCCGTTTGCGGATCCCCGTCTGCGCCGTCGAGTCTCTCGACAGAGAGTTTGGCGTAGGCTTGCAACGCTTTATTTTCTGACGCAGTCAAACTCTTTCTAATGTCCATGCCCGGCTCTGGAATGCCCTCTTCCTCCAATTTATATTGGTAGTCCATGAACCTCTCAAAACGCCACGAGGCCGTAACCTCAACCCCCAAGGCCCTTAGATTTGCCGCGAATATCTTTCGCCAGGCGTCAATTTCTCCGAGTGTAAGATTGTAACGGACACCCCGTAATGACATCGCTTTTACAACGATGTGTACGTGGGGATAACGCGAGACATTCGGTGATGGATCAGTGCGAGGGTCATGAAGCACCATTGCGTACTGATGCCCGGCAAGCATGATTTCGGCGGTATCCCTGGCGGCCCGAAGAATGCAGTCCGGATCCGTGCCCTCTGGCGCTGAGAGCACCACCTTAACCACCTCAGTGAATTGGGACTCGCTGGGCATCGGTACGCCACCATACCGCCATTCCGCTTTTAGATCATGGAGATCGGTACGCCCAGCGATCACTTCGCCTTCCTCGGTTATGAGTTCCAGTTGCCCATCGCGCGAAACATAGTCGAGGGTGGCAGCCGCCGAGGGATACCCCCCTTTTGAACGGGTAATCTTGCTGACAACCTCCGGAGCACCTCGCATAAGCGACGAGAAGTTGGCGGCAGCGTGGTTGGTTTTCAACTCATGCCAAGGTGTGGGAACGGAAATCATAACACCGCTTATGAGACTCACGTTCCGCCGGCTCGTGCGGCCCTTGGAAGGGATAATCTCATGGACGTCGTCTTCGGTGAATGGACTCGGCTCAGTCATCAGGAGATAATCTCCACCGGTCACGATTGCAGGTCATGAGAACGGCAACGTGTTTAAGATGCGTTCTCAACTCAGAGACAATGTCATTCCCATGAATGGCTTCATTTACGGAGGCGAATTCAGAACCACGAAGCTGGCGAACCATCTGAGCCAGCCGACGGTTGCTTTCGCCCAACGCCTCCAGCTCATACTGACCAAATTGAGGGAGGCGCGTCAGGTAACCCCGCAATAAGGACGCGTACCATTTTTGAATTGAAAGGCCGGAAGCCGTAGCGCACGCTTTCGCGGCAGCGAGCTCAGTGGGCGTGAAACGGACTTGAACGCCGATTGACACCGCTTCAGGTTCGTTGGGTTCAATACGGTAGGAGGTCTCTTTGGTGTTCAAAGCTTCAACGACAAGCCGCCTTAAGCCCTCTGACGCACTCAACCCATCCTTTTTGCATTTGTCGACGAAAAGCGGCTTTAAATCGCCAAGATACGCGACCACACTTTGCTCACCGACCTTGGTCATGCCTCTCACCGCCTGTACTCTCGCTGAAAGACGGTTAGCGTAATTCAGGAGCGGCAGAGGTCAACAGAAGTTGGCCACGTACTCAACCATAGAGCGTTACCCACCATTCAGATTTGATTTCAGCGCTAAGCAGAGACAGTTGCGCCGACAAGATCCTGATCCCCATAGGCAATGAAGTAGGGATTGGCAAAATCGGTGGCGTCCGCTCGGTCGCGTTTGCCGTATGTGAGCGGCTGCCCATCCAGCGTAGTGACCAGACCACCGGCCGCACGCAAAACGGCATCACCGGCTGCCGTATCCCATTCCATGGTACGACCATGACGGGGATAAAGATCGGCCGAGCCTTCGGCCACGCGGCAGAATTTCAGCGAGGACCCAGCGGCCACAAAATCATTGACCATATATTGCTTAAGCCACTCTTCAGTTTCAGCACTGCCGTGCGAGCGACTGCCGATGGCGGTCACCGCTGAAGGGGCCGAACGGACCCGTATAGGTTCCTGCGAACCTATAACCCCCTCTTTCACCGCAGCCCGGAACGCGCCCTTACCTTTCGCGCCCCAAAAGAGTTCCCCAAGCGCAGGGGCATAGACAACTCCGGTAACAGGTACGCCCTCTTCTATCAGGGCGATATTGACGGTGAATTCGCCATTACGGGAAATAAATTCACGCGTACCATCCAGCGGATCAACCAGATAGAAGACCTTGTCTGTCTCCGGCACGTCACCCTTCGACACGGCCTCTTCCGCAACGACAGGGATGTCCGGCGACAGCTTGGCCAGTTCCGTCAAAATGATCTCTTCCGCCGCGCCATCTGCTTCGGTGACCGGAGAGGCGTCTGACTTGGCATCAACCGAAAAATCAGTCTGGTAGACGTCCATAATCCTGGCCCCCGCCTTCAGCGCAATCAGAATCAGCAGGATTGGCGGGACATCAGACATTCGGGGCACTCCGCGAAAAACTTACGGGCTTTTAGAATGGCGTGAACGCGCACTCAAGCCCGTAAGCTGTCTTTAAGTCTCACATTTCGACGCGGAAGGTTTCGTCGATGGCGCAGATGATATGATAGAGGGTCGAAGCCGGGGCGGGCTCCTGCACGAAGCTGCCGTCCGGGTTCATCTTATCACGATAAAGCCCGCGCACCGGCGCATCGAAATAGAGCTCAAGACCCTCGGCGCCCTTGATGAGCTTTGCGACATAATCAGCCTTTTCTTCGGGTGTGGCGGCGATCGACTGCAAGGCCACATAAGCCTTCATGCGCTCGGTCTGGGCCCACAAGCGCGCCTTGTTATCCTTAACCGAGAAGTCGTCCCACAGCTCGAAGACGGTGGCGTTGCGCACATGATCCGTGCCGAAGTCTTCCGCGATTTCGACCAGACGCTTGGCTGGCACAATGAATTTATCTTCGCCACTGATGGCCGCCCAGCGAACGAGCAACCACGCCCATTCAAACTGATGGCCCGGCTCGATGATGCGACCCATCTCACCTTCCAGAGGGTTCCAGTCGCCGTCGAAATATTCGCGCAAGCTACCATTTACCGGGTGCAGAAACTTGTCGAGACACAGCCGGGCGATTTCTCCCGCGATGTCTTTCCAGACGCTGTCACCGCCGGCTTCGATCCAGGCAAGCGAGGCCTCGAACATGTGCATATGCGGATTGGTTTTTAGCGGCAGGGTGCGCGGATTGGCTTCTTCAAAGCCGCGCACCGGATGCTTGTAGGTCGTCATCAATGTATCGCGGATGGCGATGGCCTTTTGCTCAAGACTCTTGTCGTGCGGGCGCACCTTGAAGGCCGAGGCATAGGCCAAAAGCGCAAAGGCGTGGTCATAGAAATCGAACTCGGCCTTCACCACCTCACCCTGCGGCGTCAGAACGGCATACACGAGGCCGCCTGGCGCGGCCGCAGGTCCACCTAGCCAGTTCAACCCGGCATCGATGACCGTGTCGGCATCACCCTCATAGCCCATCTGTTTTGCGAGGGCATAGGAATAGACCTGACGTGCAGCGACGCGTGTACGGCGGTTGACGTCCGCAGGCGTACCGTCGAGCGCCAGGGTTTCAAAGACACCGCCCTTTTCTTTGTCGACGCCAATATCGCGCCAGATCGGCAGGGCGGCCTCAAAAAGCCAGCTTCTCAGGTCAGATTTCTTGGCGTCAAGTGCGGTCTTCAATGCAGGAAATGACATAGATCTAAAAGCTTTCGTGGAAACAGACTGATGGGCTGAAGTGGGTGGTAATTATGAACTTAAATTGGGACTGCAGACCTATACCAGTCAGAGGAGTGGGAGGTCAAACACCCTAAATGCGATTAGCTTTAAACCAGGCCAGCTTGGCGAAGCAGAGAAAGGGCAATGTGATAATGGTCCTGAAAAAAAACCTCTTGCCACTCGACCAGGGCCGCCACAGGTACCCATATCGCATCCCCTGCGTCGTCGCCGGCCATCAAGGGTGGCAAATCAACACCGCTCAGATCGTAGATAAATCCGTGAGTTATGGTTCTCCCACGCGAACAACGATTGGGCCTATCAAACACTTGCGTACCCAAAAGGCGCCCCTTCAACACATGTAGCGGAAGTCGCAACCCAGTTTCTTCCGACACCTCCCGAATTGAAGCGGCTAAAAGAGACTCATTAGGTTCGACAAACCCTCCCGGAAGAGCCCACAGACCTTTTCCAGGAATCAGCGCTCTCTGAATGAGTAGAATCGCCCCATCGCGGTAGAGGACACTGTCCGCGGTCACGAGATTTACCGGATACGGGGCGGCCTCCCATGACTGCATGTATTTTTTGATCATTCGATTTTCTGCAACCAGGTCTTCCCATTGAGGGAGCCCGCGTAACTGGTCAACTGCAGACGCCGTAGCGACTGAGCCAGGCGATTTTCCCTCGAAAATCTCATCGCGAACTCTCCTGGTCTCAGAGCGCGTATCGGGGACTGACCAAATGGGTAAGCCCAGGGCCTCAGGGTCAAAATCGTCCTCGATTACGCCCCAACGCCATAACTCCGGCTCACCCAGACTGGGTTTAAGTGTGAGGAGCAAGTCCTGATCGGCGCCATACTCGCCCACTCGCACTATCTCCGCTTGTTGCCCTTCCAGCGCCTTTTCGACGAATAATGCTTGTTCGAAAGCCGTCCAAGGATACCGCGCTTCTCGGCGCTCCTCCATCCCCACCACCACGACAACAAGCCGTTCGCTCGTCGCAGACGCTGATTTGAGAATATTAAGATGAGACAAAACAAAAGGTTGGAACCGACAGACGAGGACAATATTCATGGGTTTTGACTTTAGAACACATCGCAAAAAATAGGTGTTCTCAATCAAAACAGTATTCTCAAGACGGTGGCAAGGGCGCCATTTGGAACTGAATTGCCAACGTCTTCCCGGAACCGTTTGTCGGAGCATTAACTGAAGATTGACCTACGGACGCAACCCGCAACAAGGGCTCTCCACCTTCGGCCTGTGTGCGCAGTTGACCTAGCAGGGGTTGAGCCGCAATCAAGGCCTGATAAAAAGCGACCGATCGTTCGAGCGATAGAGTCTGCGCGGCGCGGCCCTCTGCAGTGAAGGCGTTGATATTCGCATAGGCGACTACCGTCACCGCGCTCATTTTCGGAGTGTCCGCACAATTTGAGACACTTACCCCATAGGCCATGCAGGGAAGCCGGGCGGCCAGACCGCGCGCCAGTTCCGCAACCCCCGTCCGGCCTTCATCGGTCAGGCTAGCTGTGCCCTTAATGAAGAGGCGATCCGCGTCGAAACTTGTCGAACCATCCGATAGATTGACACTGGCCGATGGCACCGCCGAACCGATATCACCATTGAGCGATGAAGCGAACAGTGCCTGAGCCGCGGCGATTCTTTGCAAAGCCTCATCCGCATTGCGGCCAGGCGTAGTGGCGGAATAGGCAAAGCAGCGTCGATCCCCCGTCGCACCCGCTTCCAGTAGGTCCGTATCTTTCAGACAGACTATTCTGTTTTTGTGATCAACCTCTATCTCGGCCTCACGCGCGCGCAGATCGGTGGCGACCTGCATCAGCGCTGTCGTCTGAGCGTCCTTGGCACTGACCAGTTCTTCGGTCGTATCCCGAAAATGCAGGGCGAAATAAGCCAGCATGATGATGAAGATGAAAAGGACCCCGACCATCAGATCGGTCATGGAGACGTAATAGCTTTCGCCTTCCTCGAGTTCGCGGGCGCGCCTATGCCGAAACTGCATGTTCAGACCCCCGGACGTACAAGCGCGGCTTCAACCCGTTTCAGGCTCTTGAGCTGCTCCAGTGAGACCTTTTCGGGGGGCATAAAGCCAACGCAGCCGTCCAGCGCCACAAACAAACCAGCCTCAGCGGTTTCGATGGCCTGCCGGCGGAAGCGCGCGACAACACGCAGGATGATCGAGGCCAGTACCCCCGCAATCGAGGTCCAGAATTTGGTCGCCGCAATAGCCAGAAGCCCCATCAGAGCGGATTGCATGGCGCCGCCCCCATTGCCTGTACGCATGGCCGAGGTCGCCTCAGACAGGGCTGCGACGATCCCGAGAAAGGTCACCACCAGGCCCACAGCCACCAGAATATTCGCCCACCATTCAAGCGCGCGCGCGGGCTCATCAAGGCGATCAAAGGCTTCCGCCGCGCGAATGGAGGTCACAAAGCCTTCGCCTTCGTTATCGACCAGCAGGCTGCGATAATTGGCCCAACCCAGGACCAGAGCGGCCGAGACGTGTCCATCACCGACCGTACCGGAAAAGCGTGTATCTATTTTGGCAAACCGATCGAGAAAGGCCTGACGCGCACCGGGTCCTGCCAGACCTGTCAGCAGATTCCAGCGGTCTCGGATTTCATTCAACAGTGGCCTGTAGGCCTTGAAGCCGGAATAGACGATAAGCCCTACGGCAAAGAGCAGGATGGCCGCCGCGAACAGAAGGGCGACGCCCGGTGCGCCAAACGTCAATACAACAAGTCGGGTAACAGGGTCTATATTCGCGGCCATGACATCTCCTTCGAAAGGCACTCTGTTACGGCCAAATACGGCAAAAACCGGCATCAGGATATAAGGATGCGATGTCCTTCGTAGAGGCTTACCAAGGGAGAGTCAAAAGCCGATCCTTAGCCCATATTTGTCTGTGTGTATCCGCGCCGATGTTACCACCCGAAAGAATGACCAGAACCGTGCGCGGGGCCGTTTGGGTCTTTAGCCACTGTGCTACCCCCGCCATGCACATGGCTGAGGTAGGCTCAATCGTCAGCTTCAGCAGGTGGGTGAGCCACTGGGTCCACAGGATAATGTCGGACTCCTCGACTTCGTAAAATCCATCAAGCTGACGCAGACAGAACAGGGTACGCTCCGACACTGCGAGGGTTCGCACTCCGTCAGCTATAGTCATGGGCGTCTCATTCAAACGTACAACCTCACCGCTTTGCACCGACCTGTGGGCGTCATTGGCCATCGACGGCTCACAAGCAAAAACCTTCGCCTGCGGTCGCGCCAGCCGGGTGGCCAGCCATGTCCCCGACATCAACCCACCGCCCCCACACGGCGCGAAAACGGCATCGGCCTCAACGCCGTCCTGGAGGGCTTCCAGACAGGCCGTGCCCTGCCCCGCAATGACATGCGGATTGTCATAGGGGTGGACGAAGGTAGCACCGCGCTCGATGTACTCCGCCACGGCCGCCTCAGCGATTTGCCGCGTTTCGGTCACCACCACCTCGGCTCCGCAGGCACGCGTTGCGGCAATCTTGAGACTGGACGCCTGTTTAGGGATGAACACCGTGGCTTTAACGCCCATGGCGCGGGCCGCATAGGCCACGGCCTGCGCATGATTGCCGGAAGAAAAGGCGCAGACCTGATCAGACAGAGCGTACTGTTCTTTTAATGCCTTGAGCGTATTAGTGGCACCCCTTAGCTTGAAAGCGCCTGTTTTTTGGAGGTTTTCTGCCTTAAAGACGATGCGGTGACCCAAGGCCCTGTTCAAAGTCCCTGATTGAATAAGGGGCGTGCGATGGACATGCCCGACAATCCGCGCCTGAGCGGCAGCAGTGTCTTCGGGGCTTACGTCATTCATGCCATATATCTTTCGTCTTCGGCACCGCGCGCCATCGCAATCAGTGGCAGTTCTGAGAACCAGTGCCGGTTGCAGCGTGGTTCGTAAATATCGCCATGCCCCAGCTGTATTTCGGCCTCGTCTTCCACCTTCTTGAAAGACTTATGCGCCGGCTGCCCACACACGGCACAGTGGGCCCGCAATTTCACCACCTCATCGGCCATGGCCATCAGGAGCCCCGTCACCGCAAAGGCCTCGCCCTTCCAGTTGGTGTCAAGTCCGGCGGCAACTACATCCGTGCCTGATTCTAGCAGCCGTTTGATCACCTCCACCACGTCGCGGTCCATATTCTGGAAGAACTGCACCTCATCAAAACAGACGAGATCAGCCTCCTGAAAACGCGCATCGATATCGGCGAAGGCGTGCAGCACCACCGCTTCGGCAGCCAGACCGTCATGGGTGATCACCTCAGTGCGCGAATAGCGCACGTCGAAGGCGGTTTTGACCACAAGCACGTCCTTACGCTCACCATTGCGGGCCCAGAGAATACGCTTGAGTAGCTCGGTCGTTTTGCCCGCAAACATCGGGCCGCAAATCACCGTTAACCGGCCATACATCTCAAATGCCTCCGGGCATATTACGAATCGGCATCAGTTTACACACCCGACTGGGATAGCTCACTCCAAATCCATCGAGTCCAGATTTGGCGACAAAGGAAACGGTCGCTTCACCGTGATACCTGCAATTCCAGCATCTTTATGAGGAACGCGCTCCTCCACGCTTTCACGCCATATTGACCGGAACATGGACACCGCGTTGAGGAAGAACATCGTCTCGATCGCGGCGGTGACAATCAACAGAACACCGAGCCTTCTGAGCGAACGGTTCCTTCCATCAACACGAGAACATCTTAAAGTTGCGGGCACCCACTCAAAAAATGTTACACAGCGACTAGGGGCGTGGAAGTGGGCCCTTTATAGATCTTAAAGGACGAATTACATAAAATTCAATTTAATGAGATATATATCTGACAGACGAGAAAGAAAGCGCTTCGCCTTCCTGGTCTCCCGTCGTCGACGCGACAAGACCAATAGGTCTCGATTTAGTTGCTGATATTGCAACTCAAGGCATAGGGTTCCCTGGCACGGACAGCCTCTTTATCCGTGCATGCGATTGGACCGGCCCACTCACGTTACGAGAGTCGACAAAATGGATGAGCTTTTCAAGGCTGATGCGGCCAAGATCGAATTCCGTTCAAATCTCATCGAAGGTCGCTATCGCCAGGGCGATCACCTCAGCGTGTCGCAAATGGCAAGCGTCTACGGGGTCAGTCGACCAATCATGCGTGGTTTTTTCGAGGTTCTTGTCTCAGAAGGCTTGCTTGAAAGGCGTGGAGACATCTTTCTCGTGTTTCATCTCACGGCAGAACATATCTGGCAGGCCTACAAGCTCTACCAGTGGATCGCGAAAGAAATGCCCCGACGTTTCATCGCCTTGAATCCACACGCCGAGACCCTCCCGATTGTCTGCGAAGACGCAGACCTCGTGCAACGCACAGAGGGCTTCTTCGAGAGCCTTGCGACCCTCAGCGAGGGGCTGGCATTCGCAGGAGTAGTGCGCAGAAATAATGGGCAGCTTCATCGATTACGCCTTCAGAAACGGGGATTTATCGACAGCGCCGGTGTTGGCATCGACGACCTGATCGAAGCCCTACGCGCACTTGATCTTCCAAGATACGAGATGCTCCTCGAGCAATACATCGAATTTCGAACGTCAAAAGTTCACGAGCTTGCCCGGATTTCCAGAACGTGACCATCGAGTCTGTCAAAACTGGCACATTTCAAAATAATAGCTTGGAGACAACTCGGGAAAATTTTTTCACAAATTTCAACACGCACAAATATTCAAGTGAATAAATACGATTCGCAAACTGATTTCACACTGAATTCAATACAAATTCAAATTATAATCATTATAAAACTAATATATGATCAGTTTTCAAAATTAAATATGCGCTTTATTTATATTCATGCCGCTCATTGGGGGCGGCACAAACTGAATAGAATGGAGACTGTTTATGAACAAGCATAACGATGAACTTGAACTGATCGACCTCGGTGCTGTCACCGTTGAGACGCGTGGCGGTGGACAACTGCAGGAAGACGACCCCGAAATCGGTGGTCGCCAGTTTGTCGCGCCGCTGTCGGCCGACTGAGAGAGGGCTCTGCGCTATTCGCGCAGAGCCTTTTTCAATTGGGAGGTGGCCCATGGGATACAGATTTGAAGGTAACGTTTTCGCCTGCGAGGCGTCCGGTGTGGTTATTGTCCTCAACCTAAGAACAAACAGGTATGCCGCGCTGCCCAAGACCCTCGCCGACACTCTGCTCGCTTTGCGCGACGGAAAACCGCATGTTCATATGCAGACGCAGCTTGAAGCCTTGTGCAAGGCAGGTGTACTCACCGAGACCTATGGGAACGATTTTCTCTGGCCGACGCCCGATGTCAACGTGCCCCTCAGCTCTATACTGGACGGGTCGTTGCTGCGCGTCGGCCTTTTCGACCTCTGTGAGGCGACGGCACGGCGTCTGTTTTCGATTGTCAGATTCAAATGCCAGCCTCTTCACAGGACGATCGAGCACATTCAAAGGCGAAAACTCGACTACGCGGGCCGGTCACGTCGCCACTGCGTCTCTTTGTCAGCTAAACACCTGGCGGCTTTTCTCGATACGCGTTTTTTAGTCCCTACTCAGGATCGATGCCTTCCCTGGTCCATTGCCTGTCTCGACGCCTTTGCGCACAGATGTGCCGATCTGACGCTTGTCATCGGCGTCCGTAGCGATCCGTTCGGCGCCCATGCCTGGGTGCAGCAAGCGGACATGGTACTAACAGACGAACTCGATCGGGTCTTACTCTACACTCCCATTCTGGCGGTGTAACATGGCCCTTCGCTATTCTGTCCGTGTTCAGTCGGAAACTTTCGGGCCGCCCCCGGTCCCTCAGACGATGGACCTTCAGCTGGTTTTCGCGTCGAAGGGCGTGATCGCACAGAGCGATCGCTCCGTCGAAACCTTCGTCCTTCCGGGACATGGAGGTGTGATCTTCGGCACCCTCTTTACCCGATCCGATGACCCTGCGCGTGTCACCTCCCTTGGCGATGGCGAGGCCGAACAGATCCTCAAAACGGCTGGGCAACGCCTACTGACGCACTACTGGGGTGCCTACGTCGCCATTTTCGCTGATCACGCTACGGGCACGGTTCGGGTCCTGAGAGACCCATCTGGTGCCCTGCCGTGCTACTACGCAAGAGTTGGTGGAGCTCTGTTTCTGGCTTCAGACGTTGACACCCTGTACGAGGCCAGTAAACGACGCCCCGGTATCGATTGGCCGGGATTGCTGCGATATCTGATGGCTCCCGATCTGCGTAACGAAGACACTGCGCTTGAAGGCGTGAAAGAAGTGCGCCCGGGGTTCAGCCTCGCTGTAGAAGCCGACAGGGTTTGCCAGATCGAAGACTGGTCTCCATGGGATCATGTGGCAAGACACAGCGCGCGTAGCGAGCCCGAAAACGTCGAAGCCCTTCGTTCTACGCTCATTGCCTGTCACAGGGCCTGGGCCAGCACTTTCTCTCACCTATTGCTCGGGGTTTCGGGCGGGCTCGATTCATCGATAGTCGCGGCCCTCACCGCCCCGCACACCGACCTGAGCCTGCTGACCATGTCGACGCGGGATCCAGGTGGAGACGAGCGCAGATACGCGCGACTCCTTGCCAGCCACATTGATAGACCTCTGGTCGAAGCCTTCTACGATCTGTCAGACATCGATCCCGAAAAGACCACCACCCCTCATCTCCCGCTACCCATTGGCACACCTATTGGCCAATGCGGTCGAAAGCACAAGCTGGCGATCGCGTCAGACAAATCAATTGACGCTTTTTTGAGCGGGGCGGGCGGGGACAACGTCTTTTGCCTGACACCATCTGCCGGGCCGCTTCTCGATCTTCTGTTCGCCGAAGGGGTTGGCCCCCAACTGTGGACGACCCTGATTGACATATGCCGGCTAAACGGTTGCAGCGTCTGGGATGTGTTCCGACAGGCCTGGGCTCGCCACCACAAGGGGGCCGCCTATCGCTGGCAAGGCGACACAATACTGCTGGCTCCCGAACATGTGCGGGCGGCGGGGCCATTGTCGCACCCCTGGCTTGAAGCCCCGGAAGGCGCCCTGCCCGGTAAAGCCACGCACATTGCTATGCTACTTCGGATGCAGGTATCGCCCGACTTTCTGCCGCGACGCTCTGGCCCGCCTCAGATACTCCCGCTGATGTCCCAACCGATTGTGGAGCTTTGCCTCAGCATCCCCTCCTGGCAGTGGGTGTCCGGGGGCCGCAACCGTTCCGTCGCCCGCCAGGCGGCGGATGACTGCTTGCCCCGTGAGCTCCTCAGGCGTCGCTCGAAGGGCGGACCGAGTAGCTTCGCCTACCAGTTTATCGCGTCTCGCAGGAATGAGTTGCCAGACCGGCTGCTGAAAGGTCAACTCGCCGGTGCGGGACTGCTCGATTTGCCGAGCCTTGAGAAGACACTCTCAGACCCGCGCCCCTTTCCAATAGAGGTTCGCATGCGTCTCACCCAGCTTCTCGAGGCCGAAGCGTGGGTTCGGTACTGGCAGCAAAAGCGCGAAGAATTCAACTGATGCCAGGGTTCAGGCCGTCCTTAGAATGCGTTAGGCGCCGGCTGTGGCGGGCATGCCTCCTTTGACGCATCGGCCGCCAGATCGTTCCGCATTCGTCGCCAGCGCATGTATTGCTGAGCTTTCACCGGATCGCCGCTTTCCTCACCTTTCAACCAGAAATCAAACCATTCAAGGTTTTGCGTCATTGCGACGGCGCGGTTGGACGGGACATGCAGGAGGTGCGTTTCGTCCGGGAAAAAGCCGAATTCGGCTGGCTTCTTACAGGCTCGCAAGGCCTGGAAAAAATCAACGCGCGAGCTCAGGACCCGTGCCGCCTGAAACAGGACGGCAGCACGAACATTGCCCGCACGAAACACAGGTGCGGCGCGCTCCCAGTTTTTGCGGGCGGCAGCATCGTAGGGTGACCCGCCAAACAACATTTGCTGCGTCGGATTGATTCCTTCAGTCCAGTATGAGGACGGCGCAAAATATCCTCCGTCACCGCTGGACGCGACACGAAACAGGTCCGACTGAGTGACGGCCATATTTACGATCTGCGAACCACGGCTGTACCCCACGATGCCCACCCGGGAGGGATCCACCAGCCCCTCCTGAGCCAGCGCATCAATCGCCGCTTTGAACATAGCCACCTGGTCGAGCCAGACGCGCTGAACCACCTTGTCTCCCGGTAAGGTCCCCTTTTTCGCAAACCACTGCCGGAAAGCCTCCAGCCGTTCTACGTTGTCCGACTGAACAAGGTCGTTAATGTAGACGACGACAAACCCGCGTTCTGACCATTGCTGGAGCGGATAACTCCACTGTATCTCCGGGTTGACGAACCGATTGTCCGCGTCACCGCCATGGGTGACCACAATAGCCGGGTAGGATGCGCCCTTCCTGTAACCGCGCGGAAGCAACACGAAGCCGCTGACGGTAAGGTCGTCCTTGTGCCAGGCCCGCGCCTCAGCTTTAAGCGCCGGAAGACGGGCGTAACGCTCATCGATGGCACCGAGATCTCTCAGAGTGAGCGTCCGCAGATCAACGCGTACGATCTCAGGCGGCGCATTCAGCCCCTCTCGAATGCAGACCGCGACAGGTTGCAGATCCGCGGCGCTGCATTGGCTTAGAGAAAGGTCGTGGCTGACCGGGACGGAATCTATCTGATCCTTCGACACCCGGATAAGACCATTGCGGACCACGCCCGTGCGGTAACGCGCACCGTATACGCCGAAACCCAGCGACGGGTACGTCCGGGCAAGAGGTGCCAGAGCCGTGCCGATTTCAAAATCAATCGGGCCGAAGGTTTTCACCTCTCCTGATGATAGCCGCTCGCGCAGTGCGCGTTCGGCACCGAACCCCGAAATCTCAAGCGTCCCACCATTGGGGCCGTGGATACCGCTGGCCTCCTGAAACGGCGGCTCATGTGAGCCACTGATGACGCCGAGGTGGCGCAGGGAAAAAACCAACCGGCCGTCAGCAGTCGGAACTAGGGCTTTGTAAACGAGGACGGGCTCGTTCCCCTGTCCTGTTTTGGCCTGCCATGTCGCCGCCTGTGCACCGTAGACAATAGTCGGATAGGGCCGATCTTCTCCCCGTGCCGTTGCCAGAAGCCGCTCATTCCCGTCGGGGCTTCGTAGCCTTAATTCAGACTGGTTAGGGACGTAGCTATCGAGTGGTTCAAGTGGGTTCTCCATAACCTGAAAGACGCCCGGTAGGGGATCGACCACTCGAGCCGTTGAATACCAAAGATACCGGCCATCGGGCGCCCACCCGTAATCAAGAACGCCGAAGCGATGGCTGGCTTCTGTTGTCGACATGAGAACCGCCCGACGAGGGTCAGCGCCAATAAGCACAGTCGAAGCACCAGCCACCAGACGGCTGATTTGCCCGTCTGCGCAGATACGGTAGAGCTGCACCCCCTCTCCCTGGTCCGTCAACACCGACCAGTCCTCAGAATTGGGAATGGCTTCGATCCGCGATATCCACTCCGCTTTCAGGAGGTGTCGCCGAGCCCCTGTCTGAAGATCGACCTCGATGAGATAGCGCGTTCGCTGATTTGTTGAAAGATCGTCATATCGAACCAGAACGAGGCCCCGTTGGCCATCTCCGGAGATCGCCGTCTCCAGAACATGGGGGGCCTCGATCATTGCCCTTATCGACCACTCAGTAAACTCCACGGGCGCGGGCGCGGGCGCGGCGGCGGCGAGCCCAGTTGAGCCCGCCACCACCGCTAAACCCAGACAGACGACCAACACCCAAAGACGGACGCGCCGAACTACCATGATTTGCTCAAAGTCAGGGCAAGGGTGCGGCCAATGACCGAATGGTTGGTGCTGTCGTAGTTGAACCCAGTAAAGGTCCGTGCCGTACTAAAGGCTTTCGGTGGATCACGGTCGAACAGGTTTGTTGCCGAGAGTGAGACCCGCACGCCCTTCAAGAACGGGGAGCGGCCCTCGAAGCGGTAAACGAGCGTCGCGTCTGCTGTCGTCCAGCTTGCTATTCTCACAACCGGCGTCATGCCCGTATCGTCGAGGCCATCGACATGGTTCACGATGCCCGTAACAGACCATCCGCCGCGTTCCCAGTTGATACCGCCGCGGGCTTTGAGCTCAGAGGGGTTGAAAATGGTACCTGAGAGCTGAACGCTGGGCAGCGTGGGCACCGTCTTCTGGTCAATCGTCAGCCAGGTCGCGTTTAAAAAGAGCTTGATGCGCGCGTCGCCACGCTCGAAAGTCTGTCGATAGCTGACATCCGCCCCCTCAATCGCCTGCGCTGTGGCATTGGTGAAGTTGTTGAAGGCTACAGCAACAACGCTCGATGGATTATAGACAAGATTGCGCGTGTTATAGAAGGTCGTAGCGCGCGAAACGAGCTCTGATTGCAGAGCGAGGGACGGCGACCAGGTCACAAAGGGTGCAAAGGTCGGATTGCTCAGGGACGTAACCGTGCTGGTAATGGGGCGCACGACCCGGTCTGTGTAATCGATATTGAACCACGTCGCCGACAGTTTGAGCGATCTCAGGTTCGTCGGAATATAGTCAGCACCGAGGGTCCATGACTCGGACCGTTCGGGTTTCATGTCGACATTGCCGCCATTTGTGTAGAGCGCCTGGCCGCCGCCGGTATATCCCAGGACAGAGGCTGGATAGAGGTAGAGATACTGTGGCTGGTAGACCTGATAAAAGGTCGGGGCCTTAAACGATTTACCCCAGGTGCCTCGAATCACAAGACTGCGCGAAGGTTCATAGCGAAAGCCCACCTTCGGGCTCGTCTGCGCACCAAAGTCACTATAGTCCTCATAGCGAGACGCAAGGCTTAAGGTCAGGCTGTTGAGGCCTGGACGGTCCGCAGAAGGGGAGACAACGGGCACCTGAAGTTCCCCAAAAGCGTAGCCAATCTCGCGCGAGGGCGCCATATAGCTGCTCCCGCCCGGATGTCCGAGCTGGAAGTTGTCTTTACGGTAACCGGCACCGAATGCGGCCTGAATATCGCCGGACGGCAGAGAAAACACCGGCCCGCTGAGCGTGGCCTCCGCGTATTGGGTTTCATTGAAAATATAGGAAATGCTCCGGCTTGTCGTCGTCGCCGTCGCCACCGTGTCGCGCGTGCTATTGTGGCTTTGCGACACGCCTCCCGTTACCCGCAACGACCAGAGCGGAGAAAGCGCAAAATCCGCGTGGGTGGACACACTGAGAGAGGGAGAGGTCCTTGCGCTGTAATATAAGGCCCCGGTCGGTGTGTATTTGAGGTCCTGCGACGCGTCTCTCTGACTGAACAAGGCGTCTGCGCCGACCTTTATCCGATCTGACAGATCTCGTCCGGCAGCCACGAATACGGACGTGCGTTCAAGCGGGCTAATCAGGTCGGTGACCGGCACTGCCTCACGCGTAAATGCCCTATCCCCGGCTTTGATGGCCGTCTGGTTGGAGTATTCCACATTGATGAGAGCATAGGCATCACGCCACGCCTTGCCTTGCAGCAGGCTATAGGTCTGCTCAAAGCCGCCGCCCTGGGTCGTACCTCCCAGACGAACACTGGCTTCACCACCGTCATAATCCTTGCGAAGGACGAAATTGACAACGCCGGCGACCGCGTCGGCACCATAGAGTGCGGAGGCACCATCCGTCAGCACCTCGACTCTCTGGACGGCCGCCAGGGGAATGCCGGAAATGTCCGCTGACTGATAAAGGCTGTCATTGTTCAGTCGGTGACCATTCAGCAGGACGAGTGTGGCGTCAGGCCCCAGCCCCCGAATATTGACGGTCGAAGCGCTGGTGGCATTGAAGTTGGACGGATTAACATTGTTGGCCCCCAAAACGCCGGGGTTTGGCCCGCCGGCGAAGTTTTCGGGAAGCGCCCGCATCACATCGCCGATCTGCGAATAGCCGGACTGTTCAATCTCAGCCCGGTTGATAGTTCTCACGGGTGACGTCGGGTGACCATTCCGGATATGTGAACCTGTGATCACCACGACAACTTCATCCGGGACGACGGGGTCCGGGACGTTTTTTGTTGCCACCCGCAAAGAGACGGTTTTTTCGTCCTGACTTGCGATTTCGAGGGCGGTGTGAGCGAGGATGAGTTTCAGCGCCTCCTCGCGAGTATACTGCCCCTTTAGCGCCGGTACTTGCGCAGATGCCGCCGCCTCATAAGGAAACATGATCTGAACGCCAGATTGATGCGCAAACGCCTGAAGTGCCTTCGCTGCATTTTCCGACGGAATATCAAGTGCGTATCTGGGCACCTCGGCAAAGGCCGGAGCTCCCAGCGTCAACGAAACGGCAAGGGCGAAAGCGCCCAGCGAAACAGATGTAAAAAGCTTACGGTTTGAACTGACAGACATGAGATCCCCTTCACCACGCCAAATGGACGTGTCGGGGAGTCGTTGCGTCACAAATCCATCACCGCACCTTCATCACTCTGAAATTTTTCCGCTTTGCATCGGCTGTGTCTATTTTGACAACAATACCGTTCCGTCTTTAGCTGACGCTACATGAATGCCGAAGCTCGTGTGCAAAGTCGCAAGAAAATCGCGGGGGTCGCGCGTACTGAAGCGTCCGCCCAGGCGGATACCGGACAGCTCCGGGTCAACGATGATGATTTTGCGAGTCAGGTAGCGGTTATACTCGTCTACGGCGACGGCCAGGGTCTGGCCATCAATTACCACCACGTCGTCGCGCCACGAGGTGGCGAAATCGCGGTCAGAGGCACCAACCTCCCTGATGCGCAGATCCGGTCCGCTGGTGAGAGCCCCCTCACCTGCTCCGATCTTCTGCGTCTGCGCCCCACTTCCAATCAAACACGCCCCCCCGAGCACGATGACTTCAAGCGCGGTAGAGCGCAATCGCATGTTCACATCGCCCGCCGGCACGCGAACCATCTGATCTGCGGCAGCGATCATACAGGGCCTGGCACCCGTCGGCACCGTCACACTCAATTCGCCTCGCTTTAGCCAGATGCGAGTGCCCGCCTCCTCAGGTTTCCAGACAATGCGCGTATCCGTGTTCAGGTCGAGACGTACACCATCATCCAATCGTACTGTTGTGCGTTCTCCCACGCGCGTTGAGGCCTCTGCCTCATCACGGCCCATCACCCAGATGGTTGCCACCGTTGTCACGACGCCTGCCCCCAGAGCCAGTTTCAACCAGTTCCGCCGGTCCATATTAGGGGTGGGTCTAAGGTCAGGATCATCGGATATGTCGATACCCCCCAAACCCTCCATGGCATCAGCGGTATCGAGAATACGTGCGTAAGCCACTGCATGATGCGGGTCGGCGTCACGCCACGCCTTAAATTCGGCGACGTCAGCCGTTCCGGATTCAAGCCGGGCATGCCAAAGAGCGGCCTCCTCGTGCAGGGCCATCCAGCGTGATATCTCCTCCTCTTTCACGTTTCTGATGATCTCCGTCCCCCGAACGCTAAGCTCAAGCTTAATGGGAAAGGCATGTCCCGTCTATTCGTCCGAATCCGTGTTCGGACCGTTCTGCCGAGGCGCTAGGAGCCAAAATCATCCTGGCACAGACGTGACGCAATAATGGCCATCCCCTTGGCTAGATGCTTCTCGACCATCGATACGCTTATGCCAAGTTCGCGCGCGATTTCCTGAGGCGGCATCTCTTTCAGGCGGCGCATCTTGACCACCTTCCTGCACTGCGGGGGTAGCGTTTCTATCGCCTCCAGAATCAATCGACGCTTCTCTTTGGCTGATAAGACCTCGTGCGCACTGGGGTTGAGGTCTACCGGATCAAAGCTATCAAAATTTGGAACGAGCTCGATTGACACGACCCGCGACCGACGAAACCACATGGCCGCCAGATTTCTGATCGCCTTCAGGGCGTAGGCGCGCGGATTAGAGATCCTGCGCCACTTTTCCCCAGCTACAATATCCGCGTAAAGGTCCTGAAGGAGCTCTCGTGCCGTCTCGGCGCTGCCGGTCAGGCGGCGACCGACCGCCAGAAACATGCCCTCGTGCGGAAACAGGTGTGAAGAGAACCAGCGGTTTAGCTCATGCCGCTCGAGTTCATCCTTCGGGATACGGTATCCCGTGTCAAAACCCGTGAAGAAAAATCTCAACGGGACACCGAGAATAGCCGCCGCCCTAGCCATGTCGCTCCGGTCGATCCGCGCCCTTCCCTCTTCGATGGCCTGAAGCTGATCGACAGACATACCCAGTTCACGAGCGAGCCGCTCTTGGGAAATCTGCATAGCTCGACGCCGCAGACGAAGCTGCCCGCCCGCATGGCGGTCAAAGGCCTTTGAAAGGTGATCCTCAGCGCACGCAAAGTTGGATGTTTCGAACATGAGCGTTCTTGGAAGCTATATGCATGAATTCTGAAAATATATCTTTACGTCCAAAAATATCAAGTAGGCGTCTATTTTTGAGAAAATAGACGCCCAAGTTAATTTGCGTAACCAGGCAATCTGATTACCGTTTTGGGATGGATGAAAAGGAACTCAGAGCCAGATTTGGGTCGCTGCTTACAGCGAACAGGCGACGCAGGGGGCTTACCCAGCCCGAACTGAGTTCCCTCGCGGACTTAAGTAAGGATATGATTGCTCGTATGGAGACGGGCGCTTCTGGCGCGCGGTTCCCGACAATTGTTAAGCTGGCGAATGCGCTCGAGATCGATCCCGCCGAATTGTTCACCTCAGAGGTGCCCCGGAGCACCCTAAAACGACCAAAACTTTCTGCGATGTCCGCGCGTCTGGCAAAACTATCCGATGAGGATCTGGATTGGCTGGAGGGCGTTTTAGACAGCATACTTGCCCGACGTGGCTAAACGTGATGCTGCCTTCGGACTTAGTCCGAAATTGAATATTTAAGACAACGGTGCCGCGAACCTATCGAGCAAAATTTGAGCTACCTGAAGCTGTTGCCGGTTTGCTTCTGGATTTATCAGACAATTAAGGCCGCCCTACCTTCATGATTTATCTACCAGTGGCGGCGGGATACGGCATGGCAACCCCCGCACACAAGTTAAGCGACGCCCCTAAATACAAGGTCATGGGTTGAGGCTGCATTCCCCCACTCTACACATGATTGACAAAGGGTGAGCTACCAAAGGGTCTGTTCAATATCGATAGAACTTCCGCTGCCACGTATATTCGGTTACGACGATAGCCGGTGCGCTCAGTGAGAATCCCGGCGTCCTGCAATTGTTCTACCGCTGTCGTCGCCGCGGGAACTGATATCTCTAATTTGTTGGCCAGTCGCTTGGCCGTAATAACAGGATAGTCCCGCAACAACACTAGTGATCGTTCGGCGGCGGAGTTCGCTCTGAACCTTCTCCGTTGTTTCCAGCTAACAGCGAGAGACATCAACGCTCTTCGCGTGTCGAACAGTTCATCGACCGTTGCGATGACCGCTGAAGATAGATAGTCGATCAGGGCGGCCCACTCCAATCTCTGTTGCGCTGCTTTCAACGCGTCTATGTAGGCTGTTTTGTTCGCCTCAATATAGGCTGAGAGATAGAGTGGTGTATGGTGGTCCGCTGCCATCATGAGCGGTAGTAAAAGGCGTCCCACACGACCATTTCCGTCTCTAAACGGATGTATCGCTTCGAAATGCGCGTGGGCGAGGGCCATGCGTACAATTAGGGTTTGCTTGAACGCCTGCATGCCCTCGCATCGCATATAGCGCGCGTTCTCTTCAAGTGATGCTGGAACGTCTTCCGGCGGTGGCGGGTTGAACGTGGAATAGGCAATTTGTCCGTTACCTCCAATCCAGACAACCGCGGAGCGCAGGTCACCGGGACGATCGCGGTAATCTGGATCGCGCCTCATGGCCTCAGCGTGTAAATCGCATATCAAACCCGTCGTGAACAGTTCCGGCCCGAACGCCCGCGCTTGTGGGATGAAACGATCCAGTGTCAGGGCATAGTCACCCACCTGGCGCGCGGCATCACCCGCTGTCTCATCGTCTTCTTCAACACGCAGCAGTTCATCGAGCGTACTGTGTGTTCCCTCTATCGACGAACTCGTTACGGCTTCACGTCGCGTGAGGAGACGACTGATCAGGTAGGGATCGCCGAGTTCACTCGCCAATACATCGACCTTGGCGATCTGCGCCAGTGCCACTCGATGACGCCCATTCTTGTCTTCAAAGGTAAAATTGTCTTCCGGTGGCGGAACGGGCAACACACCATAGTGTGCGCTGTGGGGCTCCGGCAATCGCTTCAGCCGCTCTCTAAGCGTTGATACTAAATCGTCTCTTCTCACTGGAAAACCTTAACTAAAACCGAGATATTGGCTCCATAATAAAGGTTAGCGTAAAAAAATTCAACACGCATTGAGGGGCGTGCCCTTGCCCAAGGTTTGGGCGGCAGACGGCTTTCAACTCGCTAACAAGAACCCCAAGCATGCGGAATGTCCCGTCAGGCTTGGTTGACCAGGCTGCTGA
Source organism: Asticcacaulis sp. W401b (assembly GCF_046503825.1). Taxonomy (NCBI): domain Bacteria; kingdom Pseudomonadati; phylum Pseudomonadota; class Alphaproteobacteria; order Caulobacterales; family Caulobacteraceae; genus Asticcacaulis; species Asticcacaulis sp. W401b. The sequence continues at coordinate 996,156 of NZ_JBKFEE010000001.1, forward strand.
TCCGCGCCAATCGAGTATTCCTATGTTGCACAACTCACAGGAGTTTTTTGTTTACGCGTAAAAATGATAGTATCGTAATTGTGGAAAAATGATTCGCCACAACGATTGAAAATGACCTCCATTCGCACAAATCAGAGTGCAATTACCGCTTTGCAATCACTTGGGCGGGCAACCAGTCAACTGAACCAAACGCATGCTCGCCTTTCTTCGGGGCTGACGGTTAGCGGTGCAAAGGATGAGCCTGCAATTTATTCCATCGCCCAAAATCTGAAGGCAAACAGCGAGAGTTGGACTTCGGCACAGCGCAGCTTAGTCCGGGGACAGTCCATCCTCGATGTAGCGTCGGCGGGCGTTGCTGATGCCGAGGATGCTCTCCAGAAGATGCAAGAGCAGGCAGTTTCTCTTACCGATCCCTCTCTGAGTTCGGGCAGCCGAAACGCCATTCAAGGGGAGATTCAAAGGCTCGTTACCGCGTTTGATGCCGCCATCAACGGAGCGTCATTTGATGGAATAAACCTTCTGAACAGGCCAGGCAGTTGGACTGGCGATATGGTTTCATCATTTCAGCAGTCCGGACCTACGCTCAGCATCCATTTGCCGGTCGAAATTACCACAGTGGGCGGCTGGATGCCTTTTGGTGTCAGCCTCGTTTCGGCTCAACACGTCGCAGATGGAACCGGAGCGATTACAAACATAGCCATAGAGCCCATGCATCCGTCGCCCTATGGGGACCAGCACAATGATTGGGATCTGCCAAGCGCCCTCCCCCCAGGTACGGTTTCATTTACCTACAACCCCGCTACCGGATATTTTGGCATGGCAATCTCAGGCAATTCTGCAAGGCCTGTCGACATTGTGTCTGACCCCTCAGGCGGTACAACCAGACTTGGCACATGGGATTTGAGGAGCGGCGCCATCGGTCTGTCAGCCCTAGACTTCAATGACCCTGCGAGTGTCGTTCAAGCTGTAAAAACGGCACGTGACATCGTTACAGAGGCTGGTCAGGCTATCGGCAGCAAACAGAACGGGCTTGAAAGAGCGAACATAGCAGCGGTCAAAACTCAGGATGCCTTGAACGCTGGCATCGGAACTCTCGTGGACGCTGATCTGGGGAAAGAAAGCGCTATTTTACAAGCGCAACAGATAAAACAGCAACTGGCAACACAAGCCTTGTCCATAGCCAGCCAGCAGCCCCAATGGATCCTAAACCTGTTCAATAGGTAGGCTCCTGGCCTCTCCTCAGTCGATGATCTGCGCTGCCTGACAGCCCAGCATAAAGGTGCAAGGCTCGTAGGCAGTCTCCAGCCCTCAGGGTGTGCCCTGCCCGTTGCGGCTATCGCTTCTTTCGGCTCCCCTGGCCAAGCCCCATTTGTTTTGCCAGATTCGAACGCGCGGCCGCGTAGGAGGGGGCCACCATAGGGTAGTCTGCCGGTAAGTTCCACTTTGCCCGGTAATCCTCAGGGCTCATATTGTACTTCGTACGCAGATGGCGTCTGAGCGACTTGAACTTTAAACCATCCTCAAGGCAGATCAGATAATCATCCGTAATGGATTTCTTGATCGAAACGGCTGGTGCTTTCTGGTGTTCTGCTGGATTGATGTCTTCGGCCGTCAGGCTGGACAAGGCGTTATACACACTCAAAATAAGCTGAGGGACTTCGCTGGCTGCCACAGAGTTGTTGCCAACATAGGCGGCCACGATGTCAACGACCTTGTTCGTAACTTCCGATTTTTGTTCCACGTATTTGCCCTGTAAGAAGCGAATCAAGCAACAAGGTGTTGCGATGCCCATTTTTATCGTTCTTATACTGTGTTGCTAATCGCGTCAAAACATCCGTTAAAGTTGACAGATTTCTCGAACACGGATGAAATAAGATGCTCGTTGTGGTGAGGCACACGGGCACCCGGGTCCATCTGGCAGCTCCGGTACGCAGGTGGACCCACATAAGCCCCAACGATAATCCAGTCCACGGATGGGCGCCCCCGGACGAGCAGGCATGGCCCCTCGTGTCTGGCTGACGGCTTAAAGTCCGCTCGTGAAGGGCTTCTTCAGTGGCGGGCGACTGTCTGGCTATGGCCTACAAAAGCTTATACTTTCATAGGGACAGAAAGCTCAAATGCGCCGAGCCAAGGGCACTTCAAGACGCGCGAGGCCGCGATACGGTCATCAGTCCTGCTTCGTCTGCGATCGACTCGCCCTTTCAGGTCCTGAAGAGGCATGAACGACACCTTCTGTCTGCTCAGATGCGTCTGACGCCCGGCGAGCGGGGGCCGCGGTGCCGAGGCGAGCAAAGTGTCTGAAGGTTTCGATGTAGGAAGGCAAGGTTGCGGCGCCGACCCCTATAAGATCCGCCATCCAGTCTGCCACGCTCGCGCTTCGTCCGGTAAAGAGCTGCGCCACTTCAATTAACGCACCCACCGCCAAGACGCCGAGCGCGAGATCTGTGCGCCGCATCCGCGGAAAGGCCAGTTGGAGCATGATCGTTAGCGCAAAAAAGGCGATGATGTGAGCCTCTTTGTCAGTCAACCCAAACGCTTCTTCGGCGCCCGAAAATGGCCCCAGCACCAAAACGCCAATGCAGATGGATAAAAGTCCAAGGCAGGTTCGGATATAGATCAGGGCTTTGTGAGCGCGCGGCATAGTTCGTTCTCCTTCATCTCTCAGTATGACGAAGCAGAGTTAAATTTTCGCCTATAAATATAAGCAAACGGCGTTATAATTTTTATAACCGCAAACTTTCTATTTTGAAGCCGTTATGTTTGTAATTTTTAAAGCGGTATTAGTTTTGCTCAAAGAATGCTTAACGAAATGGCTCTTTAACCGCACCGGGCGTCACGCTCACCCTTCTAAATCTCATAGTGCTATCTTCGAGCAATGTTTGTTTTGCGGTCTGCGCTCAAACAGCCATCACCCGATGGAAGATCGTTGACAACCCGCGATGCGCTCTGTCCTTGGTACCGGCGGTCGGGGCGCGCGGCAGGTACAACCACTCACCCATATGGCCGGCCTGGGCAATCAGCCAGATTAGATCTGGGGACTTTATCGAAACGAAACAGCTACGATACGTCGCTGGGTGCTTAACATCCGCCTTGCCATCGGCTAGTTAGACATTGGGAATACGGCATTTTTGCCGGTCTTGATGGGGGATCTTTAAGATATGCATAAAGACAGACGCATTGTGCTCAAGGGGCTGGCCGTGTCGGCTCTGGCGGCGGGGGTTAACGCCTGTGGCGGCGGAGGCGGCGGGGGTAGTTCAAGCGGCGGCGGTGGCGGCGCTTCGTCCTCGTCATCTTCGTCATCGTCGTCTTCTTCTGGGCCTGCGCCGCTAACTTTTAATGCTGGCACCGAATTCACAATAAAAACCCAGGTTTCAAACGGCCTGAGCCATGGTGCTCCGGTTGGGCTTTCAAGTGAGTACTTCGTCACAAGCTGGAGCGATCGCGCTCAGTCACAAGCTGATGTTCGAGCTCAGGTTTACACCACGTCAGGTGCAAAGATCGGCCCAGAAATACTTGTCAATACGCAGGTAAATGACAATCAGCAGGAACCCGATGGCGCAGCCCTCAGCATCGGAGGCTTTGTCCTCGTCTGGACTGACTTTTATGCTCTTGGCAGCGGCGGACCGAACCTTCCGCCTCCGTTTATTCAGGCCGATCCCTCCGGCGGTGTGCGCGCGCAGCTGTTCGATAGTTTGGGGAATAAGCTCGGCGGTGAAATTCGCGTGAACACGCGGCTCGACGGCAGTCAAACCTATGCGCGGGTAGCGTCATTGACCAATGCTGGCTTCGTGGTGACCTGGGTCGATTCCTACGGTGATTTAAATGACGATGCCATTAAAGCTCAGATTTTCGGACCTACCGGGGCTTTCATCGGGACAGAGATCCTGGTCAACACCAACACCATTAGCTTTCAGACGGCGCCGTCGGTTTCGCGGCTCGCAGGGGGCGGGTTCGTAATCCTATGGCACGACGACAGCAAAACCTTAGGAGACACCAGCCGCATTAGCGTGAAAGGGCAGATCTTTGATGCCGCTGGTGTGCGTGTCGGCGAAGAGTTTCTGGTCAATACGACAACGGCCGAGTTGCAATGGTTCCCTTCTGTTGCGGGTTTGCTGAACGGCGGATTTGTAGCGGCATGGGAAGACACGAGTTTGCTCGGCGGCGACGCCAGTGTCGGCGCCATAAAGGCGCAGGTCTTTACCGCTACGGGATCGAAAAGCGGTCCAGAGTTTCTGGTGAACACAAATACAGCCAATAACCAGAGCCGACCGAGCATTGCCGTCTTGAACAGCGGGCATTTCGTTATCGCCTGGCAGGACAATAGCCAGACCTTGGGGGACACTGCCATCAGTACCATCAAGGCCCAGGCTTTCACGGCCGACGGGAGCAAGACGGGTAACGAGTTCCTCGTGAACACCCCCTCCCCCGACCCAAAGGTCTATCCGAAAATTGGAACCGTCGGGAACGGGTTCGCCGTCGCGTGGAAAGACTGGACCGGTACGCTCCTCGATCCGTCGAGTGTCGAGCGGACACGGGTCAGACTATTCACCCCGGCATAGGGACCCGGTGCCGTCCGCTTTCTGAGTCTGTAAATGGTAATGGAACGCCCCGGTTCAGTGCCGTCTGTGGTGATCCTGGTTTCATTTCGTTCTATCAGAGCCATGGTCAGACCTGAAGGTTCAGTCAGCAGGCCCGGGGCGTTACCTTAAGACGGCGTGCCGGAAGATTTCTATCGCTGATAACAGAGGGTTGAAAAAGCCCGAATTTGCGATCGGCACCAACGCAATTGCCCAGTCTCAGCAAAAGGTTGTGGTCGTGAGGGCGTGTATCGTAAGCGACGCCGTCGAGCCCTGTTTGAAAATTAAAACTAATTGATTTTAAACATTATTTCTTTGCCTTTAGGCAACCTTTCAGTCGCCCTGGCAGCGGATTACTCTATCCTGGCCTGAAATCCACGACAGGTCTGTTGACAGTATGGCTCGGGAGGATTTAAAAATGCTGCGGGTGCTAAGAGGGGGATGGCATGCAAGTCATCAGGAAGATTGGATTGGCGTGCCTTGGTTGGCTTGGCGCCACCACTATTGCAAGCGCGAATGAGGGCTATATGTTCTGTTCGGCTAGCCCAATGTACAATCGCGGCCCCCCCTCGAGCCAATTTGTCAGGGAGGATCTGACGTCGGAACGCATGGCGGCGTGTCTGCAGGGTAGCCGTGACCGCCTTAAGGAACGTGCTTGTCGCATTGAGGTCGAAAAAAGCGTGCATGAAGACATGGATCGACGAGAAACCGTCTTCTTCACAGATCATTTTGTCGCGGAACAAAGCGATTTCGATGACATTGAACGTGACTACCAGAGTTATGTGAAAGCAAATTTTCCGGATTACCGTGCAAGCTGCGAATGGAGCTCAACTCTGATTGAGTCCGAAGCAGAGCGCGGTCGAGAGATCCGTAGAGCACGAGGTCAGAGAAGACGAAATATTGATATCGTCGGTGTGCCTTTCGCCGTAAGGAATTCTCGAAGCGCTGATGAAGATGAAAGTAGAGGGTTTACCGGAGACTTCCTTACCAGCGAGTGGCGCCCCGTGTCATACGGCCGTGTCTTGGTGGCCGACCCTGGTGGTCGCGGCAGGGGCTCGTCGCACTTAATCGCAGCCTTTTATCGCGAGTCGACCGATCTTAATCCAAAAACAGGCTATCGCGAAAAAAGTGGGGGCATTGAGTGGAAGTGCCAGAACAATACGGCTTTCACCACTGTCACCTGCGTCATCCATAGTCAAAGAGACCCACACAACATACACTATTATTGCGCTTCAAGCCCAAAAACACGTCGGACTATATCCGCGATTAATCTGAGCGTCGCTCCACTAAGCGCCGAGATCCATCCAGTGGAAGTGCTTTGTCCTGCAAATGGGAAATCAAACAATCGCCTTCATAGGTTCGAAGACGTGGTTGTCAGTGCGAACAGCGTTAAAGACGATTTCATTATAGATGAGTATAATAGAGCTGAAATATTACAAAAAGAGAAAGAGAAATTAAATGAGGAACGAGATAGGTTAAAAAGTTTATTGTCGCGCAAAAATCAAAATTCTTCATTAAATAAATATGACAAAAATGACATTCAGGATCGCATAAAGGAAATAGAGAACGAATTAATATATATTGAAAAAGAATTGAGAAATATGGGAAAATTGTGACCAACAAGGCCGCCAATATATTTGGGCATCAAGTGGTGCTTTAGATATACATATCTGAATAATAATTCGCCTTCTTATCGCAATCTTAGATTCCTCTGAAAGAACGTTTCGGCGTTGCCACGAAGCATAAGGAGAGTGTATGTCAACTTTCGCCTTAAAGGTCAATTTAGGACAGTGCTAACCATTGCGAAACCGACCGTGGGCTTCGATATCTATCCCTATCCCCGCTATAGCGGAGCTTGGGGCCAGAGCGACTGCGACCAGTTCACGACTATGGCTGATGGACCCCACCACCCCCAACGGCCAAACAGGCGCGCCGGTTTGAGGATTAATGCCCACCACGTCGCCGTCACCTAACAGATCCCGTGCGATGTTTCGGCCAGCATTAAACTCGCGCTGCCGACGAAGGCTCTTCGCATTCTTCAGATCTGCACCATCAGGAAGCGGTTCCTGATGGTCCAAAATAGAGCCAACGCGCCCCCTGATCCCCGCGGGCCACTCAATTTGCGCAAAGTCTTGCATCGCTGTCACGGTCTTTGCGGCTCACCATAACGATTCCTGTTCATCCGAATTGATTTCGCAAACAGAATGCATAGCTCTTTAACATTCGTAATTTCTGGAAATATGGGCGCTATACTCAGTGTAGCCAACGGTTTCCAGAAAATCACCGCTCCGCAGCGGTTTAAATGATCAAATATCCGGGGTGTCTGATGTCGCGGAGATCAAGGCCTTAAAGTGCATACGGAGCTTTTCAAAAAGAGCTGCGACCGATGCCATGGCCACGCCAACAGCATCCGCGGTGAAATCAAACACATTAGCGCTTCGACCCGTGAAAAACTGCACCACCTCAATCAGCGCGCCAAAGCCAAGCAGGCTTACGATGATGAGTATGCGCCGGCTTGAGGGCAGCGCAGCCTGTAGAAGCAGGGTCAAACAAAAGAAAGCCAGCAAGTGCGCCTCTTTGTCACTCAGCCCGAACTGTGACTCCGCGCCTTGAAAGGGGCCGAGGGTGAGGACCGCAATCACGATGAAGAGGATACCCACGCACACCTGTACCCCTCTTAAGCCTGTAGGTGCCTTCGTCATAACCCACTCCACTTCGAAACGATTAAATAGTCTGCACGGCCGTTTACCGTCGCTTAATGTTAATATTGCGTCCGCGAAGCAAATAACGCAAGTGCAGCATTTAGGGATAGTCACTTTCAAGCTGTTTATAAAAAAGCGTGAGTAATATTTTTTTATCCTTGTTTTTAAAGTTGTAATTAACTGTCATAAAGTATCATAAAGGGACTCAGCGAGGATCCCATGGCAGCTCAACCCCTCTGGCATACGATGTCCAAATCTCAAAATCGCGGCAAAAAGTCTGCGGTCTTGAAATCGGTTGATGCCTCCGACGTCGAACTCGCGCAAACCGCTTCGCCCGCTCTGATATTACAAGATCATGTTGCGCAGTCGTTCGCCGAGGAAAAGAAGACGCCTTTTGGTTGGACCCTCCTCGGTTTAGTGGCGTTTTGCGGCACGTTTTGGGCCCTCCTCGCGCTTCTGATCTGGCATTGAGGCTATCTGCGCCAAATTGAGCATCGTGCGGTCGATGCCGGCCCCAGTGCTGGGAGTTTTTCGGCAATTCCCTCGATGATTTCCATTTCCAAAAATCTCGCCCCACGCTAGATTTTAGCTTGGGGGAAAGTCCGTTAGTAACTCTGCGACACGGCATGACGCCCTACCCTAGGTGCAGTTGCGGCCATCCGGTTTTATCACGGGTTCGCCGTTCGTTGACTTGAGACTGGTATGCTAACGATCCAATCGAGACTTCTATCTGCCCTGCCGGGGTTATTGTTCGGGGCATTGCTTCTATTTGCCTGGGCGCTGCCGGATAGCTCGAAGCCGAGCGTCGCGGGCCTTGTTATCTCGATCGGGTGCGTTCTGAGCGCGGGCGTCTGGCTGTGGCCGTTGAAAACCTCACCCGCGTTGATGAAGCGTCCTGAGCTTGTTTTTGTAGCTGCAGCATTTTTCATATTCGCTCTCATCATTGGGATGAAGCCCTTGCTTCACCTTGCCGTGGGTCACAGCTACCCCTCATTAGCCCTCTTCGATCCGTCTGCCGCATTGGTCCAGTACTTACTCCTTGCCGGCGTGGCCTTTTGCTTCACAGGCGCGTTCCGGATGTCCATGACGGATGAGCGCGGTAAAGCCCTCCTGGACGGCGTCATATATGCGGGTGGTATATGGGCTGTGGTGTCGATACTGATGCAGATTGCGGACCCAAACGGTATCTACGGCATACAAAAAATGGCAGCTGGTCGCCTTACGGGTGCGTTCTCGTCAGCCAACAGCGCAGCTACTCTTTTTGGATCGGTCTCGGTCTTAGCACTCGGTCGGCTGATTGATCGGTTTCAGTCGACGAGGAGCCGATCCACCTTAAGCCGGATCGATCCTGCCTATTTTGCATGTTGGTTAGCAACTTTAGGCGCGCTGCTGATGACATCGTCACGCGGCGGTATGTTGTCAACCGTGATTGCCAGCGTTCTGATCTTTCTGGTTCTAACCTTTCGCAAGATGTCGCCAGTCAAGAGTGGGCTCACTCTCGTAGCAGCGGTATGTGTTCTGGCGGTGATGTTTGCGGCACCCCTGCAGGCGGTCGTAGGGCGTTTTGAGGCTACAGAGACGGACGCGGCAACACGAAATGTCATTTTTTCCGCTCACCAGGATATTGCCTCGAGTCAGTCATTGTTTGGTAGCGGGCTTGGGTCGTTCCAGCAGGTCAATAGCCTCATTTTGTCGCCCGAGAACTATCCGGAACTGTCGACCATTGGTGCGCTGCACAATGTGTACCTCCAATGGTATCTGGAAACAGGATTGCTTGGCCTAATAAGTCTGATCGCCCTAAATGTTTCGATAGTCGTCTTGATTTGGCTCGGGTTCCGTAGACGCCAAAGTGTCGGTCCACGCCTGCCGACTGTTCTTGCGGCCCACAGCGTCTTCCTGCTCCACGGATTTACCGATTACGCATTTCAGGAACCCGCCCTGACAATCTTCGTTGCGACCATCCTTGGAAATGCGCTCGCTTTGGCGACGAACGAGAGAGGACGGGGATAGAAGAGGTTCCTGCCTTAAATGAACTAAGGCCCGCTCAACGCGGCGCGCTTTGTCCGAACCACCAAAATGAAGCGAACCTATTGAGTCGGCTTCAAAAGCAATTGGTCTTCGGCGGGTCTTCCTTGCGAGAGAAGGGAATCCGTGAACACGCTCATCGCGTCAGGCCGAGATAACGCCCTCAGAAGCCGCTCGCGCCTACCCGTATGCTTAGGTGATGGTGTCTCGATTTCAGCAAGAATCGCTTGTGCGAGGGCTGACGCATCCCCTGGAGGAACAATTCGGGCTTCCCCTTCCAAGAAATCGAATAGCTCTGTGTCTTCATTCGCCATGACAATCATCGCCCGACCACTGGCTAACATCCCGCCAAGTTTAGAAGGGAGTACGAGATCTGCCACGTCACTCTCTTGAGGCAAAACGTGGGCGTCGGCTAATGCCAAAAGGTCTCCGAGACGCTCTTCCGGCTGCAAGGGGAGAAAGCGAATATTGGGCAGATTACGTTCGACAAGTTTGGATTTTTCTGGCCCTTCGCCAGCTATCACAAACACTATGCCAGCATTTTCTTGCAGAGCCTCCGCCGCATCGGCCACCAGATGCAATGCCTGCTTTTTTCCTATGTTACCTGCATAGAGGACAACGAACTGGGTTGCGTCTATCCCCAGTTCATCACGGTACGTGTTGCGACCTGGACGCGGCACCAGACTGTCTACATCTACCCAATTCCGCACGATGCTAAGGTGCGGATTCCGACGATGCCGAGCACTCATTCCGAGATGAAGCCGCGCACTATTCCGACATCATGCCGCGCACCACTGGCGAGCCGTTGATGTTGTTTTAGGTGGTCTGATTATGTGTCTCAGGTCAAGGGCGAGTTTGATTTTAGCCGGCGCATGGATTCGCCTTTCAGCGAGATACGATGCGCATTATGGACGAGTCTGTCGAGGATAGCGTCAGCATAGGTCGCATTCCCGATTAGGCTGTGCCAGTCAGCGACGGGCAGTTGGCTGGTGATGAGGGTTGATTTGCGACCATACCGATCTTCGAGGATTTCGAGAAGGTCATGGCGAGATTGGGTATCAAGCGGTGTCAGCCCCCAGTCATCCATGATCAGGAGTTCGACGGCACCGAGCGCTTTTATCCGCCTGGCCAGAGAGCCGTCCGCATGGGCGAGCGCCAGCTCATCAAAGAGCTTGGGCGTTCGCACATAGAGGACGGCGCGGTTATCGCGGCAAGCCTTTTGACCGAAGGCGCAGGCTAACCAGCTTTTGCCGACACCCGTCGGTCCCTCCAGGATCAGGTTTTCATGGTTATCGATCCATTTGAGGGTAAGGAGATCCTGGATCAGGCGCCTGTCGAGGCCGCGATCGGCGCGGAAGTCGATGTCTTCCGCTGCGGCCTTGTGCCGAAGCCTGGCGAAGCGCAGCCGTGCGGCCAGGCGTTTGTCATATCGCAGTGCCTGTTCGCGATCTAACAGCAAGGCGAGCCATTCACCATGTGACAGCCCATCGGCGTCTGGGTTAGCGGCGATATCGTGGAAGGCCTTGGCCATGCCATAAAGGCCCATGGCGTTCAGCTGGTCGATTGTCGGATGAGGTAGCAACGGCACAGTCTCCTCCAGTTTCAGTGGTAGTAGGTTGAGCCTCGGATATTGGTGTGGAAGAGGTCGTGCGACTGATCGACCTCTTCGCCACGCCGGTTGATAGGCCGGCCCTCCAGGCGGTTATCGAGGATGGATTTGATTGAGCCGTAGTTCAGGGCCCCGATCTCAAGTGCCCGCTCGCAGGCCGCTTCCAGTCTAGCGGCACCAAAGACTTTAGCCATGCGTACAACGCCCAGGCAGGTTCTGAAGCCCTGCTCTGGGTGGGGCCGCCGGTCAAGAATGCGTTGGCAAAGCAGTGCGGTATTGGGACCGACCGCCTCGGCGGACCGGAGCAAGGCTGCAGGCGTCATGCCGTCGTAACGGCGGTGGCTGGAAGGCATGTGCTCGGCCAGGGTGGTGTGCTTACCATCACCCGATCCGCGCACGTGACACGCAATACGTTCGCCATGAAGGAAGATCTCGATTGTCCGGCGGGTAGCGCGCAGTTCAACGTCGCAGCGGGCATAGCGGTAGGGGATCGAGTAAAAGTGCCGGTCGAATTCGACGTGATAATCGATGCCTGTTAATTTTCGCCGAGAATTGACCTAGGATTTTCACTGAGAATTGACCCGCTAAAAGGTATAATGGTGCGGGTTTGCAGTGCGTCAAGACATAGTTTTCTCCCTCTTGGTTTTGGCGGTTGCGGAGCTTGCCTTGAAGCGGAAGCTGTCGTTTCCGGTCTCAAGTATGTGACAGTGATGCGTTAGCCGATCGAGTAGCGCCGTTGTCATCTTCGCATCACCGAAGACCCCTGCCCATTCGCTGAAGCTGAGGTTGGTCGTAATGACGACCGAAGTGCGCTCATAGAGTTTGCTCAGCAGGTGGAACAAGAGAGCGCCGCCAGATGGACTGAACGGCAGGTACCCAAGCTCGTCGAGGATGACCATGTCGAGCTTGAGCAATCGATCGGCCATTTGCCCCACCTTACCCTGTGCCTTTTCCTGTTCGAGGAGGTTGACCAGTTCAATGGTCGAGAAGAACCTGACCTTCTTGCGGTGATGCTCGACGGCCTGGACGCCGATGGCGGTGGCCATATGCGTTTTGCCAGTGCCAGGCCCACCGATCAGGACCACGTTTTGCGCACCGTTGAGGAACTCGCAAAGATGCAACTGTCTCACCAGGGCCTCATTGACCTCGCTAGAGGCGAACGTGAAGGCGGATAAGTCCTTGTAGGCTGGGAAGCGGGCGGACTTAATCTGGTAGGATATAGACCGGACCTCGCGTTCTGCGGTCTCGGCCTTCAGAAGTTGCGACAGCACTGGCATTGCCGCTTCGAAGGCCGGTGAGCCTTGCTCCATCAACTCGCCGACAGCCTGGGCCATGCCGTACATTTTCAGGGATTTCAGCATGATGACAATGGCGGCACTGGCAGGATCATGACGCATGGCGAGCCTCCCCGCGCAGCGCATCATAGCGCTCCACGTTAGCCAGGGGTTCTTGTGCCAGCCGCAGGGCCTGGGGGGCATCTATGGTTTCCGGCGGTGTCGTGCCGTCAACCAGGCGATGCAGCAGGTTCAGGATATGGGTCTTTGTAGGCACGCCTGCATCCAGTGCCATCTCTACGGCCTGCAGAACAATCTGTTCATCGTGCTGCAGAACCAAGGCAAGGACTTCCACCATTTCGCGGTCCCCGCCCTGCCGTTTGAGGAGATGAACTTGTAGGCGGCGGAAGGCTTCAGGCAACTCCAGGAATGGGGCGCCGTTGCGTAAGGCGCCGGGCTTGCGCTGGATCACCGCCAGATAATGCCGCCAGTCGTAAATCGTCCGACCGCCTCCATGATGAGAGCGCTCAATGATCCTTTTGTGCTCACACAGGATCTGGCCTTC